>CAZLJK010000203.1:0-1501 GCA_964559825.1 uncultured Sulfuricella sp. | reverse complement strand
GTCAAGCCGACCATGGGCAACCTGCTGCTGTGGCGCTCGATCTACCGCTCCGGCGATGCTTATCATGTCGATGCGGTGCGGGTCGGCGTGGGAGGGGCAGGGCGGGTCTATCCGGGAACCACTGCGCCCGCATTCAATCTATCCCGTGACATGCCCGGGCTTGCTCCCGCTTCGGTGCTGCACCGGGACATCCTGCGCTTCGACTTCTTCTCGGACGGCTATCTGGCCTTGCACCCGGAGGATCCTGGCCTGCTCGGCGACGTGCGTTACGCCATGTTGCCCACCAGCATCCGTCCGCTGTGGGGCATCCGCCTGGATATGCAGCACCCGGAAACCCATGCGCAATTCGAGGCATCGCGGCGCATGTCGCGAGAAGAAATCGAGCGATTCATCGGGATGTTGAGAGGTGTGGATTGAGCCGGGCCAGGTCTATCGAGCGCCGGGACTATAGCCATGAGGTGCGCAAGCATCGCTTCCTGTGGGTGCGGCTTGCTTTCGCCGCGCTGGGCACGCTGTTCCTGATGGTCGGCATCATCGGCATATTCACGCCGATCCTGCCGACTACGCCGTTCCTGCTGCTGGCCACTGCCTGTTACGCCCGCTCGTCGCATCGTTTCTACAACTGGCTGATGAACCATCCGGCATTCGGGCCGCTGATCGCCGAATGGCGCAGCTACCGGAGCATCCCGTGGCGGATCAAGCTGGTAGCTGTGGCCACGATGACCCTGACCTTCGGCAGCTCGATACTGTTCTTCATCCGGGATGGCCGGTTGCAGCTGGCGCTGGCTTTATTCGGCCTGACGATGGTGATCTGGCTCTACCGCATCCCGTCGCGCGACCGGCCGGACAGGCGGAAGCCCTGATTTATTTTAAAGGGCCGCTATGAGTGGGCAACTTGTGCGTCGCCAGCCATTCCTTTGCCATTGAGCGCGCCGTTTCGATTTGCTCGCGGCTCATCTTCGCTTCGATCTCTTCCAGGTTATCCTGGGCTATGTCAAAACCGGCCGCTACGGCTATATTGAACCACTTGTGCGCCTGCACCAGGTCGGCCTGTACTGCGCCTTGCCCTCTTTCATACATCCCGGCGAGGGTATACAGCGCCTCTGCATGGCCTTGCTCGGCGGCCTTGTGGAACCATGAGGCTGCCTCCCTCTCGTCCTGCGGCACCCCTATCCCCTCCTTGTACATGACGCCCAGGGATGTTTGTGCCTTCACATGCCCCTGCTCGGACGCCTTGCGATACCAGAATGCCGCTTTCGCGTGATTCTGCGGAACACCGCTTCCGCTGCTGTACATTTGCCCGAGGATCGCTTGCGCTTTCGCATCCCCCTTCTCCGCAAAAGGCAGCAGCTCCTTTAGCGCGACAGAAAAATGTCCCCTCTTGTAAGCAGTGACCCCCTCTTGCAAGCCGGCCTGCGCGCTTACGCCGGCCATAAGGGAAAATACTGCGAAAATCAGGCCAAAAAAAGTTTTCATTGCTGCGTCACTCATGGATTGTTTT
>CAZLJK010000202.1:0-1531 GCA_964559825.1 uncultured Sulfuricella sp. | reverse complement strand
GGCCGCAGCCATGGCCTGATCCTGGTCACCGGCCCCACCGGCAGCGGCAAGACCACGTCCCTGTATGCCTCGATCAATCATTTGAAAAGCATCGAGAAGAACATCGTCACGATTGAAGACCCGGTGGAATACCAGCTCGACATCATCAACCAGAACCAGGTCAACGAGCAGATCGGACTGTCCTTCGCGAAGATGCTCAAACACGTGCTGCGGCAGGACCCGGACATCATCATGGTCGGCGAGATCCGTGACCGTGAAACGGCGGAGATCGCCGTTCAATCCGCCCTCACCGGCCACCTGGTGCTGTCGACGCTGCATACCAACGATGCCGTGGGCGCGCTCTCGCGCATGATGGATATGGGGGTGGAGCCCTATTTGCTTTCCTCCGCGCTGGCGGGCGTGGTCGCGCAGCGCCTGGTGCGCGGGGTATGCCCCGCATGCAAGACCACCTATCTGCCGCCGCCGGAACTGGTGGAGAAATACAACTGGCCCGATGGGGCAAGACTGACGCGAGGCTGCGGCTGTTCCGCGTGTTACGACTCCGGCTACCGCGGCCGTCTGGGCATCCATGAGATCATCGAATCCAGCGACGGCCTGCAACGGCTGATGGCCAGGAATCCGAACAAGGAAGAATTAAAGGCCTTCATGAAAGCGGAAGGTTACCCGACGTTGTTCGACGACGGCATCAAGCGCGTGCTCGATGGGCGCACGACCATCGAGGAAGTCTCACGCGTCATTCACTCTAGCTGACCGTCATGGCGATCGAAATCAACCAACCGCAAGCATCCGCCGAAAAAAGCAAACACGGCAAGCCGGCCAGGCGCGGCCTGAACATGGAAATCCGCTTTGGCGCGCCCAGAATCAGCCTCAAGCAGCGCATGGTATTCACCGAGAGCCTGTCGCTGTTGCTGGAAACCGGCGTCAGCCTGCTGGAAGCGCTCAAGGCGATGCAACTCCAGACCGACGAACCCCTGCTGACAGAAATCATCGGATCGCTGGCCGCTATCATCAGCGAAGGCAAGACCTTTTCGGCGGCGCTGGCAGCACATCCTGAAATGTTCTCGGGCACCTACATCAGCCTGGTTGCCGCCGCCGAGGAAGGCGGCTTTCTGCCCCAGGTGCTGGCGCAACTGCTCAGGATGGATGAAAAAAACAGCCAGCTGCGCAGCAACATCGTTTCCGCCCTGTCTTATCCGGCGTTTCTGATCGTGTTTTCGATTGCGGTCATCGTCTTTGTGCTGGTTGCGATCTTTCCCAAGTTCGAATCGCTGTTTTCCTCCATACACGACCAGTTGCCGGTCACCACGCTTTTTCTGATGGCAACGTCCGCACTCATCCTCAATTACTGGTTATATATCCTGATCGCGCTGGCTGCCGGCGCCTGGGCAATAATCACCTGGATCAGGAGCAAAGCGGGCAAGCTGACGCTGGACCGGCTCAGGATGAGTCTGCCGGTCATCAAGGATATTTACATCCAGATATACCTGAGCCAGACGCTCAGCGTGCTCGGTCTGTCGCTGAGCAACGGCGT
>CAZLJK010000201.1:0-1608 GCA_964559825.1 uncultured Sulfuricella sp. | reverse complement strand
AGGCCGGTCAAGGCGGCGATTTCTTCGGCAGTCATGTCCGCGAAACCGCGCACTTTTATTCCGAGTTGTTCGCGCAGCCGGACGAAGCGTTTTCTGATCTCCGCATAGGGCGTGCCGAGCATGATGGCCCGGCAATCGCCGGATTCCATGGCGGATTCCATGGCATGGGCCGCAACGGAAAAATACCCATTCGGAATGAATATCCCGCCGCCATTCTCGGCGATGAACGGATGGCTGTTATCCAGGCGCCGGCGATAGACTTCCATCTCCGCGCGCGTCTTGCTGGAGCAAAGGACGAGCGGCACGCCCCGCGCGCGAATCATCCCCAGTGAAGGTAGTGCCGCAGCAAAGGAATAATTCGCCGAATCGAGCAGCGTTCCATCCAGGTCGCTAATGATGATCGTTTTCGGCATTCGTGCCTTCCCTGTCATCCGGGGCTGTCATTGGCCGCCTGTTATATTATCGCGCGTCTTCCCGGCAACTGAAAAAGAAGTTGGTGGCCGCTACGAAGCCTTCGACGCTGCCGCAATCGAAGCGCTTTCCCTGAAAGCGGTACGCGATCACCTTGCCGTTTGCCGCCTGGGATTGCAGCGCATCGGTGAGCTGCACTTCGCCATTCTTGCCGGGCGGCGTGTTCCTCAGTATCTCGAATATATCGGGCGTCAGGATGTAGCGCCCGATGACGGCAAGGTTGGACGGGGCATCCTGCGGCGCCGGTTTTTCCACCATGCACTCGACCCGAATGTGGCTGTCATCCAGTTGCAGGCCTTTGACAACACCGTATTTGCCGACTTCCTCAATGGGCACCTCTTCCACCGCGACAATGCTGCAATGATATTTTTCGTAAACCCGCACCATCTGCGCCATGACGCCATCCGGCTCGCCGACACACAGATCGTCGGCCAGGATCACCCCGAAAGGCCGATCGCCGATCAGCGTTTCGCCGGTGAGGATGGCATCGCCCAGCCCGCGCATATGCGTCTGTCGCGTGTAGGAGAAGGTGCATAGTTCTATCAGTTCGCGGATGCCGTCCAGCTGATTTTCCTTGCTGGTACCGCTGATCTGGTCTTCCAGTTCGTAGGTGACATCGAAGTGATCCTCGATGGCGCGCTTGCCGCGTCCGGTGACGAAGGCGATGTTTTTCATGCCTGCCGCGAACGCTTCCTCCACGCCATACTGGATGAGTGGCTTGGTGAGGATCGGCAGCATCTCCTTGGGTTGTGCCTTGGTTGCGGGAAGGAAGCGGGTGCCGTAACCGGCTACCGGGAAAAGACATTTCATGATCATGTTTCTCTCCTTGTTTGTCAGTCGGCCAGCCAATAGCATGAAAGCGGCGGAATCATGAGCGCATCATTTTCCACCGTGATGCGTTCACCAGAACAGATATCTTTCATGCCGCCTTGCTGAAACAAGCCGTGCGACAGTAATGGGGCAATCTGGAGTGGCTGTGCCTCAACATTGAAGTTACAGATCACCAATATTTTGTTACGGCTATTTTGCTGGTCGGTTCTGGAAAAAACCAGCAGGTTGGTGTTGCCCACTACGAACAATTGCCGGTTATCGAAATCCGCGAAAGCGGTTATTTCCTTGCGCAACGCGATCATCTTT
>CAZLJK010000200.1:0-1610 GCA_964559825.1 uncultured Sulfuricella sp. | reverse complement strand
GCAAAGCCGAAAGCAATTCCAGATTGCGGCCCGCGACGAAATTGTCGAGGGTCGGCTGCCGCTCTGGAGCAATGTCGAGCAGTAACTGGCTCATGGTTTGCGGTACATTTCGCTGCCCAGATACCACGCCTTGCCGTGGCGCAGCGCGACCAGCAGGATCGCGGAGAGCGGCAATGCCAGCAGCAGGCCGAAGAAGCCGAACATTTGCCCGAAGGCGAGCAGCGCGAAAATCACCGCCAGCGGATGCAGGCCGATACGGTCGCCGACCAGCCACGGCGTGACCAGCATCCCTTCAATCAGTTGCCCCGCGCCGAACGCAGCCCACACCCATAGCACGCCGCCGAAGCCGGGAAATTGCATCAGCGCCGCCAGCGTCGCGAGCGACAGGCCGATGATCATGCCCAGATAGGGCACGAATACCAGCATCCCGGCGACGATGCCGATGGGCAGCGCAAACTCGAGCCCGGCCAGCCACAGCGCCACGACATAGAACACGCTCATCAGCAGCATCACGGAAATCTGCCCGCGCAGGAATTCCGCCAGCACGCGATCCACCTCGGTTGCGATTTCCGTTACCTTGCTGTGCCAGTGGCGCGGGGTGAGATTGTCGATGCGCGCCATCAGGTCGTCCCAGTCGCGCAGCAGGTAGAACATCGCCACCGGGATCAACAGCAAATTGACCAGCACACCGACGATCGCGCCGCCGCCGCTGCCGAGCCAGGGCAGCAGTTTTCCGGCAGCGCCGCCCGCACTTTGCCAGTGGCTCAGCAGCGCGTTTTTTACCGTTTGGCTATCCCAGTGCAAATCCGCCCCGAACCATTGTTGCAACTTCGGCAACAGATGCGCGCGCGCCGCCTCGATCCAGTCCGGTAGGCGCGCCATGAACAGGCCGATTTCTTTTTCCAGCAGCGGCAGCATGATCAGCAGCAGCAGACCGGACAGCAGCAGCAGGCCGCCCATCACCAGCGCCACCGCCAATGTGCGCGGGACTTTCCGGGCGCTCAGCCGCTGCACCAGCGGGTTACAGATGTAGGCAAGAATGCCCGCCGCGACGAACGGGGTGAGGATCGGGCCGAGCAGATACAGCAGCAGAACGGCGGCGGCGGTAAAGGACAGCCATTGCACGGCGGCAAAGCGGGACAGGGTCATTTCGGGTAAAATTCGCAAGGATATTTGCGGCACTTTACCTTCTAGAAAGCGAGAACTCAACTTGAACCCCTCCAGTTCACTGTCTTACCGCGATGCCGGCGTCGATATCGATGCGGGCGACCGCCTCGTCGAAAACATCAAACCGTTTGCCAAACGCACCATGCGCCCGGAAGTGCTGGGCGGCATCGGCGGCTTCGGCGCGCTGGTGGAGATTTCCAAAAAATATCGCGAACCGGTGCTGGTGTCCGGCACCGACGGCGTCGGCACCAAGCTGAAACTCGCCTTCGAGCTGAACCGCCACGACACGGTCGGCATCGACCTGGTCGGCATGAGCGTCAACGACATCCTGGTGCAGGGCGCGGAGCCGCTGTTCTTCCTCGATTACTTCGCCTGCGGCAAGCTGGATGTGGAGGCCGCCACCGAGGTCATCAAGGGCATCGCCTTCGGCTGCGAACAGGCCG
>CAZLJK010000199.1:0-1669 GCA_964559825.1 uncultured Sulfuricella sp. | reverse complement strand
CCTTCGCCTTGGTGATGGAAATGCCGGGATAGGTGGTCGGCATGTACAGCACGTCCCCCTCATCCAGTGGCGGCATGAATTCCGAACCCAGCCTGGCCGCCGGATAGATGGAAATACCCATCACCACCAGCGCGACGACGATAGTGGCTTTCTTCCAGCGCATTACCCAGGTAATGATCGGGCGATAAACCCAGATCATAAATCGGTTCAGAGGATTCTTCGCCTCCGGCATGATTTTGCCGCGAATGAACAGCATCATCAGCACCGGCACCAGGGTGACCGCAAGCAATGCGGCGGCAGCCATGGAATAGGTTTTGGTGAACGCCAGCGGGGCGAACATTCGCCCTTCCTGCGCCTGCAGGGTAAATACCGGCACGAACGAAACAGTGATGATGAGCAGCGAGAAGAACAGGGCCGGGCCGACTTCCTTGCAGGAAGTGAGGATGGCCTGGGCGCGGGAGTGGACTGTTGATTCAACATGCTCTCCCTTTCCCTCACCCCCTCGTTCAAGCCGTTCCAGATGCTTATGCGCGTTCTCGATCATCACGATGGCCGCGTCCACCATCGCGCCGATGGCAATGGCGACACCTCCCAGCGACATGATGTTGGCGGACAGACCCTGCCAGCGCATGATCAGGAACGCAATCAAAATTCCGACTGGCAGACTGATGATGGCGACCAGTGCGCTTCTGACATGCATCAGGAACAGCAGGCAGACCAGCGCGACTATGATGAATTCCTCTACCAGCTTGAACTTGAGGTTGTCCACGGCACGTTCGATCAGGTCACCCCTGTCATAGACCGGAACGATCTCCACGCCTTCCGGCAGCCCCTTCTTGAGACTGTCGAGCTTTGCGCGCACCCCTTCGATGGTGGCCAGGGCGTTCTCGCCATAGCGCATCACAACGATGCCGCCGGCCACTTCGCCTTCGCCGTTGAGCTCGGCCAAGCCACGGCGCAGCTCCGGGCCGAGATGAATGTTCGCCAGTTGCTTGAGATAAATCGGTGTGCCGTTCGCATCCACGCCGACCGGGATCACTTCCAGATCATGCAGGCTCTTGATATAGCCGGCAGCACGTACCATGTATTCGGTCTCGCCCATTTCCACCAGACGGCCGCCCACATCGTTGTTGCTGCGCATAATGGCCATTTTGACCTTGGCGAGCGGGATGTTGTAGGCGAGTAGCGCGTCCGGTTTGACTTCAACCTGATACTGCTTGACGTAACCGCCGATGGAAGCGACCTCGGAGACCCCATCCACCGTCTGCAGCGGATAGCGCAGATACCAGTCCTGGATCGAGCGCAGTTGCGACAGATCATGGCGGCCTGACTTGTCCACCAGCGCATACTCGTAGATCCAGCCGACACCGGTGGCATCCGGCCCCAGCTTCGGCGCGACGCTGGCAGGCAGACGGTCGGCGGCATAGTTCAGGTATTCCAGTACACGGGTGCGCGCCCAGTACATGTCGGTGCCGTCCTCGAAAATCACATACACCATCGAGAAACCGAAAAACGAATAGCCGCGCACCACCGCCGTTCTGGGCACCGACAACATCGCCGTAGTGAGCGGATAAGTCACCTGATCCTCGACCACCTGCGGCGCCTGCCCGGGGAAACCGGTGAAGATGATGACCTGCACGTCGGACAGATCGGGAATCGCATCCAGCGG
>CAZLJK010000198.1:0-1705 GCA_964559825.1 uncultured Sulfuricella sp. | reverse complement strand
ACAGCACCTTGATACCGTGCCCCTGCAAACGCTTTGCCGAGGCTTCCGAACTGGCGACCGCGCCGCGTATCTTGTGCTTGATCATAGCCAGTTCGTCGATGAAGAAGTTGGCGGTGGAGCCCGTGCCTATACCGACGATGCAATCAGCCGGCACATACTCGATCGCGGCTCGCGCAACCGCATGTTTCAAATCATCCTGGCTCAGCATCCGTTTATCCCGCTTTCAATATTATTTATTTCGTTCGCAATTATTGCAGGAATTGCCGGGCAGGGAAACAGGCATGCCTGATAAGATGCCAAAGCCAAGATCGTAGCCAACGGAAGGAACGAACATGCAGGTCCACACTATTGCCACCACCCCATTTCTTGACCAGAGGCCCGGCACTTCCGGCCTGCGCAAGCATGTGCGTACTTTCAAGCAGCCGCACTACCTGGAAAATTTTGTGCAAGCTCTGTTTGACAGCATCGCCGTGCCCGCGGGGTCGGTGCTGGTGCTGGGCGGTGACGGCCGTTATTACAATCGCGAGGCGATCCAGATCATTCTCAAAATGGCGGCGGCCAATGGTTTCGGGCGGGTGCTGGTCGGCAGGGGTGGAATACTTTCCACACCCGCCGCCTCCTGCGTGATCCGTAAATATCAAACCCATGGCGGCATCATTCTGTCCGCCAGCCACAATCCCGGCGGGCCGGACGGCGACTTTGGCATCAAGTACAACACGGCCAACGGCGGCCCGGCACCGGAGAAGATCACCGAGGCAATTTTTTCGGTGAGCAGGCAGATTTCACGCTACCGCATCGCCGCTGCGCCAGATGTTGCGCTGGATGAGTTGGGCGACAGCAAGTTGGGCGACATGGCCGTGTCGGTTATCGATCCGGTCGCCGACTATGCCGATCTGATGGGATCGCTGTTTGACTTCGCGGCCATTCGTGCTTTGTTAAGCAGCGGTTTCCGCATCAGGTTCGATGCCATGCACGCCGTCAACGGCCCGTACGCCCGCGAGATTTTTGTCAGGCGCCTCGGCGCATCGCCGGATAGCATGATGAACGCCGAGCCGTTGCCGGACTTTGGCGGCGGCCATCCCGATCCCAACCTCACTTACGCCCATGAATTGGTCGAAGCGCTGTATGGCGGCAATGCACCGGATTTCGGTGCGGCTTCGGACGGCGACGGCGATCGCAACATGATCCTCGGCAAGCATTTCTTTGTCACCCCTTCTGACAGCCTCGCCATTCTTGCCGCCAACGCTCATTTGGTGCCGGGCTACCAGCAGGGCCTGGCAGGCATCGCGCGTTCCATGCCGACCAGCGCGGCGGCAGACCGTGTGGCTGCAGCGCTCAATATCCCCTGCTACGAGACCCCGACCGGCTGGAAGTTTTTCGGCAATCTGATGGACGCGGGCAAGGTGACGCTGTGCGGCGAAGAGAGTTTTGGCACCGGCTCGAATCACATCCGCGAAAAGGACGGGTTGTGGGCGGTATTGTTCTGGCTGAACATCCTCGCGGTGCGCAAACAATCGGTGGAAGATATCGTGCGCGAACACTGGGCGCGCTTCGGGCGCAACGTCTATTCGCGCCACGACTACGAAGGCATTCAAATCGACGCGGCCAACGGCGTGATGAAACTGTTGCATGGCAGTTTTGCCAGCCTGCTGGGCGCGCAGTTCGGCAATTACAAGGTGCTGTTCTGCGACGACTTCAGCTATAC
>CAZLJK010000197.1:0-1726 GCA_964559825.1 uncultured Sulfuricella sp. | reverse complement strand
TGCGGCGGAATTCCATGTCCGCGATGCGCGTCTCGATGTCCCGGATGTCTGCGGCTGTGCTGTTCAGACTGTCATCGTCGTTTTCCGCTTTTGCCATCTCGAACAGCTCGGCGGCATCGGAAAGATCTTGCTGGATCTGCCTGAGGCCGAGCACCACGCCTTCCAGCATCTTGCGCTCGCGCCCCAGCTCCTGCGCGCGTTTGGCGTCATTCCAGATGGCGGGGTCTTCGGCGAGTTGCGAAACTTCGACTAAGCGTTCTTGTTTTGCATCGAAGTCAAAGGTACCTCCGCAATTCCGCGCTGCGTAGGCCTAAATCCTGCAGCTGGTTGGAGAGGGCGTTGAGTTGTTCGGCTTCCATGATTTTGTCGTGTGCTGAAAGGGCGCAATTATAACGCAAACAGGCTGGCCAGCACGCCGGCGGCCATCGCTGCGAAGCCGATGGCGACCCATTTCGCGACTTGCCTGCCGCCGATGAAGAGAGCCATGCCGAGCTTGAAGACCAGGTTGGCGACGAAGGCGATCGCGATTGCCGTGATGGTTTGCTGTTCGCTCAATTGCCCGAGGTTGAACAGGCGCAGGCTGGATAATGTGATGGCATCGACATCGGTCAAACCAGACACCAGGGCTACGGCGTACAAACCCTGGCTGCCGGCGATATCCGCCATCCAGGCTGCGCCGAGCAATACGATCACATACAGCAGGCCGAAGCCGAACGCGGCATGCAGTTCCGCCGGGTTTCTGGTTTCCGGAATATAGAGCTCCTGGACTGCGCCGGTCTTGCGCCAGAGGAAGGCGACGATGAGCAGCCCGCACAGCAGTCCGCCAAACAGGACGGGAGCCAGCGCCGGCAGGGCGCCGTAGGCTACCACTGCGCTGACCACCAGCAAGCGGATCAGCACCACCAGGCTGGCAATCACGATCACCAGGGTGGCGAGTTTTTCCATGGCTGGATTGCTCTTGCCATGCCTGGCGTAGATCATGGTGGTGGCGGTGCTGGAAACCAGGCCGCCGAGAAAGCCGAGTAGCGGCGCGCCATAGCGGCTGCCGATGATATGCAGCGCCGCATAGCCCGTCAGGCCGAGCCCGGATATCAGGACGACCATCAGCCACGCCTGATGCGGATTGAATGCGTCGTAGGGGCCGAAATTCTGGTCTGGCAGAATCGGCAGGATGATGAAGGTCAGCACCGAAAATTGCAGTATGGCAACTAGGTCGCGGCGCGTCAGCCGCTGCGACAGGCCGCGCAGCTCCGGCTTGAAATAGAGCAGGGCAGTGATGCCGATCGCCAGCATGACGGCGAGCCTGGCAAGTTCGTACCAGACTATCGCGCCCAGCCCGTAACACAGCAGCAGGGCGATCACCGTGGTGGTGCCCGGATCGTCTTTTTCGACGGGCTTGTTGAAATAGGCGGCGACGATCGTGGCGGCTACTGCAAGCAGCCCGGCAAACAGTATCCACGGGGAATCGAGTTTGTCGGAGAGCAGGGCGGACAGCGTGCCGAATACGGCGACCAGCGCGAAAGTGCGCAGCCCGGCCTTGGCCGATGGGTTGCGCTCGCGTTCCAGGCCGATCAGCAGGCCGATGGCGAGGCTGGTGAGAAACTGCGGCAGCGACTCTACCCCGTTGCCTTGCAGGAGATCGAAGTCCATGTCTATGCTTCCTGCCAGTGTCGAATGATGAACTGCAAACTCTGCGTGCCATTGTATTCATTGACACTCAGGCTGT
>CAZLJK010000196.1:0-1743 GCA_964559825.1 uncultured Sulfuricella sp. | reverse complement strand
GCTAGCCGTTCCGCAAAGGTGTGTGGACTTTTAAACTAAGTAGCGTATAATCCCCCCTTTAGTGTGAGCTAGAGGGGATTATCATTTCCGGCATAAATTCTTCCGCAGCGAAACCGGGCCGCGTGCCCGCTGAAACTGACGGCATCCAAGTGAACTTCTGCAAGAATCCGGCTTGCAGTAACTATGGTGTCGCCCCCAAAAGCTCTATCGAGCGCGGCAGGGGCAAAACAAATCAGGACACCTATCTTCTTCAGGCTCACGGAGCCAACATCCCCAGTATTCAATGCTGCGTCTGCGGCGAAACGCCCAGAATCAAGAGCAACATTGCTGTCGCCGAGGAGCGCGCCCGCTTCCTCAAGGAATTGGCGATAGCGCCGGCACCATCCTGCCCGGACGAATCCTGCCCGAATCACACCGTCCCCATTGGCAAGGGCTACCAATCCATCGGACTGACCCATTCCGGGTCGCGTCGCTACCGCTGCAACATCTGCAAAAAGACCTTCTCGGTCGGCAAGTCCACCACCGGCCAGAAACAGCCACACAAGAACCGGCTGATCTTCTCCCTGCTGATGAATAAGTCACCGATGCGGCGTATTTGTGAGGTGGCTGATATCGGCCCCGAATCGCTCTACGGCAAGATCGACTTCCTCTATCGCCAGTGCCTCGCCTTCGCCGCCGCCCGCGAACAGCGCTTGCTGGCCGGGATGGCGATCCCACGCCTGTATCTGGGCGTTGACCGCCAGGACTACATCGTGAACTGGACTCGCCATGCGGATCGTCGCAACGTGATGCTGCACGCGGTCGGCACCGCAGATAACAACACCGGCTATGTCTTCGGCATGCACCTCAACTACGATGCGACCGTGGATTCAGAGGTGATTGAAGCCGATGCGCTGGTATCCGGTGACTATCAGGCCAAGCCGCCATTCCGTCGCTATGCGCGCTGCTGGCTGAAGGAGGACTATGATGCCGCCGTTCGCAAACAGGCTAAACGCAAACAAGCAGCGAAGAGTCTGCAAAGCGACATCGAAGCTGAATATGTCTCCGCCTTGCAACGCGAGGATGTCGAAGTGTCCGAGACGCAGGACAGCGCGAAGCGGCTTCCCACCAAGGGTATGCAGATCCACGCCGAATACACGCTCTACGGCCACTTCTTTTACCTGAAGCGACTGTTCGTCGGCATCGAGAAGCTGCGTTTCTTTCTGGATCAGGATTCGGGGATGCGCGCCGCGTGCTTGGCGGCATTCCAGCCGGAGATCACCGCGCGCCGGGCGGATGCCTTTTATGTGCGCATTGCCAAGGAAATGACCATTGCCGAAAAGCGTGCCGCTATCGCATTGAGCCGCGCTGCGTTCGAGGATGCCCGCAAGGCCAATCCCGGCCTGTCTGACTCCGAACTGGAAACGCTGCTGATCAAGGAGCGCATCGCTCACATGGCGGCCATCGGCAAGTGGCAGGACAGATGGATGTTGCACCCTTTTCCAAACATGAGTGAGCCGGAGAAAGCGGTTTGCTACCTGACGGACTACAAGGACTACGACGAAAATCATTTGGCGCGGCTCTACAATAAGGCATCATTGCACGCGATTGATTGCTTCTTCATGCAGGTGCGGCGGCGACTGTCGATTTTGGAGCGTCCGATAGGTTCGGCCAGCAGCACGGGGCGCACTTGGCATGGCTACAGCGCCTACAACCCGGAAACCATCGTGAAGATGCTGGGCATCTTCAGGGTGTTCTACAACT
>CAZLJK010000195.1:0-1825 GCA_964559825.1 uncultured Sulfuricella sp. | reverse complement strand
CAGGCGGCGCGAATCTCGCCGCGCGACGCCCACCATGATTCGCGCCAGCGGCGCAGCGCGACCGGGATCACCTCGCGCACGCCATGATGCAACGCGGGTAACGCGGCAAAATTCTCTTCCACTACCCAGTCGATGCGCGCCTCGGGAAAGTGGCTGCGAATATCCGTCACGACCGGAAGATTGTGCAGCACATCGCCCAGCGAGGAAGTCTTGATCAACAGGATATTCGAGAGGTTCGGCACAGGCGGTCTTGAATGGCAAAGGCTCGGGAGTAAACAGGCGAATGATATAGCGCTTCGCGGGCATCTCCAAACCTGCCGGCTGTTGCGGTTGGGCGCACTTGACAGGGGCTGGCTCTGCTGCTGTAATGCGCGCTGTTCATCAACTGAACGCACCCTGTGAACGACGACAACACAAGCTACGGCCTGCTCAAGACACTGGAAAACAACCCCAGCCTTTCCCAGAGAGATCTGGCGAAACGCCTGGGTATCAGCCTTGGCAAGGTCAATTTCTGCATCAACGCGCTGGTCGAAAAAGGCTGCCTGAAGGTCAATAATTTCCGCAACAGCGACAACAAGCTGGCCTATGCCTATCTGCTCACCCCGAAAGGCGTCGAACAAAAAGCGCGCATGACGGTGGAGTTTCTGCAAATCAAGGTGCAGGAATACGAGCGGCTGCGCGCAGAGATCGATGAATTGCAGCGCGAAGCGGAGCAGAAGGGATTGCTGGAGAGCGCCCATGAGTAACGTCCACGCAGTCATTCTCGCCGGGGGCAGCGGCAGCCGTTTATGGCCGCTGTCGCGCCAGCAATTGCCCAAGCAATTTCTGGCGCTGGATGGCGACACCTCATTGCTGCAAACCACCATCGAGCGGCTCTCGCCGGTAATTGATGCCGACAGCATATTGATTGTTACGCAGGAGTCTCACGCCAGAGGCGAGGCCTACCACGCTCTACTGCCATATCGGGCATTATTCGAGCCTGTCGGCCGCAATACCGCTCCGGCCATTGCGCTGGCGGCGGCTTACCTGATGGCGGAGGGGGGCGACCCGGTCATGGCCGTGCTGCCAGCCGACCATATCATCAAGGACGAGGTGCGTTTTCGTGCTCATTTGAATATCGCGATTCAAGCTGCCGAAAGTGGCAGGCTCATCACCTTCGGCATCCAGCCCACCCGCCCCGATACCGGCTTCGGCTATATCAAGATAACAGGACTGAGGACTGAGGACGAAGGACTGAGTGAAAAGCCAGCGCACGGTTCTACTCAGTCCTCAGTCCTCGAACCTCAGTCCAATGTTTATGAGGTCGAACGTTTTACCGAGAAACCCGATCATGCCACCGCCGAGCATTTTCTTAAAGAAGGCGGCTATTACTGGAACTCCGGCATGTTTGTGTGGCGCGCCTCGGCAATCCTGGCCGAGATCGAACGCTACCTGCCTGCGGTTCATCGAATCGTGCAAGCCATCATTACCGAAAGCCGTGCGGGTGCAACATTCCAGCAGGCCGTCGAAAAGCACTTTGCCGCCATGCCCTCCATCTCCATCGACTACGGCGTGCTGGAAAAATCCGACCGCGTATCGCTGATCCCCTGCGACATCGGCTGGAACGATGTCGGCAGTTGGCAGGCGGTACACGAAATATCCGCCAAGGACGGGAACGGCAATGCATTGCAAGGCAACGTCATCGCCGTCGATTGCAAGAACAGCCTGATCCGGGCCGAGAAGAGGCTGGTCGCTGCCATCGGCATGGAGGATGTATGTGTCGTCGAAACTGCCGATGCGGTGCTGATTTCGAAAAGCGACCAGACCCAGCGTGTGCGCGAAGTAG
>CAZLJK010000194.1:0-1847 GCA_964559825.1 uncultured Sulfuricella sp. | reverse complement strand
TGCTCACCTACCCCAACGAATTCGACCAGACGCTGTTCGCCAGCGTGGATCAGGCCTTCGACATGGGCGCGGTGGCAGTGGGCGCGACGGTGTTCTACGGCTCCGAGCATTCGCGCCGCCAGATACAGGAAATCTCCGAGGCGTTCGAACACGCGCATGAACTCGGCATGGCGACCATCCTGTGGGCTTATTTGCGCAACTCGGCGTTCAAGGTGGGCGACAAGGATTACCACGTGTCCGCCGATCTGACCGGACAGGCCAACCATCTCGCGGTGACCATCAACGCCGACATCGTGAAGCAGAAAATGGCCGAAAACAACGGCGGCTACAACGCGATCAAGTTCGGCAAGACCCATCCCAAGGTTTACAGCGAACTGACCACCGATCATCCGATCGACTTGGTGCGCTACCAGGTGGCGAACTGCTACATGGGGCGCGCGGGCCTGATCAACTCCGGCGGCGAATCGGGCAAGAACGATCTGCAGCAGGCGGTGCGCACCGCAGTGATCAACAAGCGCGCCGGAGGCATGGGGCTGATCCTCGGGCGCAAGGCGTTCCAGAAACCGGTGCCGGACGGCATCGCGCTGCTTAATGCGGTTCAGGATGTGTATGCGTCGAAAGAGGTGACGGTGGCGTAACAGCAGGTGTTGCAAAACTACTGCGGCGATCATCTGCTGCGTTGTGTTCGTTACGGTCATCGCTGCGTTTTTCACCACCCTGTAACTTATTGCGGAGGACTACCCGTGAAAAAGAACACCCTGATTGCAGTCGCTGTTGGCGTAGTTGTTTTCTTCGGTGTCCTCACTGCCTATTACTACTGGCAGCATAGCCCGCCGGAACCAGCACCAGTAAAGGTTCCGGCCCCACCACCTCCTCCGCCGCCGCCCAAACCGGAGGTGCGCCAAGTGATCGAGGCTCCCCCGGCACCGCCGCCGCTACCGGCGCTGGCTGACAGCGACAGTTCCGTGCTCGATGCCCTGACCGGGCTGGTCGGCAACAAATCGCTGATGAAGCTCTTCCACACCGAGCGGATCATTCGGAACATCGTCGCCACCATCGACAACCTGCCGGGCAGGCGCGCACCGATGCGGGTGATGCCGGTCGAGCGGGCATCCGGCGAATTCATCATCGCAGGCACAGAAAACGAACAGACCATCAGCCCGAAGAATGCGGCGCGCTACACGCCCTATGTGAAATTCGCCGAGGCGGTTGATGCGAAAAAACTGGTCGGGTTGTATGTCCGCCTCTATCCGCTGTTCCAGCAGGCCTACGAAGAGCTGGGCTACCCGAAGAAATATTTCAACGACCGCCTGATCGTGGCGCTCGACGACCTGCTGGCCGCGCCGGACATCAAGGAGCCGGTCAGGCTGGTTCAGCCCGGCGTGTATTACAAGTTTGCCGACCCAGACCTCGAAGGGCGTTCCATCGGCCAGCGTATCCTGATGCGGACCGGCAGCAAGAACGAGGCAATCATCAAAGCCAAGCTGCGCGAAATCAAGCAGGAGCTAATGCTGCATACGCATGAGCAGAGAATGGGGAGTGCCAAGTAATAGGCGCTTTAGCGTCAACGAGTGCAGGTGTGCGCTGTTTTTCTCCTCCCCTGACAAGGGGAGGCTGGGAGGGTTAAAGCCGTAGGCCAAATATGGCGGGACCTTCAACCAAAAGTACCCCCCCTCCGACTCCCCCTTGTCAGGGGGAGAGCCATACGCTTACTGCGCGATTAAAAAATCGATATTTCTCTGGAACCATCTGCGCACGAAGCGCGCCCTACTTTGATTCCGCGTACAGTTTTCCCGACAACAAAGTGGCGGAGATAATCAAAATCGCACCGAGCCAGTCGCGCAGTT
>CAZLJK010000193.1:0-1867 GCA_964559825.1 uncultured Sulfuricella sp. | reverse complement strand
GACCAGCCGGGCTTGCCGTGGCTGAAATTCTTGCCGTTCGAGAAAACATCGATGACCAGCTTGGCGAAGGGCAGGCCGACCATGCTGGTCAGCGGCGGACCCGCATCCTTGCCTTCCTGCTTCGACTTGATGATGTTGGCCTGCTTCTTGTGCACCTCGCCGCTCATGATCCAGCCGCCGGGCTTGTCTATGCCGCCCGTCAGCGCCTGAATCATGGCTTGCACCCGGCGCATCATGATGATGTTGCCGTAACGACCGCCATGCCAACCGGGGTCGATGATGGCGGGACGCGCGCCGCCGAACTCGCGCGCGATGCGCCGAATGGTGGCGGCAGAGATGCCGGTGGTATTCTCTGCCCATTCCGGGGTACAAGCCCGAATCTCTTCCAGTTGAGCCTGAAGCACGGTCATCACCGGGTGCCCGTCCAGCATCAGACCGTCCGGCGCGTGGAGCGACGGATAGCAGGGAAGGCCTCCCACATCCAGGCCGTTTTCGTTGGTGTAGGCGGGTACGGTACGGATTTCCGAGCTGCGTTCCTGCACCACGCGGGGTTGGCCCTTGGCGTCGAGTGCCAGATGCAATTGGCCCTTTGCATCCTTGTAGGCCAGGAAGGGCATGTTGGAATGCTTGCGCAGGAAGTCGGCATCATAGAGCCCCTCTTCAAGCATGGTCTTGAGCATGGCCAGAAGGAAGTCCAGGTCCGTGCCCGGCCGGATGGATATCCACTCGTCCGCCTTGGACGCGGTTTCCGACAGGCGCGGATCAATGGCCACCACCTTGGCGCCGTTCTTGCGCCCTTGGGCGAAACGCACCATGCGGCAGGTGGATACCGCGCCAATCGAGGCATTGTTGGCAACGAAAAGGATGTACTTGGCGTTGTCGAAATCCGGCAATATCTCGTCGTGAACGTTGAAGTTGCCGGTCACCGCATCCGTACCCAGATGGCCGTTGGTAACGCAAGCCTGCATGGGCGAGGCGATGATGTTCGGAATGCTGTTGGCGAGCGAAAATGGCACCGCCCAGTTCATGTAAAATACGCAGGAGGTCCAGCCGCCCACCATGGTCCATTCCCAGGGCTGGATGTTGGCATCTTTCTGTTTCTTCGCAATGTAGGCGTAGGCCTCTTCCCAAGAGGCAGGGCGGAACTTCATCTCGCCGCGCTTGGAGCCTTCCACCCGGATCAGCGGCGTTTTCAGCCGGTCGGTGTCGTAAGTCTGGCGCAGCCCGGCCTGGCCGCGCGCACAGATCTTGCCGCGGTTGAGCGTGGAATTGGGATTGCCGTCGAGCTTGACGATGCGCTTGACGCCGTTTTTAGTCTGCGTGGTGACGCGCAGATTGCACAGCGACGAGCAGAAATTGCAGATGCTGTAAGTGGTTTCTTCGCTATCCGCCGCCCCGCCGACGGTGGCGGATTTGCCCAACAAACCTGCCGGCTTCAACAGCGTCAACCCAGCAGCGCCCAACCCTGTCGCCTTTAAAAAAGTGCGACGAGTCAGGCTCGGAAAGTTCCAAGCCATGTGCGATCCCCTCCAATATTATAATTTTCTAATTTAGCCCGCAAAAACAATTAACTAGCCATGCAAGTTGACCGGGATCAATCCTATGCAATCTGGAGAATGGCCGTCATTGATAATTCGCAATCCGGGGTAAATTTCCTGGAAGCGGCCTCCCCCTACCTATTTCTGATAGAATTTGGATGTAGGTTGAACTTATTGCTTCAGGGTTCATCTTATAGTCAGCATGGGGGCGACCCGGTTTCGACGTGGGTTGCAAAGCAGCGTAGGGCATACCGAGGCTCAGTTACCTCGTAAATCCATCTGAAAAAAACTAGTCGCAAACGACGAAAACTACGCTCTAGCCGCTTAAT
>CAZLJK010000192.1:0-1890 GCA_964559825.1 uncultured Sulfuricella sp. | reverse complement strand
CGAATCTGATGCAGGCCGTGTTGCGCACCATGATGGACAATCCCGACATCGAGGCTGCTTTCACCAACCGCGACCGCGATGCGCTGACACGTGAAGCCGGACCCCTGTTCGAGGCCTTGCGCACCGACCATCGCATCACCCATTTCTACTTCAATAGCCCCGATCTGGTGAACCTGCTGCGCTTGCATAGCCCTAGTGAGTTTGGCGATTTGATCGAGCGGGCGACGATGACCCAAGCGAGGGATCAAGGTAAAGCCGTGCATGGGCTGGAGCTGGGGCCGCTGGGCACGCTCACCTTAAGGCTGGTGATGCCATGGCGGGGTAAAGATGGCATCCTGGGCTATCTCGAAATTGGCGAAGAGGTCGAATATCTCGTAGAGGAAATCCGCGATAGCCTGTCGGTGGATTTGTTTGTACTGGTGGACAAGCATTTTCTATCGCCTCAACAATGGAATCACGGATTAGCCCTACTCAAGCGGCAAGGGGATTGGGAACGCTTTGACTCCCATGTGAAGGTGGCGCAAACCACCGGACATTTGCCCTCGGCCCTCAACGACAGCATTCTTGCCGGCTTGCGCGCCGGGGGAACCGCCGTATTCGAGGACGGCAGCCGCGTATTGCATCTCGCCATGTTGCCGATCAACGATGCCGGAGGGCACCATATCGGTGAACTGGTGGTGATGCGCGACATCACGGCGCTGCAAACAACCTTCCGCTGGTCGATCACGGCGGTGACTTTGCTGAGCCTGTTTGCCGGCGCCGGCGTGTTGGGCCTTTTCTATTTTGCCCTCGACCGGGTCGAGCGGGATTACCAACGCCAGCACGACCTCGAGCACCAGCTTCTGCGCCTCGGCACCGAGCATCAACGTATCCTGCAAATTGAAAAGCTCTCCGCCCTGGGCACGATGGTTGGCGAGATCGCCCATCAGCTCAACAATCCTTTGGTCGGCGTGGTGAACCTCGCTCAGCTGGCCGCCCGTGAAGCCGACGATCCGGTTCGAACCCGTGCGCTGCTGACGGAGATCCACCGTGCTGGCGAAGACTGCCACGCCTTTATTCAATCGATGCTCCGGTTTTCCAAGGTTTCCTGCTTCGAAAGCATGCCCACTTTCATGGCACAGGTGATCGAAGAGACCGTCCTGCTGTTTCGTCAGACCGAGCGCCGGCAGCTCCCGGTAGAAACCCGACTGCCCGAGCAGCCGGTCATCCTCACCGTCGACCCGATCCTGATCCGGCACGCCCTCTTCAATCTGCTGCTCAACGCAGCCCAGGCAAGCATCGACGAGGGAGCCATCGTCATCGCTCTCGAGCGAGCAGCGAGCCCGGACAGCGGCGCGCCAGGCTGGATGCTTTCGGTGACCGACCATGGCAAGGGCATAGATCCGGACGTCATGGACAAGATATTCCTGCCTTTTTTCACCACCCGCAGCGACGGCACCGGCCTGGGCTTGCCAGTGGTGCAGCACGTGGCGCTGCTGCACGGCGGGACCGTGACCGCCAGCAACCAACCCGGCGGTGGCACGAAATTTGCACTCTGGTTACCTGAAGAGAATAAATCGGATCGGCTTGAACATGCTGCCTAAAATTCTGGTTGTCGATGATGACCGCTACACCCGAACGCTCATCGAGCAAATGATGCGCAAGACCGCCGAAGTGCATCTGGCCGAAGATGGCGCTGCCGCACGGAAATTGTTTGCCGCAGTGGATTTCAACCTCGTGCTGATGGATCAGCGCCTGCCCAAGGACAATGGGCTCGAACTGCTGCGCGAGTTCCGGGCGCGACGGCCGAAGCTGGTGGCGATACTGATCACCGGGCACGCCGACGTGCGCGATGCGGTGGCGGCGGTGCGCGAAGGCCTGTTCGACTACCTGACCAAGCCGTTCGAAGAC
>CAZLJK010000191.1:0-2111 GCA_964559825.1 uncultured Sulfuricella sp. | reverse complement strand
ACCTTGCAACCGGACTTTCTGACAAATGATTGGTACGGCTACAGGGGGCAGGTCACCGCCCTTCCTGTAAAGAATCACGAAAGACAAGATTCTGGAACATACGATGGTGTTGGTCAGGGAATGTTAGCCAAGTAGGGTGGGCAATGTTTTATCTGCCCACGCATTTTGAATTTACGTGGGCACAAGGGCGTGCCCACCTACTCGACTAGCCATGCAGCAACAAATGTATGCCATTCGGGACATGCTCCCATTCATCAAGCAGCTTCAAGTATGCGCATTTCGACGTGCAATCCAGCTGCTACCGCCATATTGACCAAGGCATCCAAACCGAAAAGGCCAATCTTTCCGCGCATGAGGTCGGATACACGCGGTTGCGTGATGCCGAACAGTTTGGCGGCTTCCGACTGGTTCAGGCCAGCACGGGTAAGATGCTCCTTAAGGGCAATCATTAAACCAGAACGCAGCTTCATGTTCTCGGCTTCCTCTGGGGTGTCTTCGATGGCATCCCACACACTGGCGAATTGTTTGTTGCTCATTTGCCTGACTCCTTAATTAAATCGCGGTATCTGCTCTTGGCTAAATCCAAATCTGCTTTGCTGGTTTTCTGTGTCTTTTTCTGGAAACAGTGAATCACATAGATTGCATTGGTGAACTTTGCCACGTAGACGATCCGAAATGCTCCAGCTGCGTCACGAATCCGGATTTCCCGCACCCCTTGTCCAATCGTCGGCATCGGCTTCCAGTCGTCTGCTTCCTGGCCGTGCTGCACCCGGTCAAGCTGGTGGCCAGCTTCACGTCTCGCTGATATTGGAAATGTGCGCAGATCATCAAGCGCGCTACCACAGAACTCGACGGGTTTTAATTTGCTCATGAACGGATTATACAAAATATTGTATATTTTGCAAGTCAACTTTGAACCAAGGAGCCTAGCTATACAGCATTAAAACAGGCTATCCCAGGCATCACGCTCCGCCCGGTAATTCATCAATGCCTCAACGATCTGCCGTTTGCGCTGTGCGCGATGCTCGGCTGACTGGATCTGGCGCCAGGCCAGCGAGTGTTCGCTAAAATTGCGGTCGATGTTGTCGATGAAGGCCTGGACTTGTCGTAAGGCCGCCGCCAACTCGGGCGAGCGCTGCCACCAATGTCCGGCGTTGAATACGAGGTCATGCAACTGCCTGTTCCTGGCGACGATGGCTTCATGTTTTTGCTGGTACAGCGCCAGCAGTTCGGGCTCTTTCCGGGCGATGACAGCCTCAATCATCTCCTGAGAAAATGGCTGGTTCACATCCGCCTGCTTGACCAGCTCTTCGGTTGAAAACAGCATAAGGTCGCCGAAGAATTGGCGCTCGAACTCGTTGGATAGATCGATGCCTTGCTGTTCCCTGTCCAGTTCCACGCCGGGTCGAAAATCGTCGTCCAGTCCTGCCTCGGTGGTGCGCCGGTGCAGGTTGGGCATGTTGAAGGAGGCGAATCGTCCGGCAATCTCGGCGGCGATCAGCCGCCCGGCGGTGGGTCCGGACATGCGCAGGCGCAGGTGGCCGAAGGGGATGAGGTATTTCAGCCCGGCGTAGTTGACGATGTAATTACCGGGGTAAATCGTTCGCGCGGGGGTGAGCTGGGCAAAGCCGCTGCCGTAGGAAAACCATGTCTTGCGCGTGAGGTGTTCGCCAAAGAAGAAGGCGTTGAGTCGTTGTGCAAAATCCATCAGGCACGCGCCATGGTCATGCTCGCTTTCAAGCCGGCATGGGTAGGGAAAGGTTGTTGCCCCGTTTTCAAAGCCGAACAGCCCGGCCAGGTCGTGATAGGCGGCATCGCCTGCAAGGGGGCCTTGCGAGCCATGAAACTGGCAGGCCCGGTCGCCGGCCAGGGTGGCCAGGCGGGTAAAGAAGGCCGTCACATCGTCGAGGAAATTGGCCGTCATCACCGAGGGTGAGACGGGCGGGTCGCCCACCAGCTTGCCGGTGAGCATCAGGGTGTCGGTGGTGCGGAATATCTTGTCGATGGCGTGGAAATAATTCAGCGCGTACACCGCCTCTTCGCCGGATTCGCTCTTCCGGTTCACGCAAAAATGCTGGTCGCTATCGACCAGGTAATACAGCGTCCTGTCC
>CAZLJK010000190.1:0-2150 GCA_964559825.1 uncultured Sulfuricella sp. | reverse complement strand
AACTCACCGAAGGCCTGCTCAACCACATCGAGGTCGCGATCCGCGCCTTCGATCCGTGCCTGTCCTGTGCCACCCATGCGCTGGGCAAGATGCCGCTGGAAGTGGAGCTGCTGGATGCTTCGGGCGACACGGTCGATACGCTGCTGCGTTCGTCGGATGGAATGTTCTGCTCTCAGGGCTGATGACAGATTCCATCCTGGTCTTTGGCATCGGCAACGAATCGCGCGGCGATGATGCGCTGGCGCCACTGCTGCTGCGCCAGCTTCAGACCGAGGACATCCGCCATGTCGAGCTGATCGAGGATTACCAGTTGCAGGTCGAGCATGTCACCGACCTGCTGGATCGCAGCGCGGTGTTGTTCGTCGATGCCGATGTATCCTGCTTCGAGCCGTTTCATTTTTCCGAGATCGCCGCAAAAAGAGACAGCAGCTACACCAGCCATGTGATGACCCCGTTCGCACTGCTGCATACCTACCGGCTGGTGTATGGAATGGATGCGCCGCCTGCTTTCCTGCTGCGTATCCGCGGTTACGATTTCGAACTGGGCAACCCGTTGAGCGATAAGGCAGCGGCCAATCTGGAGGTTGCTGCGAAGCTGGCTCGTGAATTGTGTGTCGAAGCGGATTTGCCTCGCTGGCGTGTATGCCTGCCGGACAGATGACACGGTGTGCGCATAACCTGGAGGCTGAACATGCATGAGATGTCGCTGGCCGAAAATGTGCTGCAGATCATCGAGGATGCGGCGCATCAGCGGGGATTCAAGCGGGTCAGGACGGTGTGGCTGGAAATCGGCCAACTGGCCTGCGTGGAGCAGGAATCCTTGCGTTTCGGCTTCGATGTGGTGACGCGCGGCAGCATCGCGGAACAGGCGCGGCTGGAAATCGTCGAGACAGCGGGGCAGGGCCGCTGCGAAAAATGCGCGCAAAATTTCCCGCTCGCTACGCTTTACGAGGCGTGTCCGGAGTGCGGCAGCTATGATGTCAAGGTGATTGGCGGCGACGGGATGCGCGTCAAGGAACTTGAGGTGGAATGATGTGTACGACATGCGGTTGTGGGAATGGTCAGACGCTGATTAACGGAAAGCCGTTGCACAAGCCACGCCAGCATGGTGGGCCGCTGCGCTTCCGTATGCATGGAGCCGATGCGCAAGCCGCGGAGGTGAGTGCATCGCGCATCGTGAAACTCGAACAGGACCTGCTTGCCAAGAATAGCGGCTATGCCGAAGCGAACCGCCGCTACTTGTCCGCGCATGGCATCTTCGCGCTCAATCTGGTGTCCAGTCCCGGCTCGGGCAAGACCACGCTGCTGGTAAAAACCATTGAAGCCTTGCATGGACAACAGCCGCTGGCCGTGATCGAGGGTGACCAGCAGACCGACAACGATGCGGCGCGCATCCGCGCTGCCGGTGCGCCGGCCATCCAGATCAACACCGGCAAGGGCTGCCATCTGGATGCGCAGATGGTCGGTCAGGCGATGCAGCGGCTGGACCTGCAGGACGACAACCTGCTGCTGATCGAGAACGTCGGCAATCTGGTCTGTCCGGCGAGCTTCGATCTCGGCGAGGCGCACAAGGTGGTGATCCTGTCGGTGACCGAGGGCGAGGACAAGCCGCTCAAGTACCCCGACATGTTCCGCGCGGCGGACCTGATGCTGCTCAACAAATGCGACCTGCTGCCGCACCTGGACTTCGATGCCGATCTCGCCATCGACTACGCGCATCGCATCAATCCCGGACTGCAAGTGATCCGCATCTCGGCAACCAGCGGCGCAGGCATGCCGCAATGGCTGGAGTGGATCAAGGCCGGCTGCCGCAATGCCGTTGCCGCGAAACCGGAAGCGTCATTTGGATAAGGCTATTGCGTTGCCGTTTTCCGGACCACCGATCCTGGCCTGCGGAGCCTGGCTGAAAAACACGGTCTGCGTCACGCGCGGCAACGAGGCGCATGTTTCGCAACTGATCGGCGATCTGGACAGCGCCGAAGCGCGGCTGATGCTCGACGCTACCGTGGCGCGCCTGTGCAAAAAACTCGCTGTGCAGCCGGAGATCGTGGCATGCGATCTGCATCCCGATTTTCACAGCACCCGGTTCGCCCAAGCCTATGCCGCACAGCGCGGCCTGCCGCTGGTCGCCGTGCAGCATCACCACGCGC
>CAZLJK010000189.1:0-2158 GCA_964559825.1 uncultured Sulfuricella sp. | reverse complement strand
TCTCGCCGATTGCAGGCATGATCATGTTCATCGCCATCCAGCTCATGTTCCGCAATCTGTCCTTGTCGTTCACCATGATGGGCGTGGCCATGGCGGCGATCATCCTGAGCATGGGAAGCCTGATCGGCGTCGGCCTGCCGGTGCACATCATGAGCTCGATGGCGCCGGTGTTCCTGATGGCCATCGCCACAGACAGCATCCACATCTTCAACGAGTTCTATTTTCGCTATCGCGAGCGTGGCGACAAACTGACGGCGATCCGCGAAACGATGGCGACGGTGAGCCGCCCGGTGCGCTACACGGCGCTTGCCACGGCAACCGGCTTCGCCGTGCTGCTGTTCATGAACATCGTGCCGGTGCAGGTGTTCGGCGGGCTGATCGCCTTCGGCACGGTGGTGCTGCGGCTGTTCTCCTTCAGTCTGATCCCGGCCATCCTGACTTTCGTCAAGGAGGAGAAGATTGCCAAAGCCGCACAGAGCGAGAGCGCGGAACTGGACCGTACCGCGCGCTTCCTGCGCCGCATTGCCGAAGTGGGCGCGACGCGCCCGTTGGTCACCGCGCTGGTGGGTCTGGGGCTAGTGGCGGTGGCTATCGCCGGCACTTCGAAGATCCACGTCAACAACAACCTGGTGGCCTGGTTCAAGCCATCGAGCGAGATTCGGATTGCCGATACGGCCATGAACCAGGCGCTGGGCGGCACTTCGCTCGGCTATCTGGTGGTGCAGGCCAAGGAACCGGAATTCATGAAGCGGCCGGATGCCATGCGCTGGCTAGAAGGCCTGCAGCGCCACCTGGAAACCCTGCCCGTGGTGGGCAAGACTTTCTCGGTGGCCGATTACGTGAAGCGCGTCAACCACGTGCTGCATGACGACGACCCGAATTTCGATGCGGTGCCTGAGACGAAGGACATGGTCGGCCAGTATCTGTTCCTGTTCAGTATGTCGGCCAAGCCAGCGGACCTCGACAATGTGGTCGATCCCACGTTCCAGAAGGCGAATCTCTGGGTGCAGTTGAAAACCTGGGATGCGGAAGCCATGCAGCAGGTGATTCAGGCGGCGGGCAGTTACCAGAAGGCACACCCGCTGGCGGCAGAGGTTAAGCCGGCGGGTATCGCCTATTTCAACCTAGTGTGGAACGACGAGGTGCTGGGCGATCTGGTGCTCGGCCTCGGGCTGGCGCTGGTGGTGGTGTTCGTCATCCTGGCGCTGGACTTCCGCTCGGCCAGGTGGGCGCTGGTCGCCTATGTGCCGCTGCTCTTCACCATCCTGTTGATCTACGGCGTGGTCGGCTTCGTCGGCAAGGACTTCGACATGCCGCTGTCGGTGATGAGCACTTTGTCGCTCGGCATGGCGGTGGATTTCTCCATCCACTTCATCAGCCGCTTCCGCCAGCACCTGGCCGAGACAGGCGGCGCCACGAATGCGGCGGCGGTGCGGGAGGCTCTGCTGTGGACGGCGGCGCGGCCCGGCAAGGGCATTCTGCGCAATGCGCTGCTGTTCGCCGCAGCCTTCTCGGTGATGCTGTTCGCGCCGCTTACGCCCTACATGGCGGTGGGCGCCTTCATCGTCTCGATGATGCTGATCTCCGCGCTTCTTACCATCCTTTATTTGCCCGCTCTGGTGATGCTGGGGCGGAATTGGCTGTTCAACCAACCGAAGCTGTCGGCGGAAACCGTCCCGGCGCTTGCGAAAGGAGATTGAAATGAAACACTGGTGGATATGGATGATCGCCGGGCTGTTGCCCTTGCAGGCCCTGGCGATGTCGGGCGAGGAGGCGATGAAGAAGTCCCAGGCCGCCTTCCTCTATCCGGGCAAGGATTTCAAGGCGCGGGTGGTGATGAAACTCATCAACAAGGACGGCCAGGAGCGCGTGCGGGAGATGACCATGCTGCGCAAGAACGTGGGTGAGCCGGGTGGCGAGCAGAAATACTTCATGGTCTTCTTCCAGCCGGCCGACGTGAAGGACATGAGCTTCATGACCTTCAAGTATCCGGCCAAGGACGATGACCGCTGGATGTTCATTCCGGCGATCAATATGGTCAAGCGCATCGCCGCTCAGGACAAGCGCTCCAGCTTCGTCGGCTCGGACTTCACTTATGAGGATGTTTCCGGCCGCGACATCGAGGACGATACCCACGCCGTCGAACGCGAGGAAAAGG
>CAZLJK010000188.1:0-2207 GCA_964559825.1 uncultured Sulfuricella sp. | reverse complement strand
CGATATTTTCCTTCAACAACAAAATCAGAGTTCGCTAATATATCAAAAAGCAGCCCGTCTACAATAATTTTTATTGCGTGCAGTGGGTGAAGGACGCTTGTTTCAATCTGCCACCCAGTGGCCCGACTTGCCGCCCTGCTTCTCCAGCAAGCGGATGCCCTCCATGCGCATGCCGCGATCTACCGCTTTGCACATATCGTAGATCGTCAGCAAACCGACGCTCGCGGCAGTCAGCGCCTCCATCTCGACGCCGGTGCGTCCCAGGGTTTCCGCGGTAACGACACACTCGATCGCCGCATTGAGCTCATCCACGTTGAACTCGACGCCGACCTTGGTGAGCGCGAGCGGATGGCACAAAGGGATCAATTCCGAAGTACGCTTCGAAGCCTGGATCGCCGCGATGCGGGCAACGCCGAGCACATCGCCCTTTTTGGCCCCGCCCTCCAGAATCAGCTTCAGCGTGGCGGGCTGCATGATAATTCTGCCGGTAGCGCGGGCGATGCGGCGAGTTTCCGCCTTTTCCGCCACGCCCACCATGTGCGCCTGTCCGGCCTCGTCAAAATGGGTAAATCCGCTCATATTTGGCACCTGGGTAATCCTAAAAAACGGCTAACCACGAATGACACGAATAGATTAGGGACAATCATCGTGTTGCCTAAAGGCGCCTACTTCTGGCGCCAAACAGACTCAAGTCAGTCTGGCCGTTAACCAACTGATTATTCGTGAACATTCGTGCTTAATTCGTAAACATTCGTGGTTAAAAGCTTTTTCTAGCTAATGAACTTATGTTTCAAAGCGATTATCATAGCACCATGAATTTACGCCACCTAGTCCTGCTTATCCCGCTGCTGGCCATGCCGGGCGTGTTGGCCGATGGCCTGCCCGACCTGGGTGAGGCATCGCAAAGCGGGTTCTCCCCGCAAACCGAGCGCCGCATCGGCGAGGCCATCATGATTGACATCCGCCATGACCGCAGCCTGGTGGACGATCCCGAACTGACCGACTATCTCAATAATCTCGGCTACCGGCTGGTGGCCTCCAGTGCCGAAAACCGCCAGGATTTCGAATTTTTCGTGCTCCGCGACAGCACCCTGAATGCCTTTGCCCTGCCCGGCGGATTTATCGGCGTGCACACCGGACTAGTGCTCGCGGCGCAGAGCGAATCCGAGCTCGCCGCCGTGCTCGGCCACGAAATCGCCCACGTCACGCAGCGCCACCTGGCACGCATCATCGCCAAACAGGAGCAAAGCGCGGTGACCTCGCTCGCTGCGCTGGCAGTGGCGATCCTGGCCGCGCGCTCCAATCCGCAAGTTGCCAATGCCGCCATCGCGACGGCGCAAGCAACTTCCATCCAGACCCAGCTCGACTTCACCCGCGAGCACGAACGCGAGGCCGACCGCATCGGCCTGCAGACGCTGACCCGGGCCGGATTCGACCCGCGCGGCGCGGCCTCCTTCTTCGAACGATTGCAAAAATTCAACCGCTTGTACGAAAACAACGCCCCGGAATACCTGCGCACTCACCCGATCACCAGCGACCGCATTGCCGACCTGCAGAACCGCCTGGAAAACAAGCCTTATCGCCAAATCCCGGACAGCCTGGAATTTCAGCTGGTGCGCGCCAAGCTGCGCGCGGATGAAGGAACGCCGCAGCAAGCCGTCGCTCACTTCGAAGAAGCGCTGCGCGAAAAGAAATATAATAGTGAAGCCGCCAGCCGCTACGGCTTGGTAGCCGCCCTGCTGCGAGCCAAGGAGATCGCACGTGCCGAACAGGAGCTGACTCAGCTGCGCAAGGTCGCCGCGCCCAACGCAATCATCGAAAACCTGGATGCACGGATCAAGACTGCCGCCGGCCCGCAAGACGCCGCCCTCGCCCAGTACAAGGCAGCCCTGAAAAGCTTTCCCAATCACCGCGCGCTGGTATACGACTATGCCGAAGCCCTGCTACTGAACCGCCGCAGCGAGGAGACCCTGAAGCTGGTCGGCGAGCGGCTGCGCCGCTTCCCCAACGATGGCCGACTCTACGGATTGCAGGCACAAGGCTATGCCATGCAGGTCAAGATGTTGCTCTCTCACCAAGCGCAGGCCGAGGCCTATACACGCCAGGGCAACCTGGTCGCTGCCATCGAGCAGCTGCAGCTCGGCTTGAAGGCGGGCGACGGCGATTTCTACCAGCTTTCCATTGCCGAGGCTCGACTCAAGGCATTG
>CAZLJK010000187.1:0-2227 GCA_964559825.1 uncultured Sulfuricella sp. | reverse complement strand
TCGTTGCCCCAGTTCTGTATCGTCAGTTGGTCAGTCGTACCTGTGATGCCCAGCACCATGTCCATGCCGCTGCGTGTGAAAGTGATGTCGGTGGGTTGTATGCCCGCGCCGAAACGGATTGTGTTCGCGTCCTGCGTGTCGTTTATGGTGTCTTGTCCGCCACCAATATCGAACAGGTAAACGTCATCGCCCGCGCCGCCATTGAGTACATCGTTGCCACTTAGCCCGTTGATTCGGTCGGTGATGTTGGTGCCGGTGACGATATCGCTGCCAGCTGTGCCGTCGAGGTCGAAGCCGCGCGCGAGGAGCTCGGTACTGCTGAGGACAGTGCCATCATCAAATTCGAAGCTGCCGATGGAGGAGCTGTTGAACACGTCGTTGCGGTCGAAGCCGTTGGCTCCAGTCTGGGCTTCGTTTTCGATATGGATCTGGTCGCCGTTGCCCAGGTCGAGCATCAGGGAGCCCAGGTGCAATTTGACGTTGGCTTGATTGGCGCCTGCGATACGCAAGACGTTGTGATCGAGATTGTTGTCGTAGATGTGGTCGATGCCGTCACCGACGTTATAGATGTAAGTGTCGGCGCCAGCGCCACCGAAAAGGGCGTCTGTGCCTGCACCACCTATCAGGATGTCGTTACCCTCGTTGCCGTAGATGAAATCGTTTTCTGCGCCGCCGTCGAGGTAATCGTCTCCAGGAATGCCCGGTATAGTGTCGTTCTCCGGCAGGTCGCCATACAGGTAGTCCTGCCCTGCACCACCCAGCAGCACGTCGTTGCCGCTGTTGCCTTGCAGCACATCGCCCCCTGCTTCACCGAAGATGACGTCGTTGCCGTAGCCGCCGAAGGCACGGTCGTTTCCTTCTCCTGCGTAGATCACGTCGTTGCCGGATGTGGCGGGGTCCGACGGTTCGTTAGTTATGACGTTATCCAGCCACATTTGCTTGGTCAGAGCATCATAGTGCCATGTCTGTCCCGGAAAATTTCCCGGCAGGGTGTCGTTGTCGCCCAGCAGCGCATCATTTCCCGCACCGCCGATGAGAAGGTCGTCGCCTGCGCCTCCGGCAAGCAGGTCGTTGGCGTTGCCGCCCACGAGAATATCGTTGCCCGTGCCACCATTGAGCCAGTCGCCTGTTATGCCCGTGCCTTGCTGGGTATTCCCCAATGCGATAGCTTGCGCGGCATCAATCTGCGCGTCGGCGTAGAGGCGGTCGTCGCCCGACGAGCCATCAAGGATGTCGCTGCCTCCTTTGCCGGTGATAATGTCGTTGCCGGTATCGCCGTAAAGCGCATCGGCGCGTCCTGTATCCGGCACATTAGGGTTGGAGAGAACGTTCCCCAGGCTGTCGTAGCCAGGCTGTACGCCCGGAGCGACGGTGTCCTGATCTATCGGGGCGAGGTCGCCGGTGAGGGTCAGGCCGGTTGTAGCGGGGTCGGCAACTGGATTCGTGGACAGGGTGAGGCCGAAGGTGCCGCCTGTGCCGTAGTTCCGGATGAGGATGTTGCCGTCGATGATGAGGTTGCCTTGGCCGGCATCCACGTAGAGGTGGCCGTTGGCATCCTTGTGAACGCGGGCGTCGCCGTACTGGTCGCCGCCGGCCAGTACGGTTCCGTCCACCGCGAGGGTGTTCTGTCCGCTGGTGTCGAGAATGGTGTCGAGGCCGTCTCCCGCAGCGTAGACGTAGGCGTCGTTGCCCGAGCCGCCCAGCATCGTGTCGTTGCCTTGCCCGCCTTGCAGCAGGTCGGTGCCGGCGTTGCCGACGAGGAGGTCTGCCGCCGTACCGCCTACCAGTGCGTCGGCTCCAGTGCCGCCCAGCATGAACGCGCCGCGGTTCAAAGTGTCGGTGGCATTCATTCCCGATGTCCCGGCCTGGACGTACCAGTCGCGCATGTGGGGCAGCAGGCCGTTGATCAGGCTTTGTTCTGCGGCGGTGAATTGCACCGAGCCAGAACCGGTATCGGGTACGGCTTCTTTCATGAATGCCTGAAAGTATTCCTTGAAGCCTTTTGCGTCGGTCAGGTTGAGCTTTTCGTTTTTATCAAATGCAGTTTTGAAAGTCCTTGACACGTCGGCCATGTCGAACTGGATGCCGTTGCTGCCGGTGCCTGTTGCACTCAAGTCGGTGAAGAGTTCGGTGGGGGCAGTGCCAGCGGGGAGGTTTTCTTCATAGTATTTCTGCATCGCGAAGGCGATCAGGGTTTTGCTGAGGTTGTTGGGCGCGCCGGTCAGTT
>CAZLJK010000186.1:0-2228 GCA_964559825.1 uncultured Sulfuricella sp. | reverse complement strand
CTCAGGCGCTTGCCATAACGGTCGAGCATGGTGCGCGCCATCATCTTGGCCGGCGTATCCCCGGCACGCTGCAACTCGCCGAACAGCATGCGCGGCACGCCCGGATGCTGGGCAATGAAATCGATATGCGTCATGAAGATCGCTTCCAGCGCCGCCAGCGGCGAAGCGGCGGCCTGTGCCGCCTTGTCCACCCGCGCCAGCAACCGCTCGGCCACCCATTCCATCACTGCCTGCAGGATGGCATCCTTGCTGGGGAAATGACGGAACAGCGCGCCCTGGGTCAGCCCCATATGCCTGGCAATCGCCGCCGTGGTAATCTCTCCCGGATTCTGCTCGGCCGCCAGCGCAATCACCGCTTCCACGGTAACGGCACGGCGTTCATCTGCCGGAAGATGCTTGGCATTGCTTTCCATGGCAACCTTAAAAGTAAGTATTCGATTACTATCTTATCAGCATTTTTGGATAGGTCAAGCCGGCAGATAATATTCAGCGTATCCAGTCACGCTGGTAAGATATGGCCGAGAAAGCCCCTCTCTCACCTACTGGAGAGGGGTTTTTGGTGAGGGTTTTTACTTCATGTCAAGGTTAACGAATGTGCGCCAACATTTTGTTTATTTGTGTATAATGAAACTAATGAGTAAAAAGAACCTTCTGTTACTGGCTGTGGCGCTGGCCGCCATGCTGCCCGGTTGCTCCACTCAGCAAATGGTGCGCGTAGCCACAAGCAACAATCCGGAACAGGCGCTCAAGTCCATTGTCACCAGTCGGGTAACTTCATACCAGTACAACCCCGCACTGGCGGTGCGTGACTTCAAGCGGGTGAAAGCCGAATTCGACCGGCTGATGGGCAACCTGCAGAAGGAAAGCGGCAAGGAATGGGGCAGGAAAGAATCGGCCACCCTGCCCGGCAAGACGCGCTATGTGAAATATACCGAAAAATACAAGAACCGCACCGTGGTCGACTATGACAAGGGCACGATCCTGATCGAGCACCTGGAAGAAGCAGGTGTCAGGGATAAACTGAGAAATGCGGTGGTCACCGCGCTGCTCACCCCCGATGACCCTGGCGCGGTGGACTTGTTTTCCGATCGGGAAATCGCGCTGAATGGCAACCCCTACCTGCAGAAGCTGGTGATTGACCAGAACGGCAACCCGATGGATTCGCGCGCCGACGTGGAGCGTTATGCCGACTATCTGGTGAACAACCAATTGCAGCGCAGGCAGATCGACGTGAGCGGCGTCAGCAAGACGGTGGCCTATGTGCGCTTCAACATGATCAACACCCACATTGACAAGCGGGCGCTGCAATATGCCGCAACGGTGCGCAAATACTCCGACACGACGCAGGTCAGCCGCAGCCTGATTTTCGCGATCATCAGGATCGAGAGCGCATTCAATCCCTACGCGGTTTCCAGCGCGCCCGCCTACGGCCTGATGCAACTGGTTCCCAACAGCGGCGGGCGCGAAGCCTACCGCAAGGCCAAGGGGCTGGACCAATCCCCCACCAGGGAATACCTGTTCAACGCGGAAAACAACATCGAGCTGGGCTCCACCTATCTCAGCGTATTGCTGAACGACAGCCCGCTGAGCGAAATCAGCAATCCGGTATCGCGCGAATACTGCGCGATTGCGGCCTACAACACCGGGCCGAGCAATGTGTACCGTGCCTTCAGTTCCGGCCCGGCCAGAAGCAGACAGGCGAATGCGATCAGCAAAATCAATTCGCTGCGGCCGGACGAAGTATATGAAACCTTGCGCCTGCGTCTGCCTTATGCGGAAACACGCGGTTATATCGTGAACGCAGTGGCGGCAAAGAAATTGTATGCGGCCATGTAACCCAAGCGGAGTCCAAACCATTTGGTTCGCGCTTTCCTGAAAAACTAGAAATTCTGCGCAGTCACCCATCCCACCTTCCCTGCCACATGGGTATAATCCGCGCCTGCATCTCAACCGGTAAGGAAATATCTTGGAACTCTCCGCTCGCGTACAAGCCATCAAACCCTCGCCTACTCTCGCCGTCACTGCCCGTGCGGCGAAGCTGAAAGCCGAAGGCAAGGACATCATCGGGCTGGGCGCGGGCGAGCCGGATTTCGACACGCCGCAGCACATCAAGGATGCGGCGATCGCTGCGATCAACAAGGGCTTCACCAAATACACCGCCGTCGGCGGCACGCCGTCGCTGAAGGCGGCGATCATCGCCAAGTTCAAGCGCGACAACGGCCTCGATT
>CAZLJK010000185.1:0-2242 GCA_964559825.1 uncultured Sulfuricella sp. | reverse complement strand
TGACGGGCGGGCCGCTGGGGATTTACATCAGCATGTGCATTCATCCGTGGGTGGTGCGGATGTTCGGAAGCAGGAGGTCTCATGAGTGAGGTTGGAATGCTCGTAAAGGCTCGGCTTTCTGCCGGCACATATACGGCACGTATTCACAAGGTGGCAGGCTCTAGCACGGAGAGTGCTGAAAAGGCCGTCAGGCGTGCCGCAGAGCGCTACATCGCCGATCTTCCTCACGTAAGCATCATCAGCGTCAGCGGGGTCGATAGAGATAATTTCCGGGTTGTTTTTGATTGGAGGACTCCATGACTGACGAAGAGAAAGTCGCCGTGCTCAAGGCGAGCATCAGTAACATCGGGCACCTGATCCCGGCGGGGATGACGATCACGTTCCGCCGCGAGGCCGGTGCGATGTCCAGCGTCGAACAGGTGTTCCCTGATGGCGAGGTGCTGACCGCCAATTTCACCGGCCACTCTCCGATCTACACAGTGCCGGTGGTTCCGGCTGAGTACGGGGTAGTGCAATGAGCGATACACGTAAAGCCATTTTCGAGAAGATAAAAAAATGCCTGGCGTTGAGCTCCAGCAGCAACGAGCACGAAGCCGAGGCAGCGTTGCGCCAGGCGCGTGCGCTGATGGAGAAGCACGGCATCGATCATACCGACATGCTGGCCTATGAGGCGTGCGAAGAGAGAGTGAAAGGCGGCGCAAAGAATACACCTTCTAGCTGGGAAACTCGGCTGGCGGCAAAGATCGCTGACGCATTCAATTGCAGGTTGATATTTATGGAAGGATGGGTCAAAGGTGAGTGGACGTTCATCGGCGTCGATGCGGCTCCTGAAATCGCAGGCTATGCGTTCTCTGTGCTGCTACGCCAATGTAAACGCGCCCGCACCGAGCACATCAATACCAACCTGCGCCGTTGCAAGACAGCCACCAAGACACGCCGCGCTGACCTGTTCTGCGCAGGCTGGGTTCATGCCGTCACAGGCAAGATCGCGGCGTTTATCGGAGACGAGCGATCTGAACAAGCGATTGAGGCTTACTTCGTCAAGCACTATCCGACCCTGCGCGACATCGCACCTCGCAACCGTAATACAGGGAAGACGCTGCGCGATCATGAGTTCAATGATTATATGCGCGGCAGCATGGCAGGCAAGAACGCCGAGCTGAACCGTGGCGTGGGCGGTGCTGAGTCGCAGGCAAGGCTGGGTGGAGTATGACCGACCTCATCAAACACTACCGCCAGTTGGTCGGCATCGCCAAGGGTTGGGCGATGAAGAGCCTGCCGGGCTGGAGCGATGACAGCCACCGCGATTTGCTGGCACGCTACGGTGCGGTCGAGATCGAGGGACGCATATCGGCCAGCAGCATGAACGTGCCGCAGCTCGATGCGGTGCTGGGCGATTATGAGCGGCGCGGCTGGAGCCGCAGCAAGCGGGTGTTTGCTGGCAACCCCGCTTCGGCAAGCTCAGGACAGGCTTCGATAGGCTCAGAGCGAACGGAGAAACGTTCGGTGCCGCCGCGCATCGCCTACATGGTGCGCATGTGGGGCAAGCTCGGCACGGCGGGCAAGGTCGAGCACGCCACGCGCAAGGCGCTGCTGGCCTTCTGCGCGCGGCAGGTTGGCCGCGACGTGCCCGATCTGGATAGCCTCACCGTGGCCGAATGCCAGCAGATCACCGAAGCGATGAAGGGCTGGCTGGCGCGGGAAACACCCCGCCCCCATCCCAACCTCCCCCCTGAAGGGGAAGGGGCGAACGAGAAAGGCACGGGTTAACCCTTGATCTGGCCCGATGTCGATCCCGAGTTGCTGCGCAGCCTGCCGCCCGTGCTGCGCGCGGTGGTGCGTGCGCTCGGCTTCGGTCGGTCGAAGGCGTTCTTGGCCGTCCACGGCAGCGTGAATGTCATCGTGCCGAAGCGCCGGTGCGCCGGTCTCGGGCTTGGGCAGGACGAATTGGAACGGCTGCGCGAGGCGCTGGAGCCGCACATGGATGCCGCAGGCCGCGTATGGATGCCCAAGCCGGACAAGCTGTTCATCCGCGTGCGCAACGCGCAGATCAAGCGGGAAAAATACAATACCACCATCAACGGCCAGGCGAGGCAGTACAAATTATCCAGCAGGCATATTCTCAATATCCGCCGCGAGGGTGATGAACTGCAAATCGACCTGTTTTGACTTTTGCAGTCTGCCCGCCATATCAAACCCCATTTAAAAACCGTTCACAGCGTTTGAAACGGCCTGTCGCACC
>CAZLJK010000184.1:0-2281 GCA_964559825.1 uncultured Sulfuricella sp. | reverse complement strand
TCGAAACCATCAACAAGATGAATCGCATCTCGCGGCAGATCATGCAGGAAACCGGCCTGGAGCCGGATGTGGCGACTCTGGCCATCAAGATGGAAATGCCGGAAGACAAAATCCACAAGATTCTGAAAATTGCCAAAGAGCCAATCTCCATGGAAACGCCGGTGGGCGATGACGACGATTCGCACTTGGGCGATTTTATTGAAGACTCGAATACCACCGTGCCGGTTGATGCCGCAGTTTACGAGAGCCTGCGCGGCGCGACGTCGGACATTCTCGACAGCCTGACGCAGCGGGAGGCCAAAGTATTGCGCATGCGCTTCGGCATCGAAATGAATACCGACCACACGCTGGAAGAAGTCGGCAAACAGTTTGACGTAACCCGTGAACGCATCCGCCAGATCGAAGCCAAGGCGCTGCGCAAACTCCGTCATCCGTCGCGTTCCGAGAAACTCAAGAGCTTCCTCGACAGCGAAGGTTAGCCGTTTACGGGTCGTTAGCTCAGTTGGTTAGAGCAGAGGACTCATAATCCTTTGGTCGAAGGTTCAAGTCCTTCACGACCCACCATATAGAATAAGGCTTGCAGCGATGCAGGCCTTTTTTCATTCCATGACAACCGTAGCCAAATCGTAGCCAATAAAGCAAAAAAGGGGGGCACCATTTAGCCCAGCATTACATATTGCAATACGACTCCATGGCAATCGTTACCTTGCCATGGAGCATGCACGACGAAACATTTTATCCTCATAAAACCATGGTCCTGTTCGCGTTGAATAAAACCATAGGCCGAAATACCTAGATAATTCGGCCTATGGTCAGGCTGGAGCGCTTGTTGCAGAATCGCGCCATAGGCTCCGGTTGCGGAAACAGCCAAGCCCAGGCCGCGTTCATTCGCATGATGTCTGGCCAACGCTCGACCAAATAATTTTTTGAGAGGGTAAGAGATGCACTACACCGGGCAGGACATATTGTGGCTGATCGGCACCCTGTCCCGCGTGTTTCGCCTCCCGTTCGACCCGCAACTCATCAGACAGCAGTTCCCGCCGCCGTATTCCCGTACCGCACTGCTCAACGCACTACAGGCCCTGGATTTCAAGGTCGGGGAAATGGAACTGGACGAAGAAGGCATTGCCACACTTGAGCGCATTCCGTTTCCGGTGGTCGCCTTTGTGCGAGAAGATGAACCGATTGTAGAACCGGATAGTGAGCTGGGTAGGGTGGGCAGGGATTTTATCTGCCCACGCAGTTCTGAATCCGCGTGGGCACAAAAGCGTGCCCACCCTACAAAAGCTATGCCCGACATGGTAGGCGTAGCCCACCCTACGGTTGCCGGGATTGAACAGGGCTCTTCTCGTTCGCCCCCTCTCCCGCAAGCGGGAGAGGGTTGGGGTGAGGGAGATGCCGGCGCACCACCCAAACCTGCCAGCCCCGTGCTGCTGATCAAGGCCGACGAAGAGCGCGTGCTGTTTTTCCGCGCCGGGGCCGAGCAGCCGGAAACCGTGCCGCTCGCCGAATTCACCCGGCACTTCCGCAATGACATCCTGCTGGTCGCGCGCGACACCGCGCAGACGACTGCCGAGCTCGAGGAGGAACAGGCCGCATCCGCCCTCCTTCGGCAAGCTCAGGACAGGCCAAGCCCTCCAGCACCCGGCCACACGCCGTTCGGCTTCCGCTGGTTCGTGCCGGAGCTGATGAAGCATAAGCGCATCTGGCGCGACATCCTCATCGCCTCGTTCGCCATCCAGCTCGTCGGCCTGACCACACCGCTGTTCACCCAAGTCATTATCGATAAGGTCATCGTCCACCAGACGCAGAGTACGCTCATTGCCATCGCCGCCGGGCTGGCCATGTTCATGCTGTTCAACAGCGCGATGACATGGCTGCGCCAGTACTTCGTGCTGCACACCGGCAACCGCATCGACGCCGTGCTGGGCAGCCAGGTGTTCCGCCACCTGCTGCATCTGCCGCTGCCCTACTTCGAGCACCGCGCCACCGGCACGCTGGTGGCGCGCCTGCACGGCGTCGAGACGGTGCGCCAATTCATCTCCGGCGCCGCCGTAAGCCTGCTGCTCGACCTGCCGTTCCTGCTTATTTTTCTCGCCGTGATGTTCTGGTACAGCTGGCAGCTCACGCTGATCGCGCTGTTGCTGCTGTCGCTGATCTGCGCAATCAGCTTCGCCGTCACCCCGGCCCTGCGCAGCAAACTCGACCACCAGTTCCTGCTCGGCGCGAAGAACCAGGCCTTCGTCACCGAATACGTCGCCGGCGTGGAAACCGTCAAATC
>CAZLJK010000183.1:0-2297 GCA_964559825.1 uncultured Sulfuricella sp. | reverse complement strand
GTTCCAATTGCTGGTGGAATGGCCCTCCATTGGTAAGGATTTTGTTTTCCCAGATCTTTTCCAGATAAGGAATGAATTCTTCCAATGGTGGAAGATAGGGTTGAGTAACGTATATATTCTTCATTATGCTTCCTGCCCGATCCCGTGATATTCGACACCCAGATCCTGGGTATCGGGCACGATGTCTGCCCCGATACGTCCGGCAAGGTTTACCAGTTCGGCGAGACATGCGCCGTACACCAATCCGGCATGTCCGGAACCGATGACAGTGGTTTTCAAGATGCTTTCCTCAGGTATGCCTGATATGCAGATGCAACGCCATCCCGCAAAGAAGTTTTCGCTTGCCAGCCCAGCGTGTTCAGCCGGCTCACTTCCAGCAACTTCCGCATCGTTCCATCCGGTTTTGCGGTATCGAAAGCAAGGCTACCGGAAAAATCAACCTCCTCCTTGACCAACTCCGCCAGTTCGCGGACGGTCAGGTCTTCACCGCAACCCACATTCACCAGCGGCGGCTGTTGGTCGTTGAACAGGCCTTGTAATTTTTCTTCCGGCTGCTCCAGCAAATAGATGCAGGCCTCCGCCATATCGTCGCTGTAAAGGAATTCGCGTCTGGGCGTGCCTGTGCCCCACACCACGACCTCCTTGTCGCCGCGCTGTTTGGCTTCGTGCATCTTGCGTATCAAAGCAGGCAGGACATGGGAGTTGTTCAGGTCATAGTTGTCGCCCGGACCGTACAGATTGGTTGGCATTGCCGCCATGAACCTGGTGCCATATTGGCGGTTGTAGGCGTGACACATCTCGATGCCGGCGATCTTGGCCAGCGCATAGGGGCGATTGGTCGGCTCCAGGGGGCCGGTGAGCAGATATTCTTCCCTGATCGGCTGCGGGCAGTCCCTGGGGTAGATGCAGCTTGAGCCAAGGAACAGCAGTCGCATGACGTTGTTGCGCCATGATTCGTGGATGACGTTGGTCTGAATCGCCAAATTCTGCTGGATGAATTCTGCCGGATAGGTGTTGTTGGCGTGGATGCCGCCCACCTTGGCGGCAGCCAGCAGTACGTACTCGGGCTTTTCCGCAGCGAAGAAATCGCGCACGGCGGCCTGTTCGGTCAAGTCCAGCTCGGCGTGGGTGCGCACGACGAGATTATGGTATCCCTTCGCCTGCAGCTGCCGCATCAGTGCCGAGCCAACCAGTCCGCGGTGGCCGGCGACATATATTCTGGACTGAGTATTGAGGGCTGTGGACTGAGTCATTTGGCACGTTTCTTTTTAACTGTGTGTTTGAACTTGAGGACAGCAAAATTCAACTCAATAGATGTTTCCGCGTCGCTGGTTTGCAAATCATCATCAAGTATTTCGGCAATCAGTTCACCGCTACGCTGCATCAGTGCTTTCTGCTGTGCTTTGTCTTGTATTGCCGAGAGTTCTTTGACGCTTCTCGATAGCTCGCGAAGCTTCGAGAAGGTTTCGATGATCGAAATGGTCGCCTGAGTCGCCACTGGACTTTTGAGTATCGTGGCTAGCATGTACAAGCCTTGTTCCGTGAATGCCTTTGGATTTACTGTTGAATGCTTGAGCTTTTCGAACCGGTGGAAATTTTCCACCAGTTCCGTTTTTTCCAGCTTTGAAAGCGCCACTATGTATCCGGTAGGAAATTTATCCGGATTATTCGCAACTGCCTTGTTGATATCCCTTGTTTCAACCCCGTAGATCTGAGCGACGTCGCTATCGAGCAGAACACTGAGCCCTTTGACCTCGATGATCATGCTTTTCAAATTTTCGATCTTCACCATATCGCTCATTTTATTAACTCGAATGTGTTCACCGTCCCGGATTTGCCACTCGTCTATTCGTGATAATCCATCGCCTTGTAGCCGTGCTTTTTGACCAGTTCGTCGCGCTCTGCCGACTTGAGGTCTTCGCGCACCATTTCGGCCACCAGTTCCTTGAAGGTGATCCTGGGTGTCCAGCCAAGCTTTTCCTTCGCCTTGCCGGCGTCGCCCAGCAGGGTTTCGACTTCGGTGGGACGGAAGTAGCGCGGATCGACGGCAATTACCGGGGAGTGGGGAGTGGGAAGTGGAGAGTGTGAAATCCTGCAACCCTTCTCCGCGTCGGCCGCGCCGGTTGTTGGATTGGGCTGGATTGCCGCGTCGGCTGCGCCTCCTCGCAATGACGAATTGACCCAGTAACCTTTTTCGTCCACCCCGCTTCCCTCCCAGCGGATTTCCATGCCGAGTTCTTCTGCCGCCGCGTTGACGAAGTCGCGCACGCTGTATTGCACGCCGGTGGCGATGACGA
>CAZLJK010000182.1:0-2311 GCA_964559825.1 uncultured Sulfuricella sp. | reverse complement strand
CGGCGGCCATCCAGTATACGCAGCACGCCTCCACGATCAGCGGCGCGGAATACGACTCCATCCAGAAAGAGCTGCTGATCCACGCAACGGAGGAGATGCAGCATGCCGTGATGCTCTCCGAGCAGATCGACTTCCTCGGCGGCATCCCCACGGTGGACGTGGAGAAGCGCGAGATATCCAAGGACAGCGTGGAGATGCTCAAGCAGGATCTGAAGGGCGAGGAGAACGCGATCAAGCGCTACAAGGAGCGCATCGCCCAAGCCGAGGAGCTCAGGGAATACGGCCTGCGCCGCGTGCTGGAAGACATCCTGATCCAGGAAGAAGAGCACAAGCGCGACATCGCCAACGCGCTGTCCAAATGACAGGATCAGCTACCGGATAACTTTCCGGCTGTTCCATCCCATCAATAGTGCATGGGGGTTCTGCGCATGAAGACGGGTACCCACCGCAAACACATCCTTTCCTGGTTGCCGCTGGCCGGGGTGCTGCGCAATTACCGGATCGGATGGCTCACCAACGATGTGGTGGCGGGGCTGTCGGTGTGTATCGTGATGATCCCTTCGGTGATTGCCTATGCCGAGCTGGTGCATCTTCCGCCGATCACCGGGCTGTATGCCGCGCTTGCGGCATCCGTCGGATATGCCTTGTTCGCCAGCTCGCGTCATGTGATCGCCGGCCCGGATGCCGCCATCGGATTGCTGGTCGGTTCCGCCATCCTGCCGCTGGCAGCCGCCGACCCGGCGCGCACCGCCATCCTTGCCGCCGAGCTGGGCCTGCTCTCGGGGGCGGTGCTGCTGCTTGCCGCCCGCCTGCATCTGGGAGTCATTGCCGATCTTCTGTCACGCCCGGTGCTGGTAGGTTATCTCAATGGCGCGTCGCTGGTGCTGATCTCGACCCAGTTGGGCAAGATGTTCGCCATCAAGACCCAGGGCGAGGATTTCTTCCCCCTGCTGGGCACATTGATCCAGCAGTTGCCCGATGCCCACCTGCCGACCTTCATTTTCGGGCTGCTGCTGGTGGCGCTGCTGGCCGCCCTGGCGCGTTGGCTGCCGCGCATCCCCGGGGCGCTGGCCGTTTCTGCCGTAGCGCTGCTGGCCGCGTTCTTCTTCGATCTGAAGGACTACGGCATCGCGCTGGTGGGCGAGGTGCCATCGGGTATCCCGCAGTTGGCGATACCGCTGGCGCCATGGTCGGACATCGCCGCGCTGGTGCCGGCTGCCGTGGCGATCGCCTTTCTCGCATTTTCTGACGGTATCCTGCTGGCACAGACCTTCGCCGAAAAACATCGTTACGAGGTCAATCCCAATCAGGAGCTTGTGGCATTGGGTTCGGCCAACATCCTGGCCGCCCTGTGGCAGGGCTTTCCCGTTTCCGCCAGCCAGTCGCGCACCTCCGTCGTCGATGCTGCCGGCGGCCGTTCGCAGATGGCGCAACTGGTTGCGGCGGGAGGATTGCTGCTGTTTCTGCTTTTCCTGACCGGATTGATCGCCTGGTTGCCCAAGGTGGCTCTCGGAGCGATCCTGATCGTGACCGCCGTGGGCATGCTTGAAATGGCATCGCTGCGCGGCCTCTACAAGGTGGATCGCAGCGAGTTCAGTATCGCCATGGGGGTGACGGCGGTGATACTGATAGCCGGGGTCGTGCCGGGCATCATCGCCGGCCTGCTGGTATCGCTGATCGCGGTGCTGGTGGAGATCTCCCGCCCGCGCGATGCCGTGCTGCGGCGTCTCGTCAGCGATGGCAAATTCCATGATTGCCTCGATGAGGATGAGGCGGAGAACGTGCCCGGTGTGATCGTCTATCGCCTCTACGCTCCGCTCATCTTCGCCAATGCCCGTTATGTGATTGCGCGCATTCGCCAACTGGTTGAAGAGGCCGGCCCGAAACTCGAATGGCTGATCCTTGATGCCCAGGCGATCACCGACATGGACATCACCGCCGCCCAGCGACTCGCCGAACTTCACCGGGAGCTCTCCAGTCAGGGAGTCGAGATCAAGATTGCCGACGCCCCGCGACCATTTCGTGAAGAGCTTGCCAAGGTCGGGCTTACAGACGCCTTGGGGAGCCAGCAGTTCTTCGTTTCCGTGAAAAAGGCGGTTGAGGCGTTCGAGCAGCGCCACAGATCGGCTTCGTAGCCGGATTTCAACCCGGTCAGACCCGTTCCAGTACCGCCGCGAAGAAGCCGTCCGTGCCATGCAGGTGCGGGCGCAGTTCCAGGTAATCGCCCGTGTCCAGCGCGATCTTCTGTTGCCGCAGCACCTCGCTGGCCGGGCGCAGCACGAACTCGGGATGCGCGGCGAGGAAGGCTTGC
>CAZLJK010000181.1:0-2351 GCA_964559825.1 uncultured Sulfuricella sp. | reverse complement strand
CCGCCCAGGTGCGCGTCAGCATCGGCGACAAGGTCCGTGCCGGGGAAACCGTGCTGGCCGAACTGCCGATGAATGTCGGCTGAGCGGTGAAACTATTGGCGCTATGAAGATGTTTCCCCAACCTTCGAGCTACCCTCATCCCAACCTTCTCCCAGAGGGAGAAGGGGCAAACGTGAAGGGCGCTTGTTTCGATCTGCTGATGTTATTATAGGCATTATCGCCCCACCAAGACACTTTTTGCCATGAGCCACCAAAACCGCACCGCCCTGCTCCACGCCCAGCTGAAACAGCGCATCCTGATCCTGGATGGCGCCATGGGCACCATGATCCAGACCTACAAGCTGACCGAGGCGGATTACCGCGGCGCACGCTTCGCCGGTTACGGCAGCGATCTGAAGGGCAACAACGATCTGCTGGTGCTGACCCAGCCGCAAATTATCCGCGAGATCCATTCCGCCTACCTGGAAGCCGGGGCCGACATCCTCGAGACCAACACCTTCAACGCCACCTCCATCGCCATGGCGGACTACCACATGGAAGGGCTGGTGTACGAGATCAACCTGGCGGCGGCGAAGCTGGCGCGTGACGCGGCGGACGAATATGAAGCGAAAAATCCGGCCCAGCCGCGTTTTGTCGCCGGCGTACTCGGACCGACCAACCGCACCGCTTCGATCTCGCCCGAGGTCAACGACCCCGGCTTCCGCAATGTCAGCTTCGACCAGTTGGTGGCCGCTTACACCCAGGCAATTTCCGGGCTGGTCAACGGCGGTTCCGACATTCTGATGGTCGAAACGATCTTCGATACGCTCAACGCCAAGGCCGCGCTGTTCGCCATCGAGCAGTATTTCGACAGCCATCAGATTCAGCTGCCGGTGATGATCTCCGGCACCATCACCGACCTGTCCGGGCGCCTGCTGTCGGGGCAGACCGCCGAGGCGTTCTGGAACTCGGTGAGCCACGTCCGGCCGCTGTCGATCGGCCTGAATTGCGCGCTCGGCGCGAAGGATTTGCGCCAGTACGTGGAAGAGCTGTCGAATATTTCCAACACCTATGTGAGCGCCCACCCCAACGCCGGCCTGCCCAACCCCTTGTCGGAAACCGGCTATGACGAAACGCCCGAGGCGATTGCGGCGGACCTGCGCGAATGGGCGGCGAGCGGCCTGCTTAACATCGTCGGCGGCTGCTGCGGCACCACGCCGCCGCATATCAAGGCTATCGCCGAGGTGGTGAGAGGCTTGCCGCCCCGCGTCATTCCGGAAATCGAGAAAAAACTGCGCCTGTCCGGCCTGGAGGCGCTCAACATCGGCGAGGACTCGCTGTTCGTCAACGTCGGCGAGCGCGCCAACGTCACCGGCTCGAAAATGTTCGCTCGCCTGATCATCAACGGCGAATACGACAAGGCCCTGGAAGTGGCCAAGGCCCAGGTGGAGAACGGCGCCCAGATCATCGACGTCAATATGGATGAGGCGATGCTGGATTCCGAGGCGGCGATGGTAAAATTCCTCAACCTGATCGCCTCCGAACCGGACATCGCCAAGGTGCCGGTGATGATCGACTCGTCGAAGTGGTCGGTGATCGAGGCCGGGCTGAAATGCGTGCAGGGCAAGTCCATCGTCAACTCCATCAGCATGAAGGAGGGCGAGGCGGAGTTCATCGAGCGCGCAAAACTATGCCGCCGCTATGGCGCGGCGGCGGTGGTCATGGCTTTCGACGAGCAGGGCCAGGCCGACACCCAGGCGCGCAAGATCGAAATCTGCGCCCGGTCGTACAAGCTGCTCACCGAGCAGGTCGGCTTCCCGGCCGAGGACATCATCTTCGACCCGAATATCTTTGCGGTTGCCACCGGCATCGAGGAGCACAATAACTACGCGGTCGATTTCATCGAGGCCACGCGCATCATCAAGCAGAACCTGCCCTACGCCAAGATTTCCGGCGGGGTGTCCAACGTGTCCTTCTCCTTCCGCGGCAACGAGCCGGTGCGCGAGGCGATCCATACCGCCTTCCTCTATCATGCCATCCAGGCGGGTATGGACATGGGCATCGTCAATGCCGGCCAGCTCGGCGTCTACGAGGAAATTCCCAAGGACCTGCTGGAGCGGGTCGAGGACGTGCTCTTGAATCACCGGCCCGACGCGACCGAGCGCCTGGTGGAGTTCGCCGAATCTTTCAAGGGCGCGGTCAAGAGCCAGGTCGAGGATCTCGCCTGGCGCGATGTGGCGGTGGGTCAAAGGCTGGCCCATGCCATGGTCAGGGGCATTACGACTTATATCGTCGAGGACACCGAAGAGGCCCGGCAGCAGGCGGAGCGCCCGATCCACGTGATCGAGGGGCCGCTGATGGACGGCATGAAC
>CAZLJK010000180.1:0-2374 GCA_964559825.1 uncultured Sulfuricella sp. | reverse complement strand
AATAGCGGTATGCCGCCTTGAAGGTAAGTCAGATTCTGGATGTTGAGCATGGCGCAATGATACCAGAGGGGCTATCTGGTTTACCTTGAAAAACCTGCGTTCTTCCCTATATTTAAGGCAGCGGCAATGAATCTGCCGATTTTTCAGTGGCTTTGAATAAGGAGAGCAAGGATGGCAAACATAACCCGATATGATCCTTTCGACGTGGCGCTAGATCCCTTTGACGATCTCTTCCGGGGCTTTCTCCGCCCGGTGCGTTTCGAGGGTCAGCCGCAGCAGATGCAGATCAAGATGGACGTGAATGAGGATGACAAGGTTTACACCGTCCATGCCGAGATTCCCGGCGTGAAGAAGGATGACATTCACGTCACCATCGAGGGCAACCAGATCAGCATCAGCGCCGAGGTGAAGAAGGAAAAAGAGGTGAAAGAAGGCGAGAAATTGCTGCGCAGCGAACGCTATTACGGCAAGGTGTATCGTAGCTTCACGCTCGGCCAGGATGTCGACGAGGCCACCGCAACGGCCAAGTACAACGAGGGGGTGCTGGATTTGACCCTGCCGAAGAAGGCCACTTCCAGCGCGAAGAAATTGGCCATTCAGTAGTTCCGCAAGCCGGTCCGAAAAGGCGGCCCTGTGCCGCCTTTTTCGTTTGAGCTAAAATAGGCGGATTATCACCCCGGACGAAAGACTCCAACCATGCCATTGAGCATATCCACCGCAAAAGAAAAAGCCGCCATTCTTTCCGAAGCGCTGCCCTACATCCGCCGCTTCCAGGACAAGACCATCGTTATCAAGTACGGCGGCAACGCCATGACCGAGGAGCACCTCAAGCAGGGCTTCGCCAAGGACGTGGTGCTGCTCAAGCTGGTCGGCATGAACCCGGTGGTGGTGCATGGCGGCGGGCCGCAGATCAACGACCTGCTCAAGCGGGTCGGCAAGGAAGGCGTGTTCGTCCAGGGCATGCGCGTGACCGACCGGGAGACCATGGACATCGTCGAAATGGTGCTGGGCGGCGCGGTCAACAAGGAAATCGTCAACCTGATTAACCAGCACGGCGGCAAGGCGGTGGGGCTGACCGGCAAGGACGGCGGCTTCATCCGCGCCAAAAAGATGATGCTGAAGCACGCCGAGAAGGCCGGCGAGTATATCGACATCGGCCATGTCGGCGAAGTCACCCATATCGACCCCGCCCTGGTGGCGCTGCTCGACAGCCAGGACTTCATCCCGGTGATCGCGCCGATCGGCGTGGGCGAGGATGGCGAGGCCTACAACATCAACGCCGACCTGGTGGCGGGCAAGCTGGCGGAAACCCTCAAGGCCGAGAAGCTGATTCTGCTCACCAACACCACCGGCGTGCTCGACAAGGAAGGCAAGCTGCTCACCGGCCTGACGGCCACCAGGGTGGACGAACTGATTGCCGACGGCACGATCAGCGGCGGCATGATCCCGAAAATATCGATGGCGCTGGAAGCGGTGAAGAACGGCGTCAAGACCAGCCACATCATCGATGGCCGGGTGGAGCATGCGCTGTTGCTGGAGATACTCACCGACGAGGGCGTGGGCACCCTGATCCGGGCGAACGATTGAAATCGTCCAGAATATGGGTGTTCGACCTCGATAACACCCTGCACAATGCCGGCGCGCACATTTTCCCGCACATGAACCGGGCCATGACGCAGTACCTGCAGGACTTCCTCAGCCTCGACGAGGCGGGGGCAAACGAGTTGCGCGAGCGCTACTGGCTGCGCTACGGCGCGACCCTGCAAGGGTTGATGCGGCATCACGGCACCGATCCCGACCATTTTCTCTGGCACACCCACCAGTTCCCGGCGTTGCACCAGATGGTGCTGCACCAGCAGGGCCTGCGGACGGCCTTGCAAAGGCTGCCCGGTCGCAAGCTGGTGTACTCCAACGCGCCGGCCCATTACATCCACCGGGTGCTGGAGCTGCTCGGCATCGCCGACCTGTTTGAAGCAGTATTCACGATCGAGCATGCCGGCTATCGGCCGAAGCCCGATGCTCACGGATTCCGGCGCCTGTTCCGCCAGATGCGGCTGAACCCGTCGCGGTGCATCATGGTCGAAGATACGCTGGTTAATCTTAAAACCGCAAAAAGGCTCGGCATGAAGACGGTGCTGGTGGGGGCGCTGCCGAAACGGCCAAGTTGTGTGGATCTGAGTGTGAAATCGGTGCTGGAACTGCCGCGCGCGCTGCGCCGTATCCGTTAAACTTTAAAAAGCTATTGAACCGCAGAGGACGCGGAGGACGCAGAGGAATTCAAAAGCTTTACATAGAAATACACTCACCTGGCGGACGTCCCAGTACAATTTGCTCATGCTTCGTGAATGTTTTGTTTTTCCTCCGCGTCCTCTGC
>CAZLJK010000179.1:0-2376 GCA_964559825.1 uncultured Sulfuricella sp. | reverse complement strand
TGACCTGCTTCAGCAGTTCGGCACCCGTCATGCCCGGCATCATGTAATCGGAAATCATCAGGTGGAACGGCTCTTTTTGCAGCAACGCCAGCGCCTCCGGCCCGCCCGATACCGTTACCACCGCGTAATTCTCCTGGCGGAACACGCGCTTCAATGCGCTGAGCACGTTTGGTTCATCGTCTACCAGCAGGATGCGGTAAGCGGCATTGGCGGGGCCGGCGTGCTTTCGTCGGGTGCGGCTCCGGTAAACAGGGAGGCATAACTGGGCATACAATTTCCTGGGTAATTATGGTTTATTAAACGGCAAATAAATCGTAAACGTCGTGCCCGTGCCAACCTGGCTGTCCACTTCGATGCTGCCGCCATGCGCCGTGATGATATCGCGGCTTACCGTCAGCCCCAGACCGGTGCCGGAACCCACGTCGCTGGTAGTAAAAAACGGGTCGAAGATGCGCGGCAAGGCCTCGGGCGGGATGCCGCATCCGGTATCGGAAAACCGCATCGCGATCTGGCCATGCTCGACACCGCTCTGGATGTGTATCTCACCGCGCTGTTTCATCGCCTTCGCCGCATTCAGCAACAGATTGAGAAACACCTGGCTCAGATGTCCCGCATTGCAGCGTAACGGCGGCAATTCACCCAGCGTCAGTTTCAGGTCGGCGCGGCTGTTGATCTGGTTGGCGGCGACATTGCAGGCCGAGCGGATGCTCTCGTTAAGGTCGGCGATTTCTTCTTCGGCCCGGTCCACGTTGGAAAAATTCTTGAGGTCGGACACGATGCGTGTCACGCGGTCGGCGCCGTCCACGCTTTCCTGCAACAATGATGGAAAATCTTCCAGCGCGAAATCGAGGTCGGCAGCCTGCCAGGCCTCGACGAGTGCCGCATTGCCGCTGGACTTGACCTGCCCGGCCACACTCTGGAATTTCTTCACATAGGACTGCGCGGTAACCAGATTGCTGCGGATGAAACCGATCGGATTGTTGATCTCGTGCGCCACCCCTGCCGCCAACTGGCCGACCGAGGCCAGCTTCTCGACCTGGTAAAGCTGGCGCTGGGCGGATTCGATGGTATTCACCTGCTCCTTGACACGTTCTTCCAGATTTTCCGCCAGCGCCTTGTAGCGCGCCTCGGATTCGGCCAGCGCCGCATGCCTGCGCTGCAATTCTTCGTAGTCTGTTTTGACCACTTCGATATGCATCTCTGATGCCATGAAATAGCGCGCACCGGAGCGCATGAAGGATTCCAGTATCACCGTGACGGCACGCACGCGCGCCTCATTCTGTGCCGCTGTTTCAAGATAACCAACCGTTTCCAGGTCATGGTTGAGGGGCACGCGCCTTGCATTTCCCGTCAGCGAAGGGACATTGCCCATCACCCACTCACCATCGGCAGATACGACCCGTGCCGGTGCTCCCAGCAGCACGGTCAATGCGGCAGACAACTTGCCCGGCACGACACCGGACAGCAGTTCGCGCAGGCTCAAGGCGCTGTCATATCCTCTAGTCCGGATTTCCAAGCGTCTCTCCCGTTATCGCATTGATGAAAGTCTGTGCATCTGTTCCATGGATCTCGCGCAAGGAAAAGTTTTTATCCAGAACCGGATAAACCGCTTCCAGCAGTTTGACGAAGGTCTCCCGCACGCCCATGCCTGTCAATGCTGAAGCCATCACCAGCGGCCAGGGAGCGGCAGACCAGCGCTCCCGTATCTCTTCTTCGGTCAGCACGTTGGGCAGGTCGCGTTTGTTGAATTGCACAACCAGGGGCAAGGTATCGAAGTCCAGGCCGACGCGGCGCGCGTTGTCCTCCAGATTCTGGAACGACTCTGCGTTGTTGACCCCCTGCGAGCGTTGCGAGTCCGCCACAAACACCACACCGTCCGCGCGCGACAAGACCGCCTTGCGCGTCGCATCATGCACGATCTGCCCGGGAACCGTATAAAGCTTGAACTTGACCAGCCAACCGGACGGTGTGCGAAAACCCAACGGCAACAGATCAAAAAACAAGGTGCGGTCATTCTGCGTTTCCAGCGTCATGATCTCGCCCTTCATATCCGGCGACAGCAGATCATGCAAGCGCATCAGGTTGGTGGTCTTGCCGCACATCGCCGGGCCGTAATAGACCAGCTTGATGTTCAGCTTACGCGCTGTTTCGTCGATCTCCGCCATAGCGTGCTCCGGTTAACGAGCATGGCTGGCTAGCGCCAGCTAACCCTATTTCTGTCATGTGCATAAATAGTGAATGGATAGCCGTACACCCTTTGTACGCCATGATCGGCCACAATTATCCGTTGATTCATGCCTGCTCACCCTGTGGCTGCTTCACCGGCAGCCATACCCGGAACGTCGTGCCCTTGCCGGGCTCGCTCTGCACCTCGAT
>CAZLJK010000178.1:0-2376 GCA_964559825.1 uncultured Sulfuricella sp. | reverse complement strand
TGTCCGCCGCGTTGCCGGTGATGACGTTGTCGAGTGCGTTGCCGGTGCCTGCGTTTGCTCCTGCGCCGACGAGGGTGAGGTTTTCGATATTGTCGCCGAGGGTGTAACTGGTACTGGCTTCCACCACGTCCACGCCTTCGCCCGCATTCTCGATAACGACATCAGCAGCGTTGTCCACCGAGTAGGTGTCGTTGCCGAGGCCACCCGCCATGGTGTCAGCACCCGTGCCGCCCAGCAGCCAGTCGTCGCCGTCGCCGCCGGTCAGCATGTCGTCGCCCGCGCCGCCCGCGAGTATCTGGTTGAGCGGGATGCCGCCGGGCGTGGTCGCCAATGCGGTGATCGTATCGGGATCGATAGTGCCGAGTTGTAATGTGGTGAGGTCAAAGCTGCGCCCGTCGGCGAAGGTGACGGTGTCGAGTTTGTTTTTATCCGATGCAAACCAGTGGGCGACGGTGACGCTGTCGCGCCCGTTGATGTGGCGGAACACCAGCGCATCGCCTTCGATGGCGATGCTGATGTCGCCTGCGGTGATGGGTAATTGGCCTGTGTATGCGGTAGCGGAACCGAAATGCAGGGTGTCGATGCCGGTATCGCCGTGCGTTTCAAGAATGGTGTCGTGGCCGTCTCCGGCGTTGAATACGTAGGTATCGTTGCCTGCGCCGCCGTGCAGCAGGTCGTTGCCGGTACCGCCGACGAGCGTGTCGTTGCCATCGCCGCCCAGCAGCATGTCGTTGCCAGATCCGCCGGAAAGAACATCGTCACCTGTTTGCCCGGCGACAATGTCGTTGGTGCTGCCGCCGTTCACGGTTCCGGTCGCGTTGGTGTGGATGCCGCCGCTGTAACCGAAGTCCGCAAGTGTCGCGGCTACAGTGGCATCGCCCGCGTCGGTTGCGGCCCAGTCGGTGAGCAAGGCGAGACCGTCCCAACCGGATGCTTCGAGGGTGTCGCCCATCAGGCGGCGCAGGTCGAGCAGGTCGCCTATGGCGGTGTTGGCGTTACCTGTATGGGTGGTGCCAAGTCTTGTGTCGAGTGCTACGAAGTCGAGGCTGAAATTGCCGGTCGCATCCAGCGTCAGGCTGATGTCGTCCAGATATGGCTTCAACCGCGTCTGCGGAAGGAGCGCGTCGTACACCGATTCCTTGAGCGCGCTGTAAGCCTGATCCAGCAGCGCGAGCTGGGTGCCGTTCATGTTGATGGCGATGTGGTCGCCCGCCGCGTCGTGGGTGACGCGCATGCCGGTAACGCCGCCTTGGGCGTTGATCGTATCCCACGGCATGTTGTAAAAACTCCGTCCGTTGAAAATCTCCAACAGTTGAAGCTTCTGTTGCCATTCCGCGCTGAGATTGGTGGTGTAGGTGTAACCGTGGGCCGCAGCTTCTTGCGCGGGGTCAGTGTAATTGGCCGTCGCTGCCCAGTCTGCAAGGAGCGCATCAAGTTGGGCGCGTTGTTCGTTGCGGGTGGTGCCGATGGCGAATTGGCCGAGTGCGGTTGCGAGGGTTGCGCCTTCCGCAGTCTGGATGCTGGCGGCTTCGCGCAAGTCACGCACCATGCCGCTGCCCTGCATGTCGGGCAATATGACCGTATCCGCCGTGGCAGGAATGACATCAATAAAGCTACGATGAAAGGTATCGGCAGCGAGGTTTACGTCGGCCATACGGCTGGAAACACCGGCGCTTCCTGTTGTGCCATCGGTGCGCACGAATGTTCCAAGATCGGCGATTTCGTTGCCGTTGGGCAGGATGCGGGAGTTTTCTGTCTTGCCTACATTGATGCTGGCGATGCCGAGCTGATCGAGCGTAGAAAGCTCTCCCTCTTGCGAGATGCCGTCTTGATTCAGGTCTTGCCACACGCGCAGATTCGCGAAGTTCGCATCAGCGGAATCGACTACGCCATCGGCATTGGTGTCTTGTTGTGCAAGAGCATCGAAGCCGTCGGCGGCTTTGCCGGTTACGTTGCCTTCAGCATCGTAAATATTAGTGTTGTCGCCGAACAGTTCGGTGCCATCGTCAATCGTTCCGTTGCCGTTGCGATCCAAGACGAGGAAGCCATCCGAGGGGGCGATCCAGCCGGTGCCGGTTTTGATGCCTTGGCCTTCGTGGTCGAACAGGATGGGGTTGACGAGATTGGGGGCGATGGTTTCGATGCCGTTGCCGTTGAGGTCTAAAGTAAGAGGGTCGCGGCGCGGGATGAAGCGTTGGGCGGCGGTGAAGGCACTGGGCGTTTGCGGGGAAATTTCGGAGCCGTAGGCGGAGGGAATAAGCAAATCGAATACACTATTGCCGGTGGCTAGAATTATTGATTTGAATTCTTCTAGTGTGCTAGGGGGTGTCCGGAATTTTGTGTAAACGGAAGTTCCTTACTGCTGCGGCATCCGAT
>CAZLJK010000177.1:0-2400 GCA_964559825.1 uncultured Sulfuricella sp. | reverse complement strand
TGATCGGCACGCCGGTCTATTCGGAACTGGTGCGGCACGGTTTCCGGCGCAGCGGCGCCTACACCTACCGCCCGCACTGCGACGATTGCCGCGCCTGCGTGCCGCTGCGCGTGCCGGCCAAACAATTCGTGGCTAGCCGCTCGCAACGGCGCGCCTGGGCGCAACATGCCGATCTGCAGGCCAGCCTGCATCCGCTGCTGGACAGCGCCGAGCATTACGAGCTCTACCAGCGCTATCAGCGCGCGCGCCACCCGAATGGCGGCATGGACAACGATGACTGCGAGTCCTACCGGAATTTCCTGCTGCAAAGCCATGTCGATTCGCTGCTGGTGGAATTCCGCGAACAGGGCGTGTTGCGCATGGTCAGCGTGATCGACCTGCTCGGCGACGGCCTGTCCTCGGTATACACTTTTTACGAGCCGGACTTGCCGCGCGCGCGCTTCGGGGTTTACAACGTGCTGTGGCAAATCGAGCTGTGCCGCAAACTTGGTCTGGATTTCGTCTATCTGGGCTACTGGATCAAGCATAGCCGCAAGATGGCTTACAAAACCGAATACCGGCCTGCGCAAGGCTTGATTGACGGCATCTGGCAGCCGCTCGGCAAAGAGCTCATAACCAAAGACGCCCACGGGAATCCCTGAAAATGTATTCACTGCTACGCCCCCTGCTGTTCCGGCTTGACCCGGAAACTGTCCACCACCTCACGCTCGGGGGGCTCAAGGCTGCATACTCATTTGGCTTGGGCAGCCTGATCGCAAAGCGCCCGCCGGACGACCCGCACACCGTGATGGGACTGACCTTTCCCAATCCGGTCGGACTCGCTGCCGGACTCGACAAGAATGGCGAATGCATCGACGGGTTGGCCGCGCTCGGTTTCGGCTTCATCGAAATCGGCACGGTCACCCCGCTGCCCCAGCCCGGCAATCCCAGACCGCGCCTGTTCCGCCTGCCGCAAGCCGGCGCCATCATCAACCGCATGGGCTTCAATAACGAGGGTGTCGATGCGCTCGTCGCCAACGTGCAACGCGCCGACTACCGCGGCATCCCTGGTCATTCAGGCATTCTGGGCATCAACATCGGCAAGAACGCCGCCACGCCGATCGAGAAGGCGGCGGACGACTACCTGATCTGCCTGCACAAGGTGTACGCCCACGCCAGCTACGTCACCGTCAACATCTCCTCGCCCAACACCAGAAATCTGCGCCAGTTACAGGACGAGGGCGCGCTGGACAATCTGCTGTCGCAACTGAAGACCGAACAGCACAGGCTTGCCGACGCGCACGGCAAATATGTGCCCATCGCCGTGAAGATCGCGCCGGACATGGAGAGTGAACAGATCGCGCAAATCGCACGCCTGCTGATGCAACACCGCATGGACGGCGTCATTGCCACCAACACGACCCTGTCGCGCGAGGGGGTAGAGAACCTGCCGCATGGCACGGAAACCGGCGGGCTTTCCGGCGCGCCGCTGCGCGAAAAATCCACCGCCGTGATCCGCCGGCTCGCCGCCGAATTGCAGGGGGCATTGCCCATCATCGGTGTGGGCGGCATCCTCAGCGGTGCGGATGCGGCCGAGAAAATCGAAGCCGGAGCGGCATTGGTGCAGTTGTACAGCGGCCTGATCTACCGCGGCCCGGCGCTGGTCGGCGAAGCCTGCGCCGCCATCCGCAGCCTGTAATTCCAGTCCATTGGAGTCGCCGGGGGCGATTTGTCAGTCGCCCCGATTCCCGTTAAGAATTCCTTAAGCTAGCCTGTTTATCCTGCACACCTCGCAATTCATTTCAGGAGAAAACAATGCGTTATCTATTCCGTGCATCATCTTTGGCGCTTGTGGCCGTTGCTGGTCTGGCGGTGCAGCCGGCTTTCGCGGAAACGCCCGGCGAGATACAGGCTTCCATTCAACAAGAGGCGGACGGTACGCCGGGTTTTCAGGAATTCTCGGCTGCGCGCGGGGAAGTTTTTTTCAGGACAAAGCATGCCAATGACTGGAGCTGCGCTTCCTGCCATAGCGAGAATCCTGCCGCACCCGGCAAGCATGCCAAGACCGGCAAGGCTATTGATCCGCTTGCACCGTCCGCCAATGCCGAGCGCTTCACCAGCCCGAAGAAGGTGGCGAAATGGTTCAGGCGCAATTGCAACGATGTGCTGGACCGTGTCTGCACGCCGCAGGAAAAGGGCGATGTGCTGGCCTACCTGCTGACCGTCAAAAAATAAGGAGTATTGCCATGTCGATTAAAGATCAGAAATTCTTCCGCATACTTGCCGTCGCCTTGCTGGCGATGAGCGTAACGATGCCTGCCGCGCAGGCCGATGACGATGACCACGATGAAAAATACGGCAGGAGCTACGGTGAGAAATACAGCGGCAAATATGGCGGCGAAAACCGCGGCAAGCCGCTCC
>CAZLJK010000176.1:0-2405 GCA_964559825.1 uncultured Sulfuricella sp. | reverse complement strand
TTGCCTCCTGCCCGAACCACATGAATTCGCCGCTTTCCTCTATTGATCCAACCAATGTTGGCAGCGTCAAGGTATATGCCGGTATCACACCGGTCAGCGTCGGCGGTGACAGCATCGGCGGCTCCATCGTCGTCGATTCGCCTGCACCGGTGTTCGCCGCTCCCGGTCAGGGCAGCCTTACCAAGGGCGAGGTCGGCGCTTTTTTCCGCAGCAACGGTAATGCGAAAGGCGGCAACGTCTCCGCCACCTATGCTACCGAGTCCGTCAATCTGACTTACTCCGGTGCAATCGCAGAATCTGACAATTACAAAGCGGGTGGTAATTTCAAGACGAGAACGGATACCGGCGTTACCGGGCATACCCTGCCGCTCGACGAAGCCGGTTCGACGGCTTACAAGACCCGGAATCACACCCTGGGTCTTGCGATGAAAGGTGGCAATCACATCATCGAAGCCAAGCTTGGCTTGCAGGACATCCCTTACGAGCTTTACCCGAACCAGCGCATGGACATGATGGGCAATACCCAGCAAAATTTCAATTTGCGCTATCTCGGTCAGCTGGATTGGGGTGCATTGGAAGCGCGCGCCTATTACGACAAGGTCGATCATTTCATGGAATTCGGCCCCGACAAAAAGTTCTTGTATACCGCTGGCAATACCACCCAAGGCATGCCGATGAACACCCAGGGCAAGACGACGGGTGCTGCCGTCAAGGCCAGCATTGTCCTGACCGAGCAGGATCTCCTGCGCGTCGGCGGCGAATTCCAGAACTATCGTCTTGATGACTGGTGGCCGGCCGTGGTTAGCGCCGCAATGATGGGGCCTAATCCTTTCTGGAACATCAACAACGGCAAGCGTGACCGCACAGCTCTGTTCGGCGAATGGGAAAATAATCTGAACCCGCAATGGATGACGCTGCTTGGCCTGCGCTATGAACGGGTGGACACGAATGCCGGGCAGGTTCACGGCTATAATCTTGCCACTTTCCCGACTGCAGTAGTTGGCATGGACATGATGAACCAGAAGCGCGATGCGGTCGCTTTCAATAATCTGAACCGCGACAAGACCGACAACAACTGGGATATGAGTGCATTGGCGCGTTACACGGCAAACGTCAATAACGACATCGAATTCGGTTTTGCCCGCAAGGTGCGTTCGCCGAACCTTTATGAACGTTACACCTGGTCCACGGCGAACATGATGTCAATCATGAACAACTTTGTCGGCGACGGCAACGGCTATATCGGCGACGTCAACCTGAGACCTGAAAAGGCGCATACATTTTCTGCTACATTTGACTGGCATGCATCCGACCGGGATTGGGAGTTCAAGGCCACGCCCTATTACACACGGGTCACAGACTACATTGATGCCGTGCAGTGGGTTGGCGCCACCAACCTGCCGGCCGCCGCCAATACCGCAAACCAGTTCAACATACTCAAGTACGCCAACCAGTCGGCGCGGCTTTATGGCCTCGATCTCTCCGGCCACATGCCGCTGGCCAAAACCGACATGGGCGAGCTCGGCCTCAAGGGCTTGCTCACCTATACCAACGGCAAAAACCGCAATACGGGTGACGACCTCTACAACATCATGCCGCTCAACGCCAAAGTGACCCTGACCCAGAAAATGGGCAGTTGGGACAATGGGCTGGAACTTGTGATGGTAGACAGCAAGAAGAACATTTCCGATGCGCGCAACGAAATCAAAACACCGGGTTATGGACTGGTTAATTTGCGTGCGACCTATTCATGGCCGCAGGCACGCTTCGATTTCGGTGTTGAGAACTTGTTCGACAAGCTCTATGCCATGCCGCTCGGCGGCGCCTATACCGGGCAGGGAACGACCATGACGCTCAACCCCGCCGACATGCCTTGGGGCATCTCCGTTCCCGGCATCGGGCGCTCGCTCTATGCCGGAGCAACATTCAAGTTCTAAAGTTGCAGAACAACAAAAGAGCCGCCGGGAACCCCGGCGGCTTTTTTGTTGGCACAGGCGAGACGGGTTAGTATGCGTGCACTGCGAGTTCTTTCGCAATGTATGCCCCGATCATGACCACTCACATACTTCAGCCAGCCGCCCTCAAGACACAGTCCGTCGGTTTTCAGGCCTTGCCGCCACTGTCGCTGTACATCCATATTCCGTGGTGCGCACGCAAGTGCCCATATTGCGATTTCAATTCGCATGAGGCGCGCGATGCACTTCCGGAGCAGGAATATGTCGCCGCGCTGATCCGCGACCTGGAACTGTCTCTGCCTCAGATATGGGGGCGCAAGGTGTACAGCGTGTTTTTCGGCGGCGGCACCCCCAGTTTGCTGAGCGGCGCAAGCATCGCGGAGGTCATGCGCAACGTGCGCATGCTGCTGCCGCTCGACCTCGGTGCGGAAATCACGCTGGAGGCCAATC
>CAZLJK010000175.1:0-2476 GCA_964559825.1 uncultured Sulfuricella sp. | reverse complement strand
TTCTGGTTTTCCAGGTAGTGGGCGGCGTGGCGCATGGCGGCGCCCATGCGGGTGGAGTAGCCGGCTTCCATCGCCGCCAGGCGGCCCTTGACTTCATCGTTCCAGTCTTCGCTGTAGCCCTTGATGTGCAGGTAGCGTACGTCATGCCGGGTGTTGGAATGAAAGCCGCCGATGGCGAACGGGTCGCCCAGCTTGTCCACCGCCCAGGCCAGCAATGACACGGCTTCCTGGCTGAGCTCCAGGATGGTCTGCTCGCTGCCGGCGACTTTTTCGTTGAGCGACTCGGACAGGTCCAGCAGCAGCATCACGGCGATGTCGCGCCCGCTGGTCTTGTGGCTCATATTGATGCGCGGGTCGGGGGTGGCGCCGCTTTTGAAATCGATCAGCGAGCGCAGCGCGACGTCCAGGTCCAGCTCGCTGCCTTCTTCCTGATAGCGGATGCGCATTTTTTCCTGCGGCTTGAGCAGGTCCAGCATGCGCTTCAGGCGCTTCGCCAGCGCGCTGTGTTTCTCCAGCAGCCGGTCGATATCCGTTGCGTTTCCCTTCGGATGCAAGGCCTCGTAAACGCTTGCCCAGTCCGGGCGGTAGGTCTGGCTGTTGTAATCCCATTCGGGGTAATGGCGCGGCGGCAGACCCTTGCGTTCCTGTTCTTCCAGCTCGATCTTGCGATGGTCGTCGAACATTTCCTCGTCGTCGCTTTGCTCGTGGAAGCGCCACATGTGGCGGTTGTCGTCGCGATAGTCCACCTCGGTGTTGTCGAAGTGCACCTTGGCGAGCTGGTCGCTCTGGCGGCGGGTCTTGGCGACGTAGCTCAGGGCCAGGCTGGCGATTTCATCGGTGCTGGATTCGCCTTGCCGCATGATCTCGTGAAAGCGCTGCACGAAGTCGTTGAGGTTCGTGTCCAGATAGCCGTGATCCGGGTCGAGCAGGGCGCGCGACAGCATCGCCAGGCGGTGGCGCAGGCAGGAAGTGGTTTCCGGGTCGCAGGCGTTTTCTGCCGGCTTGGGGTGCAAGTCAATGAACAATCTGCGCAGACTTGGATATTCGCGCATGGCGAGTGCTTCCACCCGTGCGTCTTCGAAAAATTCGATCGCCATGCGCTGGAACGGGCTGTAGTTGTCGGCGAAGATGGCCGTGGTCCAGCGCTTGTGTCCAGCGATGTGGGCCAGGATGGCACGGTAGCGGTTAATGCCCGGTACGCCGTTAAAATCGTCATAAACATCCGGCAGGCGGATGCCCAGCTTGTCGTAATAGGGAATCGGCTTGCGCAGCTCGTCGAATTTGAGCGAGTAGGGCACGAAATGGTCGCTGTCGTTCCACAGCCCGCGCAAATACATGTCCAGCTTGCGTTCATGGTCGACCAGCAGGGTGCCGTGACGCTCCCGCTGCATCATGGCGCGGCTGTCCGCCGATTGCAGGCTGAAATAATCGCGCTGGCGTTCGGGATGGTCGTGGTAATTGCGGATGCCGTATTCCACCCAGTTTTTCAGTCCGCCGATGGCAACCTGGCTCAACAGGAACGGCGTCTGCTGGAAAAAATCCGGCAGGCCCGGGCTGGGGAAGGTGGTGTGGATGCCATGAATCGAACCGGTGGTGCGCTCCATGAGATCCTGCGCCAGATCCATGTAGTCTTGCATCTGCTCCGCCGAATGCAGTCGCCGTGCTGTGGCCGCCAGGGATTGCAGAAACGGGAGTATGGCCTTGCCGTTGGGTGATTTATCCATCTTGCGGATGAATTCCGTCAGCGCGGGCAACACCGCTTCGCCTAGCGTGGCGGCAACTGACGGCCACTTCTCCAGAAAGACCAGCACCGGCTCGACGCCGCGTCCCATCTTGCACAAGAACTGCGCGTACTCCAGATAGGCGTCGATACCCTCTCTGGACAAGACCGACAAGGCTTCGGCCATGCAGTCCTCGAACACATCCGTGACCTGCGCGAAGCCGCAGCCGAGTTGCTCGCGGTAGCCCTTCATCAGGGGATGTTCGTATTCGGTATGCGCTTCAGACACGTGGGTTAGCCTCAAGCAAAGGTGGCGTCAATCGCGTGATCCAGCGTGTCGCGGATATCCGCGTCGTCGGTGATCGGACGCACCAGCGCCATGCGGCAGGCGTCGCGAGGCGCCACGCCGCCCTTGATCAGGGTGGCCGCGTAGACCAATAATCGGGTGGAAATGCCTTCGTCCAGGCCGTGGCCTTTCAGGTTGCGCGCGACGGCGCCGATTTTCACCAGCTTGCCGGCCATTCCCTCGTCCGTGCCGGTTTCCTTGGCCACGATCCCGGTTTCCAGCTGGGCATCGGGATAGTCGAATTCGAAAGCGGTAAAGCGCTGTTTGGTGGATTGCTTCAAATCCTTCATCAGGTTCTGATAGCCGGGATTGTAGGAAATCACCAGCTGGAAATCGGGATGCGCTTCGAGAAGCTCGCCCTTCTTGTCCAGAGGCAGGGTGCGGCGGTGGTCGGTCAGCGGGTGAATCAC
>CAZLJK010000174.1:0-2519 GCA_964559825.1 uncultured Sulfuricella sp. | reverse complement strand
TCGGCATGAAGTCGCGCCCGTTATTCAGCCGCTCGGCGGGCGTGGCGCGCGTCGCGTCGATGCTCAACACTGTCGCGGCGATCCATGCCGCGTAGAAACGGTAGGCGATGGCATACACGCACAGTGCGGCGGTGATGAACCACAGCGCATTGATCGATTCGCCGCGATTCAGCGCGATGCCGCCAATGGCAGACGCACCCAGCAGCGCGACACACAGCCATACAAAAAGAGTGAAAAAATTTGTTTTCATGCGGCCATCAAATATTTTTCAATCCAGACATGAAGAAACCTTTAAAAATCCTGCGATTTTCTTTGGTGATCCGGTATTTCAGGAAACACCATCTGGTGGGCTTGCCGGATGCTGCCTGCCGCGAACTGCACCGATGGCGAACACGCATGCACCCAATAAAATGAGGAAGAGGAACTCATAAGCGGGTATCCCGCCACGCAAGGTCAACAAACTATCCAGCACGCCCAGGATCATCAGGGTAAAGCCAAATAACCTGGTTTTCACACCACGCCTGCCGCCCTCGGTTTCTTCCACGGTTTAGTAGCCTTGTTATGATTATCAGGCAGCGGGTTTCGTGGCGGCGCTGCGCGCCCACCAGAGCAGGCCGCCTGCAAACAGACCCATGACCATCAGTGCCGCAATGAGAGGCTTGGATCCGGTTGCCGGTTTCAGCAACAACCAGTACCAGGTCGTCATGGTGTGCTTCGAACCCTTTTCGCTGTTATTGCTGCCGTCCCAGGCGGCAAATGCAACCGGGATGAACCTGCCCTCGGTGAACTGGATATCTTGTTCCGGTGAGGAAGTCGCGAGTGGCCGTGTTATCAACACCTTCCATGTTCCGTCGCTATAACTCGCCTTTGCCTTGAGTCCGACCCCGACCGCATCGCGTTTTTCGATCTCCCTGAAGCCGCGGCTGGTGGCAAGGTTGACGCTCTCCGTTGCGTCTTTTGCGCCGCTCTTCCAGTGCCAGATATTCACCGGATGGGTCGCATCGCCCATGCCGAAATAAGGCTTTTCCATTCCTTTCGGGATGGTGATCGGCAATTGCACTGCCACACCGTCTTCCGCGATTGGCGCATCGGCAAGTTTTTCCGCAGCTTCGTCGCCGGGAATGCTCCGGGTGCGATCGTCCCACTCCAGCAGCATCGCAATCATCTTGTCGTTGTACAGCGCACGCACCGTGATGGTGTCATTGGAGGGCGTGAAAAAACGTTCCTCCGCGATGAGCTGCGGAATCAGGTAAAGAGTGGTCGGCGTGGATTTTTCCCAGCGCGCATCGTCCGGGGTGCCGGGCAAATCGCCCTCCACCTTGTCCGCCTTGATGACGGTGTTTTCCGCATCGACTTTCTTTCCGGTCTTGGCCATGGACGCCACATAATTGGCGACGTGCCAGCGTTCCTCGATGGCGAGTTTCTTTTTGCTCCTGGGGTCGGCGAAGGATGGCATCTCTGTGCCGGCGATACCGGTGGAAATGCGCGCGAAAATATCCTTCGGGTCGCTGCTGCCAATGAAAGTCCATGGTTTTGTCAGGTTGCGCGGCCAGGTGCGTTCGCCGGCGTCTCCCTTGAGCCGCTTGCTGGCGCTGCCCTTGCCGGAATTGCCATGGCATTCCACGCAGCGGTCCCCTTCTTCATACAGCTTCCTGCCCTTCGCGATGCTCTCGTCCGAACTCGCGATCCGGGTGCCGAAATCGACCTGTGCAGCGGGCGGCGTATCGTAATTGGCGAAGGTCTTGACGTAAGCCACCAGGTTCCACATATCCTGTTCCTTCAGGATATCGCTCCAACCCGGCATGGAAGTGCCCGGCATGCCGTCGCGTATCATGCGATAGATGTCGTCATCGTTGGGCACCATGTCTTCAAAACTGGAAGTTTTGATCTTGTAGTTGCCGGAGGTGAAATCGCGCGGCGGCGGATTGAGCAGATCTTTCGCCGCACCCGCGCCGTCGCCATCTACACCGTGGCACCAGGTACAGCGCTTGTCGTAGATTTCCTTACCCTTGGCCGCATCGCCGGGTTTTGCTGCTGCCGTGCCCGCGAAAAGCAACCCGGCGCAGAAGGCTAAGAAAGCGAACTTATTCATGCGCCTATTCATTTGCGAGCCTCTAAAAATTCACAGTTCGCCCAAATGCAAGGCGCGGAAAAAATTTCGCTGCGCCGCATATGTTCGATATGTAAGCAAGAAATTTTTTCCGCAACACAGCAGTTGGGATGAAATGTGGATTTTGAGTTGTTCATTTCCACGACCTCGGTTGCCTGCCGGTGTAGTCATACATGAACAGAATGACTTCCCATATCTCTTCCTCGGTCAGGAAATTCTCCCAGACAGGCATGGATGAGATCCACGGGGCGGCCTCAGCTGGCAGGCCTGGGCCGCCGGTGGCGATGCGCCAGAACAGGAAAGATTCCTGCAACTGCGCGATGGTGCCCACATCCTGAAAATTGATCGGGGTGGGATTCAGCCCCGCTGCGTAAGGCCCCTTGCCGTCCAGTTTATCGCCGTGGCAATA
>CAZLJK010000173.1:0-2525 GCA_964559825.1 uncultured Sulfuricella sp. | reverse complement strand
GCGAGTTGTCGAGGCTGGGGATGCATGAATTCGTGAACGCGAAGACGGTGTGGATCAGATAAGTTTGTGAAGCGGCGTTGTATTTGAGTGAATTCTGTCTGATGAATTCTGCCTGATTGCCCATCTCAAGCGCACAGGCTATCATCTGCGGTCAGCATAAACACGCGCCGAAAGATAGCTTGATGCCAACGCCGCCTAACAACTCTGGCCTACGCGACAACCATACGCGCGGTAAGGTTGCCGATTTCCTCACTGAAAAGATCAATGCCGGAAGTCATCCGTGTCGCCTGCGAGATTACACATGTTAATCTTTCAAAGTGGTTCCAGTGGCAAAACGACAAGCGCTTGCAGCTCGGTTTGGATCAACTCGATGAGGCTGCCGTGCCTCGCGAAGTCGATCTGTGGCTTGCCAAGGCGATTGTCGGCAAGGCATCCAATGCGCCGGATTATCTGACCAATGCCTCGGCGAGCGAAGTGTGGCTTCTTGTGCATGGCGGGATGAGCAAGTCCTATGACTTCTTCAACCTGGACGACAACGAGCATTATGACATCCCCTTGCTCGTTAAGGCTGCCGAGGAGATTGAGCATCCGTTCCGGCGAATCTATATTGCCAGTTCGTCAGGCAACCGGTTCATGTGCGTGTTTCCCTTCAAGGGAGCGCGGCATGATTCCCCGGACATTACCGATCCGTCGATCCTCAAGGTGTTGAGAGTTCGGAGCATGGCAATTCAATCCCGTCGTGGCGTCAATGAGGTTCGGATCGGTGATGAGTTCAAGCCAGACCGGGAACGGGTGCTGCCACTTCTGGATGCGAGCCGCATGAAAACAACGTGACCGGCAGGCAAATAATCGACCAGGGAGCATAGAGCATGAGCAAGGAAATCAAGATATCCGAGAACAGCATCACCGTCTTCCAGGAAAAAACCATCCGCCGCACTTGGCATAACGAGGAGTGGTGGTTTTCCGTGGTGGATGTCTGCGGGGTGTTGACTGAGAGCGCCGATGCCGGGGCGTACTGGCGCAAGCTGAAGCAGCGGCTGGCTGCGGAGGGAAGTGAAGTCGTGACAAATTGTCACGGGTTGAAGCTGGAGGCGCCGGATGGCAAGCAGCGTGTGACCGACTGCGCCAACACCGAGGGGCTGCTGCGCATCATCCAGTCCATTCCTTCGCCCAAGGCAGAGCCCTTCAAGCGCTGGCTGGCACAAGTCGGTTACCAGCGCATCCAGGAGATCGAGAACCCCGAACTGGCGATGGGGAGGATGCAGGATTTATACGAAAAGAAAGGTTACCCGAAGGAGTGGATAGACAAGCGCTTGCGCGGTATCGCGGTGCGGCAGGATTTGACCGGTGAATGGAAAGAACGCGGCGTGGCATCCAGCAAGGAATTCGCGATTTTAACAAACGAAATCATGCAAGGCGCCTTTGATCTGAAGGTGGATGAATACAAGCAGGTGAAGTCGCTGGTGCGGGAAAATCTGCGCGACCACATGACGGACATCGAGTTGATCCTCACCATGCTGGCCGAGGCGACGACCACGAAGCTGCACCGTGACCGGGACACCAAGGGCATGGAGCCGCTCAAAAAAGACGCCAAGGACGGTGGCGCGGTCGCCGGCAGGACACGCAAAGACATCGAGCAACAGTCGGGGAAGCCGGTGATCTCGGCGGAGAATTTCAAACAGTTGACGGGCGTGAAACCCAAGAGACTGAAGAAGGATAGTGACTGAAGTAAGCAAGAAGACGCATTTACCGGGAAATAGAAACGGAAGGCGCTGAAAGGTCGGCAGCAAGCCGGTGACGAATCGCCACTGGCTGAAATTGGCGCATTCGACCTACAGCACAAGCGAGAAAACAACGGTCAATACACCGCCGAGTGCAACCAGCGGAAGGCCGCGATGCCGGTATTGCGTTATCTTGTCCGCCTCGATGGCAATGGCGGTGACGATGATGCCGATGATAGTGCTGGTCATTTTCAAATCCTCCTGTGTTGCTTTGCTCCCTTGTCCGCCTTTAACCTGTTGTTCTTGAATGGTTCAGGTTTATTGCTGTGCCACGATATTGGAGCTTGGGCTGGTACACTGTCAAAGCCTGCGGGACGAACGGGCGGCCCTTCGGACGACAGGCAAAATAGCGGAACGAGCGGTCGAATTTCCGGATGAACGGCAGCATATAATTCCGGTACAACCCACTTAACGAGTCTGTTTTTATGAAACCAGCCGACACCTGCAACGCCTTTGTGCCAGGCGAGATGATCACGGTCGCCCCGAACCGTGAGGGAAAACTTTCATCGCTGACCTTTGCGGTGAAGGAGCTCTACGACGTCAGGGGATTTGTCACCGGCGCCGGCAATCCGCACTGGAAGGAAGCACACCCGGCAGCGCAGACGACCGCTCCGACCGTCGATCTGTTGCTGAACGAAGGCGCCACCCTGCTCGGCAAGGCCATTTCGGACGAGATGGCCTTTTCGCTCGACGGCGAAAACTTCCACTACGGTACCCCGCTAAACTCCAGATGCCCGGAGCGGA
>CAZLJK010000172.1:0-2525 GCA_964559825.1 uncultured Sulfuricella sp. | reverse complement strand
AAAAGGCAAGGGTGACAGAGTGCTGCTTGAGCGCCAGAGACTCGTGCAGGAGTGGGTAACAAACTACCCGATAAAGCTGCGTCCGAAACTCAATCCCAGAAGGTTCCGCGCGCCGACAACCGACTGGTGGAAAAAAGTGGATATCACAAACTATGGTGCCCAATGGGGAGCAGAGGTCGCAGCGGAGAAATTGACAGGCTACTTGCGTCCGCACGCACTCACCATCTATCTCCATAAGGAGCAAGGACAGAAAAATTTGACCAGAATGGTTGCCGAGCACAAGCTGCGGGCAGACGCGCAAGGCGACATAGAAATTCTCGATGCATTCTGGGAATTTGAAGATGAAAAGCCCATGCCGGAAACAGTGCCGCCATTGCTGGCTTATGCTGACTTGATAGCTACGCTGGATCCTCGCAACCTGGAAGCTGCAAAGCTGATTAATGACCGATACATCGCAACCACTGACGCCGCAGCCTGATCGCCCTGTTGATCCTATAGCCTTATTGGGGATACGTGAAATTCACAAAGCTTCAAAAGAGCTTGGATTTCCGGTATTCCTGGTTGGGGCAATGGCTCGAATTATCCTTCTCGAAAATATTTTTGGATTGAAGGTCGGACGCGCTACTACCGATGTGGATTTTGCATTTGCCTTGGACAATTGGGAGCAATTCAGGACTCTCAAAACATTCCTGGTTGCAAACGCCGATTTTGAGGAATCAGGGCATATCGCCCATCAGCTGCTTCTCCGACTGCCGGGCTTGGAGCATAAGTACAAAGTGGATTTGATACCGTTCGGTGGAATTGAAACAAGCCCCGACACCATTGCGTGGCCGCCAGACATGGGTGTCATGATGAATGTTGCGGGTTATAGCGACGCATTGGCCGCCGCAGCTACCGTTGAAGTGAGCCCTGGAATAAACATTGCGGTTGCCTCGCTATCAGGAATTGCGATCCTGAAACTATTCGCATGGGTCGATCGGGGGCGGGAAAACCCGAAGGATGCAATTGACCTGGTTTCGCTGTTGCGTAGCTATAACGAAGCGGGCAACGAGAGCAGAATTTATGAGGAAGCAGGCGCGCTTGCAGCGCTTGAAGCAGCCGGGTATGACATAGAGCTTGCCGGGGCCTGGTTGCTTGGAAAAGATGCTGCTGTAATGGTTTCTTCACGGACGAACGCGGACCTTAGAGAGCTGTTAAATGGAACAAAAAGAGGGCGATTGATAGAGGATATGGCAAGAGCGATGCTTGGCAAGGATAATGCACTGGAATATTCGCATCGCTTATTGGAACAATTCACCAACGGTTTTATCTCCTGAACCGGACAAATAAAATAAACTTTTTTTGTTAATGACTTTTTATTTGCGATAGGCTTACTTTTCTTTGAACCCGCTCTGGCTCTCCCATTTCACCGCGACCAGCAGCATCGGTCGCGGCCTCGACCAGACCCTGGCCGCGCTCCACCAGCGTCGCGCCGGGCTGGCGCCGTGCGCGTTCGATACGGTGGATCTGGCGACGTTCATCGGCGAGGTGGAAGGGGTGGATGCGGTGCAGCTTCCCACGCACCTGGCCGCCTTCGACTGCCGCAACAACCGGCTCGCGCTGCTGGGATTGATGCAGGACGGCTTTGCCGAGGCGGTGCGCGCGGCCATCGCAAAATACGGTGCGCAGCGCATCGGCGTGTTCCTCGGCACCAGCACTGCCGGCATACTGCAAACCGAGTTGGCCTACCGGCGACGCGACCCGGTGAGTGGCGCACTCCCCGCCGATTTTATCTACGGCACCACGCACAATACTTTCTCCGTCGCCGATTTCACGCGCCATTATTTTGGCTTGAGCGGCCCGGCGGTGGTGGTGTCATCGGCGTGTTCGTCCAGCGCCAAGGTGTTCAGTTCGGCGCGGCGCATGATGGCGGCGGGGCTGATCGATGCGGCCGTGGTGGGCGGCGTGGATTCGCTGTGCCTGACTACGCTGTACGGCTTCAACTCGCTCGGCCTGATTTCCGAACCGGCCTGCCGCCCCTTCGACGCGCAGCGCAACGGCATTTCGATAGGCGAAGCGGCGGCTTTCGCGCTGCTGGAACACGCCCCGGAACACCTGGATGACGATGCGGTGCTGCTGCTCGGGATAGGCGAATCCAGCGATGCCTATCACATGTCGTCGCCGCATCCGGAGGGCTTGGGCGCGCGCATGGCGATGCAGGATGCGTTGAAAATGGCGGGTTTGAAGCCGGCTGAAATCGACTATATCAACCTGCACGGCACCGCCACCCAAAGCAACGATGCGGCGGAGGGGAAAGCGGTTGCCGCCGTATTCGGTTCGGCCACACCATGCAGCTCCACCAAAGGCGCGACCGGTCACACTCTGGGCGCTGCCGGTGGTTTGGAGGCGGTGATCTGCGCGCTGGCGCTGCAACACGGCTTGCTGCCTGCCGGGCTGAACACCCGGCAACTCGACCCGGCGCTGGACCTCGATTATGTGCTGGACAATCGCGAGCAGCCGGTGATGCGCGCGCTCAGCAACTCGTT
>CAZLJK010000171.1:0-2560 GCA_964559825.1 uncultured Sulfuricella sp. | reverse complement strand
TTGCCAGCTTGATGGCGCGCGGGGTGTAGCCGCGGGCGCGGCGGATGAAAGACGGCGATGGGTGATGAGGAATGGGTAATGGGGCGGCGCTCGCAATGGGTTTTCCGCATTCCCCATTACCCATTACCCATCCCTGATTTACCCGCACCACGCTATCGTCGCAACGCACCTGGATATCGCGGTCGTGCAGCAGGAAGGCGTCGGCAATTCCGGCCAGGCGGGCCAGCGCCTCGACGTTGCCGGTCACCAGCGGTTCATCGCCGGGGTTGGCCGAGGTGCAGACCAGCGCCAGTGCCTGCGGCATTGCCAGCCATGCCGTGCCGTCAGGCCGGCCGGCCGCCTGGTGGAACAGCAGGTAATGCAGCGGCGCATACGGCAGCAGCACGCCCAGTTCGCCCATGCCGGGCGCCACGCCGGGCAGGGTCGCATCGCATTCTGTCCGCTTTTGCAGCAGGACGATGGGCCGCTCGCGGGCTTCCAGCAGTTGCCGCTCGGCATCGCTGCAAACCGCAAATTGAGCCACGGAGGCCGCCCCCGCCAACATCACCGCGAATGGTTTTTCCTCGCGCTGCTTGCGCTGGCGCAGTCGCGCCACGGCTTCGGCGTTGCGCGCATCGCACATCAGGTGGAAGCCGCCGATGCCCTTGATCGCCAGGATCTGCCCGGCGTGCAGGCGGATCAACGTTTCGGCAATCGGGTCATCACTCTCAGCCGGCTGCCCGTCTTTTTCCAGCAACTTCAGGCGCGGCCCGCACACCGCACAGGCATTGGGCTGGGCGTGAAAGCGACGGTCGAGCGGGTCGTCGTATTCGTGCCGGCAGGCCGGACACAGGGTGAACTGCGCCATGCTGGTGTTGGCGCGGTCATAGGGCAGATGGCGGGTAATGGTGTAGCGCGGCCCGCAGTGAGTGCAGTTGGTGAAGGGGTAGCGGTAGCGCCGGTTGGCCGGGTCGAAGATTTCGGCCAGGCAGGCCGGGCAGATCGCGGCATCAGGCGCGATGCCGGTATGCATATGGCCGGAGCGGCTTTCCAGGATTTTAAAACCGGCGCGTTGCGGGATTACGCCTAACGGCTTCGCGCTGACTTCATCCACCCGCGCCAGGGCGGGCGCCTCACCTTTGAGACGGAGCAGCAAGGTTTCGATTGCGTCCGGCGCCCCCTGGGCCTCGATTTCCACGCCCTCGGCGTCGTTCAGCACCCACCCGCTCAGCCCCAACTCCAGCGCCAGGTGGTAAGCAAAGGGGCGAAAACCCACTCCCTGTACCTGGCCGCGGACGCGGATACTCACCGCGCGCATGGCTGCTCAGCGACCCTTTTCGGCCAGTGCGGCCTCCAGTTCGGCGACCCGGCGCTTCAGCGCGTCCACCTCGTTCGCCTTCTGTGCGGCGGCCTGTTTCAGGCCGTCCTCAAGCCATTCCTGCCATTCCCCCATCCCCTCGTCGCTGACCGCCGAGGTGAGGATGACACGGATATAGGGATTAACCCGGCGCGCGTACTCGATGGCGAGAGGCACGTTGAAACTCAGGTAGGGCAGCAGGTCGATCTTGTTGAGCAGCATTACTTCGGCGGCGGCAAACATGTCGGGGTATTTCAGCGGCTTGTCCTCGCCTTCGGTCACCGACAGGATCGCCACCTTGTGCGCCTCGCCCAGATCGAAGGCCGCCGGGCAGACCAGATTGCCGACGTTCTCGATCAACAGCAGACTGTTGTCGGCCAGCGCGAGTTTTTCCAGCGCATGTCCCACCATGTGGGCATCGAGATGGCAGCCCTTGCCGGTATTGATCTGAACCGCGGACACGCCGGTAGCGCGGATACGGTCGGCGTCGAGACTGGTCTGCTGGTCGCCCTCGATAACCGCAATCCGAACCTTGCCCTTGAGCCGCTCTATGGTGCGGGTAAGCAATGCGGTCTTGCCGGAACCGGGGCTCGACACCAGGTTGAGCACGAAGATGCCGTGTTCGGCAAAATGACTGCGGTTGGCTGACGCGTACTGATTGTTCTTGGCGAGAATGTCCTGCTCGACCTGCACCATGCGGCTGGCATGAGCGTGAGAATGGCCTTGCACCAAGCTCCCCTGCTCGTGGGCATGGACGTAAGTATGGGTATGGGCTTCGCCCTCGATTTTCGTTTCGCCCTGACCGCAGCCACAGACTGTGCACATGATTGATTCCCCCTTATTCGACTTCAAGTTCCTTAACCCGCATCTCCATGCCGCCGGTCGGCTCAACCGGGTAGCCGCCGCACAACGGGCAGGGATCATAGCGTAACTGGATAGGGACCGTTTTGCCACAGGAAAAACACCGGCCCCGCCCCTCGGTTGCAATGATCTCCAGCCGGGCGCCATCGGCCAGCGTGCCCTTGACCACCGCATCGAAACAGAAACGCATCGCTTCCGCCTCCACACCTGCCATCTCGCCGATTTCCAGCCACACGGTCTTAACACGGGAGAAGCGGTTAACCTTGGCGCTGTCCTCGATCAATCGGAGCACGCCATCGGCGAGCGACATTTCATGCATTTGCAACCCCGCTCCAATGAAACAAAAAGACTGACAAAAATCAA
>CAZLJK010000170.1:0-2569 GCA_964559825.1 uncultured Sulfuricella sp. | reverse complement strand
CCCGGCATCGCCACCGCAGAAAGAACGCTGATCGCGCTGATGGAAGGCTTCGAGTCGGTCATGGCCTACATCTCCAATACGCTGTCGTTCCTGCGGCTGGCGGCTTTCAGCCTTAATCATGTGGCGCTGTCCATCGCCATCTTCACCGTGGGCAGCATGATGCATACCACGGGATACTGGCTGACCGTGGTGCTGGGCAATCTCTTCATCCTGGTGCTGGAAGGCGCCATCGTGGCGATCCAGACGTTGCGCCTGGAATACTACGAGGGTTTCTCGCGCTTCTTCGGCGGCGACGGGCGGCCGTTCCGCCCGCTCACGCTGGGCAAGCAAAAAGGGTTCACGTTTCAAAACAACTGATTGTTTATAGAAAGGAAAGTATATGTCTTGGCTCATCGCTTTAATCTGCTTGAACCTGATCGGCACTCTGGCTGCGGGTATCTATCTGGAGCTTCGCCCGCTGGCGGATGGCCACCGTGCCCAGCGCTGGTGGAAAGGCACGCTGGGCGTGAACCTGCTGTTGTTTGTCGTTGCGGGCAGCGCCCTGCTGATGATGGGCATGCATGACGCGCTGGCACAGCAGGCGGTCGCGCCGCATGGAGAAATCTCCATCGGGCTGGGACTGGCGCTGCTCGGCGCGGGTCTCCCGACCGGGCTGGCGGCCTTCGGCGCCGGCCTTGCGGTGGGTCCGGTCGGTGCGGCCTCGCTGGCGATCATCTCCGAGAAACCGGAGATGTTTGGCCGCACGCTGATCTACCTGGGTCTCGCCGAAGGGATCGCCATCTATGGCCTGGTGGTTACCATCCTGCTGCTGGGCAGGATCGCATGATTGCCGCAGCGGCCAGCATTCCGGCACGCATGATCGCGCTGGGCAGCAGTGCGCTGATGGAAGGATTTGCGCTGATCGGCTTCGAGACCTACGCCGATCCTGCGCCCGAGGCTATCGAAGAACTGTTGCAGAAATTGCTGCGCAACCAGCAGGCCGCGCTGATCGTCATTGAGCAGAGCCTGACCCGCAACCCGGGTCGCCACCTGATACGCGCCCAGAATGAGGGCGGACGCATCGTGATCACCGAAATACCCGAGATACAGATGTCGGGGAGCTACCACTCGCGTGTAGAAAATCTGGTGCAAAGCATCCTCGGCCCTGCCGCTCTGGAGGCTCAAACATGAGCGACACCAGGATGGGGGACGCAATCGCAAGCGAAGTGGACAACATCTCCGGCCTCGAAGCGGCGCTGGTAGAACGCGCCCAAAAGCTGGCCAAAGAACAGCTTGCCGGTGGCCACCAGGCACGCGAACGGATACTCGCGGAAACCAGACAGCGGCTACACATCGAGGAGGAGCGCGAAGTGCTGGCCGCCAAGGCGCAGGCCGGGCGCGCGTACCAGCAGCGGGTACAGGCAGCAGAACTCGACCTGCGCGCCGATCTTGACCGTCTGCGCTGGAAACTGGTCCATACCGTGCTCGCCAAACTGCCCGCCCGCCTGGAAGAATTGACGGCAGACGAACCATGCTACCTGCCCCTGCTGTTGGCTTACCTGCGCGAAGGCGCACAGGCGATCGAATGCGACGAACTTGTGGCGCACCTCAACCAGCCCGACTGGCAGCGCTTCCGGCATGACTGGGAAAAACTCGCCCGGCAGGCAGCGCCTGGCAAGCGCCTGACGCTCTCGCCTGAAACATTGAATAGCACCGGCGGCGTGCTGGTTGCCAGCACGGACGGCAACATCCGCTTCGACAACACCTTCGAGGGTCGCATGGAAAGGTTGGGCGAAGCACTACAAGGCACGGTCGCCGAACGGTTGGAACCCTCCCCTTCTCCCCGGCCCTCTGATGAAACAACTAGCCATTCGACTAGGCTGTCCAACAACACCAGCCAAGTCGCTGGTTATCCCGCAAGGGGCGAGGGGAACAGGGTGTCGCTCCGCGACGCTCCCGTTAAGGAGAAGCCGCATGGGTAAGGTGATAGAGGTCAATGGACCGCTCGTTACGGTGCAACTCGCCGACGTACGCACCGGCGAGCAGGTCAGGATCGGCCGCCTCGATCTGATGGGCGAGGTCATCGCCCGCCACGGCGAGCGAGCGCTGGTGCAGATGTATGAGCCAACCGAATCGCTGCGGCCCGGCGAGCCGGCCGCCGCCCTCGGTCATCCGCTGTCGGTGGAACTGGGGCCGGGATTGCTGGGGAAAATTTTCGACGGGGTACAGCGCCCATTGCTGGAACACGCAAAGCAGCACGGCGATTACATCCCGCGCGGCGTACACATTCCGCCGCTGGATCGCGGCCGGCTGTGGCGTTTCGAGCCGCAACCCGATCTCAAAAGCGGAACGCGCATCGAATCCGGCGCGGTGCTGGGAACAGTGCAGGAAACGCCGACTATCACCCACCGCATCCTGGTGCCGCCCGGCATGGGCGGCGAGCTGCTGGAGATCGCCGCCGCAGGCGACGTCACCGTGGAGGCCGTGGTAGCGCGCGTCAAGTCCGAACAGGGCGCGGTCCACGAACTCAAGCTATTCCACCGCTGGCCGGTGCGCAGCCCGCGCCCCTACCGCCAGCGCGACAATGCCG
>CAZLJK010000169.1:0-2570 GCA_964559825.1 uncultured Sulfuricella sp. | reverse complement strand
ATTGATGTAGGGGGCGACGGAACGGAACCAGGCAACGAAATCGGCGGAGGTGGTGGTAATGGGCATGATAATGTTTGCTCACATATGGGTTAAGGGGGTGCGGTTTTGCGAATAATGCCATGAACCGAAAGCGGGTTGTACGCTATCATAATCAAAAGTTTCCGGATTTAATGCTAGCACTACCGATGGAGAGGCCTTGATGCAGACTAAACATAAATTATCTTTGTATGTGCTATTGGCTTTGTTTGCCGGGGGCGCACTGGCTGAAGACAGCGGCGTACCGCGCTTTGAAATAACCAGTTTCGTCGTCGAAGGCAATGCTTTGCTGCAACCTGAAAAGATCGAACAAAGCGTCGCGCCATTCAGAGGGAAGGACAAGAATTTCGCCGACGTGCAACGCGCGCTGGAAGCCTTGCAGGCGGCCTATAAAGAACAAGGCTACACCGCCGTCCAGGTTCTGTTACCCGAACAGGAACTGGAGCAGGGCGTGGTTCATATCAAGGTAATCGAGGGGCATATCGCCAAAGTGGCGGTCAAGGCCAATCAGCATCACGATGCCGAAAACATCCGCAACAGTCTGCCGGCGATCGCCGAAGGACAGCCGCCGCATTCCGGACGTGTCGCCGCCGCCTTGCGCGTGGCTAACGAGAATCCTTCCAAGCGCGTCACGGTGCTGCTCAAGGATGGCGAAAAAGAAAAAGATATCGACGTCACCCTCGATGTTACTGATGAGAAGCCACAGAAGGTATTCGTCAGCCTGGACAACAGCGGCACACGCCAAACCGGCAATTATCGTCTCGGCGTCGGCTACCAGCATGCCAACCTGTTCAATCGCGACCAGGTGCTGACCATGCAGCTCATCACCTCGCCGGAAAAAACCGATCAGGTGAAGATCTTCGGCGCCGGTTATCGCATTCCGCTCTACCAGTATGGCGACATGCTCGATCTGTTGGCCGGCTATTCCGATGTCAGCGCAGGGGTGGTGCAAAACCTTTTCAATGTGAGCGGCAGCGGCACAGTGCTGGGCGCGCATTACAGCCAATTCCTGGACAGGGTCGGTGATAACTACGACCACAAGCTGGTTTACGGTCTTGACTATCGCGCCTACCGCAATCGCGTCACGACGCTCGGAGGGGTCGGACTCATTCCCGATGTCACCGTGCATCCGCTCAGTCTGGCCTACAACGGCAACTGGCATTCCCCCGGCAACGAGCTCGGTTTCTCGGTCAGCGTGGCGCAAAACCTGCCCGGCGGCTCGCTGGGCCGGTCTGCCGATTTCCAAGCCTTGCGCGCACCAGCTACGGCGAACTACCGTATTTATCGTTATGGCATGAACTGGACACATACCTGGTCCAGCGACTGGCAGGCGCGCATAGCCCTGCAAGGGCAGGAAACCCCGCATGCGCTGGTGCCGGGTGAACAGTTCGGCGCGGGCGGTGCCGACAGCGTGCGCGGGTTCACCGAACGCGAGATCGCCAACGACCATGGTTATCGCAGCACGCTGGAAGCCTACTCGCCGGATATCGGCAGCGATTTGGGCTCGGCGGATTTGCAGGTACGCGGGCTGGCATTCTTCGATAATGCCAACGTGCGGCGCAATGCCATCCTGGCGGGCGAATCGGCCGGACAATCAATATCAAGCGTGGGCGTCGGCTTGCGCATGAGCCATGGCGGCAATCTCAGCGTACGCGCCGATCTGGCGCAAGTGCTGGACGGTTCGGATGCGCGCCGCTCGGGCAGCAATATTTTGCATATCGGTATGGCTTATTTGTTTTAGCTATAGGGTTGAATCTTCCCGTGAATAGGCGTAGCTTGCCTTTCGTAAATCGAGAAAATGCAGGGGGTCAAAATGAAAAAATCCCGTCATTATGAAAACTGGCAACGCAATGCGATCGCAGTCGCGGTCGCATCCTGTTTCGCGATCACCTCGCCGGTCTACGCCAACCCCATCGGGGCAGACGTGGTCAGCGGTGTGGTTAGCATGGCGCAGCAGGGCAACGCGCTCAACATCACCAACAGTCCCGGCGCGATCATCAACTGGCAGAGCTTCTCCATCGGCGTGAACGAAGCGACGCGCTTCATCCAGCAGTCGGCGGCGTCCGGCGTGCTCAACCGCGTTACCGGTGTCGATCCTTCCAGCATCCTCGGCGCATTGCAATCCAACGGCCGCGTGCTCCTGATTAACCCCAACGGCGTGCTGTTCGGCGCGGGTGCGCAGGTGGACGTGGCGGGTCTGGTCGTTTCCACGCTCAATCTCTCCAACGCCGATTTTCTCGCGGGTCGCTATAATTTCACCGCCAACGCGAATGCGAGGGGCATCGACAATCAGGGCAGCCTCACCGCCCTGCCCGGCGGCCAGATCTATCTGGTCGCACCGGACATCAGCAACAGCGGCATCATCACCAGCCCGCAGGGCGATGTGATCCTCGCCGCCGGCAACAGCGTCGAACTGGTCAACGCCAACACGCCCGACATGCGCGTGGTCATCGACGCACCCGGCAATCAGGCGCTGAATCTCGGCAGCATCGTCGCCAACAGCGGGCGCGTCGGCATCTACGCCGGGCTGATCA
>CAZLJK010000168.1:0-2583 GCA_964559825.1 uncultured Sulfuricella sp. | reverse complement strand
TGCGCGCCAGCCGGATGGCGCTGTCCACCCGCCCGATCGGCAGCACGCACACCGGACAGCCGGGGCCATGGATCATGCGCACGTTGGCGGGCAGCAAATCTTGTATCCCATAGCGGAAAATGGCATGGGTATGCCCGCCGCAGAATTCCATCAGGCTGTAGCTGCGTCCGGGAAGAACCTCGCACCGGATGTCGGCGGAGAGCTTCCGGGCCAGCACGCCGTCGCGAAATTCGTCGATGTATCTCATTCCGCCAGCAAGCCGATTTCGGCGAACAGGGCAAGCGTCTTTTCCGCCTCTTCCGGGTCGAGGCGGCTGAGGGCAAAGCCGACGTGGACGATCACGTAATCGCCCACCGCCACGCCTTCCACCAGCGCCAACGAGATTTCCTTGCGCACGCCGCCCAGTTCGACCATGGCGCAGTCGTTATCGAGAAGTTCGGCCACGCGGGCCGGGATTGCCAGACACATTCAATTTCTCCCAACAAAAAATTGGCTCTTCGAGGAATTCATCCCTTGAGTTGCTTGATCACCGGAGCAGAGGTGAGCACCTGCATCTGGCGGATGGCTATTGCGTTGAGACGTATGAGGCGATCCCCTTGCGTCAGTCCCATGTGAATGAGTTCGGCATTCATTCCCTCAATATTGGCCAGCACCAGCAGTTGTTCGATAGTGGCGTGCTCGCGCATGTTGCCTTCCATCTCGGGGTTGGCATCCCGCCATTGTTTGGCTGTCAGGCCGAAGAGGGCGACATTCAGCATGTCCGCTTCGTTGGCATAGATGATGGCGGCCTGCGAGGACGTCACTGCGGCGGGAATCAGGTACGCTTTGATGGCATCGGTGTGGATGCGGTAGTTGAGCTTGGAAAGAGTTCGGTTCAGGTTCCAGGCGAGCGACAGGCGGCGATTTTCATCCTCCTTGAGACGCTGAAATTCCTTGATCAAATAGACCTTGAATTCAGGGCTGATCCACATGCCGAATTCAAAGGCGATGTCCTTGTGTGCATAAGTGCCGCCGTATCTTCCCGTAGTAGCCCGAATACCGACGGCATTGGTTTTGGCGACCCATTCTTTGACACTGATCTTGTAGCTGTTCAAACCAGCCTGGCTTTTAATTATGGCGAATTCGCCATAATTAAAATCGGGATTGTGGACTCGCTCCCATATACCGAGAAACTCAACGGTGTTGCGATTCCGTAACCAGTCCGAAATAAAAAAATCTCCGTCTTTCGCTTTCAGCATATCAGTCAGGGAAATGTAGTCTTCATCCTGCTGAGAAAGGATGGTAATGCTCGTCCCCAGAACATCGATAGTTAAATTTTTTGCTTTACTCATCTTTTTTCCTTACGAGGCATCTACCTATCCAGTTGTGTACAAGGGCGTGCTCGTTATTGCGCCGAATGAAATGGCGTTCGCGGGGATGGGATACTTTTGCAAGCTACTCGCGCGGTTTTAAATCGGCGTGGGTACAAGGCATACCACCCTACCCGACTAAAAAGCAGTTCCGAGGCATCTAGGTCTGAGTGTTTCGCATAGGACAGTTCGAAGTGGTAAAAAATATCGTCGAGCAGCCTCTTGACCTCGTCGCCAGTCCACTTGTATTCCCTCTGGTAGAAATCGATGTAGTAATTCGTTGTCGAGAACAGCTGATTTATATTCTGTTTTTCTGGATTTACTTCCATGTGGTGTTCCTCCATTTTAAAACCTGAGCGACCGTTATTGGCAAGACAAGGCCAAGGGTCAAATTCGTATTATTTTTCTGTAGCCATTTCATTCCGCAATTTTTGGCGAAATTATCCAAAACCGACTTTAAACTGATCTTATCCCTTCACCCTCGCCAGTCAGTAGGTTAGGTGCGGTTTTTTGCGCCGTAACCCAACAAACCCAATCCTCCTTCAAAATGTAGGTTTCGTCTAAAGGCCTACTTCTGGTGATGTTTAGGTTTGTTGGGTTACGCGATAAAGCCGCTAACCCAACCTACATGACTGCATCGCCACCCACGCCTGCCCCAGGCTCAGCCCTCCATCGTTGGGCGGCGCCTGGCGGGCCTGATACACTTTCGCACCCCGCGCCTCCAGGCGGGCGGCAAGATCCGCGCTGAGCAGCCGGTTGAGGAAACAGCCGCCGCCGAGCACCACGTCATTCATCCCGGCATTCTCCATCGCCGCAGCCACCCATTCGGCCAGCGCTTCGGCCAGGGTGGCGTGGAACAGCGCCGCGCCGTGGCCGGCATCGCGGGTTTCGCTGAGCGCCGCAAGCAGCGGCAAAAGATTCAGCACACCCGCGACGAGAGTATAACCGCCATTCAACGGCGCAACCGGGCCATGCGCCTGCGCCAGCCCTTCCAGCAGCATCGCCGCCTGACCTTCGAATGCGGCCACTTCGCGCACCCCAAGCAGCCCGGATGCGGCGTCGAACCAGCGGCCGCAGCTTGAAGTGGCAGGGCTGTTGAGATTCTGCTCCAGCATCTGCCGTATCGCCGCAGCGGCGGGATGCGCAAAGCGGCGCTCGATTTCCTCGCTCCTACCCATCGCATGCAGGGCGCTCGCCGCCATGCGCCAGGGTTCGCGCGCGGCGCGGTCGCCGC
>CAZLJK010000167.1:0-2620 GCA_964559825.1 uncultured Sulfuricella sp. | reverse complement strand
GTTGCAGGCGACGTCGTCCTTCGTGGTCTCGATCAGCTGGTTGGCGGCATTGCGGCAATACATCACGCAGGCCGCACCGAGGCAGCCTGTGGGCGCGAACCAGGCGCCGCTGGTACCGGCGGCGGGCGGGGTCAATGTCTTCGGCACGGTCGCGCGCGCCCTGGCCGTGATGCGTTCCAGCGCGAAGCGGCCCTGGTAGGCCAGTTCGTTGCTGCCGCGCCCGGCAGTCTGCGCGTCCAGCCCGAGCTTGACCAGCCCGTTGAGGACCGCCAGCATAATCGCGCCGATGGCCGTCGCCATCAGCAACTCGATCAGAGTCAGGCCGCGCTGGGATGAATGCTTGCGCCTCACCTTCACCACCACCTGCCGGCAAGCGTATTCAGTGCATTGGCGCTGCCATCGGCCGCGTAATAGACACTCACAAAAAGCAGGCCGGTATCGGCGTTGCTCAGCACGTTGGAGGCGGCATCAAAACGGTACAACACCACTGCGCGGCTGGCGGGTGCGCTAGCGGCATCGGAAAAAGTTGCGCTGACCGAGGAGACGGTGTTGGTGCCGGGCGGATAGGTTTCGGCATAGAGTGCGTTGAAGGACTGGCTCAGCACTTCTTCCATCTTGCTGCTCAACGCGAGCTGCCGCTCCGCAGAGTTGCCGGTGCTGCCGGAGATCGCCGTGCTGAGCGCCTCCATCGCGGGCACCAGCAGGATGCCGAGCAGCACCACCGATACCAGCACCTCTGTGTAGGAAAAACCAGACTGTGCCGAGGCATCAAAGGTAGGCGTTTTTTTCATCATCAAGCTTCAATCCGAAAACGCCGATCAGCCACGGATATACACGGATTCCCACTAATACAACAAAGTATTGTGGAAAATCCGTCATGCATACTAAAGGTAACCTGAAGAAGAAAACCAGCCTGTTGATAATCCGTGTTCATCTGTGTTAATCCGTGGCTAAGCTGCTTTTCAGGGCAGGCTGGCCAGCCCGGTCGCCTCGTTAAGGCTGACGGTAATGCTCTGTCCGTCATAACTCAGCAGCACACCGCTGTTGGGCTCTAACACACCCTTGGTTCCAATCCCGTTCATGCTCTCCAATGTCAGGCCTGAAGCGGTTGCACCGATCAGCAATTGCTGCCGTATCACGCCGTTGCCCCTGAATTTCGGCGTCGGGCTGACGCCCTGGGAAAACGGGCTGCCGCCGACATCCAGTATCGCCGCACGCTTGGTCAGCGGATCCTTGACCTCCACGCCTAAATTGCCGCTGGCATTCGAATAATAGAGCTTGAGTTGGCCGAGGGTCGTCTTGCCATCGACCAGCACATAGCCGCCGGTGCGGCCGGCTTCGCTCAGCGCAAAGCGCAGCATGTTGGCGGTTTCTTCCGCCGCCACGTCGAGTCTTTGCGGATCACTGGATGAAAGCGAAGGGATCACCGTTACCGCGGTGATCCCCAGGATGGCGATGGAAGCCAGCATTTCCACCAGGGTAAAACCGCTTGGGGCGATTCTTTTCAAACCCGCTGCCCCGGTGCGATGGTCAGGCTTAGTGCGTCGAGTATGCTACGGCGTTGCTATCCAAGGCGGTGCTGTTCATGATGATCTGGCCCGTCTGCGTGTCGTAAGCCCAGCCCCCGCCCGTGCCGGCGACCAGCGGTGCGCCCGACGATTGGATGGCGATGGTCGTAAGGTTGTTGATCGGTTCGGCCGGGATTTTACGCACGTAGGGGCCCAGCGGGGTGGGCGGATCTGCGCCAGTACAAGTTGCGCCGGCAGCGTTGCTGTACATGGTCAGTTGTGCGATAACCGCCGATGCGGTGTTGATCGCACCGGCAGCGGCTACACCTACCGTACAGGTGGCGCCGGTGGCCGCGGCTTCGCCGGGGTAGTTGCCGTTATGCTGCACCTGGTAAAGTTCGATCGCGGAACGCAAGCCATTGAGATTGGAATCCAGCGCCGCTTCCTGCGCATCGACCGTGGAGCTGGAAACCTGGGGGATGAGAATGGCCGCCAGAATTGCGAGGATGATCACGACAATCAGCAGCTCAATCAGGGTGAAACCTCGTTGCATCATTTTCATGGACTTGCGGGTCATTGCGAACATTCGAGCTTCTCCTTCTTTCGTTGATAAATGCCTACGCGCAGAATCTATCATCGAAACCTGAGAATCAAAATATGCCGAAATGCCTATGCATTACGGCCTATTGCTCGTGGCTGAAAAGTATGTTACGGGCAAGCTGTGCGGGGGTCAGTGGACGGCGCGCGACAGCTTGAAGATCGGCAGTATCAGCGAGACCACGATCAGACCGACTACCGCCCCCATGACGATCAGCATGACCGGCTCGGCCGCCTTGGACAGGACGGTGATGCGCTGGCTGAGTTCCCGTTCATAAAACTCCGCCACCCTTGTCATGACCATGCCCAGATTGCCGGTCTGCTCGCCCGTGGCAACCATTTGCCGCACCATCGGCGGGACGATAGGCGATTCGGTGAAGCCGACCGCAATGCCGCGGCCCTCGTTGACATGGGTGCGGATGTTGTCGATGAATTTTGCAAATATCGAATTGTCGACCACCCCCTGGCAGGCCTTCAGGGCAACCGTGATCGGCACGCGGTTGCTCAGCGACAGA
>CAZLJK010000166.1:0-2643 GCA_964559825.1 uncultured Sulfuricella sp. | reverse complement strand
TGACGCTGGTGCGCGGCGACCTGCTGCAAAGCTGGCAGGGCAAGTTGCCGCCGGATACGCCGAACCGTTTCATCGTGAACATCCAGCCGGATCAACAGCAGGCGATTCAGGATTTTTTCGCGCGCCAGTCCGTGCCACAACCGCAGTTGCTGCCGACGGTGCGCGGCAGACTGGTCGGCATCAATGCTTCCTCCATCAACGGCGACAGTTATGCCGACCCGCGCGCCCGCGATCTGGTGGAGCGCGAATTCAATCTTTCCTACGCCGAGCAGATGCCGGAGTGGAACGAACTGGTGCAGGGGCAATGGTGGCCTGTCAGGGAACGACAAGACCGGACACAGTTGTCAGTCGAGGAAGGCATCGCCGAGAGGCTCGGCATCCGCCTCGGCGACGAGCTCACCTATGACGTGGCAGGCAGCCGCTTCAGCGCGCGGGTGAGCAATCTGCGCCGGGTGCAATGGGACTCGATGAAGGTGAATTTTTTCGTGATCACCACGCCGGAACTGCTCGTGGATTTTCCGGTGAGCTATCTCACCAGCTTTTATCTGCCGCCGGACAAGGTGCGCGCAGGCGACGATCTGGTGCGTGAATTTCCCAACCTGCTGCTGATCGACACCGGCGCGATGATCGACCAGGTGCGCGGCATCATGGAGCAGATCGCACAGGCCGTCGGCGTGATCTTCCTGTTCACCCTGTCAAGCGGCCTCGCGGTGCTGTATGCCGCACTGCTGGCCACACAGGACGAACGCATCAATGAGGCGGCGATCCTGCGCACGCTGGGTGCGGACACCCTCTATTTACGCCGCCTGCATCTGTCCGAATTTGCCGTGCTGGGCTTGCTGAGCGGCCTGCTGGCTGCTGCCGGCGCGGTGCTGCTGGGCTGGATACTGGCGCGCTTCGTGCTGGAAATCCCGTATCAGGCAAGCGCCATCATCTGGCCGCTCGGTTGCCTGGGCGGGATGCTGGTGGTGATGCTGGCAGGGTGGCTGGGCACGCGGCGGCTGACCATGCTGCCGCCGCTGGTGATCCTGCGCGAGTAGTATTTCTCCACGCGACTGAATCAGCCTTCCTTCAATCCGTCAAAGTTCGGCGAATTTCCTGAGCGCGGCCGCGTCGGTGATGTCGATTTGCTCACGCCCGAGTCTGACCCAGCCTTGTTCGGCAAAACCCTTGAGCAGGCGGCTGACCATCTCTCGCGCGCTGCCGAGCTCATCGGCCAGCGCCTGATGGGTTGTGTGTACTGGATGTGGTTTGCTGACCAGCAGCCTGGCCAGACGCTGGTCGAGCTTCTGAAATGCGACGGCGGAGACCAGCTGCATCAAATCGGTGAGCCGGTCGGAAAATAGATGGAATACATAACTGCGAAACGCCTCGCAGGCGCCAAACAGCGCATGAAAAGCCTTTTCCGGAAGCAACACCATTTCCAGTTCAGATTCGGCAATGCCGCGCGCCTGGTAGCGGGTGTGGCCGAGCAGGCAACTGCTGGTGAGAATACAGCTCTCGCCCGGAACAACGCGGTACAGCTGCAGCTCGCGCCCGTTCGGTGCGGCCTTGATGATGCGAATGCTGCCGGAAAGAATGAGCGGGAAGCCCTGACAGGGCTGGTTTTCGTCGAACAGCACGGCACCTGCCGGGACGGACATCATGCTTGCCGCGGCCAGCAATCCTTCCAGCTCGGCAGCGGGCAATTCGCGCAGCATCGGGTATTGCTGCAACAGGCGTTCTTTAATTTCGCTATCAAGCATGGCTATCCAGCTCTATTTCGAAGGTCAAACAAGGCGGCGACGAGCGAACGACGCAGACAGTGCTATAGCACGGCAAGGAGCGAGGGAGGAAGCCAACGCAGTTTCACCGATGAAATGGAGTTGGATTACTCCGGGCGCATGTGCGGGAACAGAATCACATCCCTGATACTGGCGCTGTCGGTAAGCAGCATCACCAGCCGGTCGATGCCGATGCCCTCGCCGGCAGTGGGCGGCAGGCCGTATTCCAGCGCGCGCACATAATCGTTGTCCTTGAACATCGCTTCCTCATCTCCCGCATCTTTGGCTGCGACCTGTGCATCGAAACGCGCGGCCTGGTCTTCCGCGTCGTTCAATTCGGAGAAGCCGTTGGCGATTTCGCGGCCGACGATGAACAGTTCGAAGCGTTCGGTGATTTCAGGATTCGTATCGCTGCTGCGCGCCAGCGGCGAGACTTCCACCGGATAGTCGATGATGAAGGTCGGCTCGAACAGGTGCGCTTCGGCAAGCTCTTCAAACAGCGACAGTTGCAATCCGCCGATGCCGTCTTCCGGCTTGTATCGTGCCTTCAAATCCTGCAACTCGTTGACGAGAAAATCGCGGTCGTTCAATTGCGCATCGGTAAACTGCGGATGGTATTTCCGGATCGCCTGCACCATGGTCAGCCGGTGGAACGGTTTGCCCAGATCCAGTGGATTGCCCTGATAGCTGATCAGCGTCGTGCCCAGCACTTTCTGCGTCACTTCGCGGAACAGGCTTTCGCTGAAGTCCATCAGGTACTTGTAGTCGCGGTACGCCTCGTAGAATTCCAGCATGGTGAATTCCGGATTGTGGCGCGTGGACAGTCCCTCGTTGCGGAAATTGCGGTTGACCTCGAACACCTTCTCGAAGCCGCCCACCA
>CAZLJK010000165.1:0-2657 GCA_964559825.1 uncultured Sulfuricella sp. | reverse complement strand
GGATTAGCCGCGTCCAGATACAGCGTGTCGAACGGCATGCCTGCCTGGCCGCGCAGATGGAAGCCGCAGGCGCTCAGCAGCAGGATCATCATCATGGCAAACAGTTGCGGGGATATGCGCATGGCCTCTTTCCTAAGCAACAATGTTGATCAAACGCCCCGGCACGACCACGATCTTCTTCGGGGCAGCGCCCGCCAACTGTTTTTCGACGGCAGGGTGAGCGAGTGCCAACTGTTCCAGCGTCGTTCTATCGGCGGCCTTGGCAACGGTCAGGTTGCCGCGCAGCTTGCCGTTCACCTGGATCACGATCTCGATTTCGTCCTGCACCAATGCGTTCGGGTCGGCTTCCGGAAAATCCTGATCCAGCAGGTCAGTGCCGGGGCGCAACTCGGCCCACAGCGCTTGGCACATATGCGGCGCGATCGGGTTGAGCATCAGCGCAATGGCTTCCAGCGTCTCCTGCGTCACGCTGCGCGCGACAGGCGTCTGCTCGTCGAACCTGGCCAGCGCATTGAGCAGTTCCATGTTCGCCGCGATGGCGGTGTTGAAGGTCTTGCGCCGCCCCATGTCGTCATCCACCTTCTTGATGGTCTGGTGCAATTGCAGGCGCAAGGCTTTCGCTGCCGCGCTCAACTCGCCGCTGCGGTAGGCGGCCACGATGCCTCGCTCGACGTGATCATGGGTAGCTTTCCACACGCGCTTGAGAAAGCGGAATGCGCCCTCCACGCCGGCATCCGACCATTCCAGCGACTGGTCCGGCGGCGCGGCGAACATCATGAACAGACGCGCGGTGTCGGCGCCATACTGGTCGATGATCGCCTGCGGATCGACGCCGTTGTTCTTGGACTTGGCCATCTTTTCGGTGCCGCCGATGGCGACAGGTTGCCCGTCCGCTTTCAGCTTTGCCCCCGTCGGGCGCCCCTTCTCATCGGTCTCCACCTCGACATCGGCAGGGTTGATCCACAGTTTCTTGCCGCCATTGCCCTCGCGGTAGAAGGTCGGCGCGACCACCATGCCCTGGGTCAGCAGGTTCCTGAAGGGCTCGTCGCCTTGCACCAGCCCCTCGTCGCGCATCAGCTTGTGAAAGAAGCGTGCATACAACAGGTGCAGGATGGCGTGCTCGATGCCGCCGATGTACTGATCCACCGGCAGCCAGTGCTGCGCCGCATCCCGGTCCACCATGCCGCTGGCGCAATCCGGGCTGGTGTAACGCGCGTAATACCAGGACGACTCGACGAAGGTGTCCATGGTATCGGTCTCGCGGCGCGCCTTGCCGCCGCATTGCGGACAGGCGCATTCGTAGAACTCCGGCATCTTCGCCAACGGCGAACCCGCGCCGTCCGGCACCACGTTCTCCGGCAATACTACGGGCAATTGCTCGTCCGGCACCGGCACGTCGCCGCAGCGCTGGCAATGGATGATCGGGATCGGGCAGCCCCAGTAACGCTGGCGCGAGATGCCCCAGTCGCGCAGGCGGAACTGCACCTGCTTTTCGCCCAGGCCCTTTGCGGCGAGATCGGCGGCGATGGCATCCACGGCCTGTTCATAATTCAGGCCGTCGTATTTGCCTGAGTTGACGCATGTGCCGTGCTCCTTGTCGGCATACCATTCTTGCCAGGCAGCTTCACTGAAGTTCAGCTCCTTTACCGCGATGGATTGTTTGATCGGCAGGCCGTAGGTCTTGGCGAAATGGAAATCTCGCTCGTCATGCGCCGGCACCGCCATCACCGCGCCTTCGCCGTAGCTCATCAGCACGTAGTTGCCGACCCACACCGGCACCTGTTCGCCGCTGAGCGGGTGGGTGACTTGCAGCCCGGTGTCCATGCCCTTTTTCTCCATCGTCGCGATGTCGGCCTCGGCCACGCCACCCTGCTTGCATTCCTCAATGAACGCGGCCAGCTTCGGGTTACCCTGTGCGGCGCGGGTTGCCAGCGGATGTTCGGCGGCCACGGCGACAAAAGTGACACCCATGATGGTGTCGGCGCGGGTGGTATACACCCACAACAAATTGCTCTTCGTGGACACTCCCTCACCCTCGGTCCCTCTCTCGCCTGCGGGCGAGGGAAGAGATGTTCCGCCTGCGGCGGGGATTTCAAACGCGAAGCGCACACCGTAGCTCTTGCCGATCCAGTTGCGCTGCATGGTCTTGACCTGCTCCGGCCAGCCGTCGAGCGTGTCGAGGCCGGCAAGCAGTTCTTCGGCATATTGGGTGATGCGGAAGAAGTACATCGGGATGTCGCGCTTCTCGACGACGGCGCCGGAGCGCCAGCCGCGCCCGTCGATAACCTGCTCATTGGCCAGCACGGTGTGGTCTACCGGATCCCAGTTCACCGTGGCCAGTTTCTTGTAAATGACGCCCTTCTTGAACAGCCGGGTGAACAGCCACTGCTCCCAGCGGTAATAGTCCGGCTTGCAGGTGGCGATCTCGCGCGACCAGTCGATGCCCAGCCCGAGCGACTTGAGCTGCTGCTTCATGTACTCGATGTTGGAATAGGTCCACGCGGCGGGCGGCACGTTGTTGGCCAGCGCGGCGTTCTCGGCGGGCAAACCGAACGCGTCCCAGCCCATCGGCTGCATTACGTTAAAACCTTTCATGCGATGGTAGCGGCTCAACACATCGCCGATGGTGTAGTTGCGCACATGCCCCATGTGCAGCT
>CAZLJK010000164.1:0-2676 GCA_964559825.1 uncultured Sulfuricella sp. | reverse complement strand
GTAGAAATCGAAGAAGGTCCCGGTACTATTGCGGTCAACTGGACCCATCGCTTTGTCGTGCAGCACGATCACCTGGCACTGACTGCTTATGCGGACCAGTGTGAAAGCCGGCTGCCGAGCTGCCCGCTGCAACAAATCGAGGCGGCGATCAAGGCGATCAGGGACCATGCCTCGCCGTCCGTTCATCTGGACGCCCCAATAGAACCGCCGCAACTGACGCCTTCCCACTAAGCAGCGAGTTTCCCCATGCCGGCCCCGGAGACCATCATCTTCACCGCGTTGCTCCTGGCCGTCGCGCTGCTGGCGCTCGGCGTGGTGCTGGCGTTCGCCGGCAGGCACCGGGCGACGGACGTTACGCTGGCGCTCTTCCTGCTGTCCAGCACGGTGTTCTTCCTGACCCGCGCATGGATAAAAGACTTCTTCCCCTTCACCGACAAGGTCGAGTCGTTCATGACGCTTGCGGTACTGATCGTGCTCTGCGCGCGCTACTATCGCAGCCGGATCGCCGGGCGCGAATTCGCCACCCTGCTGCTGCTCGCCCTGGTCACGGCCGCCACCATCTTCGTTTTCCAGGACCGGATCCGCTACCCCACCGCCTACCTGCTGACCCTCTGGTACCCGCTGCACATACCGCTCTCCTTTGCCGCCTACGCCTTCTGGCTGATCGCCGGCGTCAACGCCCTGTTCAGCCTGCGTGCCTGGCGCGGCCGCGATCCGTCGTTGCAGGAGCGTCCGCTGATGACCGAGCTCAATCGCAACGGCTTCCTGTGTTTCACCGTGGCGATGCTGTTCGGCGGAATCTGGGGTTATCTGGCATGGGGCGCCTACTTCATGTGGGACCCCAAACTGGTGTGGTCGGCCATACTGTGGCTTTACTACGGCAACCTGCTGCACCTTGACGGCCTGCCGGCGCTGCGCCGCTGGAACATTCCGCTCTATATCCTCGGTGTTTTGCTGATCCTTATCACTTTTATCGGCACCGGTTTTTTCACCCGCTCGATCCACAAATTCTGACCGATGCTGAAACTGATCTGCATTCTGGGGAATCGCTACGCGGGCTTCGTGCTCGGGATGGCGGTGATCCTTAACCTGGCGATCGGCAGCCTGGTGATGGATCGTTATCCCAAGACCTATCCGCCTTTCTTCCCCAACAACCTGGGCTTCTTCTTCGACCCGGTGCAGGCCAAACACGCCTGGCTTTACGCCCTGCTGGTTACCTTCTCCCTGTTTACCGTGAACCTGATTGCCTGCATCACCGAGACCGTGGTGCGCATGATACAGGCGCGCGACGCCCGCCTGAAGCAACTGGCCGCACTGCTGTTTCACCTCGCACTGGCACTGATCCTGATCGCCCACCTGTATGACGGCGTTTACGGCAGCGAGTACCGGGCAGCTCTGGACGATCAGCCGCAGGACATCCAGGACATCGGAGCGATTCGGGTAGAGTCCCTGCAAAACCACCAGCACCCCGATGGCTCGCTGAAAGAGACCGAGGTGGCGCTGTTGATCCGCCACGATGATGGACGCGAACTGCGCGAACGCATCGCCTACAACGAGCCCACCCTGTTCGACGGCGGCAGACGCCAAATCATCATCCAGCAGGGCGAGCATCGACCCAAAGGCCTGATCATCACACGCGTCGCGGACGGCGCGCCGCTCAACCTGCTGCCGCACGAACCGCACCGGATCGAGAGCGGGCATCTGGTCCTGCGCGAAGTCTCGATGCACAAAATGGGGATGCCCGTCGCCGACCTGCTGTGGCTGCGCAAGGATGGCTCACGCCAGCAACTGTTCATGGTCCTTAACGAGCGCGCCTCCCGGCACACAGAAGTCGAACTCGCGGGCGAACGCTACCGCTACAAGGCGCCGCTCACAACCCCGGTCGCATTCGTGCTGGTGCGCTACAACCCCGCCATCCCGCTGGTACTCGCCGGCCTGCTGCTGACCAGCCTCGGCACGATCCTACTCATCGTCTGGCAGCGGAGGCGGGCATGACTTCTTCCGCCCACGCTCCCGGCACGGAACACATGATCGCAAGAGGCGCACAGGCCCAACGCAAGCTGCATATCGGCGGGATGGTCAAGTCCGATGGTTGGGAAATACTCAATGCCGTACCGGGGCCGGATGTCGATCACCTGGGAGATGCCAGGTATCTTGCGCAGTTTCCGGACAACACTTTTACCGACGTGTACGCTTCCCACGTCGTGGAGCATCTGGATTATGCGAACAACGAGCTGCTTGATACCCTGAAAGAGTGGCGTCGCGTCCTGGTGCCGGGCGGGAAGGTCTATGTCAGCGTCCCCAACATGGACATTCTGTGCAGGCTGTTCCTGGATAAGGGTAAACTTGGCGTCGCCGACCGCTTTTTCGTCATGCGCATGATGTTCGGCGGCCATATCGACAAATATGACTACCATGTGGTGGGGTTGAATCAGGATTTTTTGTCGGAATTCCTCGCGAAAGCCGGCTATACAAATCTTCAGCGCGTGCCCGCCTTCGGCCTGTTCAGCGATACGAGTGACATGGTTTTCAAGGGGGTGCCGATCAGCCTCAACATGACCGCACAGAAACCCTTGCAATGAAGCCTGTTTTCATGGATTGGCCAAAAATGTGCTTATGAAAAAAGATTACAACATTGAGGAAATCAAGACCTTCCTGGAAAGCCACAGGGATGCG
>CAZLJK010000163.1:0-2680 GCA_964559825.1 uncultured Sulfuricella sp. | reverse complement strand
AGCGCGCCGCCACGGTGGCGGTCGCGACGCCGTGCATGCCGGCGCCGGTCTCGGCGATAACGCGCTTCTTGCCCATGCGGCGGGCAAGCAGGGCCTGGCCGATGGCGTTGTTGATCTTGTGCGCGCCGGTGTGATTGAGATCCTCGCGCTTGAGATAGATCTGCGCGCCGCCGAGCCCTTCCGTCCAGTTTTTTGCATGATAGATCGCGCTCGGGCGGCCGACATAATGCTTGAGTTCGTAGGCGAATTCAGCCTTGAATTCGGGATCGTCGCGATAACGCAGGTATTGCTGACGCAGTTCCTCGACAGCCGTCATCAGCGTTTCCGCCATGAAAATTCCGCCGTAAGGCCCGAAATGGCCGGACTGATCCGGCAAATCATACATCTGCACTTATTTACACTCCCTGGGGTTTACACCCCTTACGTACTCCTTCAATGAACGCGGCGATCTTCGCCGCATCCTTGATTCCTTTTGATGCCTCCACCCCGCTCGACACATCCACTGCCCACGGCCTCACCCGGCGAATCGCATCCACGATGTTGGCGGGTTCCAATCCCCCGGACAGAATCACCGGCAACGCCAACCCCGCCGGGATCAGTTCCCAGTCAAAGGACTGACCGGTTCCGCCTGGCGTGCCTTCGACATAGGCATCCAGCAGCAGGCCCTGGGCTTCCCGATAGCGAATTGCGCATTGTACCAAATCCACCCCGTTTTTGACGCGAATTGCCTTCAGATAAGGAACGCCGAAGCCGGCGCAAAATTCCGGCGGCTCATCGCCGTGGAATTGCAGCACATCCAGACGCACCGCATTAAGCACCGCCTCGACCTGCTCTGCCGCAGGGTTGACGAACAGGCCGACGGTGGTGACGAAAGGCGGCAGGGTACGAGCGATCGCCGCGGCCTGCGCCGCTGCAACGTGGCGCGGGCTGGGCGGATAGAACACCAGGCCGATGGCATCGGCGCCGGCCTGGGCGCAGACCAGTGCATCCTCGCTCCGGGTGATGCCGCATATTTTGATTCGGGTCATGGTTTGACTTTGAAATGCTGGGAAAGTTAATCCTAAAGCTAACTCACCGCAGAGGACGCGGGGGACGCAGAGGAATTTAAAGGCTTAGTGCTCATATACTTACCAAGAGGGGGACAGGATAACCTCTTGATTCCTTGTTTTTCCTCCGTGTCCTCCGCGTCCTCTGCGGTTCAACTGAGTTTTATAGTTTAATCTCAGCTCAGCCAAATGCAAAATTCGGCATTCTCGAAAGATCAGGAATAATCCATTTCGGATCGTAACCGATGCCCGCCAGGTATAAACCATCCGGCGCGAAGGTAGGCGCGGAGTGTATCCGGTTCCGGTTTTCCAATAGCTCCAGCATCCAGGCCGGCGAATGCTTGCCCTTGCCGACATAGACCAGGCTGCCGACCAGATTGCGCACCATGTGGTGAAGAAAGGCATTGGCGGTGAAGTCGAACAGAATGATGTCGCTGCTGGTTGCTATCCCGATTTTCTGCAAGTGTTTGATCGGCGACTTGGCCTGGCACTGGGCGGCGCGGAAAGCGGAGAAATCATGCTCGCCCAGAAGAAACTCAGCCCCCTGCCGCATCGCCTCCACATCCAGCGGCTGGTGAAACCAGCCCACCTTGCCGGAAAGCAACGCGGGGCGCACCGGGTGGTTGAGCAACAAGTAGCGGTAACTTCGGGATACCGCGCAGAAACGGGCATGAAACTCATCGCTCACCGGTCGCGCCCACAGTACGCCAACACTGTCCGGCAGCAGGGCATTGACGCCACGAACCCAGGCGCTGTCCGGCCTGGACACCTCAGTATCGAAATGCACGACCTGGTGCAGCGCATGCACGCCCGTATCGGTGCGCCCCGCCGTCACCACCCGGACAGGCTCCCCGGCGATGCCGGCGATGGCACGTTCCAGCGTATCCTGCACGCCGCAGCCGGAAAGCTGGCTTTGCCAGCCGCAGAAACGGCTGCCGTCGTACTCCACGCCAAGCGCGATCCTCAAGTCATTCCCCGCGCCAGCAGCAACCCGAAAACAAGGACAACACAGAATAATGCCGCGTAATCCGACCGGGATAAACGCCCGATTTCCAGTTCGATGCCAACCATTTCGGGCCCCGAGCCATGCAGCGCCGCTTGCAGCCGTTCGCGCCATTCGCCGGAGCGGCGCGGCCCGGATTGCTCAGCCTTCTCCGCATAGTACAGTGTAAGCCAGATACGCGCGGCAACCCGTTCGATATCCACCCCGATCCAATTGAATGGCCGCAGCAGAAAATACAGGCCCGCCAGTATTCGTTCGCGTGAAGTCGTCGCCAGCAATAGCGCCAGCGTAGCCAGCAGCGAAATCAGGCGCAGCGCCTGGATACCGCCCGACAGCAGACCCTCCCGGCTGGGGCTATAAATCCCCAGGACGGCAACTGCTGCCGTGCCGGGCGTAACGAAGGCATACACCAGAACCAGGGAAATCAGCAGCCAACGGCTGCGACGCAGCAATTTGAAATATTGGGCGGAGTGCCGCAGCAACAGCGGCAGGGAAAACAGGAGAACGATCGCAGACAGTTCGGCTGGCTGCAGCCAGGGAACACAAAAAGCAAAGGCCAGCCAGATCAGGATCAGGCTGGCCGGATGCAGACCATTCATAACAAGCGCCTTTTACTATTGCCCCCTCTTCC
>CAZLJK010000162.1:0-2772 GCA_964559825.1 uncultured Sulfuricella sp. | reverse complement strand
CCACTCCTGCACGAGTCTCTGGCGCTCAAGCAGCACTCTGTCACCCTTGCCTTTTCCGCCGGTGATGTAGCCTCTGGCATTCAGATCAAAGAATACCCATCCTACCGCGCCAAGCGCGACACCGGCGGCCTGATTGATATCGCGGTAAGGTGCATTGAGCAGCTCCGGTTTGCATAGCAGTGTGAAAAAGACACGTAAGTTGGTGGCCGTGCCTGCACGTTTCCCCTCTTGTTCTGCCAGCTGAAAATCTTCTCCTTTAACAGGTCGCTGTCCTTTCACCAGAACAAACAACCCTGGGCGGCGCAGATAGGCATTGCCGACAGTGTCCATGAATTGCAGATCAAGTTCACGGCATTTTTCAGCGATTTCAGTTGTGAAGCGGGGTGCGACCAAGAGCAGTTGATCTCCATACTGGTCATATTGATTCTTAATATCCCCCAAGGTTGCGAATCGATCGATACGCTTGATTTCGGCCATATAGCCATAGCACTGCCCATTTGCCTCGACTTCAACGCGAGCATCCGCACGAAAGCCTTGGGCAATTATCGGCTCTCTTTCAATCACGTGGCCGGCAATGCCTGTTGTTCTATGCAAGGCTTCCAAGGCACGCAGCAAGATGGCCTGTTCTTTGTCATTAAGTGGTTTCATTGTTCAATATTTGAATATGTTCACGTTTCGTGAACATTATTGCACAGTGAACAGTGGTGTCAACAGAATTGTTCATTAAATACTTATGTTCACGTTTCGTGAACAATTGAAAATAATGAACGACTGGTTATGGCATATTCTGTTGGAAAACTCGACTTTAATTCTAACCAATGACTTCGGCACCGGCACCGGCACCGCCCACGCCCATGCGATGTCGCAATGACAGATAGGCCCCCAGCACCCCCAGAACGAGGCCAGCCAACACATCTACCGCCACATGCTGGCGTGTGGCCAGGGTGGAATAGACGATGCCGATGCACCACGACCAATTGACGATGAGTATCCACTGCGGCGCGCCAAAGCGGCGCAGCAAGTGATGTAGCCAGATACCCGAAAAAACGGCTGTGGCGACATGGAGCGAAGGGCAGGCATTGCCCGAGGCATCCATGCTTTTAAGGAATTCCACGTCAGGATGTTGAGCCCAGTCGATATGGGCTGCAGGTACTGCCGTGGGCCAGAAGTAGAAGACGATCAGCCCGGCGAGGCAGGTCCCGGCCATGGCCAGCCCATAGCCATACAGCTCGCGCCGCGTCGCCAGAAAGGCCGGGGGCAGGGAAACATAGACCCACAGGGATATATACATGGGCAAGGCCAGGGGCTGAAAGCCGATCAGGCCGTCCAGCCAAGTGATGGGCATCACTGTCGTCGGGTAGGCTGGCTCTTTGAGCAAATAGAAGTAAGCGCCGAAAAACAGGCTGATGAACAGCAGGGTTCCGATGCTTTTAAGATGCAGATGGCGGGGAATGACCGCCGCGGCTTGACGGTACCAGGGCTGTGGCTGGCCGCTTTCTTTCAAAGCGGGTTCTCCATGAGATGCTGCAATACGGGCACGTTCATAAAAGAGCTAGTCATCAGTCATGTTGAATTTGCGTGACCTCCCGGTCGCGAACCACTGAATTCACGACCGGGAGGTCGCTCCTACGAGCCGCCGTTTCGCTAACTACTTGCCGCAAGGTGACAAAACGCAGATTGGCTGCCGCAGCGGCGGCCAGGACGGCGGGGAGCACTTCGAGAATGACCGGGATGCCGTCGGGCGTGCGCGCCGCGTTGCCGTCGTGCAGCAGCAAGATGGCACCCGCCCGCAGGCCGCGCAACAGCTTGTTTTTAACGCGTTCGCCGTCGCCGATCCGGGTGTCGAAACCGCGTGCCGACCAGCTGGCAAGCCGCAGCCCCAAGCCGGCCAGCACCGGGTCGAGCAAGGGGCTGCGGATGCCGGCGGGGGCGCGAAAAAACAGCGGGCGCTGGCCGGTAAGCATGGTGAGCGTGTCCTGCGCGGACTGCAATTCACGCGCGATGCCGGAACGACCCATCAGTGAAAAATGATGGCGGTGATGCTGGCTGTGGTTTTCCACGGCATGGCCGCGGCTCACGATTTCGCGGCACAAGTCCGGGTGGCGCGCGGCCTTTTCGCCGATGCAGAAAAAGGTCGCACGGGTCGCGTAACGGTCGAGCATGTCCAGCACCTGCGGGGTAACGATGGGGTCGGGGCCGTCGTCGATGGTCAGGGCGATTTCGTTTCTGGCCGTGGCGGCGGCAGGCAGCCGCGTCCAGTTCGGCCCCAGCCAGCGGCTGCGCGGCCACACTCCAAGCAGGGTGAGCAGCGCGTGATTGGCCAGCACTGCGCCCAGCGCCCAGCGCCACTGTCCGGGTGCGGCGATCATCGCCGCCAAGGCCAGCACATGCAGCATGAGGCTTGCGCGGATCAGCAGCGTCGGTTGCCAGGGTGCGCTAGGCATGGGATTTCCGGGCGAAAATTGCGGCATAAATCAGCGCCAGGATGACGCCCGGCGCCACAGTGACGCCCATGGCCTGCAAGATCGACACGTTGGAAAACGCCAGCAGGCCGAAACCCGCGACGGTAGTCAGGTTGGCGAACAGCATCGAGGCCAGGGTGCGCGGCGAGGGGGGATCATCGGTTCGATCGAAAAACAGGGCGTAATTGGAGCCCACCGCGACCACCAGCAGCAAGCCCACCAGGTGCAGAATGATCAGCTGCTGGCCAAATACGGCCAGACCCGCCGTGACGGTGATGACCGCGGCCGCCAGCGGCGCGACGATGCGCAG
>CAZLJK010000161.1:0-2775 GCA_964559825.1 uncultured Sulfuricella sp. | reverse complement strand
TCGCCCCGAGTGCCGCGCACAGCGCGGTGTATCGAGGGGGCGAACGGGAAACACTGATGAAACTACTAGCCATTCGACTAGGCTGCCAAAAAACGTCAGCCAAGTCGCTGGTTATCACCACGAACGGACTTATTCAGCGCTTTCCTAACCTGCGCTCCTGCATATCTGATGAAATTTCTTTTTCGTGCGGTTTGGCATAGAATCTCCCGCACACAACAAGCCTCTGGAGGGCAAAGCCATGAAAACCGCAACCGCACGCAAAGCGGCAGAACCAGCCGCCGTTCGCATCACCAAAGACATCGACGCCGCGCTTTCACATGCCGCGCGCGATTTCAAGACCACACGTGCCAACATCGTCAAGAACGCGCTGCTTGAATACCTGGAAGACATGGCCGACAGCAAAGCCATCGCCGAGGCCAAAAAGAAGGGCGGGCCGATGATTACGCATGCCGAATTAAAGGCACGCCTTGGGCTATAAAGTCATCTACTCGGAAGCGGCATCAAAGGCAATCGAACGGCTGGACAAACCCATACACGAACGCATCCTGAAGTTTGTGGACAAGATCGAGGCCTCGATCAACCCGCGCTTTTCCGGCAAGGCGCTCAAGGGAAACGACAAGGAATGGCGCTACCGCGTCGGCGATTACCGGTTGATCTGCGAGATCAGGGATACAGAGCTGATTATCTGGATGGTCAGGGTCGGACATCGCCGCGAAGTGTATCGCTGACCACACCGCGCCCCTTCCTTTGGCGCGATTTGTTGCGCCAAACCCCAATAACCGGCATCGCCACGAAACTGCGGTTGACACGCTTGGAGGGGGCAGGTTAGCATTCGTAGCGATTATCTGTCATTACGTCATCCTGATTCGCAAAAAACTAAAGTAAAAGGGGTAGGAAAATGCGACAAAAATTCTGGCAACTGGACACACTTGCCACTGGGGTGTTGTTGGTACTGTGCAATGGTGTGGCCTACGCCGCTCAACCGCCGGATGCCGGGAGAGTTCTGGAAAGTATCAAGGAACCCGCACAACCGCCCAAACCCGCTCCCGATATCAGTATTCAGCAACCGGCACGACCGGGCATGAAAGCCCAGCCGGGCCTGTCGATCAAAGTCACCGCCTTCAAGATCACGGGCAACACCGTCTTCACCGAGGGCGAGCTGCTGCCCCTGCTCGCATCTTCCGTCGGCAAGGAACTCAATCTGGACGAACTGCAAGAGGTCGCGGGGATCATTACCGCCCACTATCGCAAGAACGGCTATTTCCTCGCGCATGCCTACCTGCCGGCCCAGGAGATCAAGGGCGGCACCGTCGAGATCGTGATACTCGAAGGGCGCGTAGGCCAGCCCAAGCTGCAACTCAACAAGGACTCTAACCTTTCGGAATCCGTGGCGCAGGGATTCATCGAGCAGATCAGATCCGGCGACCTGATAAACGAGACCGGCCTGGAGCGCCCGCTGCTGCTGCTGAGCGACTTGCCCGGCGTGAAAGTCAAGTCGACCCTCAAACCCGGTGCGGCGGTGGGTACTGCCGACGTGGTGGTGGACGTGGCGGACGACGGGCACTTCGTTGCCGGAGATGTCGGGCTTGATAACGCTGGTGGCCGTTTCACCGGCGAATACCGGATGAATGCCGGCGTGAGCATCAATAACCCGTCGGGACTGGGGGATGTGGTGACTCTGCGCGGCACGGCGTCCGATACGGGCGGGTTGAAACTTGGCCGGCTCTCCTACAACATTCCGGTCTTCTCCCAGGGCACCAAGGTCGGCGCCAACTATTCCGATTTGAGTTATAGCATAGGCAAGGACTTTGCAAACCTGCTGGCGCATGGTACGGCGACCGTGTTCGATGTCTTCGTGCAACATCCTTTTACGCGAAGCCGTAATTTGAACCTGTTCGGACAGATCGGTTACAACCAGAAGAGCTTAAAAGATCTGGTTGATTTTTCCGGATCGTTTACCGATAAAGAGCTCAAGATGACAACGCTGGGTATTGGAGGAGACTCCCGTGACGATGTTGCCGGCGGTGGATTGAACACTTTCAGCTTGGCATTCACCGGCGGCAAGCTTGACATCAAGAAGCTTGACACCGCTCTCCCTGGGAACTTGGCAGGCGATACACACCAAACCAACGGCAATTACGAAAAAATCAACTATGGAGTCGGGCGCTTGCAGCACCTGACCGAAGGCTGGGCGCTGTATGCCAACCTCAGCGGCCAGTTGGCATCGAAGAACCTGGATTCCTCTGAAAAACTCTCCCTGGGCGGGCCGAACGGCGTGCGCGCCTATCCGGTGGGTGAAGCGCCGGCGGACGAAGGATATATTTTGACCGGCGAACTGCGCACGAACTTCCGCACCGACATGGTGGGCGGAGAGTTCATGGCGTTCGGCTTCGTGGATATGGGGCATGCGCAAGAATACAAGAAACCCCTGGCGACCGACACAAACAACAAACGCGATCTCAGCGCCGTTGGTCTCGGCCTGAGCTGGGGCGAGACGGCGAATTTCATCGTGAAGGCAACCGTGGCATGGAGAGGCGACAACAACATGCCGACCGCCGACGTGGATCGCGATCCGCGCGCGTGGTTCACCATGACGAAATGGTTCTAGCACATTAAAAGTATGGGGCCGTTCGTGTTGAGCTTGTCGAAACATGGATGGCTTAAGGCCTTGCGCCCGTATTGGTTTATAGCTTGTCATTCCGGCGCAGGCCGGAATCCAGTCAAATCTAACGACGATGTAATTGAGGGGTTATCATGAATAACGAAAAAGATTTC
>CAZLJK010000160.1:0-2815 GCA_964559825.1 uncultured Sulfuricella sp. | reverse complement strand
GATAGAAACTCCACGCTGCCGCCGAGCCGCTGAAGCGGCGCCAGGTATCCTCGCCGACACCGCCGTACTGCAGCGTGCTGCCGTCGTCGAGCTGCACCTGCAGCAGCCGGGCGCGGCTATCGTAGCCAATGGCGCGCAATTTCCCCGAATTGATCTTCTTCATTTCCATAGCGGCATCCTGAAGCTATTTCGATGCTGACTCTATCAGCCCTGTAACTTTTCGGGCTTGCATACGTATTTTTCTTTATTCACCTTTTTGCCGCATTTGGCACAGACAAACTTCGGGTTGGCCTGTTTCTTGGCACGTTTTTCCACATCCTTCGTTTTGCACATGGTTTTCGACATGAGACTCTTTCCGTTTGGAAACGTGCACCCCTTTGATTGTCCTAGATGTGCCGCCTTACCTTGAGAGCGATCGTGCCGACGCCCAGGAAAGCGACGCCCATGAGGACGAGCGTGACGGGCCAGCCTAGGGAATTCGCGAAATGTTTTGCGGTATAGAACGCGATGAAGCCGAGCATGGCAATGACCGTGGTGAACAGCAGCGCCCGGCTTTGCAGCACCACGCATGCATAGAGCATGGACGCCGTTACTGCGAGATAGAGAAGCTCGACCGGCGTGTTATGCACGAGGTCGAACAAGCCGCTATAGGCCATGATCGACCCGATGAAATAGCCGAGCCCCGTCAGGCCAGGATGCCGCCTCGCCTTGTGCAGGCCGTAAGCCGTGAACATCACGCACACGCCCGTGACCAGACCCGCCCAGCTGGCGGAGGAGGCAAGCGCGATGCGGTCGAACAGGCCGCCGTTCAGCCAGCAGGTCCCGATCAACAGGGCAGGCGCCGCGAGCACACGGTGGGCCGTGTCTTCAAGTGCGGTGGCGACCAGAAACAGCGAGGCGCCCAGGACAATGGCGATGTAAGCAATCGGCACGCCGAGCAGATCGAGGCCGACTTGCATGAATCCGTAAACAAAAAACAGCGCCGTGAAAGCCAGCACCGTGAGCCGGTATTTGCCGAGCAGCGCGCCCTGGTGTACGGCCATGACGCCGAATACGAAGAGCACTGCGGTACGCCAGTTGTCGCTGCGCGGAAACACCTCGTGGATGAGCACGAACCAGCCGCCGGTCATCATGAACACGGAGGCGAGCGCAAGCGGCAGGATGAGTTTCGGATACTTATTCTCATGCAGCGCGGAAACCAGCACGATCAGCAGAATGTAGCCCACGCCCAGCGTCACGAAAACCCGCATCGCGCTGCCCATGCTCTCCCAGAACGTACCGATATAGGTGCTGATGCCCGCAAAAATGAAGATTGCGCCGAGATAGGTAAAGAGCGTCCTGGCGACATCGCCTTTGCTGCGCCGGGCAGGCACGGGCCGGGAAGCGGCAGGCGTATGAAATGCGCTTTCCACTTCGGCGAGCGTGATGTCGTAGCTGTGCATCAGCTGCGCGATGCGCTCCAGCGCGCCGGGCTTATCCGTTACGCTTGATGCTCCAAGGATTCCGGCCGCCAGCGGCCAGCCCCACCAGAAACCGCCGATCAGCACGAAAATAACGATGAGGAGCAACAGCCAGATCATGGCGACACGACCCAGCCGACGAAGTGGGTGTAATTGTTGTAATACATATTGCCGGCATTCGGCAGGCGGATGCTGCGCCCTTTTTTCGTCAGCACCGCTTCATTGCGGTAGCGCGACGAATAAAACAGGCCGGTGAAGACATCGCCCGAATAGCCATTCTGACCCGCACTGAATTCGTATCCATCCGGCGCAACGCTGGACGAATCGATCGTCAGCCCTGCCAGATCGGAAACCTCGATCGGGGTGATTTTTGCGGCCGCCTCGGGTGTGGCGGGGCTTTGTCCGAGCGGCGCAAGGCCGGGTGGCAGCATGATGGCGATCTCCTTCACCGCCCCGCTTTTCGGGCTGTAACGCCACAGCCGCGGGTGCTGGTAGCCGGCCGAACTGCCCTGGTAGACGACCTGAACCTTCCGGTCTACGACGGAAATCTTCACGCCGTTCGGGTAATTGTAGTATCCGGTCGCGTAAAGCACGTCGTATTGCGGGGGCTCTACCAGCAGCGCGGGAATCCCCGAGATCAGCAGGAAGGCCACAACAAGCAGCAGGGGCAACCCCAGGCCAAAGGCGATGGTGGGGTTCTCGCGGAGGAATGATTTCATGCTTGCCTCTTCCTTATGATTTTGTTGTTCCAAACAATTTGACTCCGGTACCTTTTACTTGTTGTACCTTTTACTTGTTCGCTCAGCCGTTCGGCGGCGGCGTGCGCTTCAGGAGTTCGAACGCGTCGTCCACTTCCTCGTCTGTGGCGTCGAACTTCGCTTGGATCTCCTGCCGCTCCAAGCTGTCCTCTTGGACCCAGATCGCGGTCTGGATCGCGCCGGTCGACAGGCCGTTGCGCTTGCCCTCGTAGATGAGCTGGGCCGCGCGCACCGCGGGCGCGGCCACCGCCTGGAAGCGGTGCTCGACGGCGGGGTTCTCGAGCTCGAAATCCAGGCAGTAGGCCTCGAGCAGCACGAGTTTCACCTCCTGGGTGGGCAGGTAGACGCTGGTCGCGGGCTGGACGGTGCCGTCCGCGCCGATCACGCCGATCACGCCCCAAGCCACCATCCGCTGCACGTCGCCGCCGCCGGGCATGAAGACCGTGCCGGGTGCGACGTAGACGTCGAACTCCGCATCGCTGAGGCGCTGGATGCCGAGCACCAGCGCCGGGCCCGAGGATGCGCCGCGGCCGGCCACCTCGTACTGCACTAGGCCGCGCTCGGCCGCCTCGCGCAGCGAATAGCGCGGCGTGCCCG
>CAZLJK010000159.1:1176-2823 GCA_964559825.1 uncultured Sulfuricella sp. | reverse complement strand
GATGGCGCAAAGCGGGGAGGGCGATACCAGCCTGCTGTGCCATTCCGGCAGATAAAAATTTCGACATATGGAGGAAAAATGGAAGGCCGCCACTCACCCCAGGAAGACAGTTTCGATTTTAACGAATGGTGCGCTCTCGCCAGCGCCGACCCAGATGCCTATGCTCGTCGGCGGCTCGCTCGAATCCAGGTGGCGATAGAGAGTGCGCCGGAGAGAAGCCAGGATCGGCTAAAAGGGCTGCAGTTCAGGATCGATGCCGAATGCAGACTTGCGCGTACGCCGCTGAAGGCCTGCCTGCGACTTTCATCCATGATGTGGGATTCCTTCTTTGACCTGAAAGAATCGCTGGCATCGTTTTCGGAGCATACGACCCCGCACGACCTTCAGGTCACAGCGGATTGGGGTCGTTTAAGGCAATCCGGTGCGCCTTCAGAAAAGGCGGGTACCGGTCGTCTTGCCACCCGGATAGTCCCTTTCAAGCGGCCATGAGCGCGGTTATTGGTTGCCTGTCTGGAGCACGTTCACCGGCTTAATAAACCGCTTTTCAGCCGCTGGCTATGAGTTTATTATGCCCACAACTGCGGCCAAGTGTGTTGGATATGCGCCCCGGGCTACAGGGACATAAAGGGAAAAACTTGACGTGCAAAGATTAGAGATGTTTTTTCAAATGGCGGCGGGACGCCTTCTCGGCGCTTTGCCCCGTGAAGGATTGTGCTGCCTGCTTTCCACCTCCGGCCACACGCCCTTGCTGGCACGCAGGCACGCAGAAATGATCATTTCCCGGGTGCGCATGGTGGCGGCGCTGTTTGCCCTGCTCACGCCCCTGTGGATCGTCGTGGATGCGCTGGTATTCACCTATCCGGTCTCTATCATGCTGGGCGCCGGCCGGATCGTCACCAGCCTGGCTTTCGGCCTGCTGGCGATGTCCTATGGAAAATCGACCAGGATGGCCGATGCCTACCGCGCGCTGGCGATGTTATTCGGCATCCCGACGCTGTTTTTTATCTACTCCCATCCCCTGCTTTCCCATTTTCAATTGATAGGGCCTGCGGCCGCCATCGCCGCCGGCTACGCCTTCCTGCCCTTCGTCATGGTGGCGGGTTTAAGCGTTTTTCCCCTCACCGCAGTGGAAAGCACCCTTTTCGCGCTTCCGGTGCTTCTGGCGGAGGCGCTGGTTGCCCTCATGCAACTGGGCATGCTGAGCTGGAGTTCGCATCTGGGCGCTTTTTGGCTGCTGTTTCTGATCACCGCGGTGGCGGCCCTGGCCGGCATGAGCCAGTTGAGTTTCATGATATCGCTGGTCGGGCAGGCGAGCCATGACGGGCTTACCGGCTGTTTTTCCCGTGCCAGCGGAGAAGAGCTGATGGATATCCAATTTCACATCGCGGCACGAAGCGGTGCCCCCCTGTCGGTTGTTTTTGCCGATCTGGACAATTTCAAGGCAATCAACGACAGCTACGGCCACGATGCCGGCGACAGTGCCCTGAATGCGGCCGCCGAGTCGCTCCGTTTCAACCTGCGCGCCGGCGATGTTCTGCTGCGCTGGGGCGGGGAGGAGTTCGTCATCATCCTTCCCGACGCCGATTGCGCAACCGCAACCATGGCGGTCGACCGCCTGCGCGAGCAGGGACTGGGATTGCGGCCAGA
>CAZLJK010000159.1:0-1076 GCA_964559825.1 uncultured Sulfuricella sp. | reverse complement strand
TTAGCCGGCGAGCTTCTTCTTTAATATCTCGTTGAGCTGCGCCGGGTTGGCTTTGCCCTTCGAGACTTTCATCGCCAGGCCGACGAAGAAGCCGAACACTTTCTCCTTGCCGCTGCGGTATTCGGCCACCTGAGCCGGGTTGGCGGCGATGATTTCGTCCACGATTTTCTCGATCGCACCGCTGTCGGAAACCTGCTTCAAACCCTTCGTTTCGATGATGGCGTCGGCATCGCCTTCGCCCGCCCACATCGCGGCAAACACTTCCTTGGCGATCTTGCCCGAGATGGTGCCGTCAACAATGCGCTTCAGCAGTCCGGCGAGTTGAGGGGCGGATATCGGCGATGAGATGATCTCCAGGCCATCCTTGTTGAGCTGGGCAGACAGGTCGCCCATGATCCAGTTGGTGCTGAGCTTGGCAGAATTCTTAATCTGCGCAGCAACCTCATCACTCTCTCCCGTCTCGCCGTGGTCGCTGCGCAGCAGCGGGAACCCGGCGGGGACACTCCTTGCGGGTGCAGGGAGCGAGGTAGGAGAGAGCCCCCCCCCCAGGGCGTTCACCGTATCCTCGAAATAGGCGGCCAGCTCACGCGATGTGGTCAGGATTCCGGCATCGTAAGCGGGTAGCCCGAAGTCGCGCATAAAACGTTCGTGCATCGCTTGCGGCAGCTCCGGCAGGGCGGCGCGGGCCTGGTCGAGAAAGGCCTCGTCCACCACCAGCGGCAGCAGGTCCGGATCGGGGAAGTAGCGGTAGTCGTTGGCCTCTTCCTTGGAGCGCATCGAGCGCGTTTCGTCCCGGTCGGGGTCGTAGAGGCGGGTTTCCTGGACGATGCGGCCACCGTCTTCGAGGACTTCGATCTGCCGGCGGACTTCATAGTCGATGGCTTTTTCCATGAACTTGAAGGAATTGAGATTCTTGATTTCGCAGCGGGTGCCGAGCGTTTCCGTGCCTTTGGGCCGTACTGAAACGTTGGCGTCGCAGCGGAACGAACCTTCCTGCATGTTGCCGTCGCAGATACCGATCCAGCGCACCAGGGAATGCAGTTTTTTGGCATAGGCCACCGCCTCTGCGCTGCTGC
>CAZLJK010000158.1:0-2829 GCA_964559825.1 uncultured Sulfuricella sp. | reverse complement strand
CGATGTTGATGTGCACACCCTCGTAGATAACCGCGCAGTTCTTCGCCAGAATCGTGATTCCACGTTCCTTTTCCAGATCGTTGTTGTCCATCACACGCTCGGCAACCATCTGGTGAGCAGACCAAGTGCCAGCTTGGGACAATAACTTATCAACCATGGTGGTCTTACCGTGGTCAACGTGGGCGATGATAGCGATGTTACGGAGTGCGCGGGACATGGGTAAAGCCTTGCTGAAGATATAAGGGGGCGCATTCTAGCACAAGCAACACTTATTTCCTGAACAATACAAAAGGCAACGGTCACCTCGCGGTGCCCGTTGCCTTTAAGCATCATCCAAAACTTAGTTTGAGCCGATCTCCAGCATTAACTGATTGATCCGCTTAACAAAGGTTGCAGGATCGTCAAGTTGCCCACCCTCGGCCAGCAATGCCTGATCGAACAGCACCGCAGCCCAGTCGTCGAAACGCGTCTCCTCTGCGTTCAATCGTTGCACCACCGGATGGCGGGGATTGATCTCGAGGATAGGTGCTGAAACCGGTGCGTTTTGACCGGCTGCCTTGAGCAATCGCGCTAGGTTGCCGCTCATATCATGCTCATCGGCCACCAGACAGGCAGGGCTATCGGTCAGACGATGCGTCACACGTACTTCTTTGACGCGCTCGGCAAGGCTGGCCTTGATCTTGTCGGTCAATCCCTTGAACTCGTCTGCCTCCTTTTCCTGCGCTTCTTTTTCAGCCTCGTCCTCCAGCTTACCCAGATCCAAACCGCCCTTCGCAACCGAAGCCAGCTGCTTGCCGTCAAATTCGGTCAGATAGCTCAGCGCCCACTCGTCCACTCGATCGGACAACAGCAACACTTCGATACCCTTTTTGCGGAACACTTCCAGATGCGGGCTGTTCTTCGCCGCATTGAAGGTCTCGGCGGTGACGTAGTAGATTTTCTCCTGTCCTTCCTTCATACGGCCGATATAGTCCTTCAGCGACACGGTCTCATCACTGGTATCGGAATGCGTCGAAGCGAAGCGCAACAACCCGGCGATCTTGTCCTTGTTGGCGAGGTCCTCGCCGACGCCCTCTTTCAGCACCTTGCCGAATTCACCCCAGAATTTTGCATATTTTTCTTGGTCGTTCTCGGCCATATCTGCCAGCAAACCGAGTACCTTGCCGGTGCACCCTTTGCGGATCGCCTCGATGTCCTTCGACTCCTGCAATATCTCGCGCGATACATTGAGCGGCAGGTCGGCCGAATCGACCACTCCGCGCACGAAGCGCAGATACAGCGGCATCAGCTGCTCGGCGTCGTCCATGATGAACACGCGGCGCACGTACAGCTTGATGCCGTGGCGCGCATTGCGGTCCCACAGGTCAAACGGCGCGCGTTGCGGTATATACAGCAACTGGGTGTATTCCTGGCGCCCCTCGACACGGGCATGCGTCCACGCCAGCGGGTCGTCGAAGTCGTGCCCGACATGCTTGTAGAATTCCTTGTACTGTTCGTCGCTGATTTCGTTCTTGCCGCGCGCCCACAATGCGGACGCCTGATTGACAGTCTCGTCCTCGTCGGTGACCTGCTGTTTATCGTCCTGCCATTCTTCCTTTTTCATCAGAATCGGCTGGACGATATGGTTGGAATACTTGCGCACAATGCCGCGCAGTTTGTAGCCTTCCAGCAGGTCATCCTGTCCTTCGCGCAGATGCAGCGTGATCTCGGTGCCGCGCACGGCCTTGTCCACCATCTCGATGGAGAATTCGCCGCCGCCGTCCGATTCCCAGCGCACGCCCTGGTCGACATTCTCGCCGGCGCGTCGCGTCAGCACTGTTACCTTGTCGGCAACGATGAAGGAGGAATAGAAGCCCACGCCGAACTGGCCAATCAGGTGCGTGTCCTTCTGCTGGTCGCCGGACAGCCGCGAGAAGAATTCGCGCGTGCCAGACTTGGCGATGGTGCCAAGGTTGTTGATAACCTCGTCGCGGCTCATGCCGACGCCGTTGTCGCTCACAGTCAGCGTGCGCGCGGCATTGTCATAGCCGATGCGGATGCTCAAGTCAGAATCGTTTTCGAACAGTGCCGCATTGTGCAGCCCCTCGAAGCGCAGCTTGTCGCACGCGTCGGAGGCGTTGGAAATCAGTTCGCGCAGGAAAATCTCGCGGTTGGAATACAGCGAGTGGATCATCAGTTGCAGCAGTTGTTTCACTTCGGCCTGGAAGCCCAGGGTCTCGCGGTTGGTGGTCGCACTTTCGGTCATATTGTCTCCATATTGATTGATAAAAGGCGCTCAGCTAATTGGGGATTGCTCGGAAATTTTCAAGGGGCGATGCAAGCCGCCCATAATTATGAACCGTAGAAATGCACCCGGTTGCGCCCATTTTCTTTAGCCTGGTACATCGCCATGTCAGCCCACTTGAGAATATCTTCCTGGCTGGCTTTGTGGTTGATGAGCAGCACCACGCCAATGCTCGACGTGCAATGGTATTCAACGGTGGTTCCCGTGCCGTCTTTCTGCTGAAATTCCAGCGTATAAGGCTCAGCCAGAATGGCGCGAATTTTTTCCGCAACGATGCCGGCTTGCGCGGCGGATTCGGCTTTATCCTCGCCCAGCTCACGGAGCACCACCACGAATTCATCACCGCCGAAGCGCGCGACAGTATCCACCTCACGCACGTAACTGGTGATGCGTTCTGCCACTTCCATCAGCAACAAGTCGCCTACATCATGCCCGTGTGTGTCATTGAGCGGCTTGAAATTATCCAGGTCGATGAACATCAATGCGCCAAACAGGCCGCTGCGCTTGCTGGCAGCCATTGCTTGCTCGACCCGGTCATTGAGCAG
>CAZLJK010000157.1:0-2836 GCA_964559825.1 uncultured Sulfuricella sp. | reverse complement strand
TGGAGCAGCGCGCGGGTGAACTGGCAACGCTCAAGGACTTGCGCCTGGCCGTTGAGCACACCCAGCAAGACCTCGCCGCGAGTCTTGGGGTAGGGCAGGACACGATCTCGCGCATCGAGCGCCGCAGCGACTTGTTGCTCTCCACGCTGCGCCGCTATGTCCGGGCGATGGGCGGCGAACTCGATCTGGTCGCGCGCTTTCCCAACCGCCCGCCTGTTTTGCTCGATCACATCGCTCAAGAGCCTGCAGCAAAGAGGCGCGCCGCAGAATAGAGAAGGTCAGTAAATATTCCTGCGAGATGTGGCTGGCCGCGCGTGGTCATGAGGTGCGGGTGGTGACGGCTCCGCCTTATTATCCGCAGTGGCGGGGAGGGGGATATTCGGGGTGGCGTTATCGGAAAAATGCGGTGTGGGACTCACCCCTCTCCCCAGCCCTCTCCCGCGAAGGGAGAGGGGGGTGATTTGGTGGTGTATCGCTGCCCTTTATGGGTGCCTGCCAAGCCTTCCGGTTTGAAGCGTGTGCTGCATTTGGCCAGTTTCGCGCTTTCCAGTTTTCCAATCATGCTGAGTCAAATCTTCTGGCGACCGGATGTGGTGCTGGTGGTTGAGCCAGCGTTGTTTTGTGCGCCGCAGGCGTGGCTGGTAGCGCGGCTTTCAGGTGGTAATCCCATCTACGAATATGAGCATGTGGATCAGTACCTGAAACGCTCATCGTTCGGGCTGCTGATGCTGGATTTGTGGATCATCTGGCGCGGGATCATGGTGATCGTGAAGGGCGGCGGGCATTAAAGCAGGTTCAATGAAGTCAAAAGCACTGGATTGCCGCGTCGCTGCGCTCCTCGCAATGACGAAACAGTGGATTGCCGCCTCGTTGCCGCGTTTTGCTCGTAGTGAAGCAATCCACAGGCTATCATTGCAAATGTCATGAATATAATAAAAACGGAATGAAGGCGACTGAATTGCACCCTTTGAAATTAGTGCGCATGCTGGCATTGGCCGTTGTACTGCTGTCCGGCTGTGCAGTGACCGGCAGCATTCCCCAATCCTGTAAAGTGTTCGATCCCGATCTGGCGCAAGGCGCTTACCGCGGCGGTTGCACGGACGGTCTGGCGGACGGCTATGGCGAGGTCAGCGGAGCGGGCAGTTACCGCGGGGATTTTCAGGCGGGCAAAAAACATGGCAAGGGCATCAAGGTGATGCCGAACGGGGATCGCTATGCGGGAGATTTCTTCGACGATTACCGGCATGGCAAGGGTGTCTATGTGTGGGGCGACAAAACGCCGTGGGCCGGGGATCGCTACGAGGGCGAATATCTGTGGGACAAGCGTCATGGCTGGGGGGTATTCCAATGGGGCAGCGGCGACCGTTACGAGGGGCCGTGGCAGAATGATTTGCGCATGGGTCCCAGCGTGATGGAGCTGCGCCGCGCGCAAGCCGCGGAAGCATCGGCCAGGTCGGTGACGGCGGGTGCGCTGGTGTGCATCGAGGCGCAACTGGGTCTGGTGAATCGCCAGCGCATCAGCGGCAGGGTCGAGCAAATCAGCGGTGAGGCAGTGCAGATACGCATTATTGCAGTGGAAGGCGGCGTGGCGAGTTATCGGGGCAGGGCGGTCAGAGCTGGTGATGTGCTTTCGGACAAGGCGGCAAGTTGGCAGCTGTGCGGACAGAACTGAATATGCGTTCTTCGGGGTTAAATCATTTCCGGATTGCGATAAGCAGAAAACGGCTGACAAACCCCTTCCCCCGCCTGCGGGGGAAGGGAGTCAGAAGGCAAACGGTCTGTTTAATCTGTGTCCTCTTGAGTGCGATATTGCAGCCCGCATTGGCGCAGCCGAATATCAACGGCGAGACCGGCTACATCAATATGCCCAGCGGACGCATCGAGGCGGACGGCACGTTCCGCATGGGCTACAGCTTTGCCGAGCCGTATTCGAATATCTGGACCAGCATCACGCTGTTGCCGCGCGTGGAGGTTTACGCGCGCTATGTGCGGATCATGGGTGTCCCCGGCTTTGCCAACAACCCCGGTTATGGCGACTACAAGGACAAGGTCGCCAGCGGCAAGGTGTTGTTGCTGGAAGAGGACTGGAATACGCCGTCCGTTGCGTTTGGAATAAACGATGTGCAGGGTACCGGGTTGTTTATATCCAAGTATCTCGCCGTGAGCAAACAGTTCGGCGCGCTGGACACCACGGTCGGGGTGGGCACCGGCCGCATCAGCGGCGCGTTCGCCGGGGCACGCTATGCGCCCGCCGAATGGGGCGGGATTGCGCTGGCGGCGGAATACGATGCGAATAACTACCGGCAGGATCATCTGGCCGCGCAAACCGGTGTCGCCAATCGCAAGAAAGGCATCGGCCTGGCGCTGGAGTATCGCTGGGGCTGGCTGGGTTCGCAGCTGGCTTTGCGCGATGGCAAGCCCAGCATCAATGCCTATGCCTCGATCCCTTTCGAGGCGAAGGAATTCATCCCCAAGCTCGACGAGCCGGCGCCCGACACGGAAATCGTGGCGCGCCCTGCCATCGGGCAGTGGCAGGCCGATCCGCAGTATCAGCGCAGCCTGATCAGGCGCCTGCTCGAGCAGGATTTCAAGAACATCCATCTCAATGTTTCCGGACATGTCATCGAAGCAACGCTGACCAATACGCGCATTTCGCTGCCCAGCCGCGCGGTGGGGCGCGCCGCGCGCAGCATCCTGTTGCGCGCCCCGCTGGGCATCCGCGAGATCAGGATTCATTACACGGTCAGCGATCTGCCGTTCGCCACTTACACCTTCTTTGACACGGAGCGGCTGCAGCGTTATTTCAATGGGGTGATCAGCCGCAAGCAACTGGCGC
>CAZLJK010000156.1:0-2870 GCA_964559825.1 uncultured Sulfuricella sp. | reverse complement strand
TGGGTACGCACGTTCAGCGCCCCCATGCGCACCTGGAATTCGGAGAACAGGTGCTCGGGCACCTGCGCCTTGATGAAAAGACGCCCTTTGTGCAGATCCAGGATGGTTTTTTCCATCTTTTTTTCCAGGTCGAAGCTCACGCCCGCCAGCTCGATCTCGGTATTGGGGTAGACCTTCACCATGCCGCCATTGGACCAGAAGAGCAGGGCGCCTGACTTGTCCCTGGCGGCCAGGCGGTCGCCGCGGTCGAGGGTGTCGCCCTCCTTCGCGGGCTTCCAGTCCTGCGCGCCGCTTCTCTTGATCTCGACGCTGCCGTCGCTCTGGGTGAGCCTTACGCTCGATCCCTCGTCCGCCCATGCAACGGCGCCCCACATCAGGCAAACCGCAACCGCCAAGTATTTCATCATCGCTTCAGTTCCTTTGTTGGTAAAAATCATTGCATGACTACCTTCCACTGCATCCGTGGTGCTCCGACTCGATCGCCACGCTCGCCTTCCCGACGCGCCCGACGCTATCGCTCACGGTCAGAATCACGTCGTAGCGCCCGACCTCATATTCCTGTTCCGGCACCTCCGGGCCGTCCCATTCCTTGCCGTTGCCCAGGTTCCAGTGGAACCGCAGGGGCGGCGCCAGTCCGACGGTCTCGGCATGCAGGGCGACGACCTTCAACGGCCGATCCGTGCACAGGTTTTCGGCGACGATGCTTACGGATGGCGCCGTATCATGCGTTGAGCTCGGCTGGCCCAACATGCCAGCCGTGCATCCGGACAGGAGCAAGGCCGCAAGCGCGCCCCATTTCATTGCTAGAACTTGACCTCCCCGCCGAGAACGACCTCAAACGCCGGGCTTGCCTTGCTGCCATCGGGCTTGGCATAGACCGCGCCGGGCCGGAAGTAACCGAGCGAAACGAAGCCATCGAGGCGTTTGTAGATCGGGAAGGCCACGTCCAGATCGGCCTCCCAGCCCACGTCCCTCGTCGTGGCGGTGGAAGTGGCCACCCCCTGGCTCCAGTCGAATACCGGCCCGCGGCCTTCGAACACTGCCTTCGTCGTCCATAGCCTGGTCAGCGATGGGGTTATCCTCAAACCCTTGCGCGGCTCCAGGGTGGTGTCCAGGCGCGCATAGGTGATGTTGGAGAGATTGCTGTCCCAGAAGGAGTAGCCGGCGCGGATGTCCTCGCTGTAGATATTTCCGAACTTGTGCCGTTCGCGGCAGAGGGAAAGCCCATTGAAATTACGCATCGTGCCGCTGGCCGTGCTGTCGGTTCCGTTGCCGGAGCCCCGGCCGAATTCAAACCCCGCAGTAAGATTGGCGAGCGCCCCGACCTTGCCGAAGTCGCGCACGGCTTTCAGGAGCAGCGCGCTAGCGCTCAGTTTCCGGTCCACCGTGTAGTCCCCGGAAAGCCAGACGGCTTCCGCGTCGAACTTCCATGTCGTGAAATCCGCCGAGGCGGAAATGCCCGTCCACAAGGGCTGGAAGCTGCCGTCCCGCTGCATCGTCGCCGCATTGAAGTCCTTGTCCAGGTTCAGGTCGGCGTCGCCGACCCCACCGCGGTCGACCACCTTCAGGAGATAGGGCTTCAAGCGCAACGCGCGCGAGGCACGGATGTCCAGGTCCGCGTACCAGGCGTCCAGCTTGTTGGAGGCGCCGAATAACTCCTGGCGGTTGCCGCCCAGCCGTCCGCCCGTGGCGTTGAAGTTGTTGTAGCTGCTCCAGCCGCCCGCGACGGCCATGTAGCCGCCGGACAGGGTGGTCTGCCCCCACGGCAGTTGCCCGAAAGGATACTGGAGGCGGATGCCGTCCATCGGCCCTTCGAGGACGATTTTTTGCCCGACATCCCAGCTCTGCCTCCCGGCCCGGATCATGAACGGCCCCGTGTATTGGACGAACAGCTCGCGCACCAGTTCGGAACCGAGTGTCTGGAACTGGCCCCAGCGCTCCAGCGTACCCTCGCTGTCTTCCTTCCAGTCCGTCGAAAAATTGCCCTTGTCGAGCACCAGCCTGGTCAGGAGCGCCTCGTAGGCGGCATCGATCTGCAGCGAGAAGCGGTGATCGACAAAACTGGCGGTGTCGTATTTCCCCTGCTGGAGCGGATTGTTCAGGTTGAAGTTGTGGCGCGAGTTGGCTTGCGCCTTGTACTTGCCGGAAAAGTCGAACTTGACCTTGTCCTTCTGCTCTTCCTGTTGCTTGGCCGTCTCCGCCTGGGATTTCCGCGCCTGGGTTTCCAGCGCCAGCAACCGCCGCCGCGCTTCCTCGTCGCGCCCTTCCGCCTTCTTCTCCACCTCGGGCTCGTCCCATTCGCCCCCTGCCGTGGCGGCAGTCTTGGGCGCGGCAGGCCTGGCCTGCGTCGGCGCCGTCCCCTGTTTCTGGGCCAATTCCGCCCGCAGTCGCGCCGTCTCTTCCCGGAACTGGGCGAGCTGGGCCTCCATCGCCTGCAAACGGCGTAACACTTCGCTCTCGGTCGTCTGCCCCATGGGGGCGGCGGTTTTCTTTGCCGGCGGCGCGGCCAGCGCCTGGGCGCCGCCCAGGATGAGCGATGCCGCGACCAGGGCGCAGGCCGGTACCATGCGTTTCAGCTTCATAGGGTGCTTGCGAAACATGGATGCTTTCTCCATGGCTACTTGATGGCCGCTTCCGGCGCCCCATAGAACGTCTTGATCTTGCTATCGGGGCCGTGGCACTCCGCGCAGACCAGCCGCTTCAGCATCGGCTTGTACGTGTAGGGCTCCGCCGGCCGCAACGCCTCGACGCGGGTCGTATTCATGTCATCGCCGGGGCGAACGATCAGCTTCTTCCAATAACCCGCCGGGTCCAGCAATACGTTGGGGTGGTAGACTTTTCCCTCGATAAACCAGCCCTCCTTCTTCTGG
>CAZLJK010000155.1:0-2886 GCA_964559825.1 uncultured Sulfuricella sp. | reverse complement strand
TCGGGCGCCACGCTCGGGCAGGTGGTCGGCGGCAGCATCGAGATCAACAACAACATGGTCGGGCACGAGTTGGCCGACGGCAGCGAAGGTTACGGGTTGTTTGCCCTGGGTGAGTTGATGTTCAGCGGCAAGATTCGCGCGGTGTTCGATGGCGCGAGCGCCTACGCCCTGGCGCGCGCCTCCACCAGCACGCGCCTGAAGATGGTCTCGGCGGCCACGATCGGCGCGGACACCTTCGACATTACCGTGGACATGCCTTACGTCGAGCTGATGGAAAAGGCGGTGCCGAAGGAAGGGATGTCCGGGCTGTTCGTGGATCTGGATTGGAAGGCGCACACCGGCGCGACGCTGCCGTCGGTGGTGCTGCGGAATGACGTGACGAGCTACTAACCAAGGGCGTATTGCCATACGCCCCTACGGCGATTGAATTAAACAAAGGGAAAAAACATGAGCGTAAAACTGTTGCTGAACCCTGCCGCCGAGGCGCAAGCCTGCGTGCATCCCGACACCGGCATCACCTTTATGGTGCGCCCGGTTCCCCCGGAGAAATATGACGAAATCCGCCGCGCTTCACTGAACAAAGATAAGGCGCTGGACGTTGCCAAGTGGGGCGCGAATTTTGCCGTCGCGGCGATCTCGGATTGGGGCGATGAAGTGGGCGACAAAAACGGCCCGCTGCCATGCGATGAAGCCAACCTGCGCACCTTCGGGCGCAACCAGGCGGTCAACATCATGCCGTGGATTGTAGAGCAGGCCACCAGCCTGGACCAATTTCGCGCCGAAGAGGAAGACGCCGCAAAAAACGCCTGACCGCCCGCGCGCGCTGGGGGCGCGAGATCGGGTGGGATTACATAAAGGCGATCGAGGAGGCGGGGCGCGAGGTGAATGCGGCAGACCTGCCGCCCGAACTGGAGTGGGAAGAGGCGGTGTGGTGGCTGTATCTGCGCATCCGCACGCAGTGGCGCAGCGGCGGTATGGGTGGCGCGACGGGGCTGGACTACAACCCGGCCATCGCGCTGATGCAGTCGCTGGGCTGGCCGCTGGATTTGGGGCTGGAGTTGTTGCAGGTGGTTGAGCTGGAATTATTGAGGCGGGAAGAATCGGAAGACTGATATGGGCGACTCGAACTCAAACATCAAGATTGACATCAATGCCGAGGTGGCAGGCTTCAATGCGGCAATCTCGGACATTAATACCAAGCTGGATCGGCTCGCGCCTTCGTTCGACAAACACAACCGCGCGGCAAAACAGGCAAGCAGCCAAATGGATACTGTCGAGGCCTCGGCGAATAAACTCACGTCCACATTGAACAAACTGGCTATAAAAGTGGCGGCTGTGTTTGTCGGTTGGAAGGTCGCCGAGCTGATTAAGGAATCTGCCCTGCTGGCCGCGCGTTACGAGACGCTCGGGGTGTCGATGCAGGTGGTCGGCAATAACGCCGGATACACCTCCGCACAAATGGAGGCGGCGGCGGTCGGGATGCAGAATATGGGCATCTCCATGATCGAATCGCGCCAGCAGGCCATGCGGTTGGTGCAGGCCAATATCAACCTGGCGGATTCATCTAAGCTCGCGCGCATCGCCCAGGATGCGGCGGTGATCGGCAACATGAATTCATCCCAGGCGTTCGCCACGATGATTCACGGCATCCAGACCGGGCAGACGGACGTGCTGCGCACTATCGGCCTCAACATCAGCATGGAGCAATCGTACAAGGAATATGCCGTCACACTCGGCAAGTCGGCCAACGCGCTGACACAGGCCGAAAAAATGCAGGCAGTACTGAATGCCGTAATGCGGGAAGGTAAAGGTATTGCCGGTATATACGAGGCGGCGATGGGTACCGCCGCTAAGCAGATCAATTCTCTGGAACGCTACCACGAAAATTTAAAGGTGGTGATGGGCAGCACATTTACCGAAGCGTTGGCCGCTGCGGTTGGCGCATACACCGGCGAACTGAAAGGCCTGAGTGAAGCTGCTCAAGAATTGAAAATAAAAGGCGACTTGCAATTATTTGCGAGAGGTTCTGCCGTGGCTATTGCCGCGATGGGTGACGCCGTAAGGGATGTGAGCAATACCGTAATCATTGCAGCCGGTTCTATCGGGATATTCACGGCTGCGACCATCCGGCTTGGAACCCTACCCGGTTCCGAGACATGGAAACAGTTGGGGCAGGACATGAATAACCTGCGCGAGATGCAGGCGGAAGCGATGGAAGGATTGCTCGGTGATCCGCATAAGCTGCAAAACGCGACAATTGCCATGTTCGACAACATCGACGCGAAAGCCAAGTCCAGCGCGGACAAGCGCATTGCGATCGCCAAGGATTATGTCGCCGAGGCGCAAGTCATCGCCGCGGCTTATTCGGGGACTCAATATCAGATACCGGCACTGAGATTGCTCGCTGATTCGTATGGCGGGGATATTGCCGCCGAGCATGGCTCGCGTAAAGAAATAGGCAACGGCAACGACAAAAAAACCAAGAAACAAAAGCCATTCGACCCCGAGGGCGATTTCTGGTTTGCCGTGGATGAAGTGGCGATGAAGAATCAGCAGAAGCGCAACGAAGAATACCTGAAAGATTTAAGTAAGTCCGAAGACGAAACCAACAAGGAACTCCAGCGCAGCGCGCTGGAGGCGCAGGCGATCATCTTCGACATCGACCCAATCGCCAAGGTGTCCGCCGAGTGGGAGAAGCTGACCGCGCTGAAAGAGCAAGGGCTGCTCACCGATGAGCAGATCGGCAAGTCCTATGCCAAAACTTTCGAGAATATCGGCAAGGATGGCAGCGACGCCTTCAAGTCGCTGGAGAACGCGGTGCGCGGCTGGGGTAACCAGTTCACCGACGAGATGACCAAGATGGTGCGCACCGGCAAGATGAATTTT
>CAZLJK010000154.1:0-2962 GCA_964559825.1 uncultured Sulfuricella sp. | reverse complement strand
AGGGGGGAGCCGCCAAAGATGGCACGCCCAAGCGTGCCAAGCCGCCCCAGCGGCGTGCTTTGAGCGGGGGGCTTGCCCAGGCGCGCCGACTTGCTCGGCTAGGTGCGTTTTTGAGGGATGCCAGAGGCTCCGTGTGCTGCGGCAGCGGCACATGGAGGGGCAGCCCGACCCATCGCGCACGCTTAGTGCGGGAGGGGGCAAAAAGGCACCTAGCCGAGCAAGTCGGCGCGCCCCACCAACAAACCAAGGACGGTGCCCTAGCACCGAGCCTGCAATAGCCCGTACAGGGCGTCATTGCTGGCGTTCCGCCGTGTTTGATGGTCCTCATCAAAAATGCATTTTTCGTCAGCCATATCGATACTGGATATCGTGAACGCATATCGCCAGCCCTTTGACGATATGGATCACGATACGCCATACGATATCCAGTGGAGGCATATATGAGGGATACCTCACTCATCCTGTTCTGCGCTGTGCCCCATGGCGGAAGGCAGCCAGATGGCCGGTTCTGGCTGGAGCAAGGCAGCGATGCCTTTTTCGCGCAGAATCAGATCGACCTTCACCTTGGCGGCCAATTCCGGTGGGATGACGGTCTTCGATATTTTGCGCGGATACCAACGACCGTTCTCTTTTGCCCACTCGGGGTGATACACCTCCCCGGCTGCAAACGGCTTCGAGTAATGGCGCTTGGCTGCTTCCGTCTGAACGAGGATCTGGATGCACTGCACCCGGTTGTTGGTGATCGAGTTGAGGCACTGCGCCACAAAGCGAGCCAGCTTTTCCCCGCTCTTCCAGTCCGCCGCCTCAACCTCCAGCCCGACCCTTTGGCCGGCAAAGGTAATCAGATGCCCGTCGTGCTGTTTCTGGAACGGTGAAGCCAAGTCCGGCAATCTGGACTCGGGCACATAGGCTTGGACGTTACAGACTCTGATGCGCCAAGCGGCCTCGATACGTGCGATAAAGTTGTGAAGATAGATTCCTTGCCGCAGTTCCAGGTTTCCGTACTGCGCCATATGGGGCAAATACGTGACCAGGAACATCAACCCTTTATCAGTCAGTTGAAAATAATGATGATGGGGAAAATAGGGAGCTGCTTTCAGTCCTGGCGGCAAATCGATCTGCTTGAAGTAGCCTTGGTCGGCAAACTTCTTCAGCATACCCGCTCGCCCCAGCAGAATTCTCGACTCGGGTTCGGTCGTGAGCCCATTTACAGCACACCACACCGCGATGGACAGCAGGGACTTCTTCCCCATTTCTCGGCGATTCAGGCCTATGCCCACCAATTCCATTGCTGCCGCTGTCGCGGCAGCTGTCCGTGGTGTATTCATGCCCCCTCCCCGCTTCCAGCGATTGCACGGCTCTCCAGCCAAGCTTCAATGTCTGCCTGCCGCCAAGCGACCGCGCGCAGGGAAAGTTGAACAGGCTTCGGGAAGAGCCCTCTTTGTATCAACAAATAGATGGAAGAGCGACTCAGCCCGACGAGCTGGATCACTTGAGGCAGGCGCAAAACGCCAATCTTGATTGAGTGCTGCATATTGTCTCCTTAGTCAATTACCGAAAAATTGACTAGGAGCGGCCGAACACTGCAAACAATACCAGCACATTAAATCAATGTCAACACATTGTTTATATTAATATTTTATCCAGACGCGACCTATCCTCGCTCGCGCGATAGAAACCTGACGGAGGGTGTTCGGCCGCTCCCGTCGGAGAAGAAATGTTTTGCAGCGGATAAGAAGAAAAATACAAAATGGCACACCCAACTCCACCGGACCATGTAAAAGTCGCTCGCTCAATCCTTCAAAACCATGATGGCCATTGGCTTTGAAAAACGCCCCCCAGGAGGGGGTATTTACGGAGTAATGTATAAAAATCCGGACTTGGCTAACTTGAACTTTTAGGTTGAAATCATTCGATATGAAGCGGTCGGGTTCAATTCCCCGTCCGCCAATAATACCCAAAACGGGGTCCAATGCCGTCCCAGAGATGGCGTTTTTCTTAGTGTTGCGGCATATTTATTGCACATTCTTCTGTCTTTTGGGTGTTAATGGGTGTGTTTCTGGATATCGGTCTTGAAATGGGTGTAATTGGGTGTATTATTGGTTCCATGATTCGAACCAATACAATCCAGATCACCCCGGACATCCTGTCACTGATCGCCAGGATCGATGAGTTCAAGGGGGCATGGCGCGCCTTGGGCACGCTGGCGCCTGATCGGCTGTCAGCCCTGCTTCACGTCGCCACCATCGAGAGCATCGGCTCATCTACCCGAATCGAGGGCAGCAAGCTTTCCGACCGCGAAGTCGAGCGCTTGCTATCTAATCTGCAAATCCGGAATTTCACCAGCCGCGACGAGCAGGAGGTGGCTGGCTACTCGGAAGTCATGGAGTTGGTATTTTCATCGTGGCAAGGCATTACCTTTACTGAAAACCACATCAAGCAGTTGCATCAGAATCTGCTCGTCTACAGCGAGATAGATACATGGCATCTCGGCAACTACAAGACAAGATCAAATAGCCTCGCCGCCTTCGATGAAAACGGCGCACAGCTCGGCGTTGGGTTTCAGACGGCCTCGCCCCTCGACACGCCACGCCTGATGGCGGAATTGATCACATGGGTGCAAGAGGAGCGTATTACCGGACATCTGCATCCTTTGCTGATCATTGCACTGTGGGCGGTGGTGTTTCTGGATATACATCCGTTCCAGAACGGCAATGGTCGCCTCTCCCGCGCGCTTACGACACTACTTTTATTACAGGCGGGCTACGCCTACGTACCCTACAGTTCCCTGGAAAGTGTCATTGAGCACGGCAAGGAAGCCTACTACCTGGCCCTGCGGCAAACCCAAGGGACGATCCGTAGCGATGCCCCGAACTGGCAACCGTGGCTGGCATTCTTCCTGCGATCACTCGCCGAACAGGTCAGGCGGCTTGAAAAGAAGGTGGAACGCGAAAAACTTGTG
>CAZLJK010000153.1:0-3012 GCA_964559825.1 uncultured Sulfuricella sp. | reverse complement strand
AGGATTGAGGTGAGGGCGCCCCTCTGGGAGAGAGCCAGGAGTGAGGGAAACGGTCATAGCGAATCGCTGCTTCATTATTGGGGACAGCGGATCGCTATGACCGTTTTGGCCGCGCTGCTGGCGGCAACAGTTTCGGCGTGCGTCACCATCAACATTTACTTCCCCGCAGCGGCAGCAGAAAAGGCCGCCGACAAGATCATCGACGAGGTGTGGCAGCTACAGAAGCAGGGCGACGCACCGGCACCGGCCAAACCGGTCGAACAGAAATAGGAGGTCACAATGAACAGCCAGATTCTTCGTTTGTGGATGGTCGCTGCCTTGCTGTGGATGCCTTCGCTGGCGTTTGCCGCCGCCGACCTGGAAATCAACACGCCGGCTATCGGCAGCCTGAAAACGACCATGCAGCAGCGCCATGACCAGCTTGCAGGCCACTATGCCAGCGGCGCGGTCGGCCTGACGCGCAACGGCCTGGTTGCGGTGCGTGACGCGGCCCTGGTGCCGCTGGCGCAGCGGCAGGCAGTGAACGGACTGGTCGCGGCAGAGAACCAGGATCGTCAGGCCCTGTATCGCGAGATTGCACGCGCCAACGGCCATCCTGAATGGGAGGAGGATATCCGCTCCACCTTCGCCCAGCGTTGGGTGCAGAAGGCCGCACCGGGATGGTGGTATCAGAACCAGAGCGGGGCATGGGTGCGAAAATAGTGGCTCCCGATAACACCTTTCGGGGGCAGGCTCCCATTCTGGTATTCGACATCGAGACCGTCCCCGACATCGAGGGCCTGCGCAAGCTCAACGGGCTAGGGGATGAAATCGACTCGGCCCAGGTGGCGGAGATGGCCTTTCACCAACGCCGCCAGGCAACCGGCAACGACTTCCTGCAACTGCACGTGCAGCGCGTGGTGGCGATCTCCTGCGCCCTGCGCGAGCGTGACAGCTTCCGCATCTGGTCGCTGGGCAATCCCGAGGACGACGAGGCCGAGCTGATCCGCCGCTTCTTCGACGGCATCGACAAATACACGCCGCAGCTGGTGTCCTGGAACGGCGGCGGCTTCGACCTGCCGGTGCTGCATTACCGCGCCATGATCCACGGCATCCAGGCGCCGCGCTACTGGGACATGGGCGAGGACGACCGCGAGTTCAAGTGGAACAACTACATCAGCCGCTACCATACCCGCCATCTTGACCTGATGGACCTGCTCGCGCTCTACCAGCCGCGCGCCAACGCGCCGCTGGACCAGATCGCGCAACTCGTCGGCCTGCCCGGCAAGCTCGGCATGGACGGCTCGAAAGTCTGGGATGCGTTCCAGAACGGCGAGATCGACGGCATCCGCAATTACTGCGAAACCGACGTCGCCAACACTTATCTGGTTTATCTGCGTTTTCAGCTGATGCGCGGCGTGTTGACGCGCGAGGCGTATCAGGCTGAGTGCGATCTGGTGCGTGCCACCCTGTCCAAATCCGATGCGCCGCACTGGCAGGAGTTCCTGGCTTTGTGGAAGTGATTAATAATATCTATTGAACCGCGGAAGACGCAGAGGACGCGGAGTAAGTCCATATCACTTTGTTTTCCTCTGCGTCCTCCGCGTCCTCTGCGGTGAATTGAGTTTTTAGAATTGAACCCCATGACCATCATTGAATCTCTCGACCACGAAGGGCGCGGCGTCGCCCACGTGGAAGGCAAAACCATCTTCATCGAAGGCGCCTTGCCCGGCGAAACGGTGGAGTATTCCACCTTCAAGAAAAAGCCCAGCTACGAGCAGGCCACAGCGACGAAAATCCTCAAGCCCAGCTTCATGCGCGTCACGCCGCGCTGCCCGAATTTCGGCCTGTGCGGCGGCTGCAGCATGCAGCACATGGAGGCCGGGGCGCAGGTCGCTGCCAAGCAGCGCGTGCTGGAAGACAACCTGTGGCATATCGGCAAGGTGCGGGCGGAGGAAATGCTGCCCGCCATCTACGGCCCGCCCTGGGGCTACCGCCACCGGGCGAGAGTGTCAGTCAAATATGTGCGGAAAAAAGAGCGAGTCCTGGTCGGCTTCCACGAAAAGCGCAGCAGCTATATCGCCGACATGGAGACCTGCGAAGTGCTGCCCGCGCGCATTTCCGCCTTGCTCATGCCGCTGCGCGCCTTGGTCGAGCAGTTGTCCATCCGCGAGCGCTTGCCGCAGGTGGAAATGGCGCTGGGCCAGGATGTCGACGCGCTGGTGCTGCGCATCATGGACCCGTTGAATGAACAGGATGAAGCGCTGCTGCGGGCTTTCGCCGACCGGCATCGGGTCCAGTTCTTCCTGCAGTCCAAGGGCCCTGAAACGGTGCAGCCGTTTTATCCGCTGGATGCGCCGGAGCTCAACTACACCTTGCCGGATTTCGACATCGTGATGCCGTTCCGGCCCACCGAATTCACCCAGGTCAATCCGGATATCAACCGCGTGCTGGTGCGGCGTGCAATCAACCTGCTCGACCCCAGGCCGGGCGAGCGCATCGCCGACCTGTTCTGCGGGCTGGGCAATTTCAGCCTGCCGATCGCCCGGCGCGGCGCCGACGTGGTGGGGGTGGAAGGCAGCGCCGCCCTGGTGCGGCGGGCGCAGGCGAATGCCGAGGTCAACGGGCTGTCGGCGCGGGCGCGGTTCGTCGAGGCGAACCTGTTCGAGACGGACGCAATCGGTCTGAAAAAATTGGGACATTTCGACAAGATGCTGATCGACCCGCCGCGCGACGGCGCGCTTGAGGTGATCAAGGCGCTGGCGGAAGACGGGCCGCGGCGCATCGTCTACGTGTCGTGCAGCCCGGCCACGCTGGCGCGCGATGCCGAAGTGCTGGTACACACCAAGGGCTATGCGCTGAAAGCCGCCGGCGTGGTCAATATGTTCCCGCACACCGCGCACGTCGAATCCATCGCGCTGTTCGAGAAATAAAAAAGGCGGCCAGTTGGCCGCCTTTTTTCAATCAGGTGCGGTGTTCAGTCGCGTTCGCCAGACAGCGCCATCAGCAGCGACAACAGATTGACGAACAGGT
>CAZLJK010000152.1:0-3072 GCA_964559825.1 uncultured Sulfuricella sp. | reverse complement strand
AGCACGCCGCGCTCGATCAGGAACTGCGCCCACTCGAAATCGCTGTCGCCGGAAAGCAGCGTGTTGTCCAGGTCAAATAGCACCAGTCGCAAAATCAATCTCCAAAATCAAAAAACAAGGCGGAGTATAGCCTAAAATAATAGGAGCCTATTTCGTTAGTTTTCGTGCTCGCGTTGATACCAAAATAGCGCGTGAGCTAGAAGTGAGGAGCGCCGTTTGGTTATTCCAAACAAGCGACGAACAAAACGCACACGCGCTATTTTGGTATCAACCCGAAGGGCCGGCGGCAATTCGGGTCGATGGCTTTGTTGCGAGCCGCTTGCTGTGAATGACACAGCAGCGCGTCTCGCGTCGCGCCATCGGCCCGAATTGCCGCCGGCGCAAGCACGAAAACTAACGAAATAGGCTCCATAATGAATTTACCCGACAATCTCCTGCCTTTCGGCTGGTACTGGACCGGACAGGGGCTCTACGCACTGCTCTTGTTCTGGGCGATCCGCACCGCACCCTGGCGCAGGCTCCAGGATGCCCGCATGCTGAATGTATGGCTGGGTACCTGCGTGGTGCTGATGGCACTCTGGAGCGTCAAGACCGGCATCAAGCCGGGGCTGAACTTTCACCTGATCGGCGCCACCGCCATGACGCTGATGTTCGGGCCGCAACTCGCCCTGCTCGGGCTCACCATCGTTCTGGCTGCCGTCACCCTGGCGGGCATGAGCGGATGGCAGGGATACGGCTGGAACGGACTCATCATGGGGGCCCTGCCGGTCGCGTTAAGCTATGGCATCTACTGGCTGGCGGACCGGAAGCTGCCCAACCATCTGTTCGTCTACATTTTTCTCAATGCCTTTTTCGGCGGCGCACTGGCCATGGCTGCCACCGGTTTGGGCGGAACACTGCTGCTACAGCTGTCCGGCGTCTACCCGTCGGCCTACCTCTACCACAACTACCTGCCCTATTATGTCCTGTTGGCCTGGTCCGAGGCGATCACCACCGGCATGGCAATCACCCTGATGACGGTTTACCAGCCGCAGTGGGTTTGCACCTTCGACGATGCGCGCTATCTGAAACGCAGCAACTGAAACGCAACAAATAGCGCACCAAAGGGTTGCTCTGCCCTGCCGATTGCCGACTCCAGGCATAGTCGGTGAATCCCGCTCACGCATTAGGCAATGCTTTTACTGCCATCTTGGGTAAACTGCTAAAGAACACCTGATTTGACGTTCCGGTTTCCGCAATTTACCCAGTTAAAAAAGGCCTGTTGCCATGGAAAAACGATTCGAAATTTATGCGCAGCTTGCCGCCGTGATCATTCTGGTCACGGGTTGCTTCCTGGTGCTGAGGCCATTCATGACCGCCATGCTGTTGGCCGCCGTGGTTTGCATCTCGACCTGGCCCGTCTATCTCTGGCTGTTGCGCAAACTGAAAAACCAGCCGAATCTGGCCGCGCTTACCATGACATTCTCATTGACGCTGCTGGTCATCCTGCCTCTGGCCCTGGTGGCATACAACCTGGCCGACAACGTCACTGCGTTTTACGATGCGGTCAAGCAGTCCATGGAAGCCGGGCCGCCGGCATGGCTGACGGGGCTACCCCTGCTGGGAGGGCCGATCGAGGAGTACTGGCGCAATCTCGTCGGCAGCCCGGAGGAAATGCTCTCCCTGGCGAAAAACCTGCTGGAGCCCACCAGAAATTTTCTCCTCACAAGCGGAATACTGCTGGGGAATGGCGTCCTGGAAATGAGTCTGGCCGCTTTCATCGGCTTCTTTTTTTACCGCGATGGCACGGCATTGACACGATTGATCGGGGTAGGGATGGAACGGCTGGCCGGGATTCATGCGGCAAACATGCTCGCCATCATCAACAGCACGGTACGCGGCGTCATGTATGGGCTATTGGGAACCGCCCTGGCGCAAGGTTTCGTGGCAGCCATCGGTTTCGCCATCGCCGGCTTGCCGGCCGTCATGCTGCTCAGCGTCGCCACCGCCCTGCTCTCCCTGGTTCCCATCGGACCGCCTCTGATATGGGGCGGGGCGGCAATCTGGCTGTTCCAGCAGGGCGAAACAGGATGGGCTATTTTCATGGTGCTGTATGGATTCTTCCTCATCAGCAGCGTGGACAACGTGGTAAAGCCCCTGCTGATCAGCCACGGCAGCCGATTGCCGTTTCTCCTGGTGATACTCGGAGTAATGGGTGGCGTGCTCGCTTTCGGCTTCGTCGGCGTCTTTATCGGCCCGGCGCTGCTGGCGGTAGGATTCAGCATCGTGCAAAAATGGACATCCACCGACTCAGCCACCACCAGCTAAAGCGGTGATGGACAAAAAAATGCCGTACCGGAAAACCGGCACGGCACAAGGGGAGGAAACAACACACTAATGAGACCAATCAGGTTTCAATTGGTTCCTTCTTGACGCCAGCTTCACCCCCCTTGCCGGTTCCGCCCGCCATCTGCTCGTAAAAAGCGAAACGTTTCTGCAGTTCATTTTCGTAGAACGCCAGCACTTCCCCGCCGTCGCTGTCCATTTCCTTCACCAGCCCGCGGAAGCGCGGCTCGTTCTGGATGAACTCGCGGTAGGACACCGCCGGTTTTTGCGAATCCAGCGACAGCGGGTTCTTGCCTTCCTGCTCGCGGCGCGGGTCGTAGCGGTACAGCGGCCAGTGGCCGGTGCTGACCGCCAACTCCTGCTGCTGGTGCTGCTTGCTCATGTCGTAGCCGTGTTCGACGCAAGGGCTGTAGGCGATGATCAGCGACGGACCGTCGAAGGATTCGGCCTCAAGGAAGGTTTTCAGGGTGTGGATGTCCTTGGCGCCGTAGGCGACGTGGGCAACGTAGACATGGCCGTAGCTCATGGCGATCTGGCCGAGATCCTTCTTGCCGGTGTGCTTGCCGCCGGCGGCGAACTTGGCGATGGCGCCGCGCGGGGTGGCCTTGCACGCCTGGCCGCCGGTGTTGGAATAGACCTCGGTATCGAGCACCAGGATATTGACGTTGCGCCCCGATGCCAGCACGTGGTCGAGGCCGCCGAAGCCGATGTCGTAGGCCCAGCCGTCGCCGCCGATGATCCACACGC
>CAZLJK010000151.1:0-3132 GCA_964559825.1 uncultured Sulfuricella sp. | reverse complement strand
TTTCTTATGTTGTTGCTGAATAATACACTGCTTAGCTTATGCCTGTTCATTCTAGAATGGAACAAGCTGGCAGTTTTCCAGTAAAATCCCGGGTTTAGCGTAAACCACGAAGGAAGCAATGTGACCGCCCCCCTTTTCAATACCAGCATCACCAGCCTGCCCCTGCTCAACCGCGGCAAGGTGCGCGACATTTACGCCGTGGACGACGAGCGCCTGCTGATCGTCACCACCGACCGTCTGTCCGCCTTCGACGTGGTGCTGCCAACACCCATCCCCGGCAAGGGGGAGGTGCTGACCCGGATTTCCGATTTCTGGTTCGCCAGGCTCGGCCACATCCTGCCCAACCAGCTCACCGGCATCGCGCCGGAATCGGTGGTGACGCCAGAGGAGCGCGATCAAGTCATCGGTCGAGCCACCGTGGTGCGCCGCCTCAAACCGCTGCCGATCGAAGCCATCGTGCGCGGTTACCTGGTCGGCTCGGGCTGGAAGGAATACAAAGCCCAGGGCAGCGTGTGCGGCATCCCCCTGCCCGCCGGCCTGAGAGAAGCCGACAAGTTGCCGCAGCCGCTTTTCACCCCATCGACCAAGGCCGAAGTGGGCGCTCACGACGAGAACATCAGCCTGGAAAAGACCGAAGTGCTGCTCGGCGCGGCGCTTGCCGCCGAAGTGCGCGACGCTGCCATTGCCCTGTACAAGGAAGCGGCGGAATATGCGCTCACCAAGGGCATCATCATCGCCGATACCAAGTTCGAGTTCGGCCAGGACGATACCGGCAAGCTTTACCTGATCGACGAGGCGCTGACGCCGGATTCCTCCCGCTTCTGGCCTGCGGACCAGTACGCGCCCGGCACCAACCCGCCCAGCTTCGACAAACAGTATGTGCGCGACTGGCTGGAGAGCATCCACTGGAACAAGAAGCCGCCTGCGCCCGACCTGCCCGCCGAAGTGGCCACCAGGACCGGCGAGAAATACCGCGAGGCCCTGTCCCGGTTAACGGTCACGCCATGACCGTTTCCCTCCCTCCTAACTCGTTGCCCTCTCCTCAATCCTCTCCCGTCTCGCCAGTGCGAGCAGCTTTGCTGCCGCTCTCGGCGGGGACACTCCTTGCGGGTGCCGGGAGAGGAGGCAAACGTGAGAAGCGCTTGTTCTGATCTGAACGAAGTCTCGCTTCGCGAATGTTGTGTTGGCCGCCGCCAAGTAATCATAAGATTTTACTGATCGTTATCATAATAATTATTTAATATTATTTATAGTAGATCATTCGTATAGTGGTACCCAGTAGCTCATTCATTAACGGATTTTTTGCGAAGGAACATTCATGGATCAATCGAATCGTTATGCCGACCTGAGTCTGAAAGAAGAAGACCTGATCAAGGGTGACAAGCACATCCTCGTCGCTTACCACATGCAGCCAGCCACCGGCTATGGTTACCTGGAAGTGGCGGCACACATTGCCGCCGAGTCCTCTACCGGCACCAACGTTGAAGTTTCCACCACGGACGACTTCACCAAGGGCGTGGACGCACTGGTGTACGAGATCGACGAAGCCAAGGGCGTGATGAAAGTCGCCTACCCGAATGACCTGTTCGACCGCAACGTGACCGACGGCCGCGCCATGCTGGTGTCGTTCCTGACGCTGGCAATCGGCAACAACCAGGGCATGGGCGATGTAAAGCATCTGCAGATGCAGGATTTCTATGTGCCCTGGTCGATGCTGCGCCAGTACGACGGCCCGGCCAAGGACATCACCGACCTGTGGGACATTCTGGGTCGCCCCCGCGTCAACGGCGGCTACATCGCCGGCACCATCATCAAGCCCAAGCTGGGCCTGCGTCCCGAGCCGTTCGCCAAGGCCGCCTACCAGTTCTGGCTGGGTGGCGATTTCATCAAGAACGACGAACCCCAGGGCAACCAGGTTTTCTGCCCAATCAAGAAAGTGCTGCCGCTGGTCTATGACTCGATGAAGCGTGCCATGGACGAAACCGGCGAAGCCAAGCTGTTCTCCATGAACATTACTGCCGACGACCATTACGAAATGCTGGCCCGCGCCGATTTCGCGCTGGAAACCTTTGGCGTGGACGCCAACAAGGTCGCCTTCCTGGTGGACGGTTACGTCGGCGGCCCCGGCATGATCACCACCGCCCGCCGTCAGTACCCCAGCCAATACCTGCACTATCACCGTGCCGGTCACGGCGCGATCACCTCGCCCTCCGCAGTACGTGGCTACACCGCGTTCGTGCTGGCCAAGATGTCCCGTCTGCAAGGGGCCTCCGGCATCCACGTCGGCACCATGGGTTACGGCAAGATGGAAGGCGGCAAGGATGACAAGGGTATCGCCTACATGATCGAGCGTGATTCTGCGGACGGCCCTTACTACCATCAGGAATGGCATGGTATGAAGCCCACCACCCCGATCATCTCCGGCGGCATGAACGCGCTGCGCTTGCCGGGTTTCTTCGAGAACCTCGGCCATGGCAACGTGATCAACACCGCCGGCGGCGGCGCTTACGGCCACATCGACAGCCCAGCGGCCGGCGCGATCTCCCTGCGTCAGTCCTACGAGTGCTGGAAAGCCGGTGCCGACCCGATCGAATTTGCGAAAGAGCACAAGGAATTTGCCCGCGCATTCGAGTCTTTCCCGGGCGACGCCGACAAAATCTTCCCAGGCTGGCGCGACAAGCTGGGCGTGCACAAGTAAGCTCAGGTTTCAAAGCGATGCACTAAAAGGCGCCCCCACTTTGCTGGGGGCGTTTTTTTCCGGGATCGAGAAACCATTCCTGCCCCGCGAACAAGGAGAAAACGATGACCGCCAAAGAACAGTACAAGGTTCGCCAGGAACCGTTCTATCAACAGCAGAGCAACGAAGTGGCGCTTTACGAGGCCGCCTACGCGGCTCGTCTGCCGGTGATGGTGAAGGGACCGACCGGCTGCGGCAAATCCCGCTTCATCGAATACATGGCGTGGAAACTCAACAAGCCGCTGATTACCGTGGCCTGCAACGAAGACATGACGGCCTCCGACCTGGTCGGCCGCTACCTGCTCGATGCCAACGGCACGCGCTGGCTCGACGGCCCGCTGACCACCGCCGCGCGTATGGGGGCGGTCTGCTATCTCGACGAAATCGTCGAGGCG
>CAZLJK010000150.1:0-3221 GCA_964559825.1 uncultured Sulfuricella sp. | reverse complement strand
GTTCAGGGTCCTAAAGGCAAGCAAGCTTCCAACATCCAGGCTCCTTAATCGGTCCCTGAGTTGGTAAAAAAGCCCGGCACGCAAGTGCCGGGCTTTTTTGTTGCGACCCATCAATCATCCTTGGCCGTCAACGCCTCGGCACTCAGCATGATGATCTCGATTTCCTCGATGATTTCCTCCTGGCGCAACGCGTTGTAGCGCAGCCGCAGTTTCGCCTCGTCCTTCTCAAGGCGGCGGATGGCGTTTTCCATGTGTTCCAGCCGCTGACGGTTTTCCGCCATCAGCGAAGCATAAAACACCTCGTGCAACGCGGCGTAAAGATACTGGTCGGTAAGCTGCGCCAGGAACTGCGCCGGCTCCAGATTGAGCAGCGGCGGATGCGAATAGGCCGGCCTCGTCTCGGGCGCTGTCAGCGGCAACAACTGGCGCAGCCGCACCGCACCGCTTTCGCCGTCATGGTACAGCGCGCCGATGCGCCACGCCTCTTCCGGACGCTGCTGCTGCAACTCGCCCAGCACCGCGGCCAGCCGCACCAGCGCCGCCGGCACTTCCTCGGCCACGCCGGGTCCTTCGACGAAAGCGGCGATGCGCTTGTCGCCTTGCAGTTTGGCCTCCAGCCTGCGCCCCACCACCACCGGCAGCGCATCTTCCTGCTGCGTGGCGACGCCAAGCGGCGCCAGCAGCGTTTCGTTAAAATCGCCGCAAAAGCCGCGCTCGGAGCCGACCACCAGCAACAACTGCCGCATGCCGCCGGGATGCGCCGCCGTTTCCGGATAGAAGCCCAGGAAATCCTGCGCCGCCGCCTCGATGCCGGCCACCGCACGGCGCTGCGTGGCGAGAAAAGCCGCAAGCCTGCGCGTTTCCAGCAGGGCCAGGTTTTTCATCGCGACCATGATGCCGTCGATCTCGTCCAGCGTTGACAGCCGCTCCTTGACCTCACGCCGCTTACTCACCTAAAGGGCACTCCTAAAAATTTACATTCCATCCCAACTGCTGCGTTGCGTAAAAAATTTCTTGCTTGCATATAGAACATATGCGGCGCGGCAAAATTTTTTCTGCGCCTTGCATTTGGGCGAACTCTGAATTTTTAGAAGCACCCTTACGCAACCTCTGAAGCCGCCGCCTCGCCCAGCCATGCATGCACCAGGTTTTTCCACTGGTCGCGCCCCTCCTCGATGCTTATGCTGGCATGCTCAACCTGCTGTCGCAGCAGCGCCATGCGCTGTTTCACTTTCCCGAGATCGGCGTTATCGAACAACCCCTCGTTGTAAGCCACCAGCCATGCCATTTGAAACTCGATCGGCAGCGGTTGCAGCAGCTCCTGCTTGAGCATTTCGCGCAATACCTGGCCGCGGCGGATGCGTGCTTCCATGCTGGCTTCCAGCCGCGAGCCGAAGCGGGTGAACACCTCCAGCTCGAGAAATTGCAGGTAATCCAGTTTCATCCGCCCCGCTTCCTTCTTGATGCTGGGATGCTGGGCGTTGCCGCCGATGCGCGACACCGAGCGGGTGACATCGATTGCCGGCAAAAAACCGCGCGCAAACAGATCGTGATCCAGATAAACCTGGCCGTCGGTAATCGAGATCAGGTTGGTGGGGATGTACGACGAAATCTCGCCCTGCTCGGTCTCGATGATCGGCAGCGCGGTCATGCTGCCGCCGCCCTGTTTCGCCGACAGGCGCGTGGAACGCTCCAGCAGCCGCGCATGCAGGTAAAAAATATCGCCGGGGTAGGCCTCGCGTCCCGGCGGCCGGCGCAGCAGCAGCGAAAGCTCGCGGTAGCTGCGCGCGTGGGTGGTCAGGTCGTCATACACCACCAGCGTGTCCCGCCCTTCGGCCATCCACGCCTCGGCCACGGTGCAACCGGCGAACGGCGCCAGATATTTCAGGCCGGGCATCGCGGTTGCCTCCGCCGCCATCACCGTGGTATAGGCCAGCGCGCCCGAATAGCGCAAGGTTTCGATGATATTCACCACGGCGGAGCGCTTCTGTCCGATTAATACATACACGCAATAGACGTTCTTGCCGCGCTGGTTGATCACGGTATCGACCGCGAGCGCGCTCTTGCCGCTGCCGTTATCGCCGATGATCAGCTGGCGCTGGCCCTTGCCGATCGGAATCAGCGTATCGACGATCTTGTTGCCGGTGTATAGCGGCTGTGTCACAAAATCCCGCGCGATGATCGGCGGCGAACGCACGTCGAGCAAACGCTGCGCACCGGAACCAAGCGGCCCGCCATCATCGAGCGGCGCGCCGAGCGGGTCGATCACCCTCCCCAGCAGATCGTCGCCGACCCCGATGCTCAGCCGCCTGCCGGTCAGGCAGGCCGGCGTGCCTGCGGTCAGCCGTTCGGTCTGGCGCAGCAGAATCGCCCCGATCCGGTTGCGCGCCAGGTGGAATACCAGCGCGCTGCTGCCATCTTCCAGTTGCACGATTTCATCCATGCGCGCCGAGGGCAACCCGCTGATCCAGGCAATGCCGTCGCCGACCGAGACCACCGTACCCTGCTCCGACAGACGCAGGCCGTAACGGTAACGCGACAGCCATTGCGCCTGCGCGGCGAGCGGCGAATCAGCGGCTAACATAACCATTCACCACGAAGGCCACGAAGATCGCGAAGATCGCGAAGAATCGAGCGTTACAGTACGAAGCGTTTAATGCCATTTTTCAATAACCCTGTATTGAAATTGATAAGCAACCCTGTTCCGATATTTGCAAGTTTCATGTAGGTCAGCAGCTGCGCCTCATGAATCGGTTGAAGAGAATCAACACTCTTCAGTTCAATAATCAGCCTTCCTTCCACGATCATATCCACCCGATACCCACAATCCAGATTGAGCCATTTGTATGCAACCGGCAAACTCATTTGAGTCACGCACTCAATCTCATGCTCTTTCAGTTCATCCAAAATTATCCATTAGCGCGAGGACCTTTGTGGGAGCGGCTTTAGCCGCGATTACCACGCCATCCACTGTCGCGGCTAAAGCCGCTCCCACAAAGACAATGCTGCAATTGAATGACAGGCGAATTTCTCTAATAAACTATTTAGGTTCATTAGAGACAGGCACTTTTCGTGCATCAAACCCCATCTTCGTGACCTTCGTGACCTTCGTGACCTTCGTGACCTTCGTGGCAAATCAGGCCTTTATCCGGCATGGCGCAACGCACCGCTGAAAAATTTCAATTCGTCGCGCAGGTTGGCGTGCAATATCCACGGGCCGA
>CAZLJK010000149.1:0-3272 GCA_964559825.1 uncultured Sulfuricella sp. | reverse complement strand
CCAGTTTGGGGTCTTTCAGGTTCTTGGCGAGCCAGTCGGCGTCCGCCAGGAAATCGGGTATATCCCCCGCACTGGCGGCAAACGCCCACAGCATCATCAAACCAGCAAACCAGAAACGGCGCATCCGATTGTAAAGGTTATTATTCGCCATGTCAGATATTCCTCAATCCAGATATATAAAGTCAAAAAACTCAGGCGGCACAGCGCACCGGACGGTTCGCCGCATTCGCCAGACGTTCGGCGTCCTCGCGATACGGGACGCCATTACTTACCCCCTCCACCATCAAGCCCAGCATGCGGTAAGCCCATGCAGGGAGATACGGATCAAGGCGGTAAAATACCCAAGTACCCTCGCGCCGCTGCGCCAGCACGCCTGCATCGCGCAACACCGCGAGATGGCGCGACACTTTGGGCTGGGGCGCGTCCAGTGCCTGGAACAGTTCGCACACACATAACTCCTCGTGCTTGAGGATCAGCACCAGGATGCGGCGACGGGTTTCGTCGGAGAGGGATTCGAAAAATGATTGTTCATTCATGGATTGAAATAATATTCGTTATAGCGGATATTGTCAACTGCGGCCTCGTCGAAATGCGGCCTCGTCGAAAACATGGGACTTAATTAAACAACCACCAGCTAAAGCTAGGAGCCTGTCGGAGATGGGCCGAGGAAGAGTGGGCAAACGAATCACTCCGAGAGTTGCCCGTTAAAAACGGTAGTCCTTAGCGCTGGCGCTTCAATGATGAAATACTTTTCTCAGGATTATTCATCCAGACAATAAGGCACTTTTTCCACAAAAACATCCAGCATATATCCCACCCCGCGTATGGTCTTGAGGATAACCGGAAACCTGGCATCATCCCCAAGATGGCGGCGCAGGCGGTTGGTAGCGGTTTCTACGCTTCTGGCCGATACTTGCTTGTCAGAACAGAAGACAACCTCGATCAATTGCTCACGGCTGAGCACATGATTGGAAAAAATGAGAAGCGCCTTCAGCACCCGGTGTTCTTTCTCGCCAAGTCGTATCGTTTTTCCCTCCCATGAAACGAGCTGGCGCAAGTCGGTATAAAGTGTCCAGCCAGCGAAGCGGAACACTTGCGCATGCTCTTCATTGAGAGAGACCGATGCAATCCGTGCCGCGTCGATAACACGCCTGACCGTGACCAGAAGCTTGCGCGGCTGGACCGGTTGAGGCAGCGTGGCATGGGGCTGATAGCCAAGGCGGGAGAAGCGATTCAGATCCTCGGCCAGTCCGTATAGAGCAATAACGGGAATATCGGACATCGCCGGTGCGCACTGCGTAATGCTGGCCGGGTTGACGACCAGCACATCAACTGCAGTAGCGTTCATCATCGTGCACAAAGTTTCTATTTCCGCCGCTGCGGCAACCGCATACCCTTTACCGCGCAGATAGTCTCCCAGCACCGCCCGCACGTGCGGGTCGGGCTCTACCAGGATAATGTGGCTGGAGTGAGTGCCGGTAGCAGCGGTTTCCGGGGCGGGACTAATGAGCACGTATGCGTACTCCGCATACGGCACGGGAATCAGGTTGCCGGAGCCAAGCCATCATTCCGGCGCAATGTTATCCACCTTGGGACGTGGGCCCTGCAGGGGTGCCCCCGTCACCATCAGGTAGATTTCTTCCGCGATGTCGGTGACGTGATCGCCCGCGCGCTCCAGCCCTTTGGCGATGAACAGCAGTTGCGTCGCGTCCTTGATCGAACCTGGATCCTGCTGCATCTGTTCCAGCAGATGCGCAAACAGTTTGCCGTAGATGCGATCCAGCTCGATATCGCTGCTCCAGGCGACGTTGGCCTCGGCGGCATCGCGTTCCTGGTAGGCGCGCATAACCTGGCGCAGCATGGCGCCTACACGCTCGCTCATCCAGCTAAACTGGGCGCCGATTTCCGCATCCACTTTCCGGCTCAGCACCTGCGTCCGCTTGGCGGTATTTTTCGCGTAATCGGCCAGCCGCTCCAGATGGGCGGCGATACGCCCGGCGGCGAGGATTTCGCGCAGGTCGTCCGCCATCGCCTGCTGGCACGCCAGCACGATGTTCATGTGGAGGATGATTTGTTCCTGCAGTCGATCGGCGGTGACGTCGCTGGCCACCACCTCTTGCGCCAGTAAACGGTCATCGTTCAACAGCGCCTCCAAGGCACGCTCAAGCTGTTCTTCGGCCTGGTCGGCAAGGCGCTGAACCTCTTCGCGCAGCAATTCGAGATCCTGGTCGAAACTCTCTAGGATGTGTTTTCCCGGCATGGTCTTAAGTCCTTAAGTACGGTGTACGGTCAGCCAAATCGACCGGTGATATAGTCGGAGGTGCGTTCCATTTTCGGTGTGGTAAAAAGCAGGTTCGTGTCGGCGAACTCGACCATTTCTCCCAGATGCATGAAAGCGGTGAAATCGGAAACGCGGGCCGCCTGTTGCATGTTGTGGGTGACGATCACGATGGTGAAGCGATCCTTCAGTTCGTACAACAGCTCCTCCACCTTGGCGGTGGCGATCGGGTCCAGCGCCGAACAGGGCTCGTCGAGCAACAACACTTCCGGCTCCAGGGCGATGGCACGGGCGATGACCAGGCGCTGCTGCTGCCCGCCGGACAGGCTCAGGCCATTGGTGCTGAGTCTATCCTTGACCTCGTTCCACAGCGCGGCGCCGCGCAACGCCCGCTCCACCGATTCACTCAATGTCTGCTTGTCGTTCACGCCCATGATGCGCAGGCCATAGGCCACGTTTTCGAAAATCGACTTGGGAAAAGGGTTGGGCTTCTGGAACACCATGCCGACGCGGCGGCGCAACAACGCGACCTTGACGGCGCGGTCGTAGATATCCTCGTTGTCGAGCAGCACTTTGCCCTCGATACGGCAATTGTCCACCAGGTCGTTCATGCGGTTGAAACAACGCAGCAAGGTGGATTTCCCGCAGCCACTGGGGCCGATGAAGGCGGTGACGCGCTGCTTCTGAATCTGCACGCTCACGTTCATTAGCGCCTGGGTCGCGCCGTAATACAGGTTGAGGTTCTTCGTCTCGATGCAAACGGGTGATGCAGCATCGCCACTTTCCCGAACATGCGTGCGCTGCAGCGCGGCGCTCATATCCATGGCATGTGTTTTCGGTGGTGTCGTGTTCATGTTTAGCATACTCATCGGTGGCTATCCTATTCGTGTTTTGCCTTGTGGATTTGGAATCACATGCCTTCGAGGCCGCGGTAATTTTCCCGTAAACGATTGCGCAGCGAGACGGCGGCGAGGTTGAGCGCCACGATCACCAG
>CAZLJK010000148.1:0-3438 GCA_964559825.1 uncultured Sulfuricella sp. | reverse complement strand
CATCCACCTGGTCCTGCATCAGCGCGATCAGCGGCGACACCACGATGCCGACACCTTGCCGCAACAGCGCGGGGAGCTGGTAGCACAGGGATTTCCCGCCGCCGGTCGGCATCAGCACCAGCGCGTCTCCGCCCGCCGTGACATGCTCGACGATGGCCTGTTGTTCGTCGCGGAAGGCCGAGTAGCCGAAAACGTCGTGGAGGATTTGCTGGGCGGAGGGGGAAGGCATGGGCGGTCGAGCGGATAAAACGCCATTTTACCCTGTCATGGCCTTTCCGGGTTGTGCAATGGTCCGGGGCGACTCTGAATGATGGGGCGCAGTTGCACTGTTGTTTCTGTTAAACTAACCTTATTAGATCAGTGAGTCCGGCTACAGGCCCGGCTTCATTTTCTTTCTTAATCACGAATACCAGCTTAAAGGGTGATAACTTGGCAAAACCTAATTTCCAATACGAAAAGCGTCAAAAAGAGCTGGAAAAGAAAAGAAAAAAAGAAGAAAAAACACAGCAGAAACTGAATAAAACCCAGCCCCAGGAAAATCCGGACCAGTCGCCGGATGTGGGTGGCGCCAATCCGCCACCGGCTGAGTAAAGCGCTAAGCTTTTCCCTCGGTCATCTTCACGAAGATGGCCGAGTCCCCCAAGCCGGGTACGGCGACTTCCCAGTCCATTTTCTTGATGTAGTCGGCTAGCGCCTGGGCGGCGTGCAGTTCGCCGTGAACCACGAAGGTTTGGGCGGGCGGGCGCTTGAACTGTTTGAGCCAGTGCAACAGGGCGGCCTGGTCGGCATGCGCCGAAAAGCCACCGATCGTGTAAATTTCCGCGCGCACAGGAATATCCTTGCCGTAAATCCGCGCCGTTTTCGCCCCGTCCACCAGCCGCCTTCCCAACGTGCCCTGAGCCTGGAATCCGGTAATCAGGATCGTGTTCTGCTTTTTCCCCAAATTGTTGATCAGGTGAAACTTGATGCGACCGGCATCGCACATGCCGCTTGCGGAAATAATGATTGCGCCGGAATGGATGTCGTTCAGCGCAATGGATTCTTCCGTGCTGCCGGTAAAGGTGAGTTTGAGCGGGATATGGTTATTTGCCAGCCAGGCAGAGAGTTTCCTCGCCTCCTCGTCGAATATTTCCATGTGCCGCAGGGTGATATCCGTGGCTTTGGTCGCCATCGGCGAATCCACATAGATATTCAGATTCTTGAGCCGTCCCTGGCGCGTGAGTTCATGAAGAAAATAGATGATTTCCTGCGTGCGGCCCACGGCGAAGGCGGGAATGATGACGTTGCCTTTTTTCCGGTATAGCGTGTCATTGATGGCATGTGCGAGTTCGTCGATGGTCGATGACAAGTTCTTGTGCAACCGGTCGCCGTAGGTGGATTCGACGAACAGGACATCGGCTTCCTCGATGATGGCGGGGTCGCGCAGGATAGGCCGATCGGGCTGCCCCAAGTCGCCCGAGAAGACCAGCTTGGTCTCCTTGTCCCTACCCTTGACCCAGACTTCGATAATGGACGACCCCAGAATGTGACCCGCGTCGCGAAAGCAGCAGTGTACGGATGGGTGCGGCGAGATCTGCGTGTCGTAGGAAACCGGCGCCAGCCGGTTCAGGCAGATTTCCGCTTCGGCCATGGTGTATAGCGGAGTGGCTTCTGCGCTGAACTTGCGCTTTTTCCTCGGTTGTTCCTCGCGCCGGCGGTTTTCCCTGCTGGCTTCGATTTCCTGGATGTGGGCGGAATCCGGCAGCATGACGCCAAGCAGGTCGGCGGTGGCGGTCGTGGTGTAGATCGGACCGCCAAAACCCGCCGCAACCAGCTTGGGCAGCAGGCCGCTGTGGTCGATGTGGGCGTGAGTCAGCAAGACAAAAGCGATATCCCGGGGAAGGAACTTGAAGGCTTGCGCATTCAGCTTGTCGGCCTCGCGGCCGCCCTGGAACATGCCGCAATCCACCAGGAATTTGACCTCCCCGGTTTCGATCAGGTAGCAGGAGCCGGTGACTTGCTGCGCGGCGCCGAGGAAGGAGATTTTCATTTGTATCCTTTGGCAGAGGCTGGGAGCGACCTCCAGGTCGCGAACCACCAAATTCGCGACCTGGAGGTCGCTCCTACGAACTAGACCGGGTAGGGCAGGGTCAGGAAATGCAGGGCCGGACCCTCCGGGGTTTTAAAGTGCACCGCGCCGGCTTCCACGCTGCCGGTGGGAATCACCGCCAGCAGGTCGTAGCCGCCATCGGGGGCGGGCTGGACATTCACCACCATGCCTGCCGTCGGTTCTGCGCCGAACAGCTCGTCTCCTGGCTGGGGTGCGCTGTCCGAGCCGAGATGGGCGAGATACATGCGGCGTTTGACCTTGCCGAGGTATTGCGTGCGCGCCACGATTTCCTGGCCGGTGTAACACCCCTTGTTGAAGCTGACGCCGCCGATGGCTTCAAAATTCGCCATTTGCGGGGTGAACTGTTCCTGGGTCTGGGGCAGGATGACCGGGACCCCGGCGTGGATTTCCAGCCATTCCCAGCAGGCGCTGCCGGCGGGAGTGGCCTGGCTGTTCAATTCCTCCCACAGGGCAGGGCCTTGCTCCGGCGCCACGACGATTTCGAAGCGCGTTGCGCCGAGCCGGATGATCGCCCCCTTGTCGTGGCGGACAACGCCCATCACGTCTGGCGGCAATGCGCCGATGGCTGATTGCAGCAAGGCTTCGGCACCCATGCCGGCCACGCCGAGACGCACCGTTTCATCGCCGGCATCGCGCACCTTGACCTTGGAACGCAGCACGTACATCGCCAGCCGTTTCTGGATGCCGGCTTGCAGCGTGGGGGGCAGTTGCAGAAAATATCCGTCAGCGTCCCGCCACAGCAGGAAGCTCGCCAGCATCCGGCCTTTGGGCGTGCACAGGCTGTTGTACTGCGCGCGGTCGGTGGCCAGCCTGACGTCGTTGGTGGTCTGGCCCTGCAGAAAAGTCTGGCTGTCCTCGCCATTGACGCCGATCACGCCGCGGTGGGAGAGGTCGGCGAGGATGGTGCCGGACTGAGCGGCCCGCAATTCTTGTTCCGGATTGCCGAAATGAATGGCATGATCGTCTGCCAGGGCGGCGCCCGCTTTGATGAGATGGTCTTTCCAGGTGGGATTCATAATTCTGACGGAGTTTGAAAGGGATGATGGCTAACATAAGGCCAATTGGCCATTTTTACAAGGGTTGCGGCCGGGGATGCTGACGATCGCGGTCGGGCCGTCCAGGCGGTTGGCGGGCATGCTCGCGGGCATGCATGTTTTCGCCGCCGCCCTGTTTTGGCTGGCGCCGCTGCCGCACTGGCTCGCCGTCCTGTTGACGGCGGTGCTTCTCGGCAGCGCCTGGCACACTCTGCGGCGCCACGGTTTCCGCACGCTGCTGCATTCGCTGATTGCATTGCGGCTCGATGCCGATTGCCGCTGCGAATTCCAGAC
>CAZLJK010000147.1:0-3515 GCA_964559825.1 uncultured Sulfuricella sp. | reverse complement strand
CGGTTTCGCTGCTGGTGGGCGGCATCGGCATCATGAACATCATGCTGGTTTCGGTGACCGAGCGCACCCGCGAGATCGGCATCCGCATGGCGATCGGCGCACGAGAGCACGACATCCTGCTGCAATTCCTGCTGGAGGCCATCATCATCTCGGTAGCCGGCTGCTTCATCGGCCTGCTGCTGGGCATCGGTGGCGCGCTACTGGTCAACATCCTGACCGGCACGATGGTCATCATCTCGGCCAGTTCGGTGATCGTGGCATTCGGCGTAGCGGCTACGGTAGGCATCTTTTTCGGTTTCTATCCGGCACGCAAGGCGGCACTGCTTGACCCGATCGAGGCACTCCGCTACCAGTAAGCCAAACCACCGCTCCGTTTGTGCGGCAGCAGGCAGGATGCAACTTGGCCTGACAAAACCGTCAATCTGCATTATCGTAACCCCATAATGGATCACTGCCTGTGTACCCGATATCCCTGATGGCAGCGTATATGGGAACGGCAGCGGATCGGAAACAGCGCAAGGGGGAAATGCATGGTGGATGAAACACTAAAGCGTTTACTGGAGGCGGAGGCGATGGCCGAACAGGCCATCACGCACGCAGAAAAGGAACGCCAGACCATCATCGGGCAGGCCACCCAGGAAGCCCGCGCCGCGGAGCAGCATCATGCCGGGCGCATCATGGGAATCCACGCCGCCTTTCTCGCCCAGGCGGAACAACAGGCGCAGCAGACCATCGCCGAACTGCAACAGCGCTATTCAGAACAATCCCTCGCCTTGCGTGCCTCGTCCGGGCAACTGGAACGGCAGGCACTCGATGAAGCCCTCGGCCTGCTCACCGGTTTGGGTAAACCATGAATGCCGCGCAATATGCCTACCTGCATACCCGCGTAAGCCTCTACGCCGGACAATTGCTCGGCCTCGACCGGCTCAGTGCATTGATCGACCGCCCGCTCGACGAGGATCATCCGGCACCGGGTGCCGATCCGCCTGACACTCCCGCAAATCAATATGCCGGCGACCTGGACCAGAGCAACGTGACGATATTGCTCAAGGAGTTGTCCGTGCTGATCCGCCCGCTGTCAGGTGCACCGCGCGAGTTGCTCGGTTATTGGGCACATCGCTTCGAGCTCAGCAACCTCAAGACCATCATCCGCGGCAAGATGGCCGGCCAGTCGCAACAGGCGATCGAAGAACAACTGCTGGACATGGGTGTCTTCACCAGCTTGCACATCGACGAACTGCTGCAAAGCGACACGACTGCGGAATTGTTGCGCAGACTGGAGCAGACGCCCTATGCGGAGATTGCGCGCCAGGCACGCAACCTGCTGGAGCACGGCGAGGCGCTGTTTGCCATCGATGCCGCGCTGGACCGGCGTTACTTTGCCGGTCTGGCGCGTCGCGGCAGCGAGATCGGCAGCGCCTCCGGCCAGTTGCTGCGCGCGATCATCGGCAGCATCATCGACCGCTTGAACCTGGTCTGGCTGCTGCGTTACCGCTTCGCCTACAACCTGCCCCCGGCCCAGGCCTACTACCTGCTCATTCCAGCCAGCCAGTGCCTGACGGCACAACAGTTGCAGCAGCTGGCGCAGTGCGCGACTTTCGACGATGCCATCGCCAGTCTGCCCGCACCCTTCGACAAGCTGCTGGCGGGCGCCCGCAACACAACCGAGGTGACGCTGAAACTGGAACGGGAAACCTGGCGCATCGCCGGTAATGTCCTGAACCACAGCACGTTCAATGTCGCACGCGCCTTCGCCTACATGGTGCTGCGCGAACGCGACCTGCGGCGGTTGCGCGCCGTCATCCGCGGACGCAATATGCGGATGGATGCATCCATGATCCGCACCGCGCTGGGCCTTGCACACCCCGATGGCGAAGAGTCGGGAGGGGTGCACTGAATGTTCAAGCCCCAGCCCATGCAGCGAGTGGAACTGAGCCTGCTCAAGGAAGATGCGCCACAGGCGGCCCTGCTGCTCGCCAACTACGGCAGCTTCGATCCCGAATTCAGCGAGGCTGCGCCCGAACAACTCCCCGAATTGCCGGGTGAATCCTACCGCCAGGCCTATGCCGAGACCAGGGCGCATCTGGACAAGATTCTGGCTCACTATGAGATCGCTGTGCCGCAAGTCATCGAAGCACCGATGCAACCTGTCAGCCCGGCGCATCTGGCCGGGATCGGTACATGGCTGAAGGAAGTGTGGAAGCTATGTTCGGAAGAGCAGGAGCGCATGCGCAGGCTGGACGAGGATCACCGCCGCACCGTGCAACTGCTCAGGGCGCTCGGCCAGTTCATGGACATCAGCGTCGACCTCGCGCTGCTGCAGAAAAAGAGCACTTTGCTTGACGTTCGCATCGGCACGCTGCCGCGCGCAAACCTCCAGCGTTTCGAGGAAGCGCTCAGCCTGGCCGGTTACGCCGCCATCCGTTTCTTCGCCAGTCCAGAACAAGTGCATCTGATCATTGCGGGAGCCGCCGGGCAGGCGCGGGAGATCGAGCGCGTGCTGCAGGCTGCCGGCTGGCGCGCTACGGAGGTTCCCGCCGAATTTCACGGGCGCCCGACCGAGGTGCGCCAGGAACTGACTGAACACTTGGCGCAACTGGCCGGGCAGCGCAGGCAAGAAGACGAGCGGCGGCATGCCGAGTTGTCACAGGATAATCTCCATGGGCGCTTGCTTGATGCGACGCACATTCTTGCCCGCGCGGCGCCCTACGCCGAGTTGGCTGCGCTGATACGCGGTCGCGGTAGTCTGGCTACGGTGAGCGGCTGGGCACCCAAAAGTCAATTGCCGCGCCTACAGCAGATGTTAACGGAAAATTTCGGCAACCGCTTTGTGCTGCGCGCGCGCGATCCCCGCGCCGACGAGCGCCTGCGGGTGCCCTCGGCCATCAGCCACCACCGCTGGCTGCGCCCGTTTGCCAGCCTGGTGTTGAACTACGGCGTGCCGCGCTATGGCGAGATCGACCCCACGGTACCGTTCGCCATTTCCTTCGTACTGATGTTCGGCATGATGTTCGGCGATGTCGGTCAGGGCGCCTGCATCACCCTCGCCGGTATCCTGCTGCGCCGCCGCCTCGGCCAGTATGCGCCGCTGGCCGTCGCTGCCGGCATCAGCTCGACGGTGTTCGGCCTGCTCTACGGCAGCGTGTTCGGTTTTGAGCATATCCTGCCCGCCCTGTGGATGGCGCCGCTTTCCGACCCGTTGCGCATGCTGGGCGTGGCGCTGGGCTGGGGCATAGGCTTTATCCTGCTGGCCACCGCGCTGACCATCCGCAACCGCATCGCCGACGGCCGCCTGCGCGAGGCGCTGCTGGGCAGCCACGGTGCGGCAGGCTTGCTGCTGTATCTGGGGATGCTGCTCGGCGCCTGGCGCTTCGCGACCGCAGGAGAGCTGGATATCGGCACAGTGCTGATGGTGTGTGCCGCGCTCGCCGCGATCCTTGTCCATGTATGGCAGAGGAACCCCGGCATCGCCACCGCAGAAAGAACGCTGATCGCGCTGATGGAAGGCTTCGAGT
>CAZLJK010000146.1:0-3522 GCA_964559825.1 uncultured Sulfuricella sp. | reverse complement strand
CGGTGGAAGTCAGTGGTTCGATCCCACTATCGCCCACCAAATTCCGAAAGCCTTTGCGGAAGCCTTTCAACAAGCCTTTTCCTTCGTCATATTCCATGGAAAGCCTTTTCACCCAGATAACCGCCATGATGGCGAAGAGCATAATCCTGCGCCCTATAGCCGGATAAATGGACAACGAGCACAGCCAGGACATCGCCGATCACAGACATAATCGTCGTGGATGTTGTGGGAGTTAACCCGAGCGGGCAAACCTCATCCGGATCGCCTGTCCAGAGCACAAGATCCGATTTCCCGGCCAGCATGGAATCTTTCTTGCCGGTGAGCGTGACAATTTCAAGAGTCGGGACAAGACGCTTTGCCAGCACCTCCAGTTCCAGAACTTCGCGCGTTTTTCCCGAATTCGAGATCAAAACCATTACGTCGCTGGCATGCAACAACCCGAGGTCGCCATGCTGCGCTTCCAGTGGATGCAGGAACACGCTTGGCAAGCCGACGGAGCAGAAAGTGACGGCCATTTTCTTGCCGATTTCACCTGCTTTCCCAACTCCGCTGATCACCAGTTTGCCGCCCTTTTGCTTTGATTCAAGAAAAAGCTCGACACACTCGACAAAAGGGTTCGCAGCGGGAATGCCGCGAATAGCGTCAGCCTCAGCTTTCAGTACATCCTGGATTATTTTCTGCATAGTCTTTCCTTGAATATGATGGATCGATTCAAACGACAATAATAATAGGGCGGTCACAGAACGTACCTAAAATTTCCGGGCATGTACATGCCTGGAAATTCACTCACCCCCTCCCTTTCGCTCAGAACGCAATTTGCTGTTCCCAATAAACAAACCAAATATACACAGCAGGACGCCCACGACGATCCAGAACAACCCCCAGTTCGCCTTTGCCGTGAGTTCCGGCGTCGGTGGCAGATCGATGGGCAGTCGTTCGCTGGCCAGCAGCATCGAATCGCTGATCGTGAGTCGCTTGTCGTTATCCATGACAATGACGCCGCCGCTGCCGACCTGGTTTGGCCTGAATCGCACAGCGACCGCACATGAATCGCCTGTTTCGATCGGAAGGCCGATCGACCTGGCGTAGGCGCACCCTTCCGTGGTCAGCATGAGCCTGTATGTGTTGACGTCAGACGTGGAAACATTAGCGATGCCGATGAGGCTGACGATCAGGCCGGCAAACACGCACATAACCATTAGCAATTCCTTATCCATTTCCTGCCCTTTCTAACTTCTGTTCAAAGCACGTTTTTGTAGGACTGCTCGATGATGCCGCACACGTAGTCGAGATCACCCGGCGAAGCCAGCGTGATACGCCGATTCATGGTGACCACATAACCTTCGGCGATCTCCTTTACCATGCCCTTGGGATCGTTGTAGATAATCGGACGCAAGCTGATGACCAGCCTGTCCTTGCGAATGAGAACCTCGGCGAAGTTCTTGGACAGCCGATAGGAGATGCTGCGCTTGCCTGCTTTCTCGACGATGTACTGGTCCAGCGCCATGATCCTTTCCCGCAACTCGTCGAACAGAGTGCTGACCAAGTGGGTCGCCTGGGATTGTTCTTTCATTGCCTCGATTACCGCAAGGTCTGAATCACCGGCACCCTGCGACATAGTCTCCCTGGTGGCGCACTGTTTCTCGCCATGGACCGGATCCAGGCTCAATAGACCTCCCTCGTAAAGGCGGTATTTGAATAGCTCGATGCGTAGCGGCACCATCTCGACCGTATCGATATCGAACTTGCTAAACGACTCCGCTATGCAAACAACGCGCGGATGCTGCCAGTCGAGCCGGATGTTCTCCATCACCTCTTCCGGGAGCCGCTTCTGCATTACCGACTCGAAAAATTCGGGGCGCTGGCCGGTCAGCCACTTGAGGTACGACAATGACTGGTTAATGACGTTGTCGTCCCTTTTTCGCTTGTATTCGATTACGACCGGCGCACCCTGGCTGTCGACGGCAAGCGTATCGATCCTGCCGCCCTGTGTCCGGTATTCGCTCGCCAGCAGATGCATGTCGAGTACGGCCTTGAGGTTTTGCTCGATCAAACGCTGGACACTCTTTTCCGACTCGGCCTGCCGGGCGTTGACGAGGGTCAGTAAGTCGCCCTTCTTGCTGAATAGTGGCATATATCCTTCCTTTCCATTCCGATTCCAGGATTCCTGGCAACACTGCGGCGGCCACCAGTGATGACCGCATACAACCGACATGTGACGAGGGAAGGATCAGCGGTTGACGAGGTCTTCCCGGCGCAGCACGCCTATCATCAGGAAAAAGTCGATCATGGATATGCCGAGGAAGGTCGCCAGCTTGCGTTGCTTTTCGAGCTTGAGTCCACTGAGCGGGCGCGCACCGTTGCTGAGCGATGCCATGTAGATGTAGCTTACCTCCAAGTGCCGGGCAATATCAGCCAGCGTCAATCCCTTTACCCTCAATGTGCCGTGAAGCAGGTTGACCAGATCCATGTTGTTGCGCTTGCGTTTGCAATTCATGCTTACCTCTATAAGTGTTAATAAATATGACTCGTTTGAACCTGCACAGAACCAAACGTAAATATATATTAACACATAAGGGAGGCGATTGCAAACATTTCTTAACAAATGTTATTATCCACGCACAATGTTGCGATTTAGACTACAAGAGCTGATAGCCGAAAAACAGTTTCAGGATGGGAAACGGGTAACCCTGACTGAGATTTCCGAAGCCACGGAAATCAATCGTGTGACGTTGTCGAAGATGGCCAACCAGCGCGGCTACAGCACTGTGACAAAGAATCTCGACCGGCTATGCACTTACTTTGGATGCCGTATTGAACAGCTTGTTGAACATATCCCAAACGAAAAAACTTCTGAGAAAAAAACTTCTGAGAAGTAATCAAATAAACGGGATGAGCTATGGCTATTCGTTGGTGTGCTGGGAAGTGTTGCTTCGGGGATCGGGCAGGCGAAGCATTGACGCACCACACAGACGCCTAGCTGCACTCCAGCACCGGATACCCGAACCGCCCCATCGCCCCTCCTGCCCTGCGCTTTTGCATCGCGCCGCAGATGGACAGCACGTTGGCGCCATGCTTGTGGTTGATGGCATGCAGCGTCTCCAGCAATCGAAGATGCTTTTCCTCCCGCTGCTGTTCCGCCATCTGGAACAGATCGAAGCTGCCCGATTGGCGAATGGCGATGTCACTCGCGATCAGCCCGCATGCCCGGTAGTGGCGATCCGGGTCGTACAGCTCGTCCAGCGCCCTGCCAGCCTCACTCGCCAATAGAAAGTAATCCGCACTCTGATAGGGCAGCCCGGATGTGCTGGCCTGTTTGTCGAACGACTTCAGGGTCAGGAACACCGTCAGTTGCCTGGCCGTCAGCCGTCGGGTGATGAGTTCCCTGGATAGCCGCATGGCGTGATTGAGCAGATGGGCGCGGATGGTTTGCTTGTCCTGGGTGACCTCTCCCATCGATGCGGTTCGGGCCAGGCTCTTGGGCGGCTTGGCTTCGGTCTCGACCTTGTAGATGGGCGTGCC
>CAZLJK010000145.1:0-3573 GCA_964559825.1 uncultured Sulfuricella sp. | reverse complement strand
GGTTCAATTGTTTTTTCTGAATTCAATTTCACTTCGTTAACCAGGACTTTCCTCATGAATCCCTTGCTCGACTTCTCCGGCCTGCCCCGTTTTCCAGAAATCAAACCCGAACACGTCACGCCTGCGGTGGACGCCCTGCTCGCTGAAAACCGCGCCCTGGTGGACCGGCTGGCGGCGGAAGCCGTTGCGCCGGGCTGGGAAAGTTTCGTGCAGCCGCTGGAGGATGCCAATGAGCGTCTGTCCCGCGCCTGGGGCCAGGTTTCCCACCTGAATGCGGTGATGAACAGCCCGGCGCTGCGCGAGGTGTACAACGAGAATCTGCCCAAGATCACCGCCTACTACGCCGACCTGTCGCAGAACCTGGCGCTGTTCGGCAAATTCAAGGTGCTGCGCGGCGCGCCGGAATTCGAGGCGCTGTCCGCTCCGCGCCGGAAGATCATCGACAATGAAGTGCGCGATTTCCGCCTCGGCGGCGCGGAGCTGGCCGAGGACAAAAAGCTGCGCTTCAAGGCGATTCAGGAGGAGCTGTCGGCGCTGTCCGCCCGGTTTGAGGAAAACCTGCTCGACGCGACCAACGATTTCGGCCTGTTCGTCGAGGACGAGGCCGAGCTGGCCGGGATTCCCGCCGATGCCTTGCAGGCGGCGCGCGAGGCGGCGCAGAAGGACGGCAAGCCGGGCTGGAAGTTCACCCTGCAGGCGCCGTCCTACATGCCGGTGATGCAGTACGCCGACAACCGCGGCCTGCGCGAGCAGATCTACCGCGCCTATGTAACGCGGGCCTCCGAGTTCGGCAAGGCCGAGTGGGACAACACCGGGCTGATCGCGGATATCCTCAGGGTGCGTCGGGAGGCGGCGCGGCTGCTGGGTTTCGACAATTACGCCGAGGATTCGCTGGCGACCAAGATGGCGCAGTCACCGCAGCAGGTGCTGGATTTTCTCGGCGATCTGGCCGCGCGGGCGAAGCCCTATGCCGAGAAGGATTTCGCCGAACTGACGGAGTTCGCCCGCGATGAGCTGGGCTTGGCGGACTTGGCGGCGTGGGACGTGGCCTATGCGGCGGAAAAGTTGCGTCTCAAGCGTTACGCCTTCTCCGACAACGAGGTGAAGCAGTATTTTCCGGAAACCATCGTGCTGCCCGGCATGTTCAAGGTGGTGGAAACGCTCTACGGCCTGAGCATCCAGCAGACTTCGGCGCCGGTGTGGCATGGCGACGTGCGTTTCTACACCCTGAGCGACCGCCAGGGCGAGCCGGTCGGCCAGTTCTACCTCGACCTCTACGCCCGCGACCACAAGCGCGGCGGTGCCTGGATGGATGACGCCATCACCCGGCGCAGGAAAGATGGCGCGCTCCAGGTGCCGGTGGCCTACCTGAATTGCAATTTTTCCGCACCGGTCGGCGGCAAGCCGGCGCTGTTTACCCACGACGAGGTGATCACCCTGTTTCATGAGTTCGGTCACGGCCTGCACCATCTGCTCACCCGCATCGAGGATCTAGGCGTGTCCGGCATCAGCGGGGTGGAGTGGGACGCGGTGGAACTGCCCAGCCAGTTCATGGAAAACTTCTGCTGGGAGTGGGAAGTGGTGCGCCACATGGCGCGGCATGTGGATACGGGAGAAGTTCTGCCGCGTGCGCTGTTCGACAAGATGGTCGCCGCCAAGAATTTCCAGAGCGGCATGCAGACCGTGCGCCAGATCGAGTTCTCGCTGTTCGACATGCACCTGCACACCGATTTCGACCCGGATAGCGGCAAGACGGCCTTGCAGTTGCTGGACGAAATCCGCCGCCGCGTCGCGGTGATGTTCCCGCCCGACTACAACCGCTTCCCCAACAATTTCTCGCATATTTTTGCCGGCGGTTACGGGGCGGGGTACTACAGCTACAAGTGGGCGGAAGTGCTGTCGGCGGACGCCTACAGCCTGTTCGAGGAAAGCGGCGTGCTCAGCCCGGAAGCCGGTCACCGCTTCTGGAGCGAGATTCTAGGCGTTGGCGGCAGCCGCTCGGCGCTGGAATCGTTCACCGCTTTCCGCGGTCGCGAACCGAGTATTGAAGCGCTTTTGCGGCACAGCGGCATGACCGGAATCTGACGGCCAGGCGATTTGCCGAGCCACCCCGGTAAAAAAACATATAAAAAGCTTGATTTTTGGGTTTTATCTGTGATATTACTTAAACATGTTCGTATAACAAGTTGAGCATAATGAGAATTTTAATTTTCTTGACTGTCCTGCTGTGGGGCGGAATGGCAACGGCGCAAACGGCGCAGGTGACCGATACCGCCAACGTCAACATGCGTAGCGGCAAGGCTGAGAATTACCGCATCATCAGGGTGTTGCCTCCAGGCATGGAAGTGCAGGTGATCGAGGTCGATCAGGATTACGCGAAGGTCAAAGCGACCGGAGGAGAAACCGGCTGGGTGCTGCGCAAGTTTCTGGATATCCGCAAGGCGGAGACCCAGAACGCCAGCCGGGCTGAACTTGAGGCCGCGCAGCAAGCGTTGGTGACGGCGCGGGTCGAGTTGGCGAATCTGCAGCGCGAAATGGAGAAGCCGCATAATCAGCCTGAGGGCGGCGCATCGACTTCCATTCTGCTGCTGCTGGCATTCGGCGCATTTGCCTGCGGCGCGGTGATCGGCGCCATGGCACTCAGGGCTTACTACCATAAACGTTTGCATGGACTTCGAATATGAAACTTGCGGCTTTTTTCTGCGTAGTCTGCATGTTCGCGGTGTATACGGCGCAATCCGCCTCCCTTTACCGGTGGGTGGACACCGAGGGCAAGGTGCATTACACCGAGCAGCCTCCACCGCCTTCCGCAGCCAGGAAGGTCGAGGAAAAAGCCCTCGGCACACCGCCGGCGGATGACAGCCGGCTACCCTATGCCTCCCGCCTGGCGGCAAAGAATTTCCCGGTCACCTTGTACAATTCGGAGTGTGGCGAGACCTGCACCAAGGCGCGCGAGCATCTGACCAAGCGCGGCGTCCCGTTCCAAGAAAAAGATGCCGGTACGCCGGAAGTTCAGGCGGAGCTGAAGAAACTGGTGGGCTCCCTGGGCGTGCCGGTGCTGGCAGTCGGCACGGTCACCCGCCTGAAGGGATACGAGCCTGGCGCCTGGAATGCGGCGCTGGACGAGGTCGGTTATCCCAGGAGCGTTCCATTCCAGCCGAAAGAGCCGGCACCCGCCAAGGGCGAGCAGAAACCCGCCACAAGTGGCGGCGCCAGCAAGTAGTCGTACCTGCCGACGTTTCGCGGCACCCCCAATCTCCCCTAAGTTAGCGGCTATCGACGGTTGCAACCTGCCGAACACAGGCGCACACTTTCCAACGTGAAATCAGCAGCTCTTGGCAGAAAACCCCGGCGTGTAAAGGCGGCCTTCATCTGGCCGTTCGCGATCGTGCTCACCTTTATCCTGGGGGCATTCGCGGCGACTTCGTACTTCGTGGAGGCGCGTGTTCGCGACCGTGATCTTGCCGAACGTGTGGCGGCGGTGGAAAAGCTGGTCGATCAGAAAATCGGCAAAGATACGAATCTGATGCAGGCCGTGTTGCGCACCATGATGGACAATCCCGACATCGAGGC
>CAZLJK010000144.1:0-3585 GCA_964559825.1 uncultured Sulfuricella sp. | reverse complement strand
CCATCGCGTGGGATTTCGGCGACGGCGAATCGGCCTCGACGAAGGAGGCGGAGCACACTTTCACCCAGGGCCTGTACGTCGTGATCCTGCGGGTGGAAGACGAGAATGGCGAGAAGGCTTCTGCTCAGACGGGCATTTCGGTCGAGGCGGATTGCGGCTGCTGACGGCAAAGGTTTTATTTTTTGAATGATTGAAAGGATGATTTTGTCATGAATAGAAAGAATGTCGGGTACACCCTGCTGGCGGCTAGCGTTCTGCTGGGTCTTACCGCAGCAACTGGCGCGTTGGCTGCGGACGCGAACAAGCTTGCTGATAGCTGCGTGAACTGCCATGGCAAGAATGGCGCCAGCACCGAGAGCGATGTGCCGAATATCGGCGGATTGTCCGCCGCCTTCTTTACCGATGCGATGAAAGCCTACAAGGACAAGGCGCGCCCCTGCGTCGAGACCAAGATTCGCAGCGGCGACAAAAAGGGTACCAAAACCGACATGTGCCAGATCGCCAATGACATGAGCGATGCCGACATCAATGCTTTGGCGCAACATTTTGCAGAGAAGAAATTCGTGCGCACGGTGCAGAAATTCGATGCCGCCCTGACCAAGAAGGGTAAGGGCGTGCATGACAAGAATTGCGAGAAATGCCACTCCGAAGGCGCCAGCCTGGCGAGCGACGATGCCAGCATTCTGGCGGGCCAGAAGATGGCTTACCTGAAGGAGCAGACCGAGTTCTTCCTGGGCGGGAAACGCACCATGCCCAAAAAGATGAAGCCAAAGCTGGAGGGACTCGACAAGGCGGAAGTCGAAGCCGTGATTCACTACTACGGCAGCATCAGGTAAAACGTATCTACTCAGGCGCAGTAGTTTTTCTCCTTCCCCCTTGCAGGGGGAAGGCCGGGATGGGGGGAGAAAGGTGAGGAAACGAGAGTGTGTCGGTAATTCCGCCTTTCGACCCCCATCCTAACCTTCCCCCTGCCAGGGGGAAGGGACTGGTGCGGTGGCGGTTTAAAAGGGGAAGTTATTTCGTAGGCCTTAGCGGCAAATGATAAGGAGTTGAGGGTATGTCAGATCCAGTAGGAATAAAAAAATCCCTTTGGCAAGCGTTGCGTAGCCCGACTGCCCGCTATTCGTTGCTGACGCTGCTGGGCGGCGGTTTCGTCGCCGGCATCGTTTTCTGGGGCGGCTTCAACACCGCCATGGAGGCGACCAACAAGATGGAATTCTGTATTTCCTGCCACGAGATGAAGGACAATGTCTACCAGGAATACAAGAAGACCATCCATTACGCCAACCGCACCGGCGTGCGCGCCGTTTGTTCCGATTGCCATGTGCCTAAGGACTGGCTCCACAAGATGCAGCGCAAGATCCAGGCGAGCCAGGAAGTGTGGGGAAAGATCACTGGAGTGATCGACACCAAGGAAAAATTTGAGGCACACCGCCTGGAGATGGCGAAACACGAATGGGCGCGCATGAAGGGCTCGGATTCGCGTGAATGCCGCAATTGTCATAGCTTCGAAGGCATGAATCTGGAAATACAGGATAAGAGTGCCAAAAAGAAACATGCTCAGGCAGCAGAACCCGGTTCCGGCAAAACCTGTATCGACTGCCACAAGGGAATCGCCCACGATATGCCTAAAGGCGGGGATGAGGAGTGACAAAGATGCTATTGGACGGATTCGGTCGTCGTGTTGAATACCTCCGGCTCTCGGTGACGGATCGCTGCGATCTCCGTTGCGCGTATTGCATGCCGGAAGGGCACAAAGGCTACGAGGAACCCGAAGATTGGCTGGATTTCGACGAGATCGAGCGTCTGATCGAAGTGTTCGCCCGCCTGGGGTTGAGGCGCGTGCGGCTCACGGGAGGCGAGCCCTTGCTGCGCGGAAACCTGGTCGACCTGGTTCGGCGCTTGGCCGCCTTGCCTGGAATCGAGGATCTCTCCCTGTCGACGAACGGCACCCAACTGGCGAAGCACGCATCCAGTCTGCGCCGGGCCGGCATTCACCGGCTCAACGTCAGTCTCGATACCCTCGACCGCGAACGCATGAAGGCCATCTGCGGGAGGGATGTTTTGCCGCAGGTGCTGGAAGGGCTGGAAGCCGCCAGGGAAGAGGGATTTCAGCTCATCAAGATCAACATGGTGGCGATGGCCGGAACCACGGAGGAGGAGATCGATGCGATGGTCGCTTATTGCATCGAGCGGCGCTTCGTGCTGCGGATGATCGAAACCATGCCGATGGGGGAAACCGGGCGGAGCACCGGTTTCCTTGATCTGCGCCCGGTGCGGGAGCGGCTGCGCGCCCGCTTCGGACTGGTGGATGGCGTGGTTCCCGGCGGCGGGCCGGCGCGTTACCTGGTTTCGCCGGACGACCGCTTCCAGATCGGCTTCATCACGCCGATTTCCCAGCACTTCTGCGAAACCTGCAACCGGGTGCGTCTGGCCGTGGATGGCACGCTGCACCTATGCCTGGGCCAGGATGACCAGGTGGATTTTCGCAGCCTGCTGCGCGCGAATTGCTCCGATGCCGCCATCGAGGAAGCCTTGCTCTCGGGGCTGAACCGCAAGCCGGCGCGTCACGAATTCCGGGAGCGGCCGCATCAGGTCGTCCGGTTCATGTCGTCCACCGGCGGATAGTTGCCTTTATTTGGCGGTCGCACGGAGAATCTGCCCGCGTAGGGCTTCAGTACGGCGACGCGAGCGCCCTTCGAAGGCCTGAAGGCGGTGACTTTGGAGTGGTGGTAGTTGCGCTTCTGAGCAGGAACTGTGCTTTGCAGGGAAACCTCTTGCAGAAAGGGTTTCTTTATAATTACAATTCAAACATTCGTATGAATATAGAAATTGGCGAATGCGACATCATCCGTTTAATGGATAGGAGATTATGAATATGTTCAAGTTCTCGCTCGTCGAATTCTCCATCCGCCGCCCGAAGCTGGTCGTCTGGATGACGGTGGCGCTGGTGCTGCTGTTTCTCACCCAGTTTCCCGGCATCAAGACGGACACCAACCCGAAGCACATGCTGCCGGAGACCTCCGACGTGCGCGTGTGGAACGACGAGGTGGACAAGATTTTCGCGCTTTACGAGGACACCATCGTCGTGGGCGTGGCAAACGATGCGGGCGTGCTCAATCAGGAAACCCTGGGGCGCATCGCCCGAATCACCGACGAAATCCTTGCGCTTCCAGGCGTCGCCAGCCGCGACGTGAATGGCTTCACCACCATCACCAACGTCACGGCGGAGGCCGGCACCCTCAAGGTCGGGCCGCTCATGCCCGCCGCGCCGAAGACCGATGCCGAGGTGGAAGCGCTGCGTGGCGCGCTGTTCGGCAATCCGCTGCTGGTCGATCGCGTCATCTCGAAGGACGGCAAGACCACGGCCATCTACGTGCCGCTGGAGAAGGGCGCCAACGGCGCCGTCATCGCCGACAAAATCCGCCACATCGTGGCCGTGGAGAAAGGGCCGGAGCGCTACTACGTCGCGGGCGATCCGGTGGCGCGCGACACTTTCGGCGCCGAGATGTTCAAGCTGATGGGCATCTTCTCGCCGATTGCAGGCATGATCATGTTCATCGCCATCCAGCTCATGTTCCGCAA
>CAZLJK010000143.1:0-3658 GCA_964559825.1 uncultured Sulfuricella sp. | reverse complement strand
TCATCGATGTTTTCTCGAACGGCAAGAATTTCAGCCACGGCAAGCCCGGCTGGTCTTGGGCCTTTACCGAGCAGGAACGAGCGGCGGGGCGACCTTACGTGATGCTGCCGGTACTGGCAGACGTGGGTTTCAAGGAATCGGTCGAGGGCACACTCAACTACAAGGGCGAACCTTACAACACCCGTGCAGTGTTGCTTAATGCCGCCAATCCCGTGCGCCATTACTATCCTGATTCCCGTTGGAAGGAAATTCTTTCCCACAAGAATATGGAGCTAGTCATCGCCATCGACGTATTGCCGTGCGATACCACCATGTATGCGGACGTAATCCTGCCCAATTCCACCTATCTGGAGCGTGGCGAACCGAATGTTTACGCAAATGGGGTAAACCACGACATGGGGCTCGTTACGCGCTATCCGGCTATCGACCCCTTGTACGATACGCGTGAGGTGCCCGATATCCTGTTGAAGATGACGGAAATCGTCAGCGGCAAGACCGATGCCTTCATGGATTCCATCGAAAAACTGACCGGGCTGAACGCCGCCTCGGTCAAGAAGCATATGGCCCAGAAGGTCAAGGATGGGGTAAAAAGTCCTTTTTCCGCCGCATACCGCGACGTGGCTTTCGAGCTGGCCGCCGAGGAGGCAGGCATCACCGTGAAGCAACTCGATACGGTACTACGAGATAAGGGCGTGCTGATCCTGGAAACCAAGGACAAGCTCCTGGAGAAATACGCCATGCCCTGGAAACTGCCGATGCCCAGCGGAAGCGGTCGGGTGGAGTTTTACTCCAGTCTGTTCGACGGCCTGCGCGGCATGGGCGGCACGGCGCCGCAATTTAACGTGCTCGCCACGCACATCCCGACGGAATGCCGGAAAGGCGCTTCCGGTAGCCTGGCGGATGACGAGTTTTACTTTACCTACGGCAAGGCACCCACGGTGTCCTATGCCTCCACTAACAACAACAATCCGGTGTTGGCGGCCATTAACCAGTTCAAGAAGGATATCTACACCCACATCTGGATACATCCGGCGCGCGCAGCGTTTCTTGGTATCAGAGAGGGGGACCCGATTCTTATCTCGAATTCGAAAACCGGCCAGGCAGCAAGCGGTCACGCCCATATCACCCGGCTGATTCACCGTGAGGCAGTTTTTCTCTACTCTGGTTTCGGTTCGGAGAACCCGGCGCTTACCCGTGCCATAGGGGTGGGAACCGCCACCAACAAGCTGGCTCCCTATGATCTCGAACCCGTGACTGGAGGTTTCCGTACACAGGAGTTCACCGTGCGAATCAAGAAGATTGAAAGCAAAGGAGTACAGGCATGACGCACTACGCAATGGTGATCGATTTGAATACCTGCGTCGGCTGCAACGCCTGCATGGCAGCCTGCGCGATGGAAAACCAGACGCCCGTATGGAAGAACAAATGGCGCACTTACGTGCATGAGAAGGAAATCGGGACGAGTGAAATGGTACGGCGGCGCTTCTTCCCGCGCCTGTGCAACCACTGCGACAACCCGCCGTGCCTGACCGTGTGCCCGACCGGGGCGACCTACAAGCGTGCCGACGGCATCGTCCTGATCGATCCGGATCGCTGCATGGGTTGCCGCGCCTGCGCCATGGCCTGCCCCTACGATGCGCGCTATGAGGTGACCTACGACGACATCCGCGAAGGCAAGGAGTTCTACGGCGAACTCCAGCGCACCAGTCCGAGCATGGACAAATGCTCGTTCTGCGCTCACCGCGTCGACAAGGGACTGAAGCCGGCGTGCGTGGAAACCTGTGTTGGCTCGGCGCGCCAGTTCGGCGACCTGGACAATCCTGCCGACCCGGTCACGCAACTGGTGGCAAGCGGGGTGGCGCAGCCCTTGATGCCGCACCTGGGAACCAGGCCGAACGTTTACTACATCGACGACATGAAGCGGAAAGGTTAAGCCATGGATACCATGACCTATACAACGCAAAGCATCTGGACCTGGTGGATCGCCATGTACCTGTTCTTCGGCGGACTGGGCGCGGCGACGCTTTCGGTCAGCTTCCTTACCGACATGTATTGCCGGCCGCACCGCAAACTCGTGCTGTGGGGCGCACTGTCCGGCGTGGTGATGCTCGCCATCAGCTCGGCGGTGCTGTTCGCCCATCTGCTGCACCACGTTGCGGTGATCTACGTGCTCAACCCCTTGGTGCTGTTTTACCAGCCGCATGCCTGGATCGCCTGGGGCACCCAGTTCATCCTGTGGATGATGGTGTGGGGCACGCTCTACGCGCTGCCTTACCTGCGCGAAACGCCGATGTTCATGCGCATGCCGCTGGTTGGGGCGCTGTTGCAGTCCCGGCTTGCGGCGTGGCTGTCGGGCTGCTGTCTGAAGCGGCGCCGCATCGTCGGCTGGCTCGCCACCGTCAACGGCATCGGCACCACAGTGTATACCGGCCTGCTGATCCAGTCGTTCCCGGCGGTGGCGCTCTGGCACAACCCCGGCGTGCCGCTGCTGTTCACGGTGTCGGCGTTCTCGACTGCGTTTGCGTACCTGTTGCTGTTGCTGAACGTGTTCATCCCCGACGAGAACGACCAGGACATCCGCCACCGCTACGAGCGCATGGACGTGATCCTGATCGCCACCGAACTGGTGATCTTGTTCTCCTTCTTCAACTACACCCTGTCCGGCTCGGAATCCGGCTACCGCTCGGCGCAGCTGTTGTGGAACGATTTCGGCTGGCTGGTCGGCTTCATCGGCTTTGGCCTGCTGGTGCCGTTCTTCCTCGAACTCAAGGGCGTGATCAGGGGCTGGAGCAGCCGCCTCCCCACGGTGGCGGCGGCGCTGCTGGTGCTGATGGGCGGCTACATGCTGCGGCACTATTTCATGTATGCCGGCGTTTATGCCTACCCGTGGTAATGGCGGGATGAACGCCTCGCCAGAAACCCTGCGCCTGCTTTCCGGCCTGCTGGCGAGCCCCGGCATTGAATCCCTGGGCGTGTTGCGCGAGTTGGCCGGGGAACATGCCTGGCTCGGCGAGTCCATCGCAGAGCTGGGGCTGACGTCGCTGGAGGAATGGCAGGCGGAGCATGGCCGCCTGTTCATCTCCGGCCACCCGAAAACTGTCTGTCCGCCGTTCGAGTCTGCCTTTCGCGGCGGGGCGATGTTCGGCGCCGCCTGCGACCAGCTCGGTGACTTCTACCGCCGCGCCGGCCTGCAGGCCGAGGGCGCGCCGCCGGACTATCTCGGCACTCTGCTGGAGTGCGCCGCCTATTTGCTGGAGCAGCCCTGCGGCCACAGTAGTGAATTGCTGCAGGAATTGTGGCGGGAACATCTCGCTGCCTGGTTGCCCCGGATCGGTTCGGTGCTGCAACAGGAAAGCCGGTTGCTGATTTACCGGCAGCTCGGCCAGCAGCTTGCGGGCCTGGCCGATGAGTGATTCAGCCTGGAAGCTGGGGGCACTGTCCCAGAGCGACGACCCGGCGGTGATTGCCACAGTGGGCGGCTCCTTCAGCGAGATTTACCGCAAGTATTTCAGCGGCGAGTTTTTGGTCAACCACGACCTGCCGGTGGAAGTCCGCGCTTTTCGCCGCAGCGACGGCTGGTGCGTGTTCCTGCTGCTGACGCCATGGATGATGGCGCGGGTGTTCCTGCCCGAGCGCGACCCCGGCCTGCTCGTTCCGG
>CAZLJK010000142.1:0-3859 GCA_964559825.1 uncultured Sulfuricella sp. | reverse complement strand
CCATGGAATGCAACGACGTGCCCGGCCTGTATTTCATCGGCGAAGTGGTGGACGTAACCGGCCAACTCGGCGGCTATAATTTCCAGTGGGCCTGGGCTTCCGGCTACGCCGCCGGGCAAGATGTCTGACGGAGCGAGCCCTGCTCGCGATAGTCTGGATTGGTCGCGAGCAGGGCTTGCTCCTGCGCGGCAGTCAACCTTCGCGCGCTACCCGATAACATGGATTTGATGAGGCCACCCATGAAGATAGGCATCCCGAAAGAAATCAAGACCAACGAAAACCGCGTCTCGCTGGTTCCGGCAGGGGCAGGGGCGCTGGTGGCGGCGGGACACGAAGTCATCGTGGAAACAGGCGCGGGCCTGGGGAGCGGTTTCAGTGATGCGCTCTACCAGTCAGCAGGCGCGCACATCGCCGTGAATGCCGCTGCGGTCTGGGCGGCCGCCGCCCTGATCGTGAAGGTGACGGAGCCGGTCGAGTCGGAATGGCAGTGCATCAGCCCCGGTCAGATTATTTTTACCTACTTTCACTTCGCCGCGAGCGAGCCGCTGACTCGGGCGCATATGGTTTCTGGCGCGGTTTGCATCGCCTACGAGACGGTCGAGCTGCCGACGGGCGAATTGCCGCTGCTGACGCCGATGTCGGAGGTTGCCGGGCGCATGGCGGTGCAGGAAGGCGCCAAGTATCTGGAGAAGCTGTACGGCGGGCGCGGTATTCTGCTCGCCGGCGTGCCGGGCGTGCCCCCTGGCAGGGTGGTGATCCTTGGCGGCGGCGTGGTCGGTGTGAATGCGGCAAAGATGGCGGCCGGGCTGGGTGCCAATGTTGCCATCCTCGATGTTTCGCTGGAAAGGCTGCGCTATCTCAGCGATGTCATGCCCGCCAATGTGCAACTGGTATTTTCGGATCGGCACACCCTGTTGAAGCAGATTGCCCAGGCTGATCTGGTCATCGGCGCGGTGCTGATTCATGGTGGCGTCGCGCCCAGGTTGATTTGCAGGGAAGACCTCAAGACCATGCGCAGCGGGGCGGTGATCGTGGATGTTTCCATTGATCAGGGCGGCTGTGTCGAGACGATGCATCCGACCACCCATGATAATCCGATCTTCATCGTCGAGGGTGTGGTCCACTACGGCGTGGCAAATATTCCCGGCGGCGTGCCGGTTACCTCGACGCTGGCGCTGACCAATGCCACCCTGCCTTATGTGCTGGAACTGGCCAACAAGGGATACCGGCAGGCGCTTAGGGAAAATCCGGCCCTGCTCGAGGGGCTTAATATCATCGCCGGAAAGGTGACGCACCGGAAAGTCGCCGCAGCGTTCGGCCTGGAGTATCACCCGGTGGAATCTACTCTTGATTGAAGCCGTTTTACTCCGGCACTTTTCAGTGTGAAAAAAATTAGCTGCGCAATCACAAACGAACGAATCCATCACTGCGATGAACCAAGAACACCTTGAATTGCTGGTTACCCGCGAGATGCCTTTCGGAAAATACAAGGGCCGCCTGATCGCCGATCTGCCCGGACAGTATCTCAATTGGTTCGCCCGCGAGGGCTTCCCGCCCGGCCAGTTGGGTCAGCTGCTGGCGCTGATGCAGGAGCTCGACCACAACGGCCTGTCGTCGTTGCTTGATCCGTTGCGCAGGAGATGAATTATTACGCAGCAGTCAGTTAGGGAACCTCTGATCAAGTCTCACATGGCCGCGCATTCGGCTTTACGGGATGAGATGCAAGGAAGGCCAACCCCCTTTCTAACTTTCCCCCGCAGGCGGGGGAAAGGACGATCGCCTCCTCTCCCGCGGGCGGGAGAGGATTGTGGAGAGGGCTGACGCGAATGGCCATTCCCTTCGCTAGGAGCCTGACACCGCAGGTCGCCCGCAAAGCCAATGCCCTGAAGGGTTGCAACAAAACGGAGCGCAGCGCAGTTTCGAGGAACGGCCAAAACTGGCGCTCGCGGCGTTGCGCTCCTTGGCATCGTAGAATGACTACGACCTGCGTCGCGCGCCTTGCGATCATCCAGTTTTTGTTAGCAACGCGGTTTATGGCGGACTTGATCAGATGTTCCTTAAAGCACAAATTAAAGGTTCGCATTCAGCTTCAGCACGCCTTGAGCGCATTCTATTGAGGTTTCCATAATTGAAAACTGCACCGCCATGAGCCTGCAGAGTGGCATAAACTCTCATTACCGTTAACAAAGCCACCGTCATGCCTCGTCTCGTCGTTTCCATCTCCGCCCACGGTTTCGGCCATGTCGCGCAGACCGCACCAATTCTGAACCGCTTGCATGAGTGCATGCCGCAATTGCATATCACCGTGCGCTCCGCCGTGCCGCTAGCCCATTTGCGTTCGCGCATCCATGCGCCGTTCACGTATCTGCCCAGTGAGGGCGATATCGGCATGGCGATGTCTTCGGCGCTGGATGTTCTCGTCGACGAGAGCCGCGCGGCCTATCGCGCCTTTCACGCAGACTGGGAGATGCGGGTCACCGCCGAGGCACGACTGCTGCGCGAGCTCAAGGCGGATTTCCTGTTGTCGAATGTCGGCTATCTGCCGCTGGCCGGGGCGCAGCAGGCAGGCATTCCCAATGCCGCACTGTGCTCGCTGAACTGGGCCGACATTTACCGCCACTATTGCGGCGCTGACGAAATCACCGCCCAAATCCGCTACTGTTACCGCAACGCCGCGGCCTTCCTGCTCGCCACTCCCGGCATGGCGATGCCCGACCTGCCCAACCTTGTCCCGATCGCACCCATCGCCGCCGTCGGCATCAATCGGCGCGAACAACTCAACCATGACCTGCAACTTCCACCCGGTGAGAAACTGGTGCTGATCAGCATGGGTGGCATCGCCTGCCGCCTGCCGGTCGAACGCTGGCCGCGCATCGATGGCGTACGCTGGCTGGTTCAGCAAAGCTGGCAGGCCAACCATCCAGACGCAATCGTTAGCGAGACCCTGCAGATGAGTTTCAGCGATTTATTCGCCAGCAGCGACGCGCTGATTTGCAAGCCCGGCTACGGCAGCTTTATCGAGGCCGCGTGCAGCGGGGTGCCGGTGCTGTACGTCAAGCGCGCCGACTGGCCGGAATCTCCCGCCCTGACAGCATGGCTGGAGCAATACGGTGCCTGCCGCGAGGTTTCGAGGGATGAACTGCAACAGGGAAATTTTACCGGGGCGCTGGAGGCCCTCTGGGGTGTGCCGCGGGCCGAGCCGGTAAGTGCGGAAGGGGTAAACCAGGCGGCGGACTGGATAGAGGAGCGCTTGCGAAGATAACCCGACGCCCGGCGAGGGAGGCGCTAAACGCCGCCATCACCGGGATAAAAGTGCGATTATTTGCGCGTGAAATCGATCACGATCTGACCCGGCTCACGAGCGACATAAGCAATCGCGATGCCGTCGCCGTAACGGTTCTGCAATTGCGCGAGCAGCGGCAACGGGTCGTGATCGTTGCAAAAACGCATGGTTTCGCCGGCATTCAGGGAATCCAATGCACCAAAGATGGCAGCATGGCGGAAACGTTTGGCGACGCCGCGGGCATCGAACGGGTAAAGCATGTCGGGGGAAATGGAATTAGCGCAGTTGTGAATCATTTTGGGTTCCTTGAGGGTATTGATTGGAAAAATAATGCCAGACTATTTTAATATAGTATACAGAAAAAGCAAGTTCGATTTTGAAAGCGTAGCAACATCGCATCACTCAACAAGGCAACTGATCGCAGTACCCGCAACACGCAAGCATGAATATATAGCGACTGTCCGCCGAATAAACCCCACGCCTCCACTTCACTCTTAAAAACTCAGATATCCACGAAGCAGGTTAAGGAACCTCTGATTAAGTCCCACATGGCCGCGCATTCGGCTTTGCGGGATG
>CAZLJK010000141.1:0-3886 GCA_964559825.1 uncultured Sulfuricella sp. | reverse complement strand
CCATCGTCGCCCCTGCCGCGTCGATTCAGCCTCCGCGCGCCAACCTGATTCAGGCCGTGCCCGCCAGCAACTACCGCGCCCTGCGCGACACCGACAACGTCTACTACTGGGCGTCGGGCGGGTATTTCGGCACCATCAACTGGGCGCCGTCGCAGGTCAAGATCAACTTCAACAACAAGAGCTACCTCATCGGCACCGACGGCGCGGACACTTTCGATTCCAACTACTACGCCGCCTACACCCAATACTTCAACAGCGGGCTGCTGACCAACTTCCTTGCCGGAGGCGGCAACGACATCTTCGGCGGCAGCGCCCGCGCGGACAAACTGTGGGGCGGAACGGGCAACGACACCGCCTACGGCTACGCCGGCGACGACAAGATATACGGCGAAGAAGGCAACGACACCCTCGCCGGGCAGGACGGCAACGACTACATGGACGGCGGCATCGGCGACGACAAACTCTACGGCGGCCTGGGCAATGACGTCGGGCATGGTGACTCCGGCAACGACCTGGTCAGCGGCAACGAGGGCGACGACGCGGTTTACGGCGGCGCGGGCCTGGACACCCTGTATGGCGGCGCCGGCAACGACTATCTGGACGGCGGCGCGGACAACGACACCCTGCTTGCCGAAGCGGGCAACGACGCGCTGTTTGGCGGGCTGGGCCTGGACGAGCTGCAAGGCGGCGCCGGCAACGACCAACTGCTGGGCGAAGACGGCAACGACAAGCTGTTCGGCCAGACCGGCGACGACGTGCTGTGGGGCGGCGCGGGCGACGACCTGCTGATGGGTTTTACCGGCACCAACGAAGCCAAGCAGACATTGCTGGCGGGCGAGACCGACAACGACCAGCTTTACGGCGAAACGGGTGCGGACAGGATGTTCGGCGGGTTGGGGAGCGACTATCTGGATGGCGGTGCGGACAACGACCTGATGGATGGCGGCGACGGCGCGGACACCTTGATGGGTGGGCTCGGCGTTGACGAACTTCACGGCGGGGCGGGTGACGACAGGCTTGATGGTGGTGCGGACAACGACCTGATGTTTGGCGAAACCGGCAACGACATCCTGTTTGGCGGGCTGGGCCTGGACGAGCTGCAAGGCGGCGACGGCAACGACCAGTTGCTGGGCGAAGACGGCAACGACAAGCTGTTCGGCCAGACCGGCGATGACGTGCTGCGGGGCGGGGCGGGCGATGACGTGTTGCTGGGATTTACTGGCACGAATGAAGCCAAGCAGACATTGCTGGCCGGCGAAACCGACAACGACACGCTCTACGGCGGGGCGGGGATGGATAACCTGTACGGCGGTTTGGGTAACGATACGCTGGATGGCGGCACGGAAAACGACCTGCTCTCCGGCAACGAGGGCAATGACAGCCTGTTCGGGGGAACCGGCAACGACGAGCTGCAAGGCGGGGACGGCAGCGACCGGCTTTTGGGCGAAGCGGGCAACGACAAGCTGTTCGGCCAGACCGGGGACGACATCCTGTGGGGTGGGGACGGTAACGACATCCTGATGGGTTTCACCGGTACCAACGAGATCAAACAGACATTGAGTGCAGGGGAAACTGACAATGACACCCTCTACGGGGGCACTGGCAACGACTTTGTGCTGGGCGGGCTGGGCAGCGATGTGCTGCACGGTGAAGCTGGCACGGACGAACTGCAAGGCGGGGATGGCAACGACTTTCTGTACGGAGGAACGGAGGATGACCGTTTGTTCGGACAAACCGGGGACGACGTGTTGTACGGCGGCGACGGCAACGACATCCTCATCGGCTTTACCGCCGGCAACGAAGCCAAGCAAGCCTTGCTGGTTGGCGAGACAGACGATGACAAGCTCTACGGCGGCGCGGGCAACGACACCTTGTTCAGCGGCGCGGGCAACGACTATCTGGATGGAGGCGCAGGGGCGGACTTCATGGAAGGCGGGCAGGGCGACGACACTTACATCGTCAACAGCGTGAACGATTCTATTCTGGAGCGCGCCATCGAGGGTTACGACAGCGTCATCAGCAGCACCAACTACATCCTCAATACCGGTATCGAGGAGTTGAGGCTGGTGGAAGGGCTGGATATCCACGGCACCGGCAATGCGCTCGACAACAAAATCACCGGCAACAGCCGCAACAATATCCTCGACGGCGTGACCGGCGCGGATGTGATGATCGGCGGCGCGGGCGACGACACTTATTATGTGGACAACGTGGGCGACCAAACCGTTGAGTTGGCGGGCGAGGGGGCAGACACGGTGCAAAGCAGCGTGAGCCACACATTGGGTGCCAATCTGGAGAATTTAATTCTGCTAGATTTCTCCAAGCCTGAAAAAGGGCTGGTAGATGGCGTGGCATCTCTGGTTTACGGCTACCCCAAACGCAACGAATTGGACTATATGCAGGGCAATGCCGTGCCTGACTATCAAGGTACCTGCGCGCTGACCGCCGTTGCCAATCTGCTCACGCAATCAGATCGTCCCACCACGGAAGCGGACGTGGTGCAGGTTGCGATTGACAACAATTGGGCGGTGACCAATCCGAGCCTGCCCGCATATCAGCACGGTGGCTCGAATTTCGTCGGGCAACAGGCCATTCTGGATAGCTACGGTGTGCGTAACGCGCTTTTGGCTGGCTATAACGAGCAGGGCGTGGCGAACCTGATCCGCAGCGGGCGCGGGGTCATCATCGCCGTGAATGCCGGTGTGCTGTGGGACGATGCGGCGTATGCGGATGCGGGGGCGGTCAATCATGTGGTGACGATCACCGGTGCTGCCCACCGCGAGAGTGACGGGGCATTGTTGGGATTTTATATCGCCGATTCGGGCCGTAGCAAGGTGAGCGACATGACGCGCTACGTCAGCATCGAAAAATTCCGCGCGGCGGCCAATGTCGCCAGCGCCTACGCCATCTACACCATCGAGCCGCTCAAGCTATGGGACGAAGATATCAACGGAACAGGCAATGATCTGAATAATGCCATCGTTGGTAATCGTGGTAACAACCTACTGTCCAGTGCCGCCGGTAACGACACGCTGGGTGGTGGTGATGGCAACGATACCCTCGATGGTGGTCTAGGACACGACAACCTGAACGGCGGTGCTGGCAACGACATCGTGCAGGGTGGCAGTGGCAACGATTCGCTGGCCAATTCCGGCGGTGCCGACCTGCTGGACGGCGGTGCCGGTAACGACTGGTTTAACGGCGCGGCCACCAACGAGTTCTTCATCGGCGGCGCCGGCAATGACACGATTTCTACCGGCACAGGCGCGGACATCATCGCCTTCAACCGTGGTGATGGCATGGACATCCTCGACGGCGGCATCGGTACCGACAACACCATCAGCTTGGGCAAGGGCATCAACTATGCGGATATCGCACTCTCCAAGGTCAATAACAACTTGATCTTTGAAGTCGGTGCAGGAGAACAGATCACTCTTACTAACTGGTACGACACCACCGCCAACTACAAGAGCGTGCTCGACCTGCAAGTGATGGCTGATGCGATGGCAACTTTTGATGCCACTTCTACCGATCCGTTGTTGAACCGAGCCGTGCAGAACTTCGACTTCATCGCCATCGCCAACGCTTTTGACCAAGTGCGTGGTACCAGTGCTACCTTCCAGCATTGGAGTGCCACCAACAGCCTGCTGGCGGCACATCTTTCCGGCAGCGACACGGCGGCATTCGGCGGCGATCTGGCGCATCAATATGGCACCAACGGCAGCTTCACCGGCATGAACCTCACCGCCGCACAAGATGTGCTTAACTCGCCGCAATTTGGTACGCAAGCGCAGACCTTGCGTCCGTTGCAGGGATTGCAAGGGGGCGCGGGGACGTTGTCGTAAAAATAGCTACACCACTTAAAACATGGGGAGCCTTTAGAGAT
>CAZLJK010000140.1:0-3905 GCA_964559825.1 uncultured Sulfuricella sp. | reverse complement strand
CTGCTTTCACAAGTTGCGCCATTTACACCGGAAGAAATTGATAATGCGAAATCTCTCAACAATGAATATCAACGTCGAGCAATTTTGTTGTCCGCACGGGAGTTGGAGCCTTATTACATCTATGAGCGCGTCAAGGTTGAAATGGGGTTAGATTTGCATGGCAGCTCACCTGAAAATTTGAGTGAGGCAACTGAAAAAATTTACTTTGACGGAAATTTCCATGACTCTCATTGACGAAAACATGGCCGAGCAAGCCACCCTCAACTGGTTTGAGGAGTTGGGCTATGAGCGCGTGTTCGGCCCCGACATCGCACCCGATGGCATTCGTCAGGAGCGCGAAAACTACAAGCAGGTGGTGCTGACCGACCGTTTTATGACGGCACTCACCCGCATCAATCCGCGCATCCCTGCGGGCGCAATTGAAGAGGCGGCGCGGCAGGTCATATACGGTACGGCGGCGGGATTGATGCAGGCCAACCGCCAATTCCACCGCTGGCTCACAGATGGCGTGCCAGTGGAAATCAACCGTGATGGTGAAACACTTGGCGACCGAGTGAAGCTCCTCGACTTTGCCAACCCGGACAACAACGAGTGGGTGGCAATAAATCAGTTCACTATCGAGGGCGCGAAGCACACCCGCCGCCCCGATGTGGTGGTGTTCGTGAATGGCTTGCCACTGGCCGTGATTGAGCTGAAGAACCCCGCCGACGAGAATGCCGACATCTGGGCAGCATTCAACCAGTTGCAAACCTACAAGGAAGATATTGCCGACCTGTTCGTGTTCAACGAAGTGTTGGCGATTTCCGATTACACCCTCGCCCGCGCTGGCTCACTTTCGTCAGACCAAGAACGTTTCAACGCATGGCGCACCATCGACGGCGTGACGCTCGACCCGCTGGGCGATTTGCAGCAACTGGAAACAATGATTCGCGGTTTGTTCCGCCGTGATTTCTTCCTCGATTATCTGCGCTACTTTGTGCTGTTTGAGGAAGATGGCAACGTCAAGAAAATTGCGGGCTATCACCAGTTCCATGCAGTGCGTGCCGTGGTGCAAAGTGTCATTCAAGCCAGCCGCCCCGGTGGTTCGCGCAAGGGCGGTGTGGTGTGGCATACGCAAGGCTCTGGTAAGAGCATCGAAATGACCTGCTTGGCGGGTCACTTGATGACGGCTCCCGAAATGCAGAATCCCACCATCGTTGTCGTCACTGACCGCAACGATTTGGATGGACAGTTATTCGAGACCTTCGCCGGGGCATCCGACCTGTTGCGGGAGAAGCCTGCCCGTGTCGAGACGCGCCCTGACCTGCGTACCAAGCTGGATAATCGTCCGTCTGGCGGCATCATCTTTACCACTATCCAGAAGTTCGCCCCCTTCGAGGATGAAGATAACTTCCCGATTTTGTCCGAGCGGCAGAACATCGTCGTCATCTGCGACGAGGCTCACCGTTCACAGTACGGCTTTAAGGCACGCTTGCAGGGCGTGGAAAATGCGACGAGCGCAATGGGAACGGTACTCAACACTGCCGTGCGCTATGGCTATGCCCACTACCTGCGCAAAGCCTTGCCCAACGCCACCTTTGTGGCCTTCACCGGCACGCCGGTTTCCACCGATGACAAGGACACCCGCGCCGTGTTCGGCGATTACGTCCACATCTACGACATCGAGCAGGCGGTGAAAGATGGGGCGACCGTGCCCATCTATTACGAAAGCCGGCTCGCCAAGCTGGAGCTGAACGTGGAGGAAATGCCGCTCATTGATGATGAAGTGGCCGAGCTAACCGAGGACGACGAAGAAAGTGCCAAGGCGCAAACCCTGCGTCGCTGGGCAGCACTGGAAAAAATCGTCGGTGCGCCGCCGCGAGTGCAGAAGGTGGCCGAGGATATGGTAGCCCACTTCGAGAAGCGGCTGGCCGTGATGGATGGCAAGGCAATGGTGGTGGCGATGAGCCGCGAGATTTGCGTGCATCTGTACAACGCCATCGTGGCCCTGCGCCCGGAATGGCACAGCGACGACCCGGAGCAAGGAGCCATCAAAATCGTGATGACCGGCTCCGCATCGGACAAGGCCTTGCTGAAGCCGCACATCTACACCAAGGAAATCAAGAAGCGGCTGGAGAAACGTTTCAAAGACCCCGCCGACCCGCTGAAGCTGGTCATCGTGCGGGATATGTGGCTGACGGGCTTCGATGCGCCTTGTACGCATACCATGTACGTGGACAAGCCGATGAAGTCGCACAACCTGATGCAGGCCATTGCGCGGGTGAACCGGGTGTTCAAGGACAAACCGGGCGGCTTGGTGGTGGACTACATCGGCATTGCGACCGAGCTGAAGCAAGCCTTGCTGGAATACACCAACTCGCATGGCAAGGGACGGCCAACGATACGGGCGGAAGAAGCGTTGGAGGTACTGGTCGAGAAGGTCAGCATCCTGCGCGGGATGCTGCACGGCTTCGAGTACGCCAATTTCCGCACCAAGGCCTTGTCTCTTCTCGCCGGGGCGGCCAACCACATCCTGGGGCAGGATGACGGCAAGAAGCGGTTCGCCGACCAAGTACTATCCGCCAGCAAAGCCTTTGCGCTGTGCTGCACGCTGGACAGAGCTTTAGAGTACCGCGACGAGCTGGCCTTCTTCCAAGCTATCAAGTCAGCCCTGACCAAGCACGGCACGCAGGACACCAAACTGTCGGATGAGGCCCGCGAACATGCGCTGCGGCAAATCATCTCCGGTGCGTTGGTCTCGGATGAAGTCATCGACATCTTTGCCACGGCGGGACTGAACAAGCCGAACATCGGCATCCTGACCGAGGAGTTTCTGGATGATGTGCGCCACATGGAGCACCGCAATCTGGCGGTGGAGTTGCTGCAACGCCTGCTGAAGGACGACATCAAGAGCCGCTTTGCGACCAACGTAGTGCAAAGCCAGAAGTTCTCCGAGATGCTGGAGGCTTCGTTAATTCGTTACCGGAACCGCGCTATCGAGACAGCCCAAGTCATCGAAGAACTGATTGCGATGGCGAAGTCCTTCAATGAGGCTGCTCGCCGTAGCGACGACTTGGGGCTGAGTGCCGAAGAGTTGGCCTTCTACGATGCGCTGGAGACCAACGAGGCTTCTGTTCGAGTGCTGGGTGATTCGGTGCTGAAAGAAATCGCCCGGCAGCTCACTACCTTCTTGCGTAACAACCTGTCGGTGGACTGGTCGGTGCGTGAGACCGTGCGCGCCAAGATGCGGGCACAAATCAAACTCATCCTGAAACGGCACAAGTACCCGCCCGACTACGAGGCTAAGGCTGTTGAGCTGGTACTGAAGCAGGCCGAGGCGTTGTCTGAGGCATGGATGGCCTGACTAGCAACTTACAAATGACACGCTCCGAACTCATCGCACGTCTAGCCGACCAGCACCCCCAACTGCAAACCAAAGATGCAGAGCTTGGGGTTAAGGTAATTCTGGATGCTATATCCAGCACGTTATCAAGAGGAGACCGTGCAGAGATTCGTGGGTTCGGCAGCTTTGGGTTGAATTCTCGGCCTCCACGTCAGGGGCGTAACCCCAAGACTGGCGACAAGGTAAAAGTACAGGGTAAGCATGTCCCACACTTCAAGGCAGGTAAGGAGCTCAGGGAGAGGGTAAGCAAGAGTAACTAACCCCCTACCATCAAACTTGCGGTAAAAATCGCCCCAACGTATTTATATCGAATTCTAAGAGTATTCCACTGTTAGATTATCAATACACTGCCGCCAGCAATACAGCACTTAATTGCACCCCAATTACATCCTGATTGATTTACGTGGTAGCGCAAAGGTAGCGCAAAAAGAAAATGGGTTAAGCCGTCTCAGACCTAACCCATTGATATATATGGTGCGCCCGGAGCGATTCGAACGCCCGACCCCTTGGTTCGTAGCCAAGT
>CAZLJK010000139.1:2069-3932 GCA_964559825.1 uncultured Sulfuricella sp. | reverse complement strand
GGGCAGTGCCACCATTACCGATACCCACGAAGCACAGGCACGTTACGACCTGACCGTGGCGCAGGAGATTACCGCGCAAAACACGCTGGAAATCAAGAAACGCACGCTGCAGCAATTGATCAACACGATGCCGAAAGACCTCCGGCACCTCGGCAAAGGATTCGGGCTGGAAGCCCCGCAGCCTGCCGATATGGAAAAGTGGGTGGACGATGCCCAGTCGAACAGCCTGCAACTAGCCATCGCACAGGTGGGCGCCGAGATCGCCGAAAAAGAAGTGGCGCGCAACCGTGGCGGACACTATCCAACAGTGGACCTGGTGGCGAACTATTCCGACAGTAATGCCAATGGTGGCAGTTTCGGCGTGGGCAGCGACAACACCAGCAAGAGCATCGGCGTGCAACTGAATATGCCTTTGTTCGAGGGTGGGGCGACTCAATCCAGGTGGCGCGAAGCGGAAGCCAATCGCGAGCGCGCCAAACAGGAACTGGAAGACACGCGCCGCAGCATCGCGCTGCAAACCCGTCAAGCCTATCTCGGCGTGGTCAGCGGCATCGCCCAGGTCAAGGCATTACAACAAGCTCTCGTCTCCAGTGAGAGCGTCCTGGAAGCCAGCAAACTGGGGCAGGAAGTAGGCGTGCGCACAAACCTGGATGTGCTGAATGCACAGCAGCAGTTGTATACCACCCGCCGCGATCTGTATCAGGCCGAATACAATTACCTCATCAGCCAGTTGCGCCTGAAAGCGGCGGTGGGTTCGCTGGGCGAGAATGGATTGGCTGAAATCAATCAGGCGCTCCACTAACATATTCCTAAAAAATCTTTTATCTAGCTCACATTCAGGAAAAACAATGAAAATTCCCATAACCCTGCCCCGACAGATTTGGTTTGCCGCCTTCGGTATTGTGCTGCTGCTTGCATTTGCCTGGGTGGCTTTGAAGAGTGGTCCGCTCGCACCGATACAAGTGACTGTAACCCAGGTTGCCAAGGGGAAAGTTTCTCCCGCCTTGTTCGGCATCGGCACGGTAGAGGCGCGACGCGCTTATCTCATCGGGCCGACTATCGCCGGCCGGGTCGGGCGCGTGCTGGTTGATGTGGGTGATATGGTTCAGGCAGGGCAGTTGCTGGCGGAAATGGACCCGGTGGATCTCGATGCGCGGATGAACTCTGCGGCTGCGGCTTCGGCTCGCGCCAAAAGTGCCGTGACAACGGCGCAAGCCCAGTTGCAGGATGCACAGAGCCGCCAGACATTGGCTGCCAGCGAGGCGCGCCGTTATGTTGACCTGGGGCACAAGGGTTTCGTCAGCCAGAGCGTGGTGGATGGCAGGTCACAGCAACAACAGTCGGCGGATGCCCAGCTTGCCGCCGCCAAATCCACTCTGGCAAGCGCCCGGCAAGACTTGGCGCGTCTGGATGCCGACCGCGAGGGTGTTAATCAACAACGGGTGAATATCCGCCTCGTTGCGCCTAACGACGGCGTTGTAACCTCGCGCGATGCAGAACCAGGCACTACCGTCGTGGCCGGGCAGGCGGTGCTCAAACTGATACGGCCAGACAGTCTATGGGTAACGGTGAGACTCGATCAGGGACGCTCCGCCGGTCTCCAGGCGGGACTGCCGGCTGAAATCACGCTCCGATCCAACCCCCGTAAATCCATTGCGGGCAAAGTCGTCCGCGTCGAGCCGAACAGCGACAGCGTAACCGAGGAGCGTATCGCCCAAGTGGCTTTCGACCTCGTGCCGCAAGGCGTGTCCACTGGCGAGATGTCCGAGGTGACACTGCACTTGCCCACCATCAACGATACGCTATTCATTCCCAATGCCAGCTTGCGCTATCGCGGCGCCCAAGCAGGTGTCTGGCTGCGCG
>CAZLJK010000139.1:0-2059 GCA_964559825.1 uncultured Sulfuricella sp. | reverse complement strand
CGGTGAAAACAGGAGCGGAGGATCCGGACGGCAAGGTACAAATTATTGAAGGTCTGAAAGCTAGCGATGAAATAGTGGTCTACAGCGAACGCGACCTTGATGATGACAGCCGCATCAAGGTAGTTTCTTCATTGATTGGAAAAGCAAAATGATCAGTCTGGCAGGCCGCGATATCCTGCATGCCTGGAGCAAGTTTGTCCTGACTGGTCTGGGGCTCGGGCTGCTCATCGGTGTCACCTTCACCATGGCAGGGGTTTATCGCGGCATGGTGGATGATGCCAAAGTGCTGCTCAGTAATAGTGGCGCCGATATGTGGGTGGTACAGAAGGATACCCAAGGACCCTATGCGGAGTCGTCCAGCATCCACGACGATGTCTATCGCAGTGTCCTCGGGATGCCCGGCGTGGCGCAGGCCGCCAATGTCACTTATCTCACCATGCAGGTACGCAAAGGCAATACCGACGTGCGCGCCATGGTGGTGGGTTTCGAGCTTGGACAGCCGGGCGAGCCGGGCTATCTGGTCGCAGGCCGACGTATTACTCGCGGCCATTATGAGGCTGTGGCCGATGTCAAAACCGGCTTTGCCTTGGGCGATCATATCCGCATACGCCGCCATGATTACACCGTTGTTGGCCTGAGCCGGCGCATGGTGTCCTCCGGCGGTGACCCCATGGTGTTCATTCCGCTCAAGGATGCACAGGAAGCGCAATTTCTCAAGGACAACGACGCCATTGTTAACGATCGCGCCCGCACTGCCACCAACCCCGCTCTCAACCGCCCCGGTGTGCCGGGCCTGCTTGACGCAATCGAGGCTTCGCAGTCCAGCAATCATAACGTCAATGCCGTACTGGTGCGCGTGGCCGAGGGCCGCTCTGCGGAAACCGTGGCGCAGGACATCCGCCGCTGGAATCATTTGCAGGTCTTTACCCAAGACCAGATGGAAGAAATTCTGGTCGCCAAGCTGATCGCCACCTCGGCCAAGCAGATCGGCATGTTCCTGGTGATCCTCGCCATCGTCAGCGCCGCCATCGTCGCCTTCATCATCTACACCATGACCCTGGGCAAGATTCGCGAAATCGCGGTGCTGAAGCTGATCGGCGCGCGTGACCGCAGCATTGCGGTGATGATCCTGCAACAGGCCCTGGCGCTGGGCTTGATCGGCTACGTCGTCGGCCAGGCGTCGGCGATGCTCTGGGCGCCGTTTTTCCCGAAGAATGTCCTGCTGGAAGCGAGTGACGCGATCCAGGGTCTGGTGCTGACACTGGTGGTCTGCGCCCTGGCCAGCGTGCTGGCGATCCGCGCCGCCCTGCGGATCGATCCGGCCGAAGCGATTGGTGGTTGATGATGGAACCGGCAATCGAATCGGCCTTGGACAAGGGCATTCATATCGAGGGCCTGAGCAAGCGCTACGGCGCAGGCGATACCGCGGTCGATGCGCTCAAGGATGTGAACATGAGCGTCGCTCCCGGCGAAGTGATCGGCCTGGTGGGCCCGAGCGGCTCCGGCAAGACCACCTTGCTCAAGTGCCTGGGAGCGGTGATCGAACCCACGCGCGGACGCATGACGCTGGGCGGCGAGGTCATTTACGAGCAGGGCTGGAAGATACCCGACCTGCGCGCCCTGCGCCGGGACCGCATCGGCTTCGTATTTCAGGCGCCCTACCTGATTCCCTTTCTCGACGTGACCGACAACGTGGCGCTGTTGCCCATGCTGGCCGGCCGCTCGAACAGCGAGTCCCGTGCGCGGGCATTGGAGCTGTTGCAGACGCTCGACGTGGCGCATCGGGCCAGGGCGCAAACCTCGGAACTCTCCGGCGGCGAGCAGCAGCGGGTATCGATCGCCCGCGCACTCGCCAATCGGCCCCCGGTCATACTTGCCGACGAACCCACCGCGCCGCTGGACAGCGAACGGGCGCTGGCCGTTATACGCATCCTCAACCAGATGGCCCGCCAGTACCAGACCGCGATCATCGTCGTCACCCACGACGAGAAGATCATCCCCACCTTCAAGCGCATCTATCACATTCGCGATGGCCGGACCGTGGAAGAAGCGGGCGAAG
>CAZLJK010000138.1:0-4001 GCA_964559825.1 uncultured Sulfuricella sp. | reverse complement strand
GGGGGCACAGCAGCAGGCAGGGGCACCTACATACACGGGCATTCCAACGGGCAATCTGGGTTTATCCCGCAGGGGTAATTCGGGATGAGGCGGCTTTCGCGTGTCGATATTCGGGTCGGGAGTCCGTTGCCGTTCTCGGTCTATGACAGGAATGGGCGGCTGTTGTTGCGCCAGGGGGTGGTGATCGCTTTCGAGCAGCAGATCGATCGGCTTATCGAAAGCGGGCTATATGCGGACATGAAACCGGAGGGGGCGCACGGTTCCAGCAGGCCTGCTTCCGTCAACCAGGAGAAAACGCCGGTCTTCGATGAGATCGGTTCTCTGATATTGCGCCTTAAGACGACGTTCACCTCCTTTTTTGGCGCGTCTCCTGATGACGATGGTGCCGAGCGGGTGACTGCCATGGCACGGAAAATCCATGACGCCTGCGCACGCGATGCGGAAGCGGCCATTGCGTCCGTCCATCTGGATTTTCATAACCCCTACCTGCTTTCCCACCATATCCATTCCGGGGTTCTGTGTTCCCTGATCGGGCGCAGGCTGGGCATGTCGGACGACGAACTGGTGCCGGTCATGTGTGCCGCGCTGACCTACGATATCGGGCTGGTGGATATGCTTCATCTCGAAAAGCAGCGTGAACCGCTGGATAGCCAGCAGACCGAGATTGTCCGGCGTCATACACAGAAAAGTGTGGATATCCTGAAGCGTGCCGGTGTCGACGAGGAAATCTGGATTTCAGCAATATTAAATCATCATGAGCGCCTGGACGGCAGCGGCTACCCGCAGGGGCTCTCGGGCGATCATGTTCCCAGAGGTGCGCGCATGCTGGGCATGATTGACAGTTACCTGGCCATGATCAAGAATCGCCCATTCCGGGCCGCCAAGGTGCCGCTTGTGGCGGTCAGGGAGATTTTCAACGAAAAGGACGCCAAGTTCGGCCCCGATATTTGCGATGTGCTGGTCAGGGAGTTGGGCATGTATCCGCCCGGCGCCATAGTGCGTTTGGCCAATGGCGAGGTTGCGGTAGTCAAGGGGCGCGGTGCGAAAATAACCCAGCCGCAGGTTTTCAGTGTTTACGATTCGACGGGCATGCCGCTCATGTCGCCGCGGCAGCGCGATGCCACTTCGGATGAAAATGCCATTAAGGAACCCGTGGCGCATTCAGAGTGTCGCGCCGTTGAATTGATTATAAGAAGACTATGGACGAAATGATGGATTATTTGAGATTGTTAGGGGTTTCGAGATGAAGCAGAGTTTTCTGGTCACCCAGCGGGAAAGGCAGGTGCCGCCCGGCGAGGTGCTGGTTTCCAAAACGGATTTGCGAGGGGTAATTACCTACGCCAACAGCACTTTTGCCGAGGTGAGCGGCTACCGGCTCGATGAACTGGTGGGGCATAGCCACAACCTGGTGCGCCATCCCGATGTGCCGCCGCAGGTTTTTGCGGATCTGTGGGAGGCTCTGAAAAAGGGCCTGCCATGGCGAGGAATCGTGAAAAACCGCACCAAAAAAGGCGATTGCTACTGGGTGGACAGTTTCATCATGCCGCTCATGGCAGATGGAGAAATTACCGGCTACCAGTCGGTGCGGCGGCGCGCCCGGCGCGAGGATATCGAGGCGGCGGAAAAACATTACCAGGCCGTGCTTGCCGGTAAGCACGAGGCACTACCTTGGCGCATCAGGTTGGGAAAATGGTTGTCCATCCGCCGCGGCATAACTCTTGGCATCGTCTACGTCACGGTGCTGTGGCTGGCCAGCGCGCTGGTCGGGATGGGGGTTATGCATCAGGCCGAATCCGAGTTGAGGTCGATGTACGAAAACAAGGTGCAGGCGGGCGACACGCTGGCGCGCATCAAGTTCCTGATGGCGGATAATCGTGCTCAAGTCATGCTCGGTTTACTACACAACCCCGCCAATCCCCTTGCAGCGACCCACGACCACCCCTTGTCGCGCCATGCCAACGCCATCACGCAAAGCCGGGAAGTGATCGACCGTATGTGGGAAAATTTCCATATGCGCGAGATTAGCGGCGAAACGGCGGCGCTGGCGGATAGCTACTGGGAGGCTCGGGTGCGTTATGTGCGGGAAGGGCTGGAGCCGGCCATTCATGCACTCAACAGCGGGGATTTTCAGGAAACCAACCGCTTGCTGAATACGCGGATAAACAGTCTGTACGAGGAGGCCAACACCCGTGCGGATAACCTGATGCAGCATCTGCTGCAAGAAGCCGAAGCTGGATACGCACGTGAGCAGGAGCGCCATACATTGATAAGGCGCATCGTGCTGGCAGGCATGGCAGTGGCGTTGCTGGTTCTGGCTGTCAGCGGCTTCCTGTTCTTTCGAGGCATCGTGGTGCCTCTGGACAAGGGTATCGCTAAACTGGCCCGTGTTGCTCAAGGCGATTTGAGCGGTGCGGTAGATATTTCCGGCGGCGGGGAAATTGGGCGCCTCAATCGCGCGCTCTCCATGACCCAGGCACAACTACTGGTCATGGCAGAAGAAATCGCCAGCGGGGTGACTCGTGTCAGCACGGAATGCGGCTTGTTGAACAGTACTGTGCGGCGCATCAGCGATGGTATCGACGAACAGCATGAACGCGTTTACCAGGTGGACGACCGGCTGGCGGAACTGTCCCAAGCCATGAACCGGCTTTCGCATCGGGCTGAGGAAATCTCTCTTTCCACCGAGCAGTCGGTGCTAATGGCGCGGACGGCCGGCAAGGAATTTTCCGAGCTGCTGATCGGGATGATGATCATCGCTGATGCGGTGTTTATTTTCCGTGAACAGCTCGAAAACGTGGGGGCGGGGCTGGAAAAATTACTGGAATCGGCAAGGGTGGATGAAAATGCGCTGCCGGAAGTTGCTGCGGTGGTGGCGGAGATACGCAAAGTCGAAGCATCCTTGGCAGCGCTGGGCAAGAAGATCGAGCAGGATAAACCATGGGAAATGGCGCAAGACTCCGCCAAGGACAAGGTGGAGGCGCTTGGCGGCAGGCTTGCGGAAATGGCGCGGGAACTGGCCATGGAAACCCGAATCCAGTCGTTCGCTAGCGAGGATGCTCAACGTGAAATGGGCATGGTTGCCATGTTTTTGGTGGAAGACCGCGAAGCTATGCACGCATTGTGGCTGGCTTCCTCGAATCTGACCGGGCTGGCAGCCGAACTGGAAGAAACAGCAGGGGGGGTTAAGGTCGAGTAGAAATGTGTCAATTTCTATCCGACATGTTCAGCTAGAAGGTGGCGATTGCGATAGTCTCATCGAGGCTGCTCCACCTTGGTTGCCCACTGCAGGAAAATTGCATCCGACCAAAGTGAGGTGACATAGGTAACGACATCGTCGATGTCCTGCTCGGAAAGTTTGCCCGACCACCCCGGCATGTTGCCCTGTTCGATAAGGCTGCCCTGGACAACCATCTGCTTTAGCCAGGCACGCGGGTGATGCCAGGCATGGCCGCTGTCATCCAGCGGCGGGGGCGGAAACTTGCCGTCGGCGCCGCGGATGCGCCAGTCGGGCTTTGCCTCGCCGTTATTGCCGTGGCATTGCGCGCAGTTGGCAAGATATACCCGTTCACCGCGCGCCAGCACATTCCGGTCGTACTGGCGCAGGCCCTTGCCCTGGATTTGCGAGGTATCCTGTTTGACATCATCGCCGCATCCGGCCAGCAGCAGGGCGCAGAGCATAATCAATGGTTGTTTTTTCACCTTAATTCCTTCTGAAAAGTGTCCATTCCTTGACCAGCGCATACAGCGCCGGAATCACGACCAGGGTGAGGATCGTCGATGAAATCATGCCGCCCACCATCGGCGCGGCGATGCGGCTCATTACTTCGGAGCCGGTGCCGCTGCTCCACATGATCGGCAGCAGCCCGGCCATGATCGCGGTGACTGTCATCATCTTCGGGCGCACCCGTTCCACCGCGCCTTGCATGATGGCGGCATGCAGGTCGCTCAGCATCGGCTTGCGGCCTTCGTCGGCGCAGCGCGCCTGAATTTCCTTCCAGGCG
>CAZLJK010000137.1:0-4006 GCA_964559825.1 uncultured Sulfuricella sp. | reverse complement strand
GCACCCACATCGGCGCGCCGCGCATGTCCGCCCACGCGCTGGTGCAGGAATACCTGAATCTCCACGATGAACTGTATGGCATCGTCACCAACGGCCGCGTGCTGCGCCTGCTGCGCGACAGCTCCCGCCTCATCAAGCTCAGCTATCTGGAATTCGACCTCGACCGCATCTTCGGCGACGGCCTGTTCGCCGACTTCGCCATCCTCTATCGCCTGCTGCACGTCTCGCGCTTGCCCGCGAATGCCGAAGCAGCAGCGGAAAGCCTGATCGAGCGTTACCATCAGGATTCTCTCGACTCCGGCGCACGCATCCGCGAAGGCTTGAGCAAGGCCGTGGAACAAGCCATCCGCGATTTTGCCAACGGCTTCTTGGCGCATCCCGCCAACGACGAACTGCGTCAGACCATCGCCGATGGCAAACTGAAACCGGATGCCTACTATCAGCACCTGCTACGCCTGATCTACCGGCTGCTGTTCCTGCTCGTCATCGAAGAACGCGACCTGATATTCCCGCCCTCGGCCAGCAGCCCGCACCGCGACATTTACCGGCGCTACTACAGCCTTGCACGCCTGCGCTTGCTATCTGAAAAACGCCACCTCGCCGACAAGCGCAACCACGACCTCTGGCTGGCGCTGCTCGCCAACTTCCGCCTGTTCGAGGCGCACGGCCCCGGCGAAAAGCTCGGCATCGCCCCGCTGGCCGGTGACTTGTTCGGCCCGTTGGCGATAAGCTCGTTGTCCGATTGCATGTTGGGCAACGACGTGCTGCTCGGCTGTCTGCGCTCGCTTGGCCTTTACCAGCACCCGGAAAACGGCCAGACCATCCGCGTGAATTACGCCGCCCTCAATGTCGAAGAATTCGGCTCGGTATATGAAGGTTTGCTCAAGTACGAAACGGCATTCTCATTTCATCTTTCGACGCCAACATTCGAATTGCGGCCAGGAGCGGATGACACACAAAGCCATTACACGCCGGACGATCTCGTCCAGCCGCTCATCAAGCATTCGCTCGATTACTTGATCGCCGACGCGCTGAAGCAACCTGACCCGAAAAAATCCTTGCTTGATCTGCGCGTCGCCGACATCTCCTGCGGCTCCGGCCACATCCTGCTCGCCGCCGCGCGCCGTATCGCCACCGAACTCGCCATCGCCCGCACCGGCGAGGAGCAGCCCTCACCATCGGCCTTCCGCAGCGCCATCCGCGACGTGATCTGCAACTGCATCTACGGCGTGGACTTGAACCCGCTCGCCGTCGAACTGTGCAAGGTCGCCCTCTGGCTCGAAGCCCACAGCCCCGGCGAGCCGCTCAACTTTCTCGATCACCACATCAAATGCGGCAACGCCATCGTCGGCTTTGCCAGGCGAGAGGAAGCCGAACGCGGCGTACCCGATGAAGCCTTCGCCACGATGTCGGGCGATGACAAAGAAATCGCCGCGCTGCTCAGGAAACGCAACAAGCAGGAGCGCAAGGATCACGAGGCTGGCCAGTTGCCACTGTCAGCATCGCTTGAAAAGCAGTTCGAACATATCCTTTCCGGACAGCAGGCACTGTCGAAGCCTGATCACTCTCCCGACGACTTCGAGATCAAGAAGCAGCGTTATGCAGCATGGAAGGAAGATGCATGGTTCCTGAATCAGATTGTCGCCATTCCCATCGCCCAGTTCTACCTGCCCAAGGCGGCGGACAGCCTGCAAAAATTCGTCACCGATGCCACCTACCGGCGCTACTGGAAAGGTGAAATGAGTCCGCAAGGTCAGGCCACTGCCGAGGCGTGGGTGTTGGCTGATCGCAAGCGCTTTTTCCACTGGTTTCTGGAGTTCCCTGAGATCATTGAGCGAGGCGGCTTCGATTGCATTCTCGGCAATCCGCCGTATCTGGGCGGCACTCATCTGAGTGGCACCTATGGGCACTCCTTCTGCGAATATGTGAAGTGGGAATATGCTCCGGCGGGGCTTTCCGATCTCGTGGCCTATTTTGTCCGCCGCATCTACGCCTTATTGCGCCCCGGCGGTTTCACCGCCTTCATCACCACAAACTCCATCAAGGACGGCGACATCCGCAAGGACGGCCTGGAACAAGTGCTGGCTCAGGGCGGTGCGATCAATATGGCGGTGCGTGGCATCAAGTGGCCGGGATTGGCGAAACTTGTAGTTTCGCTCGTCGCACTGCACAAGGGCGAGTGGCGCGGCAAACGGGTACTGGATGGCAAGGAAGTGCCAGTCATCACTGCCTACTTTGAGGACAGTGAGGATGTAGGCGAGCCCAAGTTATTACCGGAAAATACCAATCGAATGTTCGAAGGCTCCAAGTGGACAGGCGACGGCTTCGTAATTTCACCAGAGCAAGCACATCAGATAGTTTGTAGCGATCCGAAGAGTGGTGAGGTAGTAAAGCAACTCATCAATGGTGACGAGCTGAACAACCATCCGTTACAAGAGCCGCCCCGCCGAACGGTCTATTTTTCAGATTGGCCTCTATCGAAAGCAGAGCAATTTAAAGGCGCAATGGATTGGATTGAAGAACATGTCAAGCCTGAGCGCGAACGCCACACAGAAATCGCACTGCAAAAGAAATGGTGGCTTTTCAAGCGGCCAACATGCGAGCTGTATGACGCAATTCGACCGTTGAAGCATTGTTATGCCGTTGCACGAACATCCAAATATCTGAATCTTTCAGCGAGTCCGACGGACTACATATTTACAGAAGCCCTCAAGGTTTTCACCACCGACCGCTGGGATCTTTTTGCCGTCGTCCAATCCACCCTGCACGAAGTCTGGGCACGCAAATATAGCGGCGCGTTGAAACAGGATTTGCGCTACTCGCCATCAAAATGCTTTGACACTTTTCCATTTCCAGAAGGCCTCTGGCAAACCGCCAACCCCGTTCTGGCCAACCTTGGCGAGCACTACCACGAACACCGCCGCGCCCTCATGCGCCAGCTCTGGCTCGGCCTTACCGACATCTACAACCTGTTCCACACTCGCGACCTCACCTCCGCCCAAGTCGCCAAGGTCAGCAAAAAATCCGTTGAAGAAGCCGAAGCCGGTTACCAAGGCATCCTCGAACTGCGCCGTCTTCACCGCGAACTCGACCTAGCCATCCGCGACGCTTACGGTTGGAATAGTCTCGACCTCGGCCACGATTTCATCGAGGTCGAAACCCTCCCCGAAAACGACCGTATCCGCTACACCATCAGCCCCGCCGCCCGCAAGGAAGTCCTCAAACGCCTCCTCGCCGAAAACCATCGCCGCGCCACTCTGGAAGCAACTGCGGCTGCGGCGCAGGCACCCGAGAAAAAGGCTCGTGCCAAGAAGATTAAAACAGTTGGCCCGGTTAGCGATTCATTCGATTTCGACAATGTAGTTTCAACGCCACCAGCTATTGCCGCCAAGCCCGACTTGAGCGAGCTATCCCGCTTCGCCGATCTTGCATGGGAGAGGCCGGGAACGGATCAGGCCAACGAGGAAACCGTGGTGCTGGCGGCGATTCTCAAAGCCATTGGTGGCCCTATGCCTATACGCGATCTCCGACTGGCCGCCTTGCTCGCCATGCGGCCCAGATTGCTGACGCCATCGCTGTCTGCCGCTGAGGCCGCACAATGGAAGCGTTTGATCGGTGCCGAAGCCGAGCCGCTGGCTGTGGGCATCACCGCTTTACAGCCTCCGGCGGATCATGCCTGGGGCAATGCCGTTCGCGGCCTTCTGGGACGGGGACGATTGGTCGAGGATTTCGCTGCGCAAACTTGGGCGAGGGGGGCGGGACTGGATTCCATTATTACGGATGGCTGGCCTGAAGGGCGGGTCGGTATGGTGTTGCGCGTTTTGAGTGAGCAAGGCACGGATAAGGTCGCCGAGTCCGTGCCCAACGCATTGTGGGAGTGGGTAAATGTCCGGGCAGCTTGATCTGTTGCCGCGCTCCGGGGTGGAGATCAAACCCGAGCCGGGTCGCACGGAGCCGCGATTCTGGGTTCGCCGTCTGGTGATATGGGAAAAGCCGGGAACGTTGC
>CAZLJK010000136.1:0-4127 GCA_964559825.1 uncultured Sulfuricella sp. | reverse complement strand
CCCACCGCGGCCATGGGCGTTCGATGCTGCGCGCCATCGCGGAAGTCAACGCCTGCAACAACCAGTTCGCGGCAGAGTGGATTACCCCCTTCAATTCAGTGATCCGGAAGATGATCGAAGCCTGATCTTCCCCAACTCACCGCAGGTCGCCCGGAACCTGCCCGCAACTCGGCAGCCCTATTTACCCCCGATTTTGCGATGCAGCGCCAAGTGGCGCGGTGTGCGCGAATGCGGCACTTTGTGGACAAAATTGTAGCGCGCGACATGGTAACTGGGGTCGAAACCGAAGAAATTGCGCTTCATCTGCGCCAATTCTTCGGCGCGGTAGGCCGCCAGCGATTTTTCCGCCTCGTCGTGACAGCGCGCTGCGCGCTTTTCGGCGAGCAGGGCTGGCGCATCCGCGGCGAGGCTTTCCGCCAGCGCCTCCACGCCGCACCGGAATGCGGCCGCATCGCCGCCGAAACAGTCGTCGATCAAACCGAGCGCCCGCGCTTGCCTCGCCCCCACGGGCAGGCGGCTCCCGGTGATTGCGCCGGCCCGTTCCGCCCCCACCCGGCGCGGCAGCAGATAAGTCCAGTATTCCGAACCGTACAGGTTGCCCATCGCCTTGTAGTGCGGGTTGAGCACCACGCCTTCGCGCGCCACCACCTTGTCCGCCGCCAGCGCAAGAAACACCCCGCCCGCCCCGGCATTGCCCTGCAAGGCGGAAATAATCAAATGGCTGTCGGTGGCCAGGATGGCGCCCACCAGGTCGTTCATGGCGTTGATGTTGCGCCAGGATTCGTCGGCGGGACTATCGTCCGCCTCGATCAGGTTGAGATGGAGGCCGTTCGACCAGAAATCCGACCCGCCCGCCAGCACGATCACACTGGTGTCGCGCCGGGTCGCCTCCCGGTAGGCCTGAAGCAGGCGCCCGCACTGCGCCGTGCTCATCGCGCCATTGTAGAACTCGAAATGCAGAGTGCCGACGCCGTTTTTTTCCTCGTAGCGGATATCGTGCCAATCGCCCTCGACCTCCGCCACGCCGGCCAGCCTCTCGCCCAGCACCATCGCCGCCGGCAGCTTGAATTCCGGTTCGCCTTCCTGTTTCTTTTTCAGGTGGCCGATCCACACCGCGCCGTCCGCCGTGGCGCAGCAGATCATGCCGTTGCTCTGGGCGATGACCTCCCCCGGCGCGCCGCGCAGTCCGGTTTCGAGATGCGCGTCGTAGAGGTAGCAGGCCACCCCCAGCACTTCGTCGAGCACGCCGGGAAAGCCATCGGCAGACCTGATCTTGCACAGCACCGTCGCGGTGTCGTTATTGCGCCAGTCGATGGCGCGATCTTCCTGGCGCATCGCGGGCCGCCACTGTCCGCGCACGTCGGGCCGCGCATCATCGAGCGGCTCGGGCACAAAACCGCCCGCCGCAAACTTTTCCACCGCCTCCAGCACCGCCACCGCCGCCGCTTCCGTCACCTCGTTGCGGTACAGGCTGCCCTTGCTCGCCGCGCGCATCGGAAAATTCGCGCTGGCCCAGATGTCGCCGGCATCCATCGCAGCGGCAGCCTGCAGCACCGTCACACCCCACTCCTGCTCGCCGTTCAGGATCGCCCAATCCAGCGCCGACGGCCCGCGGTCGCCGCGGATGCCGGGATGGACGACCAGGCAAACCTGACTGCGCCAGATTTCCTCGGGAATGGCGCGCTTGAGGAAGGGCGCGACGATCAGGTCGGGGCGGTACCGCGCCACCGCCTCCAGCGTCACGGCATCGCTGATATCAAACTCGACCGACACCTCGTGACCGCGCCCGGTCAGTTCGAGATAGAGCCGCTGCGTCAGGCTGTTGAAGGAATGGGTCAGGAACAGAATGCGCATATTTTCAGCGGGATAAACCGAAATTAGTAAAAACTTTACCGCAGAGGCGCAAAGGCGCAGAGGTTCCGTAAAGAAAAACCATATTCCACACTGCGTTGGAATCGCTTTTCTCTGCGCCTTTGCGCCTCTGCGGTGAAAGACTTTTTAACATATCCTCGGCAACTGCTCGCCGGTCAGCCAGTCCACGATGCGCCGCCCGCCGAAAGCGGTTTCCATCTGGACGAAGTGATGGTCGTCGGCGATCACTTCGCCGATCAGTGCCGCCTCGCGGCCCAGCGGATGGGCGCGCATTGCCGCCAGCAAGGCGTCCGCATCTTCACTCGGGCAGATCGCGACCAGCTTGCCCTCGTTGGCCGAATACAGCGGATCGAGGCCGAGGAACTCGCATGCCGCGCGGACTTCGCCGCGGATCGGCAGATCGGCTTCGCGCAGCATCATGCCCACGCCCGACTGGCGGGCGATTTCGTTCAGCGTGGTAGCCAGCCCACCGCGCGTCGGGTCGCGCATCACGTGAATGTCCGCCACCGCGCCGACCATCGCCGCAACCAGGCCGTGCAGCGCGGCGGTGTCGGACTGGATGGCGGTGCCGAAGCTGAGGTTCTCGCGCAAGCTGAGGATCGCCACGCCGTGGTCGCCGATCGGGCCGTTGACGATGATCGCGTCGCCCGGTCGTGCGCGCTCGCCGGAAATGTTCACCCCCGCCGGCACCACGCCGATGCCGGTGGTGGTGATGAACACGCCGTCGCCCTTGCCGCGCTCGACCACCTTGGTGTCGCCGGTGACGATCGCCACGCCGGCTTCCTGGGCAGCGCGCGCCATCGACTCGACGATGCGCGCCAGGTCGGCGAGCGGAAAGCCTTCTTCCAAAATGAAAGCCGCCGAGAGATACAGCGGCACCGCCCCGGCCATGGCCACATCGTTGATCGTGCCGTGCACCGACAGGCAGCCGATGTCGCCGCCCGGAAAGAACAGCGGCGAAACGACGTGCGCATCGGTCGCCATCACCATGCGCCCGCCGGGCACGGCAAAGCTCGCCTGGTCGTTCTGCTGGTTGAGGAATTCGTTGTCGAAGGCGGCGAGGAACAGCTCCTCGACCAGTTGCGCCATCGCCCGCCCCCCGCTGCCGTGGGTCATGTCCACCTGGCCGTGTTTCAGGTCGAGGGGGCGGATGTAGCCGGTTCTGCGTTTGGTCATTTTGCTTAACCTGGAAAAAGCGAATATACCGCGGAGGACGCAGAGGACGCGGAGGAATTCAAAAGCTCGACAAAGTCGAAATCCATGCTTAGTTCATAGTCCATAGCTTTCCTCTGCGTCCTCCGCGTCCTCTGCGGTTAATGATTTTGGGCATCCCGATACCGTCCATAAGTGTAATAAGCCGCGCACGCCCCTTCCGACGACACCATGCACGAGCCGACCGGGTTCTCCGGCGTGCATACCGTGCCGAACAGCTTGCAGTCGAGCGGTTTCTTCACGCCGCGGATGATCGCGCCGCAGTCGCAGGCCTGGTTATCGGGTACAGCAGTGTAGGGCAGGTCGAAGCGCTGCTCGGCATCGAAAGCGGCGTATTTCGCCTTGATCCTCAAACCGCTGTAGGGCACCAGCCCGAGACCGCGCCATTCGAAGGAACGGCGCAGCTCGAACACTTCCGCCACCATGTCCTGCGCCTTGAGGTTGCCTTCCCGCGTCACAGCGCGGGAAAACTCGTTCTCCACCTCGGCGCGGCCCTCATTCAGTTGCCGCACCAGCATCAGGATCGCCTGCATCACGTCCAGGGGTTCGAAGCCGGCGATCACCACCGGACGCTGGTATTCGTAAGCAAAGTATTCGTAGGGCCGGCTGCCGATCACGGTGGAAACGTGCGCCGGGCCGATGAAGCCGTCCAGCGGCAGCAGCCCCAACTTGCGCACCTCCGGCGATTCGAGGATGTTGGCGATGGCGGAGGGGGTCAGCACGTGATTGGAGAACACCGAAAAATTGGTGAGGCCCAGCTTTTCCGCCTGCAGAATCGCCACCGCCGTCGGCGGCGTGGTGGTCTCGAAACCGATGGCGAAGAACACCACCTGCTTGTCCGGATTTTCCTGGGCGATCCGCAGCGCATCGGCGCAGGAGTAGATCATGCGCACGTCCACCCCGCCCGCCTTGGCCTTGAGCAGACTGACCCGGTCCGAGCCAGGCACGCGCAGCATGTCGCCGTAGGAACACAGAATCACACCGGGCATGCGCGCCAGCCGGATGGCGCTGTCCACCCGCCCGATCGGCAGCACGCACACCGG
>CAZLJK010000135.1:0-4128 GCA_964559825.1 uncultured Sulfuricella sp. | reverse complement strand
CCCACCCCGCCCCCCGAAACTACCCCGAGTTGGCCCATAGTAGCCCCGCCTGGGAGCCGCTGCAGCTGCGGGATGGCTACCCCCTTCCGGTGCCCCTCGCGCGCCGATTTGGGCCACTTTTTCGGGCGCGGTTTTTTGGGGGATTTTGGGGGATGGAGGGGTAGCACTTTTCCCAGAACTCCCGCCACAAAATAAATTTCCAAAAATATATTCCCAAAAACTCAATGCACTCAATGCCTCGACGCCTTTCCTTACGCTACATGGGTTTGTGGGAGAGGCTGGCGACAAGGCGATGGTTATAGGCCACTTTTTGGGTGCGGTTTTCAAACTACCCCACCACTTTTTTGATGCTCGGGGGAAGTTCGGCATGAATACCCGTAACTGGATGTTTTGGATGAAGTTCCGTGGAAATCTATGCGCTATACCGGCAGACTGGTTCGGTATAGGTTCGGGCGGCAGGGTTCGGATTGATACCGAGAGAAAAAACACTAAGAAATCTTCAAGTTATCAGCTATAATGTCGGATGTGCCCTGTTCTGTTAATCCGCAGGTCCCTGGTTCGAGTCCAGGTCGGGGAGCCAGAATACCAAAGGCCTGCAGCGATGCAGGTCTTTTTTCTTGTCCAAATAAATTTTTCACAGGGTCAGTTGGGATTTTACGGCCAATTAACAAAAATCTCATGAGTTGCCCTGAACCGGGCGATCGTGACGTGCAGCACCCGCGCCCCTCTGCTTGCAGTCAGCCATTTCCAAACCAGATAGAAAACAAGTGTCAGCCGACCGATGCTTCACGGACCCGCCCGGCAGAATCAATCAATGCCAGGCACAAACGATATAACGCCCACATCAATACCAACGGAATAACTACTGTCTGCAACACAAATACGACGATCAGATTGATGATGTGATCCACGAGCTGGCTGGTCAGCGTCTTCAGCTTGTCTATATAGGCGCCGGGGTCAAGTTCCTGCTGCACCTGCTCGATTCGGTTTTCAATTTTTTGAGAAGCAGACACGATAAGTTCCCTGGCCTCATCCAGCCAACTATTGCTTTGGGTTGGCTGCGATGCCGCAGATTGCGCAGGCGCGGCAACTGATGCTGGTGAATGGGCGGCTGTCGGTTTCAGCGTGGTAAGCTTATTTCTGCTGCTCTCGATCGCCAACTGGCTTTCATTGAACGTCTGAACCAGAAACTGCCTGAACAGGAAATCGCTGCCTACAGTGACCAGTGGAACGGAAAACCGCACGAAAATGAGCACCAGTAAAAATTTCGTCAACAACAGCGGCGGCAGGCGACCGGCCAGTTTAAACGCCAGCCAGGCCAGTGCTGCAACTGACAGGATGGTTGAAAATATCCAATAGCTCCCGATGTTGAGCAGGACTTTCATGATGCCGAATGCAACGCTGGCGATCAGCATCAGCTCTGAGAACTGCTCCACCAGGTCATTTACCGGATCAAGAATCTGTCCTGGCGTAAGATTTGCTCCCATGCCGCCAGGCGCTATCGATATCTCCGTACCCTGCGCCACCGAGATGACTCCATTAAGCACACGTGCCACCGCAAAACTGGCCACTGCTCGTTTGAATCCTTCTTCTATCTGATGTTCCGCAGTTGCGTCCAATGGTTTCAACCATGAAAAGGCAACGATGGCGCCAAGAATAATCAACAGGCTGAGTCTTTCAATGTTTTTATTCATGGTTATCGATATTGAGATTCGCTCGGTCGAGCCTTGCGGACGGGTGTAACGAATGGCCGCGCAACAGGCATCTCCAGCACCAGCGGTTCGTGAGATGGCGCGGCTTGGCATGAGGCCGCTTGAAAGTTGGCATTACTTTCCCTGCAATGCCCTTCCTGTTTTTTCCAGTGCTTTACCGCTTTGCTCCAGTGTTTCGCTCCCCAGGTCTTTGACCCGGTCAACCAGCGATTCTTCTACAAACGGATTGGAGAGCAGCGGTTTTTCACGGCCAATGTTGATGCCCAGGGCCATGCCGATGAGTACGCCGATCACCAGACTGATCAGAATAATACTGACTTGTTTCATAGATACATCCCAGGTTAATTGTCGATCGCCACTTGATGCGAATTTATATCATACTTCAGCGCATTGCATGCTGATGTATTCACGTCAGCCGCCGGTCGGCCACCATCGCATGACTGTCGAGTTTCCGCTGTATCTACTGCGGAGTACACTATGCCCGACACTTGTACTCATTTGAGCGCATTCATGGGACGCCGCAATCATTACCACGTTTATGTAATCGAACTATCCAGGGACGTGCTTTACGAAGGCAAGTTCAAAAAGTGCAACCCGGATTATGTCACCGGCAAACCGTGCGTGTATGTCGGCATGACGGGATTGGATCCGGACGTGCGCTTCGACAAACACAAGGCGGGCATTCAGTCCAACCGTTACGTCAGGCAATACGGATTACGGTTGTTACCCGACCTCTACGAAGCCTTCAACCCGATGCCCTATGAAGAAGCTTGCGATAAAGAAGTAGAGATCGGAATTGATTTGCGCAGTGCGGGATTTGGAGTCTGGCAGGCATGAGCAAGCCAGATTTTTTCACTGCATTCCGCCGCTCCCGTGATTTCGGGTTGCAATCTTTTGAAAAAAACATCCGCCAATCTCAGTTAAGAATAAGCGGTTGGTCATTCGGGATTTCTTAGCCAATGGATATGATAAGTCTGCTTTTCCTGCTGCTGTTGGCCGCGCTGGGGTGGTTTTGGTTCAGCAGCCTGCGCGCCCTTGAGATCGCCCGCAATGCGGGAAAACACGCCTGCAGCGATGCGAATGTGCAATTTCTCGACGACACGGTCGCCAACATCGCGATGGCGATGGCACGCGACAAGTCCGGGCGCAGGGTGTTGCGCCGCACCTATCGTTTCGAATTCAGCGAGACCGGCAACACCCGGCTTGAAGGCCGACTGATCCTGCTTGGCGACAATGTCGAGTCGGTAACGATGGAGCCCTATCAAATATTGCCCTGAACAGCTTTGCCATATCACGCATCCGGCTCATTTACCCTTCCAACGAAAAAGCCCGCAAGGACTCTTGCGGGCTTCAGGTATATCTCGACAACCTGAGGTACACCTCACCACGAGGCATACCATGTAATTTATATTAGTGGCTGGTTGTCGATGTGCTGCTGGCGACTGCCGCAACGGTTGCGGCAACTGCCACACCGACAACAACAGCTGTGGTTGAAATTGCCCCGGCCGCTGCCGCGCCGGCTGCTGCACCGCCAGTTGCCGCACCACCGGCTGCAGTACCGCCTGCCGCCGTCCCACCACCGGCTGCAGTACCGGCCGCTGCTTCTGCCGCAAATGCATTGCCGGAAGCTGCCATAACCAAGGCAAGAACCAATGCGCACATTTTTTTCATTTTCACTACCCCCTTTGAACAGTTTGAATTGTATTTCCAAACAACCGAGTTTCCTGAATGCCAATTATCCTGCCATCCATATTAATTGCAAGTTCTTTTGCGCAATTACCCTATGCACGCACTGCACTATACCTGTTCACTCCAGTCATTCATATAGGCCGAAATGCCTATATATTTCGGCCTAGCCATTTCAGGCAAAATACATTTCGAACAGCATCAGCAGATAAACCGCAACTGCGGCAAGCGACAGCACGAGAACGCTCGCTGCTGCGCAATCCTTTGCGATCCTGACGAAGCCGGCCCGCTCGGAATGCAGGCCGTCGAGCGCATGTTCGAGCGCGGTATTGACCAGCTCGGCGGCCAGCACCAATGCCGACATAACGACGACCAGTGCCAGCCAGACTACCGGCGGACGCAGCCACAGCGCGGTAATTATCGCGGCGCAGGCGGCGAGCACCTGAAGGCGGAAACTCGGCTCGCTACGAAAAGCTGCCAACAGCCCGCTTAACGCGAAGCCCAGCCTTGACATGAAATTTTTTCCCTTCATCTGAAAATAGCCCGCGCCGTATTCGCGCTCAATCCGTGCGCCAGTTCAGCGTCACACCCTCGCCATCCAGCATCAGCCTCGGTCCGTCTGTATGATGCCAGCGCCAGAACGCATCGCCGATGGCATAGCCAAGCAACGCTCCGCCGACGGTATCGGACACCCAGTGCTTGCGATCCGCCACGCGCGCCACGTTGGTAA
>CAZLJK010000134.1:0-4208 GCA_964559825.1 uncultured Sulfuricella sp. | reverse complement strand
CCCCGGCAAGCGATTTCAGGAAATCGTGGCTGGCTTGCAGGTCAAACAGCGAAGGCGCGACCGGCACCACGATCTTGTGTGCCAGCTTGAGGGCATGGGCGAGGTTCTTGCCGTGCAGGCCGGCGGGCGAATCGATCACCAGCCAGTCGAAACGTCCACGCCCCTTCTTCGCGTCGAGTGTGTGTATGCGCGGCAGATTGTCAGGCCTTGTCGCGAGCCACAGCGCGGAGGATTGTTGCCGGTCCAGATCAAGCATCGCGACCTGCTGATCGCATTGAGCCAGATATCCGGCAATATTGACCGACAGGGTGGTTTTGCCGCTGCCGCCTTTTGGGTTAACGATCAGAATCGTTTTCATTTCATCTTCCTCGATACACCCGGGTGGAATCCCGCCTCGCGATCCAGCTCCCCGTTATTAAGTTTCGCCTGATACTCATCCAGCGCGGTTTTGACTTTGCTGCTCAGTACGTACAGTCCGATCAGGTTGGGGAAGGCCATGGATAGCACCAGCAGATCGGTGAGATCCATGAGACCCCCGGCGCTGGCAATGGAGGCGACAATGACGAAACCGATGAAAACGGTCTTGTAGAGCAGGGAATAGCGTTCGCCGAATGCGTACACCCAGCAACGCTCGCCGTAATACGACCAGGAGATTGCCGTGCTGTAGGCAAACAACACCACCGAAAGCGCAAGGATCATCGGGAACCAACTCGACACGGTGGCAAATGCCATGGACGTCAGCGCCGCCCCCTGGCTGGCGGCACGCAGGGCTTCATGTTCGGGTGCGTTGTACACGCCGGTAATGATGATGACCAGTGCGGTCATGGTGCAGATCACCACGGTGTCGATGAAGGGCTCATACAGGGCGACCAGCCCCTGACGCACCGGATATTTCACCGAGGCGGCGGAATGTGCGATGGCAGCCGAACCCAGGCCGGCTTCACTGGAAAATGCGGCGCGTTTGAAACCCTGCACGAGCGCCCCGACCATGCCGCCGACCACGGCGATGGGCGAGAACGCCTCAAAGACGATCTTGCCCAAAGCATCGGGTACCAGGGTGGCGTTGCCGATGATGATCCACAGGCAGGCGCTCACGTAGATGATGACCATGGTCGGCACGACCGCCTCGGCGACATGGGCGATGCGCCGCACCCCGCCGATGATGACCAGCCCGATGGCAACTGCCATCAGCAAGCCATAGGCGATGGGCATCTCGCGAAAGAACGGAATCTGTTCCTGCACCGCGCCCAACGACTGGCTGATCTGGAATGCGCTGCCCGCGCCGAACGAACCGAAAATGGTGAAAATGGCAAACATGATGGCCAGCACTCTGCCGAGGCGCGGCGCTCCTTTTTCGGCCAACCCTCTGGACAGGTATTCCATCGCGCCGCCCATTATCTTGCCGTCGGGGCGCACCTCGCGATACATCTGCGCAAGGCTGGCCTCGGTGAATTTGGTGGTCATCCCCAGAAATCCGGCCAGGATCATCCAGAACGTTGCCCCCGGGCCGCCGATGGAAATGGCGATCGCCACACCGGCGATATTGCCCAGCCCAACGGTGGCGGAAAGCGCGGTGGACAGCGCCTGGAAGGGAGTGACTTCGCCCTGGTCGTCGGCAGTGCGGTACTTGCCGCGAATAACTCTGAATGCATGGCGCATCATGCGCAGATTGACGAAGTTGAAGCGCAGGGTAAGGAATACTGCCGCCATGATCAGCCAGACGACGATGAACGGCATCACCGTTTCACCCGGAAATACATCGAAAAAGATGATCTGCGCCAGAAAGCCGTTGATCGAAGCGAAAAATGCGTCTATGGCAACATCGGCGGCCAGGGCCTGCTGCGGCAGCAATAGCGGCAACAGCCAGACCAGACGGGGGTAATTCATGACCTCTCCCTGTTTATTTTTATGCAGCCGAAAGCCGCAGGTGGGGATTAAACCTTGAATGGCGTGCAGACTCAAGAGTCACGTCTTTTTTCGGGGGCAAGCTGTATTATTCAGACAACAAAAAAGCCGGCAAAAGCCGGCTTTCATGCAGACTGCGTCAACTCGTTCTTACAAAGCAAGAATGAAGTCGATCAGTTCCTTTCTTTCCTCAGCCGTAACCTTGGGGCTAGGTGGCATAGGCATTGGACCCCACACACCCTTACCGCCCTTGGCAATCACACCATCCAGGTGAGCTGCTGCACCTGCGTCACCCTTGTATTTTTTGGCAACATCAGCCCATCCTGGACCAACCAGCTTACCGTCAATTTTATGACAGGCAACGCAGTTGTTTTTCTTGGCTACTGCCGGCATATCGGCCGCCAGCACGCTACCCGCGATCAACAGACCAGCTACTGCAGTCATGCTTATGATTGTAGATTTCATATTCTCTCCGTTTTGTGATTAAAACATCTTGAAAAGTGTGAAGGCTCCCCTTCACTTTCGATTCTAAACAACTCTACCCGCTTTGCCAACCGACTTCTTGGGCGGTAAGCCAATAACGCGAACCCATACCGTGGCGTTGACAGCTTATTTGGAAGATAGCGCAGGTTTTACCCATATTCGGTGACCCGTTGCGCTGCTTCTCGGGCGGCATAGCGGTTATTGGTCAAGAGTTCGTTGACGGCGAACGGCCAATCAATTTCTTAACGGCTTGCCGTTTTTCAGCATGTGCTCGATGCGTGCCTGCGTCTTTTTGGTGGCGATAAGTTCCATGAAATTGCGACGTTCCAGGTCGAGCAACCATTGTTCGTCCACCAGACTGCCGGCATCTACATCGCCGCCGCATAGGGTTTCGGCGATGCGGCAGCCGATATCGTAGTCGTGCCCGGAGATGAAACCGCCTTCGAGCAGGTTGATCATCGCGGCCTTGAGGGTGGCGATACCGGTGCGTCCGGCCACGGGGATCTGTCTGTTTTGCAACGGGGGACGGTAAGCCGTAGCGGTCAGTGCGCGTGCCTCTGCTTTTGCCACATGCAACAGCTCGAATCGGTTCATCACGATGCGATCCGACGGGCGCAAATAACCCATGTCGCGCGCCAGTTCGGCACTCTTGGCGACTTCGCCCATCGCGATGTTTTGAAAGTAGCGCTTGAGGTGCGGGAAGATGTCGCCGCCTCTGGCCTCGGCTGCTGCGCGCACGGCCATCTCTTTGCAGCCGCCGCCTGCGGGCAACAGGCCGACGCCGACCTCGACCAGACCGATGTAGCTTTCCAGCGTGGCGACAATACATGTGCAGTGGATGGAGAATTCGCAGCCGCCGCCGAGCGCCAGCCCGTTAACGGCGGCAATAGTGGGTACTTGCGCATATTTCAGGCGCACAGAAGTTTGCTGGAATTTTGCCACCACGTCTTCAATATGCGGGACATTGCCGATGGCGGCGTTGGCAATGTTGCTTAATCCGCCGCCGCCCGCCACGGTGTACTTGACGCGCGTGACCGCCCCCTTGAGTTTGTCGAACAGGTCCGCCCCTTCCTGTACGCCCTGCATCAGTTGCAGTAAATTCGCGCCCGCCGAGAAGGGCGGCTCAGCTTGCCACAGGATGAGTGCGGAAAAATGCGTCTCGGCCTCGCCTACCGCGCGCAGCACGCCGTCCAGCACCTCGTTGCTGATAATGTGCATCTTGGTTTTGAAACTCAGAATCGCGATGTCGTCGCCGGTGTGCCACAGGCGCACCGTCTCGGTCTCGAAGATGGTCTCGCCGTAGTGCACGGATTCGCCGAGCAGGCGGTCGGGGAAGAGTTGGCGGCGGTAGACCGGCAGTCGGGAGCGGGGTTGATCGCCCCTCACCCCTAACCCCTCTCCCGCCTGCGGGAGAGGGGAATAGGAGCCATGCGCGCTGTGGACGCCGCTGCGCGCCGGATCGGTTGCCCAAGCGGGCAGTGGCGCATCGGACATGGCCTTGCCTGCAGCGATATCGGCGGTAATCCACTCGGCCACCTGCCGCCAGCCAGCGGCCTGCCAGATTTCGAAAGGGCCGCTGTCCCAGCCGAAGCCCCAGCGCACTGCGAAGTCGAGGTCGCGCGCGTTGTCGGCGATTTCCGCCAGATACACCGCGCAGTAGTGAAACACGTCGCGGAAGGCCGCCCACAGGAACTGCGCCTGCGGATGCGGATTGCTCCGTAACGCAGCAAGTTTCTTCGCCCAGTCGCGCTCGCGCAGGATGTCTTTAACGCCATCGTCGATGCTGCTATCGGCGAGGCGATAGGCCGTGGTGTGCAGAT
>CAZLJK010000133.1:0-4287 GCA_964559825.1 uncultured Sulfuricella sp. | reverse complement strand
GGAGGACATCACCCCCCGCCGTGCCGTCGAGGTCGAAGCCGCGCGCGAGAAGTTCGTCCAGCGTCAGCACGGAGCCGTCATCAAATTCGAAGCGCTGGATGCTGGCGCTGTTGTGCGCATCGTCCGGGTTGAAGTTGTCGATGTGCACCTCATCCCCATTGCCGAGATCGAGCTTGAGCGACCCCAGGCCGATTTTGATCTGGCTGGCGGTGATGCCCGCACCGAAGCGCAGGGTGTTGGTGTCTGTGCCGTTGCGGTTATCCACGATGTGCATGGCGCCATTACCGGCGTTGTAATGGTAAATGTCGCTGCCCAGCCCGCCGACCAGGGTGGCATTGATGCCGCCGGTCAGCAGGTCATTTACGTGGGTCCCCTGCACGGTCGCGCCGTCTGTCGTGTCGGTCTGGTTGAATCCGCGGCTTACCAGTTGTTTCCAGCTGATGCTGCTGCCGTCGGCAAATTCGAACCGCTGGATGGGGCCGACTTCCGTATCCGGCAGCAAGAAGGGGATATCCGGGAAGGGGTGCAGGTTTTCTCCGAGGGAGCTCAATTTGATGTTGGCACCGCCGGCAAGGTCGATCTGGTAGCCGTTGGCATTGGCCGAGAGGCGCAAGTCATTCAGCGCGATGCCCGCCCCGAAGCTCAGGATATTGATCTCGTCAGTGCCGCCATCAGTCAGCTCGTCGTTGCCGTCACCGGGGTTGTATAGATAGAAGTCGCTGCCGCTGCCACCATCAAGAATGTCATTGCCCGTCCCGCCTGCGATGATGTCGTTGCCCGAACCGCCGTAGAGTCGGCCCGCGCCGCCTTCGCCGAAGAGGACGTCGTTGCCGAACTTCCCCCAGGCATGGTCATCACCTTCGCCCGCATAGATAACGTCCGCCGCGCCGACGGTGGCGTACGAACCATTTACGGGACTGAACAGGCGACCGCCTCCTGCCATATCCTGCACGTTCCAATCCATGATGATTGGCATCCAATCTTCGTCACCATCGATGTCGTCATCACCTGCACCCGCAATGAGCAGGTCGGAACCTGCGCCGCCCACGAGTACGTCTTTGGCTGCGCCGCCCACCAGGGTGTCATCTCCCGCGCCGCCTGCCAGCCAGTCGCCCTGGGCGTTGACGCCGGTGTTCGGCAGGTTGCCCGCCGCGATGGCGGTGGCCGCATCCACTTGGGCATCGGCATACAGGCGGTCATTTCCTGCTCCGCCGGAAAGGATGTCGCCTTCGGTGCCGCCGAGGATGACGTCATTGCCGCCCCCTGCGTAAACCCAATCGCGTCCGCTTCCGGCTTCGATGAGGTCACTGCCGCCTTGCGTGGCAGTGATGGTGTCGCCGCCCGCGCCGCTGGTGATGTGGTCGTTGGCGGTGCTGCCGTTGAGGGTGTCTGCGCGTGCCGCGCCGCCACCTTCGATTGGGTTGCCGGTGGCGATGCCGATGAGGTAGTAGTCCACGTCGTAGGCGGTGAGGACGTCCACCATGTTGCCGTTGCCGTCATCGACGGCGGTGTATTGCTGGTTATAAGGAGTTCCGACAATGCGCCAGTCCGCAGCCTGTCCACCCGGTGCAATCGTTGCCGTATGGATCAGCGGGTCGCCCACGAAGGTTTTACTCGTCTGCGGGTTGGCATCGGCTACCGCCGCATCCAGCGCCAATCCCATGCTGTTACCTGTGCCGGGTTTGTAGCCCTTGATGAGCATGGCGCCGTCCACCAGCAGGTCGCCGCCTGTAGCCCGGTCGCCCGTGACGAAGGTGTAGAGGTGGCTGATGCCGTTGGCGTCCACACCCCGGAAGACTTTGTTGTCGCCATACTGTTCGCCGCCGGTGAGGACGATGGGGTTCGCCTGTCCTGATCCTGTCGAAAGAGTGTCATCGCGCAAATACCCGGTGCGGTCGCTATCGAATACGGTGTCGATGCCTTGTCCTGCGCCGCTGTTGAGGACGTAGGTGTCCACGCCAATGCCGCCCAGTAATGCGTCGCTGCCCTGCCCGCCATTCAATACGTCGTCGCCTGCGTTGCCCACCAGCAGGTCGGCCTTGCCGCCGCCGGTGAGTGTGTCTGCTCCGTTGCCGCCGAGCATGAAGGCGCCGCGGTCGAGGGTGTCGGTGGCGTTCATGCCCGACGCGCCCGCCTGGACGTACCAGTCGCGTAGGGCGGGCAGAAGTGAGGCGATGAGTTGTTGTTCTGCTGCAGTGAATTGTCTGGCGCCTGCGCCAGAATCGGGGGCGGTTTGGCTCAGGAAGGTCTGGAAGTATTGGTAGCCTTTGAGAACGTAATTTCCGCTGGCATCTTTCGCGGCAAGGTCAACCTTGACGTTTGGGTCGGTGGAGTCCATCGCCGCAGCAACGTCTTTTGAAACATCGTGCATGTCGAACTGGATGCCATTGCTTCCAGTGCCTGCCATGGCAAGATCGGTGAAGAGTTGCTTGCTGGCGTTCGCGGCGTTGGCGGTGTCTTCGTAATAGGACTGCATGGCGAAGGCAGTCAGCGCCTTGCTGACGTTGTTTGGCACGGCGCTGCCGCTGAGATTCCAGTCCTTCATCGTCAGGCCGCCGTCCTGCGCGAGTTTCCACAGGTCGGCGGTGAAACGTGTGACCATGGCGTCGGCGGCGAAGGAGTCTTGCACTCCGGCTTCGTGGCGGACGAGGTGTTCGATGAAGTTGGGGTCACCTTTATCGGTATCATGCGCAAATAAATTCTTGTCAAAAATCATCCCCAGCAGGTCGGCGAGTTTTTTGGTGGCTTCGCTCAAGGTCTGTTGCGGGTTGCTGCTAGCGGCGCTCTGGTCGCTTTGCAGGAAAGCGGCGAGCAGTGCTTGGGAATGCAAATCTACGCTCTCCAGTAAGCCGTTTATCGGCCCGTGAGACAAGGTCGCCGGCGCGCCGCCGATCGCGGAATACACCCCGACGGGAAAGGCCGAGGTCAACTGGCCTTCCACCAGGATGTTGCTGATGAGGCCGGAGTTGGGGATGCCGCCGTTGGCTTGCCTGGACTGCAAGAAGCCGTCCAGGCCGGACAGCGCCACGTCGCTGTAAATGCGGTTCCCGCCCGCGTCGAGCTTGGCGGCCAGATCGTTTCTGAGGTTCGCCGCGACATCCGGCGTGAGCAAGTTCAGTTCCGCCGATTTGGCGAACGGGGCCTGGTCGAAGGTGGTGGCGGAAACGCCGAAGAACACGCCGATCAACGCGGCCAAGCCGCCGCCCAGGCTATGCCCGGTCAAGGTAATGGTCGCGTTCGAGTTGAGCGCCTTGACCTGCAAGTAGTATTCGGCGGCCTGCAAGAGCTGGGCTGACCCGTATCCCGTCGCCAACCCGATATTCGCGGCGTTGTCCGGGTCGAGAAGGCTGTTGGGGTTGGTGCCCGCAAAAGAGATGACGAGGTCGGTGCTGGTGGCAATATCGGCACCGTTACCAAACGCGGCGGCTTCAAATCCACTTGATGCAGTGGGAAATTGTGAAACTCGATTCCAACCAACAGGAATAGGGAAGCGATTTATATTTGCCCGAGTATCATAGTAAGAAGCTCCGGCCAACAAAGCATAGTCAATTGCGGTAATCGTCGTCATGGTATTTCTCCCTGAGAAAATGTTGTGATAGCCAGCTTATTTATTTTGAGTTTCTATCCAGCATCCTGCGCGCGACAGGGTCGTTAGGCATAATCCAAGAGCCTTTGTACAAAATAAGTTCTTCACACATCTGATTCATCTGCGTTTTCGCCAACGGCTCCCGCAGGATGGTTTTGTATTCGGGTTGCCTGAGGCTGCTGTTAATTTGCTGGACACCTTCTGCCGGGACGAAGCCTGACTTGCTCGCAGCTCTCTCGATATCTTCCTCGCGGCCATTGTTGACTATCAAATTGATGGTTTTGAATTCGGTGGGGAGTTCCGATAGTTGAGTGCGCTGCCATTCCTTGCCATCGTGTTTGAAGATGACATAAGGCGGGTTGGGCCGCCCCCATTTGTTGTAGGACAAGCACAAGTTCGGTTCAACGACGAGATAAGGCGTGCCGTTGAGGATGTGCAGCGCCAGCAGGTTAAAGTTTGTGCGCCCAATATCCTCTCCGTACTCACTGGTCCATGCGATGCCCTTATTCGAGTTCGGCAGCGTGAAGGAAATGGTGTGTTCCTTGACGGGCGGCGACTGCCCGATTTCATGGCGCCCGCCATAACTCTGTGACCGCTTGACGATGACCTTGCTGCCGTCGTGCAGCAGCACTTCTTCTTTCCAGCTATCTCCGCCAAACCCGAACAACCCCGCGTCTGCGCTCATGCTTACCCCCATCATC
>CAZLJK010000132.1:0-4296 GCA_964559825.1 uncultured Sulfuricella sp. | reverse complement strand
CTTATGAATTACCTGAACATGCTTGCTGTCCCAGCGCCACTCAAGCTGCACGTTAGGCTTTGCCAAAGGAGGAAACATGTTTTGCTCACAATGTGGCACCGAAAACCAATTCACTGCGCGCTTTTGTCAGAAATGCGGAGCCGCCATTTCGGATGTGCCTGCACAAGCAGCCGCAAGTGTCCAGTCTCAAACTGCCGAATCCGCAATTTGGAACCCCAATGCAGCAGCGAATTGGAGCTTGATTTTTACCCCCGCGTTTGGTGCCTATCTCCACCTGCTTAATTGGCGAGTACTTGGTGAACCGGAGAAGGCGGCCTCATCCCAGAACTGGTTTTATGTCAGTCTCGGAATGCTCGCAGTTTATATTCTTATGGGCGTATTCATGGATGATCCAAAGGCCGCAGACGAGGCGGCTCGTGGGCTTGGTTTTCTATTTCTTCTCGTTTGGTATTTCTCTGCCGGACGGGCGCAAGGCAAGTACATCAAGGAAAAATTCGGGAAAACCTACGCCAGAAAACCATGGGGGAAAGCGTTGCTAATCGGAGTTGGTGCCATCGTGGGTTATTTCATCGCTGCTGTGGTTATCGGCCTCGTACTCGGTGTTGCTAGCCAAGCCTAACACTGCGCTCCAAGGGATGCGCCGCAAGCTGCGCGCCCCGGAGCTTGAACGTTAGAGCGTTTATGGAGGAATAACATGCGCCTTTTCTTACTTCTGCTGTGCCTGACACACTCAGTAACAAGCTACGCCGCTAATCGTGTCATCGGTGACTGGTTGGTTTCTGCGGAACAAGGCGTTTACGAAACCTACACCGCAAACGAATCTGGTTCGACCTTGGGTCTGCTCTGTACAGATTCTGACTGCTCCTTTTATCTTCGCGCAGGAATTACCTGCGAAAGCGGTGGCACGTATTTGGCTCTAATCAATAGTGAGAGTGGCGCTGCTTCGCATGAACTTTCCTGCGTACCACTTACGCTCAACAACAATACCGAATATGTCCTTTTGATCGGAGACATTAAACCCTTCGCTGAGGTTGTGATGAGTTCAACAACTATAGGTTTTGCCATCCCTATGGCGAATGGCCAATTCAAGGTATCTCGCTTCAGCCTACGTGGGGCAAGTAAAGCTCTCGAAGCAGTTGTTGATCTGCGGAAAGCAGGATCAACTCCTCCCCAAAAGAAGCAGGGCATTCGTGATACAACGCTCTAACCCATCTATCAAAACGCATAGCTAAAGGGCTGCTTCGCATTTCTTTTGGAGGGAAGCCACGGGACATGTCCAGCAATTTCCAGCCTGACCCTGCATTCGAGAGGGGCGCTATTCTTCCCCCAAAAGCGCGCAGCCCCGTACTTTTACGACAGGCACAAGTAACAGCTTTCCCCTCAGGAGTGCCATCATGAAACCTGGAATTGACGGTACCAAATTTGGCTCCATCACCATAGATGGTTCCGAGATCGAACACGATGTTCTCATCCGGCTTTCAGGTGAGATCAAGAAGCGCAAGAAGAAACTGTCCAAGGCAGTGTTCGGTACCTCTCATACCATCTCACTCGAAGAGGCTGAGTACATATTTGAAAAGGGGGCAGAACGGCTTATCATTGGCTCAGGCCAGAATGGCATGGTAACGCTCTCTGAAGAGGCATCCGAGTATTTCAGGAAAAAGGGGGTTCAAGTTGATCTCTCGCCCACCCCCGAAGCCGTTCACCGGTGGAACAAGGCTAAAGGTTCAACCATCGGACTTTTTCACGTTACCTGCTGATCTCTGGCAATCGAACATAAAGCATAAAACGCACGGGCAGGTCTATAGTCGTAACATTGTGCCGCTTATCCGGCCCAAACCTACATTTGAGTGCGACGGCGCAACAGTGCGCCGCCCTTTAGCTCCACGTTGGGCGTCTTGTCCGGCTTCGGAAAATGGAAGGAGAATATATGTTCATCGAGAGAAACAATTTGCCAGCATGGCTACTAAGCGGAATGCTGGTCCTCGCCGCGCCACTTGGCATGGCGGCAGAAAAAGAGGTGACGGCAGATCAAGTGGTGTCTGCCTTAGAAAATACTTTTGGAGTGCACCAGGGAGAACGCCGTAATCACACCAAGGGGACGTGCGCAGCGGGCGAGTTTGTTGGGTCTCTGGAGGCGCGCGTTTATACGCGTTCAGTGCTTTTTTCGGGCAAACCCGTGCCGGTCGTCGCGCGTTTTTCCATGCCCGGCGGTAATCCCAAGGTGCCGGATACAGCCAGGATTCCGCGAGGCATGGCCTTGGAGTTCAGACTATCCGATGGCAGCCTTCAGCACATGACCATGCTGAACACACCAATGTTCGGCGCGGCGTCGCCACAGACCTTCTTCGATGACATTGTCGCCAAGAAGCCCGATCCTGCAACCGGTAAACCTGACCCGGAGAAAATCAAGGCATTCAGGGCATCCCATCCCGATAGCTTGCCGCAGGCGGAATTCCTCGCCAAACACAATCCCCCACCCAGTTGGGCCAATAGCAGCTATTTTGGCATTCACACGTTTAAATTCGTGAATCGTGAAAGCAGGACCACGCTGGCGCGTTGGCGCTTCGTTCCCCAAGACGGGGAAAAATGGATGTCCGATGACGAACTCAAGTCTTCTCCGCCGAATTTCCTTGAGCAGAAATTGATTGATCGAATCAAGCACGGCCCGGTGCGCTGGGACATGATGCTGACGATTGGCGCTCCCGGCGATCCAGTGGACAATCCTGTCCTGATGTGGCCTGCAAACCGCAAGGAGATCAAGGTCGGGACATTGACCATTTCTTCCGCGACGCCGCAGGAAGGCGCTGAATGCGAGAAGATCAACTTTGATCCGCTCGTGATATCTGATGGTATCGAGCCGACGAATGATCCGGTCCTTCTCTTCCGCTCGCCCGCATATGCGATTTCCTTCGGCAAACGGCTAAGCGGGAATTAATAAACGGCAAACGCCCAACAAATCATTCCAGCCGATGCCTTCGGCGCGGCTGAATTCAAACGTCAGGCCACCCCCTTACCTTAAATGTCGGCCTTGATTTATACTGTGCCCATGCCTACCCCTGTTGCCACTACTGAATACTTGAAGCTGTCCGTTTCCGAGCGCATTCAGCTCGTCGAGGACATCTGGGATAGCATTGCCGCCGAGGCATCAAATATCGTTGAATTGTCTCAAGCCCAAAAGGCTGAGTTACATCGTCGCGTCGCTGCACACCGTGCAGACCCTTCCACAGCCGTCCCGTGGGAACAGGTTCGTTCCAAATTATTTCCGAGTAAACCTTGATGTTGGTCGTGCTCCGACCAGAGGCTGAGCAAGAACTTCTGGGGGCTCAGGCTTGGTATGAGTCAAAAGCATTGGGGCTTGGCTTTGAGTTTGCCCGTGCCGCTGACGCGGCAGTAGCGTCAGCACTTCGCAATCCTTTTGGGCATTTACGCATCGAAGAAGAGTTCCGCCGGGTGCTATTTCGTAAGTTTCCTTACACGCTCATCTATCTCCCGAGCCCTGATGAGTTGCTGGTGGTTTCGTTCTTTCATCAGCATCGTGAGCCGGGCGCTTGGCTTGAGCGATATGACAGCCGGACAGATTAAAAATTCGCAACACGGTTTAAATCTCCGTCCGGTTCAGGCGCGGATCAAATGCATCGCGCACCGCGTCGGCGAACAGGTTGGCCGCCAGCACCAGCACCAGCATGAAGCCGAACGCCGCCGCCAATGCCCACCATACCATCGGCTCGCGCCCCATTTCCAGCCGTGCCGCGTTGATCATGGTGCCGAAGCTGATCATCGACGGATCGACGCCGACGCCGACATAGGACAGCACCGCCTCGGCCAGCACCAGCGCGCTGAAATCCATCACCAGCGCGATCAGGATGATGTGCATCACGTTCGGCACGATGTGGCGCGTGAGGACGCGCAGGGAGGACACGCCGAACGACTGCGCCGCCTGGATATATTCCATCTCGCGCAGTTTCAGCGTCTCGCCGCGCAATAGCCGGCACAGGCCGGTCCAGCTCGTGACGCCGAGAATCAGGCACAATGCCACCAGCCGCAGGTCGGCGCGCGATGCCGTGGTGTCAAACCATTCCGGATGCGTGTCGATGGTCACCTGCATCATCAGCACCGCCGCCGCGATCAGCAGCACGCTGGGGATGGAGCTCAGTACGGTGTAAACATACTGGATGACATCGTCTATCCAGCCACGGAAATAACCGGCGGCGACGCCGAGGAACAAGGCCAGCGGCAGCGTGACCAGCGTGGTCACCGTGCCGATGATGAGGCCGGTGCGGATGCTTTTCAGCGACA
>CAZLJK010000131.1:0-4635 GCA_964559825.1 uncultured Sulfuricella sp. | reverse complement strand
TCTTTGGGCGGTGGCATTACTTACGATGATTTGTCATTTTCGACTTCCAACGGGTATGACCTGACACTCAATGTTGGCAATAGTGAATCAATCACTTTCGGAAGTTGGATGGCATGGCAAGAAAATCAGTCGGTCAGCACGCTGCAAATCATTGCCGAAGCGATGCCGGGCTACGCCCCGAACTCGGCCGATCCGCTGTTGAACAAGCGCATCCAGCAATTTGATTTCCTCTGGCTGGCGAACCGGTTCGAGGCCGATCTGGCCGCTGACCCGTCGATCACCACGTGGCAATTTGCGCCGCATCTGGCGGATTTCTCGCTGGGCGATTCGGATACGTCGGCTATCGGTGGTGATATGGCCTACCTGTATGGCAAGAACGGCAATCTGGACGGGTTGAGTGAGACCGAATTGCGCGCCCAACTGAACGATGCATCGTTTGGCACTGCAAGCCAAACCTTGACCAGGGTCAATCCGGCGCCCACATCCGCCGTATTCTCCGACGTCGATCTCATTCACGGAGACAGTCTGGCCTATAGTGCAACGCTGGCGGATGGTTCGCCATTACCTGACTGGCTGACCTTCGATGCGGCTACCCAGACCTTCAGTGGTACGCCCGGCAACGGCGACGGCGACGGCGACGGAGGAACGCTCAATGTATCCGTAATCGCCACCGACACGGGCGGCCTGACAGCAACAGCCGATTTCGTATTGACGGTGACGGGCGACGAAATCAACATGGCTCCGATTGCGGTAGCCGACACAGTCGGTGCCAGCGAAGACACAGATCAAACCACCATTGCCGTTTCTGATCTGTTGGACAACGATAGCGACCCGGATGTCGGCGACACCTTGAGCATGACGGGCTTCGATGCCGTGACGGCACAGGGCAATACGGTCACCCAGGATGCCAATGGCAATCTCGTGCTCGGCATCGGCAACAACTATCAGTCGCTTGGTGCAGGCCAGACCGCTACCGATACCTTCAGCTACACCGTGAGCGATACGGCGGGTCTGACTTCAACTGCTGCGGTGGACGTCACTATTGCCGGGGTGAACGATGCACCGGTTGCCGCAGCCATTACCGATCTGCAAGCTACCGAGGATGCGCTGTTCGGCTTTACCGTGCCAGCAGGAACCTTCACCGACATCGATAATGGCGATGTGCCGACCTATCAGACCGCACTGGCCGATGGCAGTGCATTGCCGGCCTGGCTGACCTTTGACGCCGCCACCCGGACCTTCAGCGGCACGCCGCTCAACGAAGACGTGGGCAACCTGAACGTGCTGGTGACGGCGACCGACACGAGAAGCTTGAGTGCGTCCAGCACATTCAACCTCACCGTCGCCAACGCCAACGACACGCCGACCGCCAATGCCGATAGCGGCACGGCCATCGAAGACGGCGGCGCGGTGCTGCTTGACGCCGCGACCCTGCTGGCCAACGACACCGACCCGGACTTCATCCACGGCGACGCGCTCAGCGTCGTCGGGGTCTCGCAGGCCGCTTCCGGTACGGCGGTATCGCTGGCAAACGGTGCGGTGCAATACGACACCGGCACCCTGTTCCAATCGCTCGCACAAGGCCAGACCGCCACTGATACCTTCAGCTACACCGTGAGCGACATGGCGGGGGCCACCAGCACGGCCACCGTCAGCATGACCATCACCGGCAGCAACGACGCACCGCTGGCGCAGAACGATGCGGCGACCGTCAATGAAGACAGCCTGCTCGCGATCCAATCCGGAGTCCTGCTGGCGAACGACACCGACGCGGATATCGGCGACACCAGGGCACTGGTCGGCGTGGATGCACTCTCCGCACTGGGTTCGAGCGTATCGCTGGTTAATGACCAGGTCGTGTACGACCACGGCGGCCAATTCAACAGCCTGATGGCAGGCCAGACCATCACCGACAGCTTCAGTTACGCCATGACCGACAGCGCAGGGGCGGCTTCCAGCGCCACGGTGAGCATCACCGTCAGCGGCGTCAACGACGGCCCGCAAGCCAACAGCGACAGCGCAACGACGGGCGAAGACACGCCGCAAACCACGCTGACTGCGGCAAGCCTGCTGGCCAATGACTTCGATCCGGATACCGGCGACGCACTGTCCATCGCCGGATTCGACAGCATTACCGCCCTGGGCAACACGGTCAGCATGGATGCGGCGGGTAACCTGGTGTTCGATATCGGCGAGCGCTACCAGTCGCTGGCACAGGGCAATAATCTCACCGACACCTTCAACTACACCATCACCGACACGGCAGGAGCCGCCAGCGCCGCGCAGGTCAGCATGACCATCGCGGGCCTCAACGATGCGCCGCTCGCAGTGGCCGACGCGGCTTCCGTGCAGGAGGATATTGCTCCAGCCGCAACCGGCAATGTCCTGAGCAACGACAGCGATGTCGATCAGGGCACCGTGCTGAGCGTGGCCGATGCCGGACTCAGGGCAGGCAGCTACGGTAGTTTGAATCTTGCGGCGGACGGCGACTACAGCTACGCGCTCGACAATGCCTCCCTGTCGGTGCAGTCGCTGGGGCGCGCCGCGCAGGTCATCGAACATTTCGGCTACACCGCGACGGACGGCATTGCCGGCGCAGCCGCAGTATTGGACGTGTTCCTGAGCGGGGCGAACGACGCGCCCATTCTGGTCGCGCCGCTGGCCGATCAGGACTTTAGCCGCGACAAGCACTTCTCATGGCAGATGCCGGAAGGGAGTTTTACCGACATCGACCAGGGCGACACGCTCGGTTATGCGGCGACGCTGGCCGACGGTTCGGCGCTGCCGGATTGGCTGAGCTTCGATGCCGCCACCCAGATCTTCTCGGGCGAGACACCGAAGGACGTCGGCTTTGTGGATGTCATGGTCACCGCGACAGACGTTGCCGCCGATGGCAGCATGGCCGGCAGCCTCTCCGCCTCGGATGTTTTCCGCATCTCGGTCAGCCGTGGCAACGAGGGGGTGGGCAACGGCGAAGACGCGCCGCCGCCCGGCCACGACCGCAACTGCAATGACGGCGGCGGCACTGCGCCGGGACACCCGGGCAGGAAAGGCGGCGTCGATCAACATGCCACCGGCGATGATGCGCACGGACGTGAGAATGACCATGACAAACACAAGGACGATTCTCCCTCGCACGGCGGCAAGGATTTCGACAACCACCGCACCGACGAATTGATCCGCACCTGGTTCGAGGAGGAAAGCACAAGCGAACGGCATTCGTCTTTCAGCACGCTGGACCGGCATGGCGCTTGGGGAGGCCAGATCGACCGGCAGGTAAAACGGAATGTTGCCAAGGGTATCTCCGGGGATGTCAGCTCGGCATGGGAACGGATGAATGCGCGGCTCAAAAAGCATCTGGAACAAAGCGGGGGCGACGAAGGCATTTTTGCGGACTCCGGCATGGGCTCCAGATCGTTCGGCCTGTTCGATTCGCAGAATTACTCAAGTGCCGCTCAATTGGGCATGGGCAACGGCCAGCAGATGAAGACGCTCGCGGGACTCAAGGAGGGTCTGGAAAGGCTTAGTTGCTAATTGGCCAGGCATTGAGCACCCCTTTGCAGCTGTCGGTGGACGGCAGCGAAGGGGGTTGAGGCCGCACAGTTCAGCCGTGCTGAAATTAAAAGGGTCGCCCATTAACCGTTTCAGAAAAACTTGCGGCCTGAAGTTACATGGCCACAAGTCTGAATTTGGCGCGCCCGACACGATGAATATGAGCACTGGGTAGAGTCAACATGCCTCAGCTCTTTTTTATCCCAACACAAAGAAATCAGTGCAAAACCTTGGGCTGCTCCAGGAACACTCCCGGTGGCACGCCGAAACGCCTGGACAGCGCATTGATCTGGCGCACGTTCAGTTGGCGAGTGCCGGATAGCAGCATCGAGATCACGCTCTGGTTACCGACTTCCGGCAGGTCGGACTGGCTCAACCCATGTTGCTCCATCAGGAAAGCCAGCACATTGCGTGGACTCGCATCGGGCACAGCGTAGTGCTCGGTGTCATAGGTTCGGATCAGCCCGGACACAATATCCAACAGGTCGAGCAGCGGATGCTGTTCGGCATCCCCGATGGCCTCCACCAGCGAATCGGCCAGCCGCACCATCTTGTCGTAGTGCGCCGCATCACGTATCGGCGCAATCTGGGCCGATTGATTCAACTGTTGCCAAGCTTGTTGCAATTCATTCAGGTTCATTTCTTCCAATCTCCTTTGTCATACCCGGCATGGGTCAGTACGTGTTTGATATAGCAGAGCTGCCGCCCGAAATGCAGATAGGCGATCAGCCGGTACTTGTTGCCGGCAATATTGAACACATGCAGATCACCAACCTTGTCCACGCCGCTAAACATCTGCCGCAGCTCGGCGAAATTGGCATAGTCCCCGACCTCCATCACCTTGCGCCAAGCCTGCAGGGGTTCGCCGGCATCGGCATATACGACAGCGAAATCCAGCAGGCGGCGATTGGTGATGACTCTCATGCCCAGCATCATATTGCATATTGCAATACAACTCAAGAAAGCGGGCGGCCTTGTCAGAAATTACCAATTGTGATGTGCATGAGCTGGGCACGGGATGGGCACGGGGATTTTTGCAGAAAAACTTGCGGCCTGAAGTTACATGGCCACAAGTCTGAATTT
>CAZLJK010000130.1:0-4665 GCA_964559825.1 uncultured Sulfuricella sp. | reverse complement strand
TGACCAACGCCACGCTGGCGACCTCCGAAAACTGGAAGGACAAGAGCGGCGAGAAGCAGGAAAAAACCGAGTGGCATAACCTGGTGTTCTACCGCCGCCTCGCCGAGATCGCCGGGGAGTACCTGAAGAAAGGCTCGCAGATCTACGTCGAGGGCAAGCTGCAGACCCGCAAGTGGCAGACCAAGGAAGGGCAGGATCGTTATACCACCGAGATCGTCGTCAACGAAATGACCATGCTCGGCGGGAAATCGTCAGGCGGCAGCAGCTTCGAGGTGGTGGAGAACAAACCTGCCGCTTCCTCATCCGGCAGCGCCGCCGCTCCCGCCAAGGCCGCACCAGCCGCGAAGAGCAGCTTTGATAATTTCGATGACGATATTCCGTTCTGAAAAATACCTAGTGTAAAGATGTAAACTAAATCCCCTATATCTAATTGGCATAGGGGATTTATTTGTTTATTGGGAGCCAACCATGCCCTACGTCAATATCCGCATTGCGGGAACGCTGACCCGCGAACAGAAGGCCAGGGTCGCCGCCGAGATCACCGACACGCTGGAGCGCGTCGCGCTCAAGCCTGCGTCTTACACATACATTGCCTTCGACGAATTGCCCGAAGAGAATTGGGCGATCGCCGGGCAGTTGCTGGATGAGAGTTGACGGCAAGGGCGGCAAGACCAGCCGCCCTCCCTGTTCAGAATCTATTGCATGACGCACTCGTTGCTACCGGCCCCGCCGCCGGCGGACGAACCGCGCACGCCAAGTCCGAACGGCATGATCTCAAGCCCCATGCCGGGATCGGTGGTCAGGATGACCGGCGGTGTGCCTGCATCCTTCACGAAGCCGAACTGCCCCTCGCCGATCAGTTGCGAGCCCTGCTCATTACTCATGACGTAAGCGCCAGTGTAAGTGACATGGTAAACACCCGGCGGAAGTTTATCGCTGGTACTGGTCACTCCCGCACATCCCTCGCTGCACTCCAGCGTATCCCCGGAAGAGCCGCGTATCCCTATCGTTGCAGTCTTGGTTTGCAGGCGATAGGCATCCTGATTGCCGCGCTTGCCGATCAATCCGGTCAGGGTGCGCATCCCGCCTTTCAGCAGGCCGAACAGCAGATTATCGCGCTGGGGTTCTTTTTCATTGAAATGGTAGGCATTGATCTTGAGCCGCGAATTGGGGCGCAGCGTTGCCTGGCTCTTGTCGGCAAAATTGATTTGCACATAGCTATCTTTTTCGGTGGATAACACGTCACCCACTTCGATTTCGGATTTGCGGGAAAGAATTTTGACCGTGCCATCCGGCTTTTGTGCCGACAGTGTGCCGGCGATGTAGGCAACCTCTCCCACCGGAGCCGCAACCGCTTCACCTGTCGCCAGCATCCCTGAAGCGGCGAATACCAGCATGGCCAAATTTATTGTCTTCATCGCACCCTCCTGTCAATTCCAAGCGCTCGCACACACAAGCAAAACCCTACCAGCCTTCCATCACTTCTTCGACCGGGAAATCCAGTCCCACGCTGCGCCATACTGCCGCCACACGCCGGATCGCCTCCTCGCCGCGCGATTGCCAATCCGGGTGCCGGTCGTGCTTGTCGAACACCTTGAACTCTTCCGCCGTCCCGGCATTTTTGAAGCGCTTAAAAAAGCCCTGCGCGCATTGCATCATACGCTCCTTGCCATATACCACCACGGTCCAGTTCTTGTTTGCCGCCAGACCGGTCAGCGCAAGGTTGTAGTAGTACTGTTCCCAGTAGCGCAGATATACATCGAAATAATCCTTCTCGAAAATCCCTTGTGCATCCTCGCCGCTGAACAGATTGTCGCGCCTTGCCCATTCCTCGATGTTACCGCGCACCTTGAACTTTCCATCCGGCGGCAAGCCGGTGGATTTTTCGTAAGTGGAGATGCACGCCGCCACCGGATGGCGCAGCGTGACGATGTACTCGACATTCGCCCCCAGCATCGCGTTGAAGAACGCGCCCTGATATGCCGCCTTGGTAGCCTTCTTGGGCACGATCACATAGTTGTCGTGCATGCGCGAATCGGCGAAATACAACTCCACCATCGCCAGATATTCCGCCATGTTGTGCGTCATCAGCGTCTGCGTGTTCGCGCCTTCCCTGAACTCGAACGGCGCGGCATCGGGGAAGCCGTCATGTGCCAGCGCGTTCGGGGCATTGTCCGGATCGAAACCCAATGCCTGAAATAGCTGCTTGGTCAAATATGAACCGCCATGCCGAGGGCAACCGACCACACACAGAAAGCGATAGCGATCCTGAAAGAAGCGCAGCTTGTCCGGCGCACCGGTCAGAATCGCCGTAAGCAATTCATAGCTGCGATAGATGGCTTTCTGCCCGACCGGATGTTCCAGCACCTTGCCGGCTTCCGCCTCGGCGACTTGGCGGATCTCGCCTTGCGCGGAGACCATCTCCTCGCTCAACTGGTCGTGCCACGTGGCATCGAACGGCTTGTTCTCGATATGCCGGTGCAGAAAATCGATGAATACCGGGGAAACGGGAAACTGTTTGTCGCTTAATTTGATCTCTACGCCCATGACGATTTATGCAAAGCTTGGGGGCGCGAAGCGCCCCCGCCTTGACTCCTTATTTTTGGCAAGTGTAAAGTTTCTTCTTCGGATCGTCCTCGTCGCCCTCTTCGCCCGACGGCTGGCTGACGGGCGGCGGCGCAGCCGGATTCCCCGCCGAGTCAATGGCGCCGGTTGTGGTGTTGAGGGCGAGCTGCGCTGCGGGCGGGAGTGATGGCGTCGAACCGGGGGGCGACAATCCATAGGTGATATGCAAATTGCTGTTCAGGATCGCCGCCATGCCGCTGGCGAAGAAACCCGTGTTAGTGTCAGCCACCACCGATTCCACGCCGTTCACGAAATAACCTCCGGTATATAGATTCGGGAAGTGAATGTAGATGGAAGGAATCAGGCCCGATTCTATCCGGGCAAAAGCGTTGGTTCCCGTGCCGTCGTTCATGCGGATGACGCCTCCCACCACCACTGGCTGCGCGGCGCTGCCCACGTCAGGATTGCCGAAGATCTGCGCATAGGCGTAATCACCACTGCCCCCGTTAAGCGTCAAGTCGCCGCCCACGTTGATTGTCGCCGTTCCGCTCGATGCATGCAGTTGGGCGGCAGCGCTGTTAGAAGGGCCACCGCCGCCGCTACGCGTGCCGCCGGCCAGGGTCAGGCTGGCAACCCCCGTATTGACGTTACCGGTAATGGTCAGGTCGCCGCTGCCCGCGTTGATCTTGGCGGATGCGTGCGCACTGCCACTGGATGGCCGCGAAGCCGAACCGCCCGCAACATTGACCGCGCCATCGGTCTTGAGCAGCACCGAGCGGGTTGCGCTGATCTCGGCCTTCGCGGTTGCCGAGCCGGTGCAACAGTTGATGCTGGTTGTTGCCACACCACCCTGCAGACTCAGGCTACCGGCGGTGATGTTGATGTCCTGCCCCGAGATGATTTTCGCATCCGCATGGGCATACATGCTATCACCGGAACCCTGTATCGCCGCCGTTCCCCCATTCAATGCCAAGGCGCCCGTGGTGGTGATGCTCACATCACGGACAGCTTCGATCACGGCATTCCCCGATGCGGGGAAACCCGATGCGCTCGCCGATACCGAGCTTGCGCCACTGAGCGTAACGCTGTTCGCGGAATGGATGACCACGTCCTGGGCCGAATAAATGATGGCGTCCGCAGACCTGGACCCACAGCAGAAATAAGATGAGGCGGAGGTGACGTTGTTACCGACAAGGGTCAGGCCGCCGCCCGTTAAGGTGATGTCAACGTTACCTGCGGTTGAGCGGATTTCCGCGTTGGCGTTGCTGCTGCCGTTCGCGTACATCCCCCCCCCCACCACTCCCGCTCGCAGCAGCAAATTGCGCCCGTGCAAATCGACGGAACTCCCTTGCACCAACGTCTTGTTGATAGAACCAGACGATGCCGAACCACCGTATATGTTGATGTCGCGGCTCATGTTGATGGTCAGCAGGCCGCCCGCAAAGACCGTAGTCCGCGCGCTAGCACTGCTGCCGCCGACCGTCAAGTCCACGCCGGAAATGTTCATTGCACCTATCGTGTCCACCTTCACACTGGGATTGATGTTTACGTTGCCGGAACCGTTGGGAGTCGTAGCATCGGCCGCGAGCGTCAGCGTGTTATTGCCCAGGTATATCGAGCTGTTGACGTTGACGTTGTTGCCTGCGGTCAGGGTGAGGTCGTGGGCGAATCGACCCGCACCTACGCTAGAAGGTTCGCCGATCTGTGCACCAATGGTGATGTCGTTGCCTGCGGTCAGCGTGAGATATCCACCGGCTACACCACTGTTGATGTTGCCATTGCCGATTGCCGTGTAGACGTTGATGTCAGTCGATGCCAGCAGGGATATGTTGCCGAATCCGCCGGCATCGAGCTGCGCCGGCGTCAGGCATCCGGAAGAAGGCGTAGCGCCACAACCGCTGTTGATATTGATATTCGTTGGATCCAGCAACAGGCCGCCGTTGCGATAGCCTGACACCAACGCACGACCGGTATAACTGCCCAAGAGCGAGAACCCGGTCTTGCCGGACAGTTCGAGGAACCCGCCGTTGCCGCCGTCCGCGCCGCCATCCACATGCACTTGCTAACCTTGCCGCATCGCGGGTTTGCCATCGGCGATGA
>CAZLJK010000129.1:0-4682 GCA_964559825.1 uncultured Sulfuricella sp. | reverse complement strand
CTGATCCGCAACGAGGATCAGCGCAGCAAGGATTACGGCAACATCGCCGAAACCTTCCGCCCCGGCCATGCCGACTACACCTACTGGCACAAGTACGGCATCCGCGACCATCGCGGCGGCGGGCGCTCCAGCGCTCGCGAGACCGCCGTGCGGGTGGCGGCGGGCGCGGTGGCGAAGAAGTGGCTGAAGGAGCGTTACGGCGTGGAGATTCGCGGCTACCTGTCGCAGCTCGGCCCGATTGAGGTGCCGTTCAAGTCCTGGGATGACGTGGGCGAGAATCCCTTCTTCGTGGCCGATGCCGGCTACGTGCCGCAACTCGAGGAATACATGGACGCCCTGCGCAAGTCCGGCGACTCGGTCGGCGCGAAAATCACCGTGGTGGCGCAAGGTGCGCCGGTGGGCTGGGGCGAGCCGGTGTACGACCGGCTCGACGCCGAGATCGCCTATGCCATGATGAACATCAACGCGGTCAAGGGCGTGGAGATCGGCGCCGGTTTCGCCGCGGTGGCGCAGAAGGGCAGCGAGCACGGCGACGAACTGACGCCGCAGGGCTTCCTTTCCAACCACGCTGGCGGCATCCTCGGCGGCATTTCCACCGGCCAGGACATCGTGGCCAACCTCGCCATCAAGCCCACCTCCAGCATCCGCATCCCGCGCCATTCGATCAACAAGGCAGGCGAGCCGGTCATGGTGTCCACCGAGGGGCGGCACGATCCCTGCGTCGGCATCCGCGCCACGCCCATCGCCGAGGCGATGCTGGCGCTGGTGCTGATCGACCATGCCCTGCGCCATCGCGCCCAGAATGCCGACGTGGCGGTCGATACGCCGCGCATTCCGGGCAGCGCCGGCAACTAATTTCTGGTCTTCCCGGCCCCGTTCGCGCCATGAGGCTGTGGACGCTGCACCCGCAATACCTGGATGCCCAGGGCTTGGTCGCCCTGTGGCGCGAGGCGCTGCTGGCGCAGAAGGTGCTGCTGGGCCAGACTCGCGGTTACCGCAACCATCCCCAATTGGCGCGCTTCCGCGAGCTGGATGACCCGGTGGCCGGTATCGCTGCCTACCTTGCCGGAGTTCATGCCGAGGCGCTGCGCCGGAGTTACCGCTTCGATGCGGGTAAGATCGTTTCGCCGCCCTGGCCGGGGCAAATCGAGGCGACTGCCGGCCAGATGGCTTACGAATGGGCGCACTTGCGCGGCAAGCTTGCGCTGCGCGATCCCGCTCGGCTGGCCGAGTTTTTTACTGTAAATACGCCTGAAGTGCATCCCCTGTTTCGTGTCGTGGAAGGCGGTATTGCGTCGTGGGAAAAAATCTGACCCCCTTTGCACCAGGCTTGGCGCCATGCCATCCGGGGTGGACGCGGCTTGCGGGTATTGTTCGCCGTCGCTGCGGTTGGGCCTTGCCGGCGCTTTTCGCTCTGTTTTTTCAGCTGGTTGCCGGGGCTGGCGCGGCGGATTTTTCGCCGCCGCCGGCAATGCTGGCGAATGTCTATCGCAGCGACACGCCGCTGTCCGACTATCTGGTCAGCGAGAAGCTGGACGGGGTGCGCGGTTACTGGGACGGCGAAAAGCTGCTGACGCGAGGCGGGGAGCGCGTCGAGGCGCCGGGCTGGTTCACTGCGGGGTGGCCGGATTTCCCCCTGGACGGCGAGCTGTGGGTCGGGCGCGGGCGGTTTGCCAGTGCCGTATCCATCGTGCGGCAGAAAACGCCGGATGACGCCGCCTGGCGTACGCTGAGTTTCATGGTGTTCGATCTGCCGGCACATCCGGGAACCTTTACCGAACGCAACGAGGCGCTGAAGTCCTTGCTTGCCGGGCTTGCGCTGCCCTGGGTGCGTCCGGTCGAGCAGTTCAGGGTGGCCGACCGGGCCGGATTGCGCGTCGCGTTCGACCGGGTGGTCAAGAATGGGGGTGAAGGCCTGATGCTTCATCGCGCCGTATCTCTTTACCAGGCCGGGCGCAGCGACGACTTGCTCAAGCTGAAACCGTACCAGGATGCCGAAGCACGGGTGATTGCGCACCTGCCGGGCAAGGGCAGGCACCAAGGCTTGCTCGGCGCCTTGCTGGTGGAAACGGCGGCGGGGCTGCGATTTCGCATCGGGACGGGGTTTTCCGACGCCGAGCGGCGAAATCCGCCTGCGCCGGGAAGCTGGGTAACCTATCGCCATATCGGACTGAACGAAGGCAGCGGCATTCCCCGCTTCGCCAGTTTCATGCGGGTGCGGGAGGATATGCCGGGTGGGGAGAGGTAGAAGTTGCCGGTCGGTTCACTAAATATTTGTTGCATGTAACGATAAATGCGCATATATTGTTGCATGTAACTTACGTCGAGGAGAGCTATATATGGCATCTGCACACATTAATGCACGGGTTCAGAAGCACCGCGATGCACTGCGGATGGCTGGTCTTCGCCCGGTTCAGATTTGGGTGCCGGATACGCGCCGCCCAGACTTCGCGGAGGAATGTCGCCGCCAATCACGCCTAGCCGCTCAAGCAGACATGGCCGACACGGACATGTTGCACTTCATGGATGAAGCGTTGGCGGACGTGGACGGCTGGACGGAATGATGCGGGGCGACTTTGTGACTCTCGCCATGCAGGGCGATTTTGGCAAACCAAGACCGGCGCTGCTGATTCAGGCCGACCAGTTCGACGAACAAGCAACTGTTACTGTTTTGCTTGTTTCCAGCACTTTGGTCAATGCACCGTTGTTCCGTATCACGGTTCAGCCAAGCGTGGGAAACGGTTTGCAGAAGCCTTCTCAGGTCATGGTGGACAAGGCAATGACCGTGAAGCGCGACAAGCTGGGACAGGCATTCGGACGCATTGATGCGGATGCGATGGTTGAGGTTGAGCGTTGCTTGGCGGTGTTCTTGGGGATAGCCAAGTGAGAATAACTGACCGCAATTTTAACCCGGCCAAGCATCACCATTAGCGGAATCGAGCATCACGCGCCGGGCGCAAGGGGCATCCCCACCCCCGTGCTATCATCCGCCCCCATCCATGCGTATCCAACATATCCGACAACGTCTGCGCGATCTGGGCGCAGCGCCTTGCCACGAAGGCCGCGTGCTGCGGGCCTGGGTTCAGGGGCTGTCGCTGGGCACCAAAAGGCGGCGCGCCGAGAACTTTCTGCCCCTGGCCGTGCGCGATGCCATGCCCGGACTCACTATCGAATTGCAGGGGTTGGCGCGCCTGCATTCCGAACACCCCGACGAGGATGGCTCGTCCCGGCTGCTGGTGGAATTGGCGGATGGCCAGGCGGTGGAAAGCGTGCTGCTACCCCGCGATGGGCTGTGCGTCTCCACCCAGGTCGGCTGTGCCGTGGGCTGCGTATTCTGCATGACAGGCCGAAGCGGCCTGCTGCGCCAGCTGGGCAGCGCCGAAATCGTCGCCCAGGTAGTCTTGGCCCGCAGCCATAGGGCAGTGAAGAAGGTCGTGTTCATGGGCATGGGGGAGCCGGCCCACAACCTGGACAATGTGCTGGAGGCCATCGACCTGCTCGGTACGGAGGGCGGCATCGGCCACAAGAACCTGGTCTTTTCCACCGTCGGCGACCGGCGCGTGTTCGAGCGGCTGTCGCAGGCCACGGTGAAGCCCGCCCTGGCGCTCTCCCTGCACACCACCGACGCAGCCCTGCGCCGGCGTCTGCTCCCCAAGGCGCCGGACATCACGCCAACTGAACTGGTTGAACTGGGCGAGGCCTATGCCCGCAGCACCGGCTATCCGATTCAGTACCAGTGGACCCTGCTCGAAGGGATCAACGACACGGATGCCGAGTTGGAAGGCATTGCCCGTCTGCTGGCCGGCAAATACGCGATCATGAACCTGATCCCCTACAACCGTGTCGACGGCTTCGACTTCCGGCGTCCTAGCTGGGAGCGGGCTGCCGAGATGGCGCGCAGCCTGCACGGGCACGGCATCCTCACCGCATTGCGCCAATCCGCGGGGCAGGAAGTGGAGGGCGGCTGCGGGCAGTTGCGGGCGCGGGCGCTGGCGGAGGGGCGCGCTTCCGGCTACATTGCTCAATCAACAGGAGGGAATCGGCATCATGCATGACCGCAGCAGCATCGAACTCATCCATAAAACGACACGCACGCGCAGAGTTGCCTTCGCGTTAATCCTGCTCGCGTTGGCGCTGCCGTCCTTGTTTGCCTGGAGCGACAATGTCGCGCTCGAAAGCGCAGGCGCGTTTACCGGTCAGCTGGCCGCAGTGACGCTGCTGGCGTTTATCGCACGGCTATGGGTAGCGCGTCATTACACCGCGGGGGTACAGGTCCAGGTGCTGCTGGCATTTGCAATCGTGCTGATTGGCTGGTCGGGCTATGTATCGCGGATTGCGCACGAAACGCGCGTGTCGGCTGCGGCGCAACCGGTCAGTTCGACGCCATCGCGTATTCCTGATCAAGCGGAGCCTGTGGACTCAAAATTGAAGGGTATGCAGCGATAGCGCTGACCCGCGGCTTTGTGCCGTTTGAAATCACCGGCCTGCGCGGCTTTTTGCGCAAGCCCGATCTGGAATTAAAACTGGGGGGTGCCAGTTTCAAGCCCCGCTCGCCCTTCACCCCTCTGCGGCGTGTTAAAATCACGCCCATGCATTCCCTTCCCTACTGGCGCCTCTCCGGTTTCTACTTCTTCTATTTCGCCTTCGTCGGCGCGATGGCGCCGTTCTGGGGGCTGTATCTC
>CAZLJK010000128.1:0-4743 GCA_964559825.1 uncultured Sulfuricella sp. | reverse complement strand
TAATTTGACGGACTTCTCTACTTTAAATTGGTATGGCTGATGGGGGGCAGGTCACACCTAACCAACGGCTCCAATCCAAAGCGATTAGCTAGCCAATGGTTACGCACAAAGAATCCAGTGGATTGAATGTCGCTATGCGAATGCATTAGCGGAAGCAGGAAATTTTATCTCTTACTTCATGATGTGCAGCTCTAAGGTTGCCTCGTCCTTGCTGGTACTGGTCACGCTCATCCAGGATAGCCTGCTTTAATCCAAGCTAACCGAATCCGCCGCATTCCCAATAATCTGCCGGCGGCATTCCTGGTAAACCTCCCGCGCCGCACGCAGCGCATCCTCCGGAATGGAGATATGGGAGTAATCGACCGGCGTCCTGTCGATTACTCCGCTGTGTATGCGCTCGGACGAGTCGCCTTTTCTGACTTTTCCGGTTTGCTTGAAGATCTGATACCGCTCGCTTAACGGCGTATCCAGCTCCAGCCAGCCGGATAGCCTGGGAAGCAGTATCTCCGGCGCGCGTTGAAACATCTCCGCATCGAAATAGTAATAGGGCTGATTGACAGTCCGGCTGAAGTCGGCGAGCGCCTGGACTCGCGCGATATAGTAGTTCGCCGCCTCAACGGGAGAGGCATAAAGATCCTCGATCTCTTTTTGTGCAAACAGATGGACGATGCTTTTGATCGTGTGTTCCGGTTCCAGCAGCGAGATCAGTACCTTTATATTCGCAAGACCAAACTGCTCGGGCTTAAACAAATAGTCGTTGTGCAGCAACTTGTCGAAGAGATAACGGCTGTTTTCTTTAAGCACATCGCTTTCCAGGAACACCTCGCGCTGCTTATCCAGCGCGGATGCGTCCTCATAGCTGATATGCATTTCATAGTAGCCATTGATCTGCGGGTGCGAGCCGAGAATATGCCCTGCCAGAGTGGTAAAAGCGCGCATATGGCTCAGCAGAAAAATTCTAGCAAGGGGTTCAGACGAAGTATTCATACGATCAGACAGGTTAGGTTACTTAAACACTTGCTATGAGTCCAGCATTCGGAGAACCTGATTTATCTCAACAGGATCAGCCGTGGCGTCGCATCGCTGCCGGCGTAAATGATTCCGTTCTGACAGAATTGCCTTGCCAGTTTTTTGGCTGCCTCCAGCGAAATGCCGAAGACCAGAAAACTCGGCTCCGCAAGCCATCGCCCTGATGGATCTTTGCCCTCCCCATCCAGATAAGGCAAACCCAGCGCCTTGATCTCGGCAAGCAGTTCTTGCTGGGCGACATGGTTTTCCGACTCTGATGCCATCTCGCCGCAGGGATTCCATGCGGTGATGAATGCGGCGCTGTCCGCCCGGTCGAGTTTGAACCTCGACGCGAGTTCAGGGCTGGCACAGCCGACATTCAGGACAAACGGCTCGGCAGCCGTCACCCAGTAGTCGGCCTCAAGGTAGGCCTTGATAGTTGATTTGGGGAGGGTCGATTCAGGAAGCAAGAAATCTCCAGGGCAGCTAAGCCGCCCCGCCCTTAAGCCTGGACTTGAATTTCTCCTTCAGCTTGGCCACCTTGGGCGCAACCACGAACCGGCAATAGGGCTGGTCGCCGTGGCCTCTGAAATACGCCTGGTGGTAGTCCTCCGCCAGGTAAAAAATTCCGGCGGGCGCAATTTCGGTCACGGCGGAGGGAATAGCTGCGACCGCCTCTTCCGCGATCGCCTGCTGTTCCGGGCTGTGGATGAAGATGGCGGAGCGGTACTGGCTGCCGACGTCGTTGCCCTGGCGGTTCAGGGTGGTGGGATCGTGGATCGTGAAAAAGACTTCCAGCAATTCCCGGAAGGAAATCGCTGCCGGGTCGAAGGTGATCCGCACCGCCTCGGCATGGCCGGTGGTTCCGCTGCATATCTGCTCGTAGCTGGGGTCGGGGGTGTTGCCGCCGGTATAGCCCGACTCGACCTTTTCCACGCCCTCAAGCAGCTCGAACACCGCCTCCAGGCACCAGAAGCACCCGCCGGCGAGGGTGGCGGTTTCCCTGTTTTGACTCATCACTCATCCTTCGCGGTCATTCCATATCATGCATAATAGCCGATCTTCGGGCGCGCATCTCCGCCCGGAACCGTGCCCAACAGAAAGGATAACCATGCTGAAAAGCCACCCCAGGCACGCCCTGCTCCTGTCCCTGGCGCTACTTTTCGCCACCCCGGCTCACGCCTTCGAGCAGGCGCAGGGCATCGCAAGCCAGGCCGTTGCTGTCAGCGGCACGATGCAGGTGCTGTTCACCCCCGAGGACGATGCCGCCGGCCAGATCGTACAGGCCATCGCTCATGCGCAAAAGCAGGTGCTGGTGCAGACCTTCAGCTTCACCAGCAAGGAAATCGCCGAGGCGCTGATCGGCGCCAAGCAGCGCGGCGTGGATGTCCGAGTCGTCACGGACGCGGAACAGATACGGAGAATGGCGCGCAGCAAGGTGCCGACGATGGTGGCCGGCGGCGTGCCGGTATTCGTCGACAGCCAGCATGCCAGCGCCCACAACAAGGTGATGGTGATCGATGCCGGCAGCGCCAAACCGGTGGTGATCACCGGCAGCTTCAACTTCACCCACGCCGCGCAGTTCAAGAATGCGGAAAATCTGCTGATCTTCCGCGGCAACCGGGAACTGACCGCCACTTACCTGGAGAATTGGCGGCGCCATTACGAGCATTCGCAGCCGCTGGCGAAGTAAAGCAAGCAAAAAAACCATTGTAGGAGTCGCGATATTCGGTAAATCGCGACCTGGAGGTCGCTCCTACAAATCCACCTTTGATACGGTTCGAGTCTCTTCCAGGATTACTTCAGTGCCGCCTCGATCCGCTCGCACAGGGTCTTCAAAATCTTGATCCGCGCAAAATTCTTGTCGTTGGCCTCGACCAGGACCCATGGTGACATCTCCGAGCTAGTGCGGTCCACCATGTCGCACACCGCCGTCTCGTAGTCCTCCCATTTCTCGCGGTTGCGCCAGTCCTCGTCGGTGATCTTGAAGCGCTTGAAGCCGGTCTTCTGGCGCGCTTCGAAGCGGCTGAGCTGCTCTTCCTTGCTGATCGACAGCCAGAACTTCAGCACCACGGTGTTGTTCCGCACCAGTTGCTCCTCGAAATCGTTGATCTCACCGTAGGCGCGCATCCAGTCGACGTTGGAACAATAGCCTTCGACCCGCTCCACCAGCACGCGGCCGTACCAGGAACGGTCGAAAATACTGACCCGCCCCTTGCGCGGGACATGGCGCCAGAAGCGCCACAAATAGGGCTGGGCACGCTCCTCCTCGGTGGGCGCGGCAATCGGGGTGACCTGGTACTGGCGGGCGTCGAGTGCGCCGGTGACGCGGCGGATGCTGCCGCCCTTGCCGGCGGCATCGTTGCCCTCGAACACCAAAATGACGGTGATCTCCTTGAATTTCGGGTCGCGCGTCAGCAGGTTGAGCTTGCCCTGGTATTTTTCCAGGTCCAGGTCGTATTTCTTCTTCGTCAGCTTCTGGCTAAGGTCGAGCGTTTTCAGAATATGCAGTTTGTCGATCGAAGGCAGCAGCGGCGGCGCATGGGCATCATGGGGCGCTTCGGCCGCGTCGAGGCGCTTGCGGATCGCCTCAAGAATGACCTTCCCCACCGTCAAACCGCGGTAGCGCTCATCCTCGCCTTCGACGATCATCCAGGGCGCCTCGGCGGTGCTGGTCTGGCGCATGACGCGCTCCGCCACCTTGCGGAACTTGTCGTACATCTTGAAGTGCATCCAGTCGCGCTCGGTCACGCGCCAGCGCGTCTTGGGGTTCTTTTCCATGGCCTTAAGGCGCTTTTCCTGCTTGTCCCTGGACAAATGCAGCCAGAACTTGAGGATCAGCGCGCCCTCGTCGTTGAGCATCCTCTCGAAGCGCACGTTGCGTTCCATGCCTTGGTCCAGATCGGCATTCTTGATTCTACCGAACACCCGGTTGAGAATCGCCCAGGTGTACCAGGAGCCGAAAAAGATGCCAACCTTGCCCTTGGGCGGCAGCTCGCGCCAGAACCGCCACATCAGCGGGCGCTCCAGCTCCTCGTCGGAGGGATTGCCCATGCCATGGCTCTGGATGTGGCGCGGGTCCATCCATTCGTTGAGCAGGTTGACCGTCTCGCCGCGGCCGGCGCCGTCAACCCCACCGATCAGGATGATCACCGGAAAATTCGCCGCCTTGGCCAGGTCGAGCTGGGCTTCAAGCAGCGCCTCGCGCAGAACCGGCACTTCCTTGTCGTAGGTCGCTTTGTCGATTTTGTGGCCGAGCTCGGCGGATTCAAACATTATTTTTATCTCCCCAGAAAACCTTGCATCGATTGAAGCGCTTCCATACCCGCATCATGCCGGTCAGCTGCAAACGCGTTTTGCAGGCAATCCAGCCGATTATCACGCCGCTGGGGCGATCACGCAACCGGCCACCCGCCCCGATTTGTTCCAGCAGCCGCCCGGTGACGGCCTGGTCGTTGAGCGCGCCAAGCTCGTCCTGCAAATCCGCCAGCGCTTGCAAATACCGCCTCGAAGCCTTGCGCGGATAAAGCCCGGAAAAGAACTCCGCGGCATAGCGCAGCTTCTTGGCGGCAATCCGCAGCGCATGGCGCTGTTCCGCATTCAGTTGCGCCAGCTTGCGGCCGCGTCGGCGCAACTGGCGATGTCGCCGCCCCAGCATGGCCGCAGCGAAGGCCGCCAGCGGCTGATCCAGTTGTGCCAGCCCGGCGGCATCCGCCGTTTCCCGCCAGGGCTCCC
>CAZLJK010000127.1:0-4839 GCA_964559825.1 uncultured Sulfuricella sp. | reverse complement strand
AGGACGCAGAGGAAAAACACCATTCGATGGTTTCCTCTGCGTCCTCCGCGTCCTCTGCGGTTAACGTTCTTTCAGTTAACGCCCAATGCCGCTTTCTGCTTGGCGACCAACTGAGCGATGCCGCTCTGGCCAAGGTCGAGCATGGCTTCCATTTCAGTCCTTGAGAACGGCGCGCCTTCCGCCGTGCCCTGCACTTCGACGAAGCCGCCGCTGCCGGTCATGACAATATTCATGTCGGTATCGCAATCGGAATCCTCGACATAGTCCAGGTCCAGCACCGGCACGCCCTTGTAGACGCCGACCGAGACTGCGGCGACGAAGTCGCGCAGCGGCGATTCCGTAATCTTTCCTGCCTTCAGCAGGAAGGAAACGGCGTCGTGCAGCGCCACATAGGCGCCGGTGATGCTGGCGGTACGAGTGCCGCCGTCGGCCTGGATCACGTCGCAGTCGATCTGGATGGTGCGTTCGCCGAGCGCCTTGAGATCCACCACCGCGCGCAAGGAGCGCCCGATCAGGCGCTGGATTTCCTGGGTGCGCCCGGTCTGCTTGCCCCGAGCCGCTTCGCGGTCGATGCGCGTATTGGTGGATCGCGGCAGCATGCCGTATTCGGCGGTGGTCCAGCCTTGGGCCTTGCCGCGCAGGAACGGCGGCACTTTTTCGTCGATGCTGGCAGTGCAGATCACCTTGGTATCGCCGCACTCGATCAGCACCGAGCCTTCGGCGTGCTTGGTGTAATTGCGGGTAATGACGATATTGCGGAGCTGGTCCGGGTTGCGTTTGCTGGGCCGCATGGATGTCCTCTGGTTCAACGGAAAAGCGCCATTATAATGCCTATACTATTCTCAAAAGGGCAATTCACCGCTGAGGACGCAGAGGACGCGGAGTAATTCAAAGGCGTACATGCCATTACACGCTCACAAGAAGAAATTTTCGGTGTACAGAATAATCCTTTGTTTTTCCTCTGCGCCCTCCGCGTCCTCTGCGGTTCATGGTTTTTTTCTGTGATTATTTCGAATACTTCTGGATCGCCGCCTGGATCTCGGCAATCGCGCGTTCGATGTCCGCCTCCGTCACATCCCGCTCGCCTTCCTTGCCCTGCTCCACGCTGAAGGTATTGAGCTGCACCGTATAGGTATCCATGGGCATGGTCGCGGTGGATATCGAGCGCGGGTTGAAGAGTTTTTCGTCGCCCCAGCGCATGCCGACCGCGCTCAGGTTGTCGCCCCCCTCGCCGCCGCGCAATTCGGCATGGTCGAGCAGCTCGGGAACGGCGGTAGCCATCGGGTAGGTATCGAGGATCGAGGCGATCTCATCCGTCGCCAGCAGGCCCCACAGACCGTCGGAACACAACAGCAGGGTATCCCCTTCGCGGAGTGGCATCTTGCGAGACAACTCGATTTCGGGGGAAATGGGGCCGCCCAGGCAACTGTAAACCTTGTTGCGCTCGGGATGCGTAGTCATCTCATCCTCGGTGATCTTGCCCTGCTCGAACAGCTCCTGCACCAGGGAATGGTCGCGGGTGCGGGACGCCAGCTTGCCGCCATGAAACAAGTACAAGCGCGTATCCCCGACATGGGCCCAGTAGGCATGGTCGCCCTGCACCACGCAAGCCACGCAGGTCGTGCGGGGATGCTCGCTCAAGCCATGCGCCAGGACATAATCACCGATTGCCTCGTGCGCCTGGTTAAGGGCGTCGAGCAGGAAGCGGAACGGATATTTCAGCGCTGGCGTCGCCAGCCTCTGAAAGTTTTCCACCAGAAGCTGCACCGCGATCTGGGAGGCGATCTCGCCGTGAAAATGGCCGCCCATGCCATCGGCCACCACCATCAGCAATGCATCCCGGCTGTAGGAATAGGCCAGGCGATCCTGGTTGTATCTGCGCCCACCCTGACGGCTGGACTGGGAAATCGAAAATTTCACCGGTCACCTGCTTTTGTTTTGCTGAATTTGCTGCGGATGCTATGCAACAGCGAGCGTTTTTTCTTGACCACTTCCGGCACCCGGTCCTTCTCCAGCAGCGCCTTTTGCACCACGAACACGCTCTGCGGCCGTTCCAGCGGGTCCAGTTTCAGGCACCAGTCGATGAGTTCAAGCAAATGCTCGGAATACTGGCCGCTCCAGAGTTTTTTTACCGACTCCTGCTTGTCCTCTTCCAGGCGCATGTTGGCCGCCTGGGGAGCGAAGCCGGAAAGGCAGGCGAACAGGCTCGCGCCGACGCCATAGATGTCCGTCCAGGGGCCGAGCGCATCGCGGTCGTGCCCGTATTGCTCCGGCGCCGCGAAACCCGGCGTGTACATCGGATTCAGGCTGGTTTTTTCCTGGGTCAGCGTCTGCCGTGCCGCGCCGAAATCCAGCAACAGCGGCGAGCCGTCAAGACGGATATAGATATTCGATGGCTTGATATCGAGGTGCAGGATCTTGTGGGCATGCACCTCGCGCAGACCGCCGAGCAGTTCGGCGAAAATGCGTCGGATGAAGTTTTCGCCGATCTCTTTCTTGCGATGCAGGATGTAATCCTGCAGCGTACGGCCGCGCTCGTACTGCATCACCAGGTAAACCGTTTCATTGGCACGGAAGAAATTGGTCACCCGAACCACGTTGGGGTGACCAATCCGGGCCAGCGCCAGCCCTTCCTCGAAAAAGCATTTCATGCCATAACGGAACACATTCAGGTTTTCCGCCGAGGAAGCCTGCACCAATGAGCCCGATTCCCGCAGCACCAGGGCGCTGGGCAAATACTCCTTGATCGCCACCGGCAATCCGTTCTCGTCATGCGCCAGGTAAACCAGGCTGAAGCCGCCTGAGCTGATCTGCTTGTCGATACGGTAATTAAGCAACGAACAGCCGTGAGGAAGAGCCTGATTGGGTTGTGAGGCCATTGCACCATCTGTATGATTGGACTTCGACCATTATTCTGATTTGGCTGGGCAAAGTAAAGGACAACCATGATCTACAGCATGACCGGATTTGCCGCAGTAACACAGGAACTGGCGCAGGGCTCCCTGAGCCTGGAACTGCGCTCGGTCAACTCGCGTTACCTTGAAACCCACTTCCGCCTGGATGAATCCCTGCGGGCACTGGAACCTGCGCTGCGCGAGATGATCGGCGCAGCGCTGAGCCGCGGCAAGGTGGAATGCCGGCTGAATTTCGCCGCGCGCAGCGCCGGTCAAACCTCCCTGCGCCTCAACGCTGTGCTGGCCAATCATCTGGCCGAGCTCGGGCGTTCGCTGCATGCGCTGTTGCCCCACGGCCAGCAGCTCGGCGTGGCGGACTTGCTGCGCTGGCCCGGCGTCGTCGAAGGCGAAAACGCCGGCGCGGAAGGCTTGCATGAAGCCTGCCTGCCCCTGCTGCGCCGGGGCCTCGACGAACTGTCCGCCACGCGGAGCCGCGAGGGCGAGAAGCTCAAGACCTTTTTGCTGCAGCGCATCGACCAGATGGACGCCCTGGTGACGGGTGTATTGCCGCACATTCCCAGGCTGATCGCGGCCTACCAGGAAAAACTCGCCGCCCGCCTCAAGGAAGCCATGGGGACCGGCGACGATGACCGCATCCGCCAGGAAATCGCCCTGTTCGCCCAGAAAATCGATGTGGATGAAGAACTGTCGCGACTGCAAACCCATCTCACCGAGATGCGGCGCATCCTCGAAAAAGGCGGCGCCGTGGGCAAGCGGCTGGACTTCCTGATGCAGGAGCTCAACCGCGAAGCCAATACCCTGGGCTCCAAATCGGCCGCGTCCGAAACGACGCAGACCGCAATGGAACTCAAGGTGCTTATCGAGCAGATGCGGGAACAGATACAAAATATCGAATAAAGGCGAGAGGCTAGAGGCTATGGGCAAGGGGAAAACCGCGCAGCGACGATACCTATTGCCTCTCGCCCCTAGCCTCTTGCCCCACCAACTCAGGGAATAAACATGACCAGCGGAAATCTATTCATCGTCACCGCGCCCTCCGGCGCGGGCAAGACCAGCCTGGTAAAGGCCTTGCTGGAGAGCGACAAGCAGGTCAGGCTCTCGGTGTCCTACACGACCCGCGCCGCGCGGCCGGGCGAAGTGGACGGCAAGGACTATCATTTCGTCGCGGAATCCCGGTTTCTCGAAATGCTGGAACGGGGCGATTTTCTCGAAAGCGCCCTGGTTTACGGCAACCGCTACGGCACCTCCCAGCCCTGGATCGAAAATGCCATGCGCGAAGGCCAGGACATCCTGCTGGAAATCGACTGGCAGGGTGCCGCCCAGGTCAGGAAAATCTTCCCCCAGGCAACCGGCATTTTCATCCTGCCGCCCTCGCTGGAAGCCCTGCTCGCGCGGCTCACAGGGCGTGGACAGGACTCGGAGGAAATCATCGCGCGCCGGCTGGCCGCCGCCCGCGAGGATATCGGTCATGTGGAAGAGTTTGATTATGTTATAATTAACGATGTTTTCGAAACGGCGCTGCAGGACCTGATCAGCGTGATCCGCGCGCAACGGCTGACAGCAAGCCGGCAGATCAGCGCCCATGCCGACATGATCGGCAAAATGAAATAATCGGCATCACTCAATCAACAAGGAAACTGACATGGCACGCATTACCGTAGACGACTGCATGAAGACCATCACCAACCGTTTCGAGCTGGCCCTGGTCGCCACCGTACGCGCTCGCCAGATTGCCCAGGGCGGCACGCCGATGGTGGACTCCAACCGTGACAAGCCCACCGTCATCGCCCTGCGCGAAATCGCCCAAGGCAAGGTCGGGCTGGAGATCCTCAACCGCGGTCTGATCTGAGTGGTAGGGTGGGCACGTTTTTGTGCCCACGCGAAAATAATGCCCTCTCCTCAATCCTCTCCCGTCTCGCCAGTG
>CAZLJK010000126.1:0-4942 GCA_964559825.1 uncultured Sulfuricella sp. | reverse complement strand
GGAAATCCGGCGTCTGATTGGAGCACAGCATGATGAATGACATGCCGGGATGGTACTGATTAATCCTTTCCAGTTCGGCGAGTTCTTCGATGTCCATGCACATGCTATCGACGATGAGCACATCCGGCAGATGTTTCGCGGTAACCGGCTGCAGCCGCGTTATGCCGCCTTCGAACAGTGCGACGTCGCGCTCCGCGCCTTCGGCTTGGAGGAATCGGCCGATATCATCAAGGTTTTTTTTGTTGGGCGAAATTACGGCAATTTTCATGTCATCCTCCGAATATCGATCATGACCAGTTACCGGCTGACAGTCCCACCGCTGCTTCCAGAGCCTACGCCGATAGTGAATACGTTGACCGGTGGCGGCGGAGATTTGAAAGACTTTTGGTAAAGATCGATGGTGGACTTGGCAGCCTGTCCATCGAGGCCGGCCACCGGGTCGGTATTGCGGGAGGCGTCGGGATTAATGGTCTGTTGCGCCTTGGCCGTGTTGACCGCTTCGCCGAAGTGCATATCCATCCGAGGCGTGGTCGGGGCGCAACCGGTCATCATTCCTATGGCGATCAAGGCGCCGATATGACATTTGATCAATGTGCTGTTCATGGCCATCTCCTTATTTCATCTCAAAGCCGCCAGGCTTGCCTTGCTGCGGGGGAATGGAACCCTTCACTGCTGCCTTGGGAGGCTCTGCGGCGGGTTGCGGCTCATTGGGCGTAGCTTCCATTCTTCCTCCAAGGAAAAATTCGGAACGGGTCGGCTCGATGAAGCTGTCGGTCGGCAGCCTGTAATCGGGCGGCAGCGGCTTCACCAGACGCGGCGTGACGACGAACAGCAATTCGGTCCTGTCGTTCTGGAATTCGCTGCTGCGGAACAATGCACCAAGGATGGGAATTTCCCCAAGTATCGGGAAGGCCTTGATAGTTTCATTGATGTTGTTCTTGATCAGTCCGCCGATCGCGAAGCTTTGCCCATCGTTCAACTGCACGGTGGTTGAAGCTCGCCGCGTAGTGATGGTAGGGAGTACGCTGAAGCTGCCGGAGGCGGAAATGGTGGTGCCTGTCGTGGACAGTTCGGATACCTCGGGAGTCACTCTCAGGTTGATGCGTCCGCCTTCCAGCACGGTCGGGGTGAATTTCAGCCCTACGCCGAACTCCTTTTCCTCCAGCGTGATAACGGTTCCGCCGCCTGTCCCGGACTGGGGAACCGGGATGAATATCCGTCCGCCCGCAAGGAACGCCCCTTCCTGGCCGCTCATGGCCATGATGGTCGGCTCGGCCAGAATTTTCACCAGGCCGTCCTTTTTCTCCGCTTCGAGATTTACGAAATTGTTGTCATTTTTTCCGGCGGAAAGGCCACCCCCCACATTGGGCAGGTTGGTGGCTGGACCAGCGGCATTGAGTGGGGTATTCATCACATTGGGGCCGAAAAGGAAGTTCGACAGGATGGAATAAGTCCAGGAGCCGTTGGTGCGCGATCCGCCGAAGCGAACGCCCAGTTTATCCAGCAGCGTCTTGGATACTTCCGCCACCTTGACTTCCAGCATGACCTGCTGCGGATCGTTGAGCTGGAGCAGGTTGACCGTCTTGCTGGTGGCGCTGCCACCGCCAATCGGGCCGCTAGCGCCCGCCGAGGCTGCCAACAGTGAGCGTGAGTAGGATTCGGTCAGATCCACTGCCTGGCTCGCCTTCACCGCGTCGGATACGCGCCCGCTCAAGACCACGGTATCGGCCGAGGCGCTCACCTTGATGTTTTTTTCGCTTGGCAGCAGCTGGTTCAGCTTATCCTGGAGAGCCGCTGTATCCATGGCGACAGCCACGTCCACGATGGTGGCTTGCCCTGACTTGCCCCACAGGATGACATTGGTTGAACCGATGCTTTTTCCCAGGAGATAAACTTCGCGCGGGTTGATCAGCACCACATCCGCCACGGACGGGTTGCCCACCGATATCCGAATGACCGGTGCAGGCAGCCTGATCAGGGTGGATTTGCCCAGGATAGCATCGACATGTGGCCCGATTTCCGTCACTGGGACGGGCAATTCCAATGCGCTCTGCGGCGCTGCGCCGGCTGAAAATTTGGATTTGCTTGCCGAAAACGCCTGCTGCGGAAGCGCCAATCCGACCGTGAAGCAGACTAGAAGCACCATGACGCCGAAGCGAATTTTTAACAAGCTGGATGATTGATTGTTTTTCATCTTGTTTACCTCTTATTTATGTTGTTGGCTGATTCCCGCCCACATTCAAAAAACCACGCTGGATTCCTGAACCCCCTTTATCATCAGCACCTTTTCTTTTTCCGGAGCCAACCTGATCTGACGGATCACCGGTTTTTTAGCCTTCACCGGCGCCTTGTCCGGCTTGGTCTCAGGTTCCAGCTGAATCCGCTTCAACAGGCTGACCTTCATAGCTCCTTCGGTGTTGACCGGGGTCTGATCGACCTGGTTTCTCAGCACCAGAGAAAGTTGGCCGATGCTGCGCGCCAGATCGAGTTTTTCCGTCTCTTCCGGCGTCAACTCCAGGGTTACCGCGCTCACTACCTTGGGCTTGGTCTCGTCGCGGCCTGCTTCCTGGGCAACCGCCAGAACCAGAATGTGCTCCAGCACGATCTTCGAAATCTTTTTGTCTTCTGTGCCGCCCCGGCTTCTTTCTGCCTCGGTGCTGACCAGGATGTCCACATAATTGCCGGGGAGGGCGAATCCGGCCACGCCGATCACATCGTTCACGCGTACCGTCATGGCGCGTTTCCCTTCCGCCACCACGGCGGACAGGCCGCCTTTGGTGCCCAACGGCGCGAGTTTGGATTCCAGCACCGGTTCGCCACGCAGCACGCTGGTCTTGAGTACGCGGGTATCCAGCTCCTTGGGATCGTGGCTGGCGCCAGGCGGGATGCTGCCGCTTGGCCAGTCAGCCAGCTTCAGCATCTCCGGATTGATCCGGTTGCCCAGCTGGATGTCCATCGCCGCGACCACGACCTTGCTGGAAGCCACCGATGCCTGCTGCGAAACCCAGCGTGCGGCCATGACAACGGCGGCACCCCCGATCAGTACTGAAACCCCGATCATCGCTAACGCTCTTGGATTTTTCATTTGACGCCTCCTGTACCTGTTGAATTGAATATGCTTTCCGACAAATCGCGCCGAGCACTCGGCTTATTCCCGTGTGTAGTAGTTCTCCCATGCCCAATCCAGCAGGCACTCGGACAGCTCTGGCTTCATTTCATGGTAGCTGGCGGAATCCCTGAGCTGGCCCAGAATGTCTCGCGGAATGCAGGCATACAGCGGTTTCTTTTCTTTGTAGTGGTGCTCGTGCAAAAGGTAATTCAGGCCTGTCTCGCTGAAAGGAATGTTCATCTCGTCGCAAACCTGCTTGAAAATTGACCGGTATTCGGCTTCATCCAGTTGTCCGACATAAATCTTGTAGCCCAGGCGACGCATGAACGCTTCGTCGGCAAGCTTGCTTGGCTGGAGATTCGATGAGAACACAACGATGACATCGAACGGCACCATGAATTTTTTGCCGGTATGGAGTGCCAGATAATCGATGTGGCGGTCGAGCGGCACGATCCAGCGGTTCATCAGATCCTGGGGAGAAACCAGTTGCCGGCCCAGATCGTCGATGATGAACAGACCATTGTTGGCTTTTACCTGGGGAGGCGCCTGATAGAATGACGATCTGCGGTCGAATTCCAAATCCAGCATACCCAGAGTCAATTCGCCGCCGGTAATCACTACTGGCCGGCGGCACGGCACCCAGCGGGCATCGAAGCCTTTCCCCAGGTCAAGCTCGCGGCCCGTGTTTTTTTCCATTTTCAGCGGTTCATGTACCATCGGGTCGAAAAGCTGGATCACTTCGTTGTCCACCTCGACCGCATAAGGAATAGCCACATTCCCGGAAAGCAGGCCGACCAGTCGTTCGGCGATGAAGGTTTTGCCGCTGCCCGCGGGGCCGTAGACAAAGATAGCGCGACCGGAGTTCATGGCCGCGCCGAACTGGTTCAGGACGCGTTCACGGATCACCAGTCCGTTGAATGCCTGCCCCACCTTGTCTGCAGTTACCCGCATGTCCTTGATCGACTGGCGCTCGGTTTGTTCGATATAAGCCTGCAGGCTGACCGGAGCCGGGCCGGCATACTGGCTTCTCAGCATGAATTCCTGGGCGCGCTGGCGGCCTGTATCGGTCAAGGCATAGACGATGGAGATTTCCGCTTCGTTGCGGCGAAGTATTTCGCATAGGCGCTCGGCTCGCATGAAGGAAAGAACAGGCTCCAGCACCACAATCGGAAGCTTGGAGCGGTCAGCCAGATCGAGCAGATTGATCTGGCCGCCGAGGAACATGATTTTTGTGATGAGGCTAACCAGAAAAGAGAAATCCAGGCTCGTATCCTCGATGGATTGCGGCATGCGCGGCAGCAGTTGCCGGTTGTGAGGATCCAGTTGAACGACATCCTTGTGCATGGCGATTTGAGCCGTCATTATTTATTCTCCCTACCGAGCAAATTTCAAGGCTTGAAAACAAGCGTCTTATTTTTTACCACTGTGTCTCTGTGGCTATCTACTTTTTCCAGGTAATCCACCTATGAAAACGACCAGTAGAAAACACCAAATCCGTGCAAGATGACGAACCCGGAAGTTCCCAGGGCGATGGCCACGCCATAGGGCAATTTTCCGACGGAAACCAGTGGCGCATCCAGAACCGGCGGTTTGCCGAGTACTACCCTGAAATAACTGCCGATGGCCATGTCCTTGAGGTTGCGGAACATGCGGCCGGCGGCTTGGGCTTTCAGCACGAACAGGAGCGAGAGCGCGCCGCCCGCCAGGAAGGTGCCGAGAACGGCGCCCAATGTGTCCCAGGGACCGAGGAATGCGCCGGTCATGGCCATCAGCTTGACGTCTGCCGCCCCCATGGCGCGCAGCAGATAAAAGGGCAGCAACAGGGCAAGGCCC
>CAZLJK010000125.1:0-5103 GCA_964559825.1 uncultured Sulfuricella sp. | reverse complement strand
TTGACCTCCACCCCGGAGCGCGGCAACAGATCAAGCTGCCCGGACATTCACCCACTCCCGCAATGCTTCAGGCACGGACTCGGCGACCATATCAGCGCCCTGTTGACTCAGAACGCGCAACACCATACCGACCCGCCCTTCAGGCCAGTGATCTTCTGTCGTGTAAACATTCAAACCAGCCCCAGGTGCCCAAGTCTGGGCAGCGGTGTCTTCGATCATGCGATCCAGAGCGAGCAGACGCCGCACCGCATTACCCCATGCATGATCCGCCGGAGGCTGTAACTCGGCAACAGCGACAGCCAACGGCTCGGCTTCAGCACCGATCAAACGCTTCCACTGTGCGGCCTCATCGGCAGACAGCGATAGCGTCAGCAATCTAGGCCGCATGGCGAGCAAGGCTGCCAGCCGGATATCGCGTATGGGCATGGGGCCGCCAATGGCTTTGAGAATCGCCGCCAGCACCACGGTTTCCTCGTTGGCCTGATCCGTTCCCGGCCTCTCCCATGCAAGATCGGCGAAGCGGGATAGCTCGCTCAAGTCGGGCTTGGCGGCAATAGCTGGTGGCGTTGAAACTACATTGTCGAAATCGAATGAATCGCTAACCGGGCCAACTGTTTTAATCTTCTTGGCACGAGCCTTTTTCTCGGGTGCCTGCGCCGCAGCCGCAGTTGCTTCCAGAGTGGCGCGGCGATGGTTTTCGGCGAGGAGGCGTTTGAGGACTTCCTTGCGGGCGGCGGGGCTGATGGTGTAGCGGATGCGGTCGTTTTCGGGGAGGGTTTCGACTTCGATGAAATCGTGGCCGAGGTTGAGGTCGGACCAGCCGTAGGCGTCGCGGATGGCGACGTCGAGTTCGCGATGCAGGCGGCGCAGTTCAAGGATGCCTTGGTAACCGGCTTCGGCTTCTTCAATGGATTTCTTGCTGACCTTGGCGACACGCTCAGGTGTGAGGTCGCGGGTGTGAAACAGGTTGTAGATGTCGGTGAGGCCGAGCCAGAGCTGGCGCATGAGTGCGCGGCGATGTTCGTGGTAGGCGGCACCGAGGTCGGCCAGGGCGGGGTTGGGGGTTTGCCAGAGACCTTCGGGGAAGGGGAAAGTGTCGAAGCATTTTGACGGCGAGTAGCGCAAATCCTGCTTCAGCGCACCGCTGTATTTGCGCGCCCAGACTTCGTGCAGGGTGGATTGCACAACGGTGTAGAGGTCGTAGCGGTCGGTGGTGAAGACTTTGAGGGCTTCTGTAAATATGTAGTCGGTTGGGCTCGCTGAAAAATTCAGATATTTGGATGTTCGTGCAACAGCATAGCAATGCTTCAACGGTCGAATAGCGTCATACAGCTCGCATGTTGGGCGCTTGAAAAGCCACCATTTCTTTTGCAGTGCGATTTCTGTATGGCGTTCACGCTCAGGCTTGACATGTATTTTAATCCAATCCATTGCCCCCTTAAATTGCTCCGCTTTTGATAGAGACCAATCTGAAAAATAAACTGTTCGGCGGGGCGGCTCTTGTAACGGATGGTTGTTCAACTCGTCACCATTGATGAGTTGCTTTACTACCTCGCTACTCTTCGGATCGCTGCGAACTATCTGATGTGCTTGCTCTGGTGAAATTACGAAGCCATCGCCTGTCCACTTGGAACCTTCGAACATTCGATTAGTATTTTCCGGTAATAACTTGGGCTCGCCTGCGTCCTCGCTGTCCTCAAAGTAAGCAGTGATAACTGATACTTCCTTGCCATCCAATACCCGTTTGCCGTGCCATTCGCCCTTGTGCAGGGCGACGAGTGAAACTATAAGTTTGTCCAACCCCGTCCACTTGATACCGCGCACGGCCATATTGATCGCACCGCCTTGAGCCAAGACCTGTTCCAGCCCGTCCTTGCGGATGTCGCCGTCCTTGATGGAGTTGGTCGTGATGAAAGCAGTGAAGCCACTGGGGCGCAGCAGGTTGTAAATGCGACGGACGAAATAGGCTACCAAGTCGGACAAGCCCGCCGGGGCGTATTCCCACTTCACATATTCGCAAAACGGGTGTCCGTAAGTGCCGCTCAAATGCGTGCCACCGAGATACGGCGGATTCCCAAGAATGCAGTCAAACCCACCCCGCCCGATGATTTCCGGGAACTCCAGAAACCAGTGGAAGAAGTGCTTGCGCAAGGCCATCGCCCACGCCTCGGCGGTGGACTGACCTTGCGGGCTCATTTCGCCTTTCCAGTAGCGCCGGTAGGTGGCATCGGTGACGAATTTTTGCAGATTGTCCGCCGCCTTGGGCAGGTAGAACTGGGCGATGGGAATGGCGGCGATCTGGTTCAGGAACCATGCGTCCTCGCTCTGGCTGAAGGCGAGGTAGCGTGCCTTCTTGGCTTCGATTTCGTCGGGGGTGTGTTCCGGCAGCGTGGCGAGATCGCGCCAGCCGCGCAGGATGTCGTCGAGCTGCTTTTGCAGGCTGGGCGAGAGCGGCAACTGACCAGCCTCGTGATCTTTGCGCTCCTGCTTGTTGCGCTTTCTGAGCAGCGCGGCGGTGTCCTTGTCGTCGCCCGGCATCGTGGCGAAGGCTTCATCGGGCACGCCGCGTTCGGCTTCCTCTCGCCTTGCAAAGCCGACGATGGCGTTGCCGCATTTGATGTGGTGGTCGAGGAAGTTGAGCGGCTCACCGGGGCTGTGGGCTTCGAGCCAGAGGGCGACTTTGCAGAGTTCGACGGCGAGCGGGTTCAAGTCCACGCCGTAGATGCAATTGCGGATCACATCGCGGATGGCGTTACGGAAGGCCGATGGCGAGGGCTGCTCTTCGCCGGTGCGGACAATGGCGAGTTCGGTGGCGATGCGGCGGGCGGCGGCGAGCAGGATGTGGCCGGAGCCGCAGGAAATGTCGGCGACGCGCAGGTCGAGCAGGGCTTTTTCTGGGTCGGGTGCTTTGAGCTTGTCGGCGATCAGGTAGTCGAGCGAGTGCTTGATGAGTGGCTGGACGAGATCGTCCGGGGTGTAGTGGGAGCCGGTGGCGGCGCGCTGGTCGCCTTGGGCGAAGGCGAATTCGATGGGGCCTGCCCTCTCCCCCAGCCCCTCTCCCGCCTGCGGGTGAGGGGAGAAATTCAGGAACACGGGTTGGTATTCGAGCAAGCCTTCATAAACCGAGCCGAATTCCTCGACATTGAGGGCAGCGTAATTCACGCGGATGGTCTGGCCGTTGTCGGGGTGTTGGTAGAGGCCGAGGGCGCGCAGGCATCCGAGCAGAACGTCGTTGCCCAGCATGGCGCTCGCCAGTGGGCCGATGGCTGCAGGACTGAACAAATCACCGGCCAGCGGGGCAAGGCCGAGTTTGTCGCCAGGGCCGTGGGCTTCGAACAGGCGGAAGGTGGCGAGCATAGCCAGCCAGAGGTCGTTGTGGCGTTTATCGGCGAGGTGGCGTTTTTCGGATAGCAGGCGCAGGCGTTCGAGACTGTAGTAGCGGCGGTAGATTTCGCGTTGTTGGCTGCTGCCTGATGGAGGGAAAACCAGGTCGCGTTCTTCGATGACGAGCAGGAACAGCAGCCGGTAGATCAGGCGCAGCAGGTGCTGGTAATAGGTTTCCGGCTTCAGCTTGCCATCGGCGATCAACTGACGAAGATCATCGTTGGCGGGATGCGCGAGAAAACCGTTGGCAAAATCACGGATGGCTTGCTCTACGGCTTTGCTCAGCCCCTCGCGAATACGGGCACCGGAGTCGAGGGAATCCTGATGGTAGCGCTCGATCAGGCTTTCCGCTGCGGCTTCACTAGTTGCCGGAAGACGCGAGACGTGCAGCAGGCGATAGAGTATGGCGAAATCGGCAAACAGGCCGTCGCCAAAAATGCGGTCGAGGTCGAACTCCAGATAGCTGAGCTTGATGAGGCGGGAGCTATCGCGCAACAGGCGCAACACGCGACCGTTGGTGACGATGCCATAGAGTTCGTCGTGGAGGTTGAGGTATTCCTGCACCAGAGCATGGGCGGACATGCGCGGTGCGCCGATGTGGGTGCGCTCCGGCTTGCGATCCAGTCCGGCGGTTTCGCGCGCACCGATGATATGGATGGGGGTGTTGCCGCGATTGGTGACACGGTGAGAAATGGCGTAGGTCTTGCCGTTGAGTTCAACCCCCTTGGCCTGGTATTCGAGCTGGTAGCCGAGCAGGCCAAGCAGCGGCGTGATCCACTGCTGGCGGGTTTCGGTGGTCGCTGGGGAATCTGGCCGGAGCGTTTCCAGCTTGCGCTGAAAAATGCGCCAGTAATCTTGCGCGTCGGCCCAGGCGCGGGCGATTTCGTCTTTGACCTTGGTGCCGGTCTCCAGGCCAAAATCGGCGGGGCGTTGTCCGGCGGCATCGTCGAGATGGTCGAGTATGTCCGGCGAGAGGATGGCACCTTCGATGCGGATGCTGGGGTAGATCATGCCGCGCCTTCATTCAACGAGGCGAGCAGATTCCGGCCTTTGTCGGTGATGCGATAGCGTTGCTTGCTACTGGTCGGCTTGTCCGGGATGGTCATTTCCAGCAGGTCATCGGTGAGCAGCAGCCTGAGAACCTGGTTCCGGAACTTGGTGCGGTCGGCGCGCCCGGCAATCGCCATCAGGTCGGCAATCTCCATATCTGCCAAGCATTTGCGCAGGATGTCGACTTGATGCCGACTTAGTGCCAACTTGGTGCTGCCGACTTCGCCTGCCAGCGCCGTCTCGCCAATGCCGATTTTCTGGGTAACCCCACTCTCCGCCCTTGCCGCAGACTCCGCCACTTCCAGTGCTGCCGGATGGATAGGCAGCCGCACCATGAAGTAGCTGTGATCTTCGTCGAACTCGAATTCGGCGGGAGGGGAGCTGTTTTTTTCTATCGCAGATGTCCTATATGTCTCAAACATGTCCTATTTCCTGCCTTTCAAGACATAGTGACTGGCGCGCTTTTCTCCCCGTCGTTCCACAACCCCGTGTTCAACAAGGCCGTTGAGATCGCGGGCAGCCGTTTTGGGAGTGACACCGGTAAGTTGTTGATAGCCCGAACTGGCGATGGTGCCATTCACCTTTAAATAAGCGACGGCTTTTAACTGCCGGTCATTAAAATTGTCACACTCGTTGATTCCATCTGGATGCGGTATGTTCGTTGCTAAC
>CAZLJK010000124.1:0-5158 GCA_964559825.1 uncultured Sulfuricella sp. | reverse complement strand
AGGCCAGTAGCTCAATTGGCAGAGTATCGGTCTCCAAAACCGAGGGTTGGGGGTTCGAGGCCCTCCTGGCCTGCCAGATAGATGGTGTGGAAAAGCGTACGGGTGACTGCAACAATCAGTTGATCGGGCGACCGGCATATCTGCCGGTCGCTGTTTGCATTTCCGAAAAAGAAACCTTATGACAGATAAAATCAAGTTGGGCTTGGCGGTACTGCTGCTTGCGTCAGGAATTGCCGGTTTCTACCTGTTGTCCGAACATGCTTTGGTGTTGCGTGTGCTGGCAGTATTGACAGGCGTGGCTATGGCGATTTTCGTGGCGCGATTTAGCGGTCCTGGGCAGCAGTTTTTTGCCTTCGGCAAGGATGCATGGGTAGAAACCAAGAAGGTCGTATGGCCGACCCGCAAGGAAACCTTTCAGACCACTGGCGTCGTATTTTTGCTGGTGGTGGTGATTGCGATTTTCCTGTGGATTGTGGATGCCAGCCTGATGTGGGCGGTCAAATTATTGATGGGCCAGGGGGATTGATGGCAATGCGATGGTACGTGGTTCACGCCTATTCGGGCTATGAAAAGAGCGTGCAGCGAGCCCTGCAGGAGCGTATTGAGCGCGCAGGCATGCAGGACAAGTTTGGCGAGATTCTCGTGCCGGTCGAAGAAGTGGTCGAGATGAAAAGCGGCCAGAAAAGCATCAGCGAGCGCAAGTTCTTTCCGGGCTACGTGCTGGTGCAGATGGAAATGGACGATGAGAGCTGGCATCTGGTGAAGAATACCGCCAAGGTAACCGGTTTTGTCGGTGGTTCTGCGCAGAAGCCGACGCCGATCAGTGAAAAGGAAGTCGCTGCACTGATGCAGCAAATCCAGGATGGCGTGGAAAAGCCCCGGCCCAAGGTATTGTTCGAGGTCGGCGAGGCGGTGCGCGTCAAGGAAGGCCCGTTTACCGATTTCAATGGCATGGTGGAAGAGGTCAATTACGACAAGAGCAAGTTGCGGGTGTCGGTGCTGATTTTCGGGCGTTCCACACCGGTGGAACTGGAATTCAGCCAGGTCGAGAAGGCCTGAGAAAAGATTTTTTAACTGGGGAGCTCGGTACGGCGGTTTGTATAGAGCGTTCGCACCCATTTTAGAGGAGTTGTAAAAGTGGCAAAGAAGATCATTGGTTATATCAAGTTGCAGGTGCCTGCGGGCAAAGCCAACCCTAGCCCCCCCATCGGCCCGGCATTGGGTCAGCGTGGCCTGAATATCATGGAGTTCTGCAAGGCGTTCAATGCCCAGACCCAAGGTCTGGAAGTCGGCCTGCCTATCCCGGTGGTGATTACCGCTTACGCAGACAAGAGCTTCACCTTCATCATGAAGACGCCGCCCGCCACCGTGCTGATCAAAAAAGCATCTGGCGTGCAAAAAGGCAGCCCGCGTCCGCATACCGACAAGGTGGGCAAGCTGACGCGCGCCCAGGCAGAAGACATCGCCAAGGCGAAGATGCCGGATCTGACCGCTTCCGATATGGATGCGGCAGTACGCACTATCGCTGGCAGCGCCCGCAGCATGGGCATTGAAGTGGAGGGCGTATAACATGGCACATATTTCCAAACGCACCAAGGCAATCAATGCCAAGGTTGATCGCAGCAAAGCCTATTCGCTGGCTGAAGCGCTGACGCTGGTCAAGCAGACCGCCACTGCCAAATTTGATGAGTCCATCGATGTGGCTGTGAACCTCGGTATCGATGCGCGTAAATCCGACCAGTTGGTGCGCGGTTCCGTCGTGTTGCCGCGCGGCACCGGCAAAACCGTGCGTATCGCAGTGTTCGCCCAGGGCGACAATGCGACCAAGGCCAAGGAAGCGGGCGCCGACATCGTCGGTTTCGAAGATCTGGCTGCTGAAATCAAAGCTGGCAAGATGGATTTCGACGTGGTTATTGCTACTCCCGATGCCATGCGTATCGTGGGTCAGCTGGGTCAGATCCTTGGCCCACGCGGACTGATGCCTAACCCCAAGGTAGGCACGGTCAGCCCCAATGTGGCTGAGGCAGTGAAGAATGCCAGGGCCGGCCAGGTTCAGTACCGTACCGACAAGGGCGGCATCGTGCAGTGCACCATCGGCCGCGCTTCCTTCGGCGAAGATGCGCTCAAGGAAAACTTGCTGGCTCTGGTGGATGCCTTGAACAAGGCCAAGCCGGCCGCCTCTAAAGGCGTGTACCTGAAGAAAATGGCTGTTTCCAGCACCATGGGTGTTGGCGTCAGGGTTGACCAAGGTACTCTGGCTGCATAAAGAACTTTGGGTCTGCCGGAGGAAGCTCCGGCAGGCCGTCAAAGACCGTAGACATCCTGAGGATTTAATGGTCTGACCGTGAGGTCAAGGCCGTCTACGCAGATGGCGTGCCCAGACAGGTTTTGAAATTTATTATCGGCATTTTGATTGGCTGATGGCAGTTTCTCCTGAATGAAGGTCGCCGTGGGTAAGTTCAGTAAACGGATGTGAGGAATTGCACCCGTTTCCGGGACTAATTTTAACGGAAGGAGGGAAGACCTTGAGTCTGAATCTTGAAGAGAAAAAAGCAGTTGTAGCGGATGTGATCGCGCAACTGGCAAGTGCTCAGACCATCGTGGTGGCTGAGTATCGCGGCATGGAAGTGAAAGACATGACCAAGCTGCGTGCCAAAGCCCGTGAAGCCGGCGTTTACCTGCGCGTGTTGAAAAACACCCTGGTGCGTCGTGCCGTTGCAGAAACGCCGTTTGCAGGGTTGTCCGACCAGTTGGTCGGGCCGCTTGCTTATGGCATTTCCAGCGACCCTGTTGCGGCGGCCAAAGTGCTGCATGAGTTTGCCAAAGGCAATGAAAAGTTCGTCATCAAGGCCGGTGCCATGGCTAATTTTGTGATGTCCTCCAAGGATATCGCAAACCTGGCTACCATGCCGAGTCGCGACGAGTTGCTGTCCATGCTCATGGGTACGATGCAGGCGCCGATTGCGACGTTTGTGCGCACGCTTAACGAAGTGCCGACCAAGTTCGTCCGCGGACTTGCTGCTGTGCGCGACCAAAAGCAGGCTGCATAAAAAACTACAGTCAAATCTTAAATCCAGTTTCAAATTATTTATTCAGGAGTTGTTAAATCATGGCTATTTCCAAAGCTGAAATTCTCGACGCAATCGCTGGCATGACCGTTCTCGAACTGTCCGAAATGATCAAGGACATGGAAGAGAAGTTCGGCGTATCCGCTGCTGCTGCCGCTGTTGCTGCCGCTCCTGCCGCTGCCGCTGCTGCCGTTGCCGAAGAAAAAACCGAGTTCGATGTCATCTTGACCGGCGCCGGCGACAATAAAGTGAACACCATCAAAGTCGTTCGCACCATCACCGGTCTGGGCCTGAAAGAAGCCAAAGACTTGGTGGACGGCGCTCCCAAGGCTGTCAAGGAAGGCGTTTCCAAGGCTGATGCCGACGCTGTTGCCAAGCAGCTGATCGAAGCTGGCGCGACCTGCGAAGTCAAGTAAGCACTGCTGTACCGAGATCAGGCTGGCGGGAAACCGCCAGCCTTTTCCCGCTTTTAGAAGCCGGCAGATAGCAGACCGCCGTTCGCAGTCTTCTACCTTCCGTCCTCTGATGCGGAAACATTCATGGAGATACTATGAGCTACTCTTTTACCGAGAAAAGACGTATCCGCAAAAGCTTTGCCAAGCGTGCCAGCGTGCTGGAAGTGCCTTTTCTTCTGGCCACCCAGCTGGACTCTTACGCCGCTTTTCTGCAAGCTGAAACCAAGCCTGAAACTCGCAAGAGCGAAGGCCTGCAGGCCGCGTTCAGCTCGATTTTCCCGATCGAGAGCCATTCCAAAAATGCCCGTCTGGATTTCGTTAGCTACAAACTTGGCGAGCCACCGTTTGACGTGGTGGAATGCCAGCAGCGCGGATTGACCTTTGCGTCCCCGTTGCGCGTCAAGGTGCGCCTGACCATCATGGATCGGGAAGCTTCCAAGCCGACGGTGAAGGAGGTCAAGGAGCAGGAAGTGTACATGGGCGAGATACCACTCATGACCCGCTCCGGCTCGTTCGTGATCAACGGCACCGAGCGTGTGATTGTGTCCCAGTTGCACCGTTCCCCTGGCGTGTTCTTCGAGCATGACCGCGGCAAGACCCACTCTTCCGGCAAACTGCTGTTTTCGGCACGCGTGATTCCCTATCGCGGCTCCTGGCTGGATTTCGAATTCGACCCGAAGGATTACCTCTACTTCCGCATTGACCGCCGCCGCAAGATGCCGGTGACGATCCTGCTGAAGGCGCTGGGTTATCAGCCTGAGCAAATTCTCGCCCAATTTTTTGTCAATGACACTTTTCATCTGAGCAAAAAAGGCGTGCAGTTCGAACTGGTGCCGGAGCGTCTGCGCGGTGAAGTTGCCAAGTTCGATATCGCCGGCAAGGACGGCGCCATCATTGTGCCCAAGGACAAGCGCATCACCGTCAAGCACATCCGCGACATGGAGAAAGCCGGCATCAAGAAGGTGACTGTGCCTGACGACTTCCTGCTGGGCCGGGTGCTGGCCCACGCCATCGTCGACAAGGAAAGCGGCGAGATCATCGCCAACGCCAACGACGAGATCACCGAAGAGCTCCTGGTGAAATTGCAGGATGCCGGCGTCGCCAAGATCAACACCCTGTATACCAACGATCTGGATCAAGGCCCCTACATTTCGCAGACCCTGCGCATTGACGAAACCCTGGATCAAGCTGCTGCGCGCGTTGCCATCTACCGCATGATGCGTCCTGGCGAGCCACCTACCGAGGATTCAGTGGAAGCCTTGTTCGGTGGGTTGTTCTTCAGCGAAGAGCGCTATGACCTGTCCGCCGTCGGCCGCATGAAGTTCAATCGTCGGGTCGGTCGCGAAGCGCTGACTGGCAACATGATCCTGGACAATGACGACATTGTTTCAGTGATCAAGATTCTGGTTGAACTCAAGAATGGTCGCGGTGAGATTGACGATATCGATCACCTCGGTAACCGCCGGGTGCGTTCGGTGGGCGAACTGGCAGAAAACCAGTTCCGTGCCGGACTGGTTCGCGTCGAGCGCGCCGTCAAGGAGCGCCTCTCCCAGGCCGAGTCGGAGAACCTGATGCCGCATGACCTGATCAACGCCAAGCCGGTTTCGGGCGCGATCAAGGAGTTCTTCGGTTCGT
>CAZLJK010000123.1:0-5187 GCA_964559825.1 uncultured Sulfuricella sp. | reverse complement strand
CTCACCCCAACCCTCTCCCGCTTGCGGGAGAGGGAGCAGGCATGAAGTTCGCTTGTTTTGATCGAGCGAATTGAGGAGAGGGAACCCGTTAAAGATCAAGGAGCAACAACATGCAACACCTGACACCCAAACAGGCACACGAATTCCTCCAGTCCAACCCCGAAGCGGTATTCGTCGATGTACGCAGCGAAATGGAGTACCTGTTCGTCGGCCATCCCGAGGACTCGATGCTGATTCCCTGGATCGACGGCCCCGACTGGGAGATCAACCCCGATTTCGTCGGCCACGTGAAAAAGGCCGCCAGCGTGAACCGCCCGGTGGTGCTGATCTGCCGCTCCGGTCGCCGCTCGGTGGATGCCGGGCTGGCGCTGGAAAAAGCCGGCATCCAGGAGGTTTACAATGTGCTCAACGGCTTCGAAGGCGACCTGGACGAACAGCATCACCGCAACTCGCATAACGGCTGGCGCAACGAGGGTCTGCCTTGGGCGCAGACCTAACAAAGTCCTGAGTCCTGAATCCTGAGCCTCCCCACTGGGGGGCCACGCCAAAGCCGGTTTATCTTTTTACAAAACAAATGCATAATGCCTCATAAACCAGAAAAAGAAGCGAGGCTTTCTCTTTGGAACCAGTCGAACTGCTGAAACAGAACTTGGCGATCGAACCCGATCTGCAGAATTTCATCGGTTTTGTCCTGGAAAGCGTAACCCGGCTCGGCGGGAACCCCTTTGCCGCCTCCATCGCCTCGCTGAACCTGATGCAAAAGCTGCGCAATGCCGGCGCGGCCACCGGCTTTCCCCTGCCGGCCTGCGTACAGTTGCATGGCCCCCAGCTGAGAGTTCAGTGGGGAGAATCCGCCGAACACCTGAAAATCACAAACCTCACCCATCCGCCGAAGCCGGATACGATCGCGCAGTTGCGCCGCCACCTGCAGGATTCGACCGCGTCCATAGATCCGGCCATCCTGCTGCAGCGCAACGCCGAAATGGCGCGCCACCTTGACGAGACCCGCGCCCGCACCGAAAAAGAGCTGGAAGCGCTGCAACACACCCTGGAAAAACGCCAGACCGAACTCCATGAATCCCTGCGCCAGGCCGAAACCGACCCGCTCACCGGGCTTCTCAACCGCCGCGCCTTTGACGAGAAGCTCGGCCAGGCATTCCGGCACACCATGCGGCAGCGGGCGGCGCCCCTTTCACTGGTGTTTTTCGACCTGGATCATTTCAAGCAAATCAACGATGAATTCGGCCACCAGTTCGGCGATGCCTACCTCAACAAGATGGCCCACGCCCTGCGCGCCGCCATCCGCGTGGACGTCGATTTCGCCTTCCGCTTCGGCGGGGATGAGTTCGCCATGGTGATATTCGCCGACTACACCCTGGCCTGCAACAAGGCGATGCAAGTGCTGCGCTTGATGAAAAACAAAGTCAGCATCGGCATCACCGCGATCGACCCGGACACCCCGGACAGCCTCAGCCTGGAGGAGTTCATCCATCGCGCCGACAACGCGTTGTATGAAGCAAAGCGCAGCGGCCGCGGCCGGGCCGTGGTCGATCTCTGCCCATTGCCGAGCAGCAGCGACTGCCGATTCCCCTGCCCCAGAACAACCGAAACCTTCCATGACTAAAATTTTCGACAGCGCGACGGACTGCAAGCTGCTGTACAACAGCCCGGTGCAAAACGAAAGCGCGCTCATCCTGCTGCGCTCGAAGCTGTCGGCAATCGCCCAGCGCCTCGGCCTTTCCGACCAGAAGCGGGAGAACATGCTGCTGGTCGCCTCGGAACTGGTCAGCAACCAGGTCAAGCACACCGGCGGACGCGGCCTGGTCCAGATCTGGCAGCAGCCGGGGCCGGTGCTGGACATCCTCGCCCTGGATTACGGCCCGGGCATCGCCAACCTTTCCCTGGCCGAGGAAGACGGCTATTCCAGCGCGAACACGCTGGGCAAGGGGTTAGGCAGCATCCGCCGCCTCAGCGATGAATCGTTCGTCTATACCCAGCAGGGCAATCCCGGAAAATCGAAAAAATGGAGCGGGGCCGTCTTTTTGTCGCGCTTTCGCCCCAACGGCAAGAAAATCGACTGCGACAAAGACACGAACGCAGTCGGAAGCTGCCCCGGCAAGTTGGAAATCGGCCTGTTCTCCCGCTCCCTGTCGGACGATCGCCACAACGGCGACCGGATCTATTTGCAGATCACCGGCGACACCCTGCGCTGGCTGCATCTCGACGGCCTTGGTCACGGCGAACAGGCCCAGGCGGCCACCGCCAATCTCGCCTCTCATCTCGCCCATTGCGACACGCCCACCGCGGTGCTGGCTGCGGTGGACCGCCAGCTCAAGGGCACGCGCGGCGCGGTCGCAATCATCGGCGAGGTCGGCCTGGCCGGCAAGGCACTGAACATCCTCGGCGTCGGCGACATGCACGCTCATGTCATGGACAACGAGGAAATGCACAGCCTGTCCTTCGCGCCCGGCGTGCTGGGCAAGGAGCACAAGAACCCGGCCCAGTTTAACTTCGCCTTCGGCAAGCGCTGCCTGATGATCTCCGCCAGCGACGGCATCCGGCGAAATTGGGACATTTCCAACTTCCCCGGCCTGTTCCACCAGCACCCCCAGTTGATCGCCTACACGCTGGGGAATATCATGGGCAGAATCTCGGACGATCAGTCGCTGTGCGTCGCTAGTATCGATTAATAACAATTTCAAGAATTGGGAGGGAGAACCATGGCACAACAGAAAAAACCGGCAGCCGCCAGCGCTAAACTGACGGAACTGCTCAAGCTTCAGGTCGGCAGCATTTCGGAAACCATCGAACGGGAAGGGCAGACCCTCTTCGGCGGCAGCAACAACCTGCTCGGCAACGACGAGATCAACGATTTCTGCCTCGAATTCCTCCAGCTCCTGGTCGCCCTGCTCGAATCCAGGGATCCGCACGACGACGCCTCCCCGCAGTTCCATGCCCTGGAAATGTACTTCAACAACCTGTCGAAGCAGATCCTGGTGCGCGGCGGCCGGGTCGAGGACCTGGTGCGCTATATCCAATTCATGCAGCGCACCCTGATCGACGCGCTGGGCAACGACAAGCGGAGCACAATCGCGGATGCGCGCGCCATGCTGCTGTTCCTCTCCAGCCTGTTCAACGAGCTGATCCTGGCGGTATTTCAGGCCTATCTCGATGAAAAGGAACGCACCGTCTACGCCCAGGAAGCCGAGCTGCGCGAGACGGCCACCCCGATCACCGAAATCTGGGACGGCGTGCTCACCCTGCCGATTATCGGCACCCTCGACTCCAACCGCACCATGCTGGTGATGGAGGCGCTGCTCAACCGCATCGCCAAGGATCACGCGAACGCCGTGGTGATAGACCTGACCGGGGTGAAGAACATCGACTCGCAGGTTTCCCACCATCTCATCCAGATGGTGCGTGCGGTCCAGTTGATGGGTTCCGATGCGATCATCACCGGCATCCGTCCGGAAATCGCGCGCGCCTTGATCAGCCTGAACATCGACATGAGCAACGTCACTACCCGCGCCAGCCTGTCCGACGGGCTGAAGGAAGCCTTCCGCCGCATGGGCATCCAGGTCAGCCATAAAACCACCTGATGTCCATCCCCGGTCTACACCTGACCCGGATCGGCAGCGGCGACTTCCTGCTGGAAGCAACGCGCAGCCTGAACATCCGTGATCAGGATCGGCTCCTTGAAGGCATCGCCTCGTGCCTGCAGCAAGCGCGTGCGTCGCGCCTGTATTACGACCTCTCCGAGCAGGCGTTGATCGACCCGGTTTACTATGCCTGGCTGAATGCGCTGGCGCGCACCATTCAGGCCATCAACGTCAAGATGGTCTGCGTCCACATGCAGCCCACCGCCGCCTACGCCCTGGCGCAATTCATGCGCGAGAAACCGGCGTTCGAAACCGCCCTCGACATTTCCGGCTGGCAAAAAACTGGGTAAGGGCTCGCTAATGGATCTGACGCAACTGTTCAAATTCATGGCGGACAAGCAGGCCTCCGACATGTACATTTCCGCCGGGGCGCCGGTGCTGATGAAGATCGAGGGTGAAACCCTGCCCCTCAACAGCCAGATACTGGATGCGGAAACCGCCAGGAAAATCGCCTATTCCCTGATGTCCCCGGAGGAAATCCGGACGTTCGAAACCGACCACGAGATGAACTTCGGCTTTCTGGTGGAAAAAACCGGCAAGTTCCGCATCAATGTCTTTCGCCAGCGCGGCAATGTCGCCCTGGTGGCGCGCTTTGTCCGCAGCCAGATTCCCTCGATCGAATCGCTCGGCCTGCCGCCGATCCTGAAAGAACTGGTGATGGAAAAACGCGGTCTGATCCTGGTGGTGGGCCAGGCTGGATCGGGCAAGTCCACCACCCTGGCGGCCATGATCGATTACCGCAACGCCAGCAAAACCGGGCACATCCTGCTGATCGAGGACCCCATCGAATACCTGCACGCTTACAAGAAATCCATCGTCAACCAGCGCGAGGTGGGACTCGACACCCACTCCTACACCACGGCCCTGCTCAACGCCGTGCGCGAAGCGCCGGACGTACTGATGATCGGTGAAATCCGCGACCGCGACACCATGCAGCAGGCGATGATCTACGCTGAAACCGGGCACCTGATGATGTCCACCCTGCACGCCAACAACAGCTACCACACCCTGAACCGCATCATCAACCTGTTCCCCCACGAATCGCGCGACCATCTGCTGCACGATCTCTCGATCAGCCTGAAGGCGGTGATTTCCCAGCGGCTGGTGCGCGGGGTAAACGGCAAACGTGTGCCGGCGATGGAGATTCTGGTGAACTCGCCCTATGTCGCGGAACTGATCAAGGGCGGGGAAACGGAAAAAATCAAGGAGGCGATGGAGCAAAGCCTCACGCCCGGTTCGCAAACTTTCGAACAGGCCTTGTTCGCCCTATATCAGGAGGGAAAAATCAGCCTCGACGAGGCACTCGCCAACGCCGACTCACGCACCAACCTGTCCTGGCTGATCAACAACGACAAACGCGACGGATCAGACACCCCGCCCCACAGCAGCTTTCCTGAAGATGCAGTCGTAGGCAGCGACTTCGCCGGCTTCGCCCTTAACAGCGACAAAGCCTGACGGTCGGTGACGTTGAATTTACGCGGAATGTAGGAGCGACCTCCAGGTCGCGAATTCGGTGGTTCGCGACCTG
>CAZLJK010000122.1:0-5190 GCA_964559825.1 uncultured Sulfuricella sp. | reverse complement strand
GCGACAGCAGCGGCGAGGCGCTATACATCCGAGACGAGGAAACGGGTGCGTTCTGGTCGCCGACGCCACTGCCTGCCCGTGGTCGGTCCGGGTATGTGTGCCGGCACGGATTCGGGTACAGCGTGTTCGAGCATTACGAAGCCGGCATCTCCTCGGAACTGTTCACCTACGTGGCCATGGACGCCCCGGTGAAGTTCGTGGTGGTCAAGCTGCGCAACCATACCCGGCGCCCGCGTCGATTGTCGCTGACCGGGTATTGGGAGCTGGTGCTTGGTGAGTGGCGACACGCCAATCTGATGCACATTGTGACCGAAACGGATCCCCGCAGCGGGGCGCTTTTTGCCCGCAATGCTTACGGCCGAGAATGCGCCAACCGGGTGGTCTTTGCACAGGTCAGCGAGCCAGAGCGTACGGTGACCGGAAACCGTACCGAGTTCATTGGCCGCAACGGCTCGCTGAGCAGCCCGGCGGCGATGCGCCGCAAGCGTTTGTCGGGCAGAACCGGTGCGGGCCTAGATCCGTGCGCTGCGATACAGACCCAGATCGAACTGGCCGAAGGCCAGGAGCGCGAGATCGTGTTCATCTTCGGCGCGGCCCGCAACAGCGAAGAAGCACAGCATTTCATCCGGCGCTTCGGCGAACCGGCGCGCGCACGGCAGGCATTGGAAACGGTGTGGGAACACTGGAACCGCACCTTGGGCGCGGTGCATGTGGAGACGCCGGACCCGGCGCTGGACGTGCTGGCCAACGGCTGGCTGGTGTACCAGACGCTGTCCTGCAGGCTGTGGGGCCGGAGTGGGTATTATCAGTCCGGCGGCGCCTACGGTTTCCGCGATCAATTGCAGGACACCATGGCGCTGATCCATGCGACACCGTGGCTCGCCCGCGAGCAGTTGATCCGTTGCGCCGAACGCCAGTTCAGCCAGGGCGACGTGCAGCACTGGTGGCATCCACCCAACGGACAAGGCGTGCGCACCCATTTCTCCGATGACTATCTGTGGCTGGCGTATGCAACCTGTCGTTATGTGCTGGCGACCGGCGATACCGGCGTATTCGACGAATCGATCCATTTCCTGGTGGGCCGCGAGTTGATTCAGGAAGAGGAGGCTTACTACGACCAGCCGCTACGTTCGACTGAAGCGGCAAGCCTGTATGAACATTGCGTGCGCGCCATCAAACATGGTTTACGCTTTGGCGCACATCAATTACCGCTGATGGGCTGCGGCGACTGGAACGATGGCATGAATCTCGTCGGTCGCGATGGCAAGGGCGAGAGCGTCTGGCTGGCGTGGTTCCTGTACGAGAACCTGCAACTGTTTGCAGGCCTGGCCCGTGGCCGAAACGACCAGGCCTTTGCCGAAGTTTGCACCAGGCAGGCTGCGCTGTTGCGCAACAACATCGAGGACCATGCGTGGGACGGCAATTGGTATCGGCGGGCGTATTTCGATGATGGCACACCCTTGGGCTCGTCCGACAATGACGAATGCCAAATCGATTCGATCAGCCAGAGCTGGGCGGTCATTTCGGGTGGCGGCAATCCCCTGCGAGCCCGTCAGGCGATGGCGGCGGTAGACCAACGCCTGGTGCGACGCGATACACAGTTGATCCAGCTGCTAGCCCCGCCCTTCGATAAATCGGACCTTGAGCCCGGTTATATCAAGGGCTACGTGCCCGGCGTCCGCGAGAACGGGGGCCAATATACCCATGCCGCGATCTGGGCCACGACGGCGTTTGCCATGATGGGTGACAGGGAACGCGCGTGGGAATTGTTCGCCATGCTTAATCCCGTCAATCACGGCAGTACGCCTGCGGAGATCGAACGCTACAAGGTCGAGCCGTACGTCATGAGCGCGGATATTTACGGGGCGCCGCCACACACCGGCCGGGGCGGCTGGACGTGGTACACCGGGGCGGCGGGCTGGATGTACCGGCTGACTGTGGAAACGCTGCTGGGCCTGCAACTGGAAGTGGACCAGCTGCGCATTGCGCCGTGTATCCCGGCCGATTGGGAATCGTACAAAATCCACTACCGCTATCGCGATACCTTCTACCACATCACCGTCCAGCGCGTCGGTGAACCGTCGGAGCATGGGATCCACGTGACGGTGGACGGCGTCGAACGCCCCGACAACATCATTCCGCTGATCGACGACCGCCAGGATCACGCGGTTGAAGTGAGAATAATGGCAGCATCCCCAGTTCACTAATTACCAAGGAGACAAACATGAACATGACTTTAAACCTCGCCCCGCTGGTTTCGCTGATCGCAGGCATTCTCATTCTGCTCGTGCCGCGTCTGCTTAACTACATCGTCGCAATCTATCTGATTATTATCGGCTTGATCGGGCTGTTCGGCGGGGGCAATTTTCATCTCCGGTGAGCGGGCGCAGATCTGCCGGCAAGGTCGCCACCTTGCAGTCAAAGGCATTTTGAATTGCATGGCTCCCTGCTCTTGCGCTTTCTGGGTATTCGCGGGAATTAGCATCTATCATTAATTATGTAACTCAGCAGGGCGACCGTAACCGAGTCTCGTCACCTGGACATCAAGGAGAGAATGAAGTGGCGACAATCGAACAGATGGAATTGGATGGGCATCGCAGTGAAATCATCACAGACGTGAAGAATTTGGTCGAAAAATATCGTGCCATATTCGATTGGGATGTGCCGGAAATAGATCAAGACGTTGCGGATAAGCTGATCCTGGTAGAAATGCGCAAGGCCTTGGATGATATCGAAAAGGCATTGCTAGGCTAACCGAACTTGGGGCCTGTGTACCCGGTTCAGACATTTGAAGATCTCTTGGAACGGGAGAAACAACACCATTTAAGGAGCGAAAAAATGAAAAAATCACTTCCGCCGCACGATCCCATCGAGTCTATGGGTGAGGCTTATGAGTTGTTGCTGGAGAAGGCGCAGCAGAAAGCGCATCAAAGCGGTGTCGCCATCCACCAAACGATAGATGAGGTTCGGGGCGATATCGTGGCCTTGACCAAGTTTAGCGAAGATGAAGTTGTCAAACTGGAAGCCTATGTGAAACGGGACCTGAACGATGCTGCGGGGTATCTGGACAAGACCGGCAAGGAATTGAAGGAGTGGGTGGGTTTTGACGTGGGGTTGATGAAGCGCGAATTTTGGGAACTTTTTTTTACCGCGGCGGATCAGACTACAAAGTCGCTGTATCGACTTAAGTTACAGGCGTCGAGCGCCGAATATCATAGCGGTGAGCTCACTGGGTTAGGAACACTGATTTGCGATCAGTGTGGTGAGGAATTGCATTTTCACAAACCGGGCCATATCCCTCCTTGCCCAAAATGCAACAGTTCGCACTTTCATCGGCAGAATTTTGAATAATTCGATCCGCATAAAGACGCATGTTTTTTGGTTCTATGTGCGTTAGTGCACAGCGCGTCCCGTGAAGAATGGGCAGACTGTTTTCAATTAACGAAAGCTATTTGTCCAGGAGGTTGGATATGCATTCCTCATCCCCTGAAACCGAAGAAACCGCGGACACGCCGGCTCCCCCCGTTTCCCGAAAAAATGGCATCCGAATGATTTTGGTGCGAGTCAAGGTTGGCGCGCGACTGGCAAAAGGATGGATTTTTCGGGGTGGTTCCAGTCGGCGGCTAATCTGTAGTGTGGGCGAAAGGGATTCCTGCGAAATGAGAAAGCTGTGTGGCGGGCGTGATGTGAAGAAATAGGTGCGCTGAGTTGGGCAATACTTATCGCTGCGCGTAACTCGCCTGCAAGATGATTTTCCCGCGCGGGAATTCAACCGCATTGCGCGGTAGGTGTTTGCGGTACGCTTAAGGGGCAAAGCGTGTATGCTGTACCGCTTAGGCGACCATTCAGTGACCGCATGCATATCCCGCAGAGCCCCAATCAAAACCACCTTCTCGCCGCTCTGCCTACGTCTGAATTCGAGCGCATCGTCCCCCATCTGGAATTGGTCGCGATGCCGCTGGGTGAAGTTCTTTATGAGTCCGGCGGCCAGTTGCAGCACGTCTATTTTCCAACGACCGCCATCGTGTCCCTGCACTACGTGATGGAGAACGGCGCGTCGTCCGAAATCGCGGGAGTGGGCAATGAGGGCGTACTCGGGATTTCGCTCTTCATGGGCGGCAATACCACGCCCAGCCGGGCTATCGTGCAGACTGCAGGCCACGGTTATCGCCTGAAGGCGCGGCTGCTGATGGAGGAATTCAATCGCGCTGGGCCGATGATGCGTTTGATGTTGCGTTACACCCAGGCATTGATTACACAGGTGTCCCAAACTGCGGTATGCAATCGCCACCATTCAGTGGAGCAGCAACTGTGTCGCTGGCTGTTGTTAACCATTGATCGATTGCCCTCGAATGAGTTGACCATGACACAGGAATTGATTGCCAGCATGCTCGGTGTACGCCGCGAAGGCATCACGGAAACAGCCGGGAATTTGCAGCGCGCGGGTTTGATCAGCTACCGCCGTGGTCATATCACCGTGCTTGACCGATCGGGATTGGAATCCCACACTTGTGAATGCTACAACGTCGTCAAAAAAGAATTCCATCGTTTGCTGTGCGATGGTCGTAATCGCCAGAATCCATCAGTCCCTCACGGTTAATCCTTGGCCCTGTTCCAGGCCTTGCATTAAATCTCCGCCTTATGTGCGATACCGCACGGAGAGCGGCAGACTTAATCGCTATGATGGAATGTGGCTGTTCAAATTTATTTACGGACTCACTACCCTACGGCGTATGCAAGCAAAAGCATGCATTCTTTGTGACGGATGAGCATATTAAGTAGGCGAGGTGCTGCTCGCGCCGCGCAATCCGCCAGACTAATTCGCGCTTTAACAGAGGTAAGCCATGTCCAAAAAAAACCACGATCCCGCCATTCTTAACCGCGCCGCTGGTGCGGCGAATGGCATCACCGAGGTCCGACGTCAGGAGGCCTTGCTTAAAACCGGGGCCTTGCAGAACGCGATTCTCAACAGCGCCAATTTTTCGAGTATCGCCACCGACGAGAAGGGCGTGATTCAGATTTTCAACGTCGGCGCCGAGCGCATGCTGGGCTACACGGCCGCCGATGTGATGAACAAGATTACTCCGGCCGACATTTCCGATCCGCAGGAAGTGATCACGCGCGCCAAAGCACTCAGCATCGAACTCGAAACCCAGATTGAGCCGGGCTTCGAGGCCTTGGTGTTCAAGG
>CAZLJK010000121.1:0-5234 GCA_964559825.1 uncultured Sulfuricella sp. | reverse complement strand
CCGATGAATGTATCAACTGCGACGTATGCGAGCCGGAATGCCCGAACGACGCAATCACGCAGGGCGATGAAATTTATATCATCAATCCCGACAAATGCACCGAGTGCGTTGGTCACTATGACACCCCGCAATGTGTGGAAGTCTGCCCGGTAGACTGCATCCCCAAAGACCCGGCGCACGAGGAATCCCAAGAACAGCTAATGGCCAAGTACGAAAGGCTGATCGCGGCGAAGTAATCGCTGGGTCTGCCCGTCGCAGCAAAAACTGATCACTATTGAGTTTTCCATAAATTAAGACAGGGCCTCGGTCTCACGCAGGTCGGGTTTTAACGCGACATATCGGGATGAAGCCCGGCCTGCGGAAAATCGCGTGTTGTCGCGAAAGATGGGAAGCTCAATAGGTGAGCGTTCACGCATTGGGCTCGTAAATCCTGATCTGGTTGCGCCCCGCCTCCTTGGCCTGGTACATCGCCGTATCCGCCCACTTGAGAATATCTTCCGTGCTGATTGCGTGATTGATAAACAGCACCACACCGATACTCGCAGAGCAATGATGTTCGATGGTTGTTTCCGCTTCCCCCTCATGCTGAATTTTCAGCACATAAGGCTTGCTCAGGGCGGCGCGGATTTTTTCCGCAATACTGCTGACGCGTGAGGCCGATTCGGCTTTATCCCTGTCCAGCTCGCTGAGCACGACCACAAACTCGTCCCCACCAAAACGCGCAACGGTATCAACTTCGCGCACGCAATGGGTGAGGCGTTGCGCAGCCTCGATCAGCAGCAAATCGCCGGCGCCATGCCCATGCGTATCATTGAGCGTCTTGAAGTTGTCCAGATCGAGAAACATCGCCGCGCCATAACAGCCGCTGCGCTTGCTCAGGGCCATGACCTGTCCGAGCCGGTCATCCAGCAGGCGGCGGTTGGGAAGCTGTGTCAGGGTGTCATAGAAAGCCAGCGTCTTAATCTTCTCTTCGGCCCGCTTGCGCCTGGTGATGTCATGCTTCACGGCGACGTAGTGGGTAATCTCTCCGTCATCTCCCTTGACCGCAGTGATGGAAAGCCACTCCGGATACACCTCGCCGTTTTTGCGCCGGTTCCAGATTTCACCCTGCCACGCGCCGCTGCGCTGGACGCTTTCCCACATCGCCTTGTAAAAAGCCGCATCGTGGCGATCCGATTTGAACAAACTTGCCGTCTGGCCTACCGCTTCCTCTGCCGTGTAACCGGTCATCTCGGTAAAGGCGAGGTTGGCCCGCAGGATGACGCCATAAGCATCGGTAATCACGATGCCATCCTGCGTCTCGAAGGCAATGGCGGCAATACGAAGCTCTTCAGCGGCCCGCTTGCGCGCGGTGATGTCACGGCTGGCTGCATAAAAAAAACTCTTGCCGTCGAGCTCAATACCGCAGGCGGAGACCTCAACATTAAGTAGCTTGCCGTCCTTGCAGCGATGCACGGTTTCGAATTGGGTACTGCGGCCAATCATTGACTTAAAACGTTTACGCAACTGGGTGGCTGGCCATTGCGTGTCCCAGTCTGCCACGTTCAATCGAAGCACCTCCTCGCGGGGATAACCCAGCATCTTGCAGAATGCGTCGTTCACCTCGATGACATTTCCCTCTACATCCAGGATATGGATGCCTTCCATCGAGGCCTGAATCAATGCCTGACACAGCGACTGCGAAATCCCTTTCATTTCAAGATGCCTGTTCAAATGAATTCAAATTGTGACGCTTGGTTCGATCATACAATAGACGCAGAAGTCCATTCCCATGGCCTGCGCGGGCTCGTCAATGAATCAGGTGTTCTTTAACTCAGGCCCTGCCGGAGCTGTCTGCGCAGAGGGTGGCGTGGTGGCGGCAGGATTCTCCGTTCTGAACTTGCCCATCGCTTCTTCGGCCGCTTTCTTCCTGGCGTCTTCCAGTTCATGCTGGCCGTCGAAGGACAGACCCGAGGTCTGACTGCCCGCCTCTCCGCCCATTTCTTCCGCGCGGAAGCGCGGGCTTTCCAGCTTGAGGCGCAGCATCAGATCGCCCTTGGCGTCGGCGTTGACCTGCAGTTCCTGCACGGAAATATCGCCCTTGTTGTAGAGTTCAAACAGGCATTGATCGAAGGTTTTCATGCCCTGCTCGACCGATTTTTTCATGATTTCTTTCAAAGCGCCGGCCTCGCCCTTGGCGATTGCATCCCGCGACGTTCCCGTGCTCAGCAGGATCTCGATCGCGGCCGCGCGCCCACCGGAAATTTTGCGTACCAGCCGTTGCGAAATGATGGCGCGCATGTTCAGCGACAGGTCGTTCAACACCTGCTCACGTTTCTCGATGGGGAAGAAGTTGACGATGCGGTCGATCGCCTGGTTGGCGCTGTTGGCGTGCAGCGTTGCCATGCACAGGTGGCCGGTCTCGGCAAAGTTCAGCGCGTATTCCATGGTCTCGTGATCGCGAATCTCGCCGATGAGGATAACGTCCGGCGCCTGGCGCAGGGTATCCTTGAGCGCGTCGAACCAGCCGACCGTGTCGATGCCGACTTCGCGGTGGGTGATGATGCAGTTGATATGGCTATGCACATATTCGACCGGGTCTTCGATGCTGATGATATGGCCGTGCGAGTCGCGATTGCGCACCCCCAGCATCGCGGCCAGCGTGGTCGACTTGCCCGATCCGGTGCCGCCCACCAGCAAGACCAGCCCGCGCTTTTCCATAACGACGGTCTTCAGGATCGGCGGCAACATCATCTTGTCGAAATCCGGAATCTCGGTGGTGATCACGCGAATGACCATACCGGTGCGCTGCTGCTGGGTGAAAATGTTGATACGGAAACGACCGATACCTTCCGGCGCAATGGCGAAGTTGGCGCCCTTGGTTTCGTTGAAATGATGCCACTGTTTTTCCGACGCGATGGAATGCGCCATCTTGCGCGCCTGGTCGGCGGTGATCGGCGTTTCGTTCAGCTTGGTGAGCTTGCCGTTCACCTTGACGGAGGGCGGATAATCCACCGTGACAAACAGGTCCGACCCCTTCATACCCACCATCGCGGTGAGCATCTTGTACACGATATTCTGGTACTGCAATCTTTCCTGATCTTCCATCGACCCGCCCTTATTGACCTGAATTTTTAAGTGCAACGCACCGAAATTTTAACCTGAAACCTCGGGTGATTGCGCCTCTATGAAAGCAGGAACGGGCTCCAGCCCACGAATCCTGGTTCATTCGCGACCGGGAGATTGCTCCTGCATTTGCGCGAGATCTTCAAAGCGGGTCCTGCCCGCGATTGATTTCTTCGCGGGACTGATGCCTGCGCAAGTTGCCGCAATTTTCTGCCCCATGATAGCTATTGCGGCTGAGCATTCAGAAGATTTTTTTGTCCAGCCCCTCGCGCGCCAACAGAAAAAGCGCCGCGTTCCAGGTCTGCCCGGACATGCCGTGCGGCGCTTCACCCTCGCCTTCGAACCATTCCGTGAAACGCCAATCGCCCACGGCATTGGCGCGCGCGAGCCGCGCCAGCTCGCGCAGCGCCACGGCCTTGCGACCCGAGGCGGCCAACGCCAGCACCCAGAAGCCGCCGATCATCGGCCACAGGCCGCCATTGTGATAGCGATGCGGCAGGTTCTGGCGGTGGCGCTCCATGTAGGGGCGCCACTGGCGACTTTCGGGCTGGATCGGCGTCAGCACCGACAAACCCGGATGGGCCGCGGGACGGGCGCCGATGGTGTCCAGCACGCGCCGCCGCCGGTGGTCGTCGGCCAGGCCCAGCAACAGGGCGAGCAGGTTGCCGAGCACGTCGCCCTCATCGCCCCAGAAAGAGAGATTGACATAGCTCAGGTAGAGATCGGGGTTGCCAGCGCTGCGCTTGGCGTAGTGAATCAGCAGCCTGAGGCGGCGGTATTCGGGCAGATGACTGCCCGGCAGGAACAGCCAGTTGGCATGCTGCCGGGTCGTCGTGATGCCGTGCAGGTGATAGCATTTTTTTACGTAAAGCCAGAGGGCGTTGGTGTAGAGTACGAAGCCCGAGCGCGGCATGATATCGGCCCAGTCGCTGGCTTCGTTCTGCTGCAGCAGGTGAAACAGCGGGTGCTCCTGGCAGCCGAGCCAGGCCAGCGCGCGGCGGATGCACCCTCGAAAGCGTTTTTCCAGATGCCCGTCGCTGGCCTGATCCACCAGCTTGATCGCGATCAACCACCACAGAGTGGCGTCGATGCAACCCAGATACCAGAAGTCGCCGCGCCCCGCTTCCGGCTCGATAAACTTGGGAATCTGGCCGTTCGCGGCCTGATGAGCAGCCAGCGAGGCGAGGCTGCGGCGCGCGCCACGGATGAGCTGCGGGTCGCCGCTGCGGGCCGCAGCGATCGCGCACATCGCGGCGTCGCGACCGAAGACGCGGTCATAGCCACGCGCCATTGCCTTGTCGGTCGGGCGCGCCGCCAGGAAACCGTAGGGGCCAAGGTTCTCGCGCAGCAGATCGAGTGAACGCCGCGCACATTCCTCGATCAACGCAGCGTCGTCCGTCTTGGTCATGCGTCAGCCGCGATGGTTGGCTCCCGGCATAATCCCGCCCTTCATCGGCCCCATCCTATTCCACGCTGTGATAACGCACCGGCTGGCCATGCTGGCGCAGCACTTCGTTAACCTCGCGCTTAAGCTCCAGGAAGCGCATCTCCCGCTCCATCAGGACGGCGTTCATGCGGCGCATTTCATCGACCTGCCCGGCCAACTTATTTTCCATCTCTTTCTTGTAAAGTGCCATTTCGATATTGGCCTTCAGCTCCGGCATGCCGAAAGATTTGACCAGATAGCCGAAAGGCTCGGTCACCTTGGCGCGCGTCAGCGTCTCGTCATCGGCAGAGGCGGTCAGGAAGATCACGGCAACCTTGCCGTCGGCATGCAAGCGTTCCGCCGCCTCGATACCGTCAATTACACCTTTCAGGCTGATGTCCATCAGCACCAGATCGGGCTGAAGCTGCCTGATCTGGTGCAATGCGGTTTCGGCATTGTCTGCGCATCCCGCAAACTGGTAGCCCATTTTTTCAATATACTGCTGGAACAGCTTTGCCGCTACGGCATCGTCCTCCACCACATATATTTTTTTGCCCATCTCTCACTCCTCCTGAGCACGGCGTGTGCCGTGCTTGATTCAATGCCCAGTTTCCGCCAATGGCTGTCTGCTGTGATTATATTTCATCCCAGTAGTGTCCGGTTAACTTACGAATTCCCGAGCCAATATTGTGTATTGGCGGGG
>CAZLJK010000120.1:0-5244 GCA_964559825.1 uncultured Sulfuricella sp. | reverse complement strand
CCCTCACTCCTAACTCTCTCCCAGAGGGAGAGAGGGACGAAGTCTCGCTTCGCGAAGTTCACTATAGCCATGGGTAATATTTTCATTCAATCTCCTTCCTGGTTCTTTACTGAATGACCGGCTTCACATTCTTCTGGGTCACCCGCTTCAGCCGCTCCAGCAACTCGCCCCAGCTCACCTCACGATTGTAACCGATTACGCTGATCGCCGGTATGCCGCCGCCCTTCACGATGACGTAGCCCTGCGGCGCCGGCTCGACGCCGTCCATCAGGCACACCCCGTTGCGCAGCACGCAGGAAAGGCCGATCCGATCATATCCGAACTGTTCGAAGAAGCTCAGGAAGCTGCGCTGTATCGCGGCGGCGGCCCCGGCGCCGCCCAGAGACGAAATGCTCTGCACTGCCTTCTGGCTGATCTTCTTCGGATAGCTGCCGGGGCTGCTTGCCACCTTGGCATCGAACTGCACCGGGCGCCAGTTCGACAGCTCCAACCCGGCCACCGCAACGTCGATGCGCCCCTGCATGTTGCCGAAGGAAAAGGCGCGGGTCAGCAGATCGAGATCGAGGTTGCGCATGTCGAGAGTCGCCGACAGGCGCGGAACGCGACCGAAAGGCTCCTGCAGCGCGAGGTCTTTGACCACTACCGTGCCGTCGAACACCTTGAACAACAAGGCGCCATCCACCTTGAGATTGCCGCCGGCATAGCCGACGGCGGGAATGGTGCCGGACAGCGTGCCATGCATGAGCGGCAGTTTCAATGCCGCGCTGAAACGCTCCATCGAAACGGGCGCCAGGCCACCGCTGAAGCGCCACTGCCAGCCGCCATCGCTACGGCTGGCCGTGAAGCCGTCGAGGTTAAGCCTGCCATCGAGCAGGGGAATGGAAAAGTCGGGCATGCTGAGCTGCCAGCCCTTCATCGTCAGCGGCACCCGTGTCTCGCCCAGCGCCAGGCGCAGAACCTCGCCACTCTGAAAATCAAACTCCGCCTGACGCTCTTCCGTGTTCGACCACGGGATATGGGCGTTCACGCCATGCAATGCGAAGCGCTGGTCCTCGTCGACGAATTCGGCAGCGCGCAGGTTCAGGTCGAAGTCGGTGGTGACGCCGTCGCGGTAGCGCCATGCCAGATCGGCGCCGCCCTTGGCCTGCAGCTTGGCGAAGGCGGTTTTTTCCAGGAAGGGTTTGAGCAGAATCGGATACAGCCCGGCCATGTCGATGCCCGCCGCCTTGAGATCGAAATCCGTCAGGCCCCGGCCCGCGCTGTCCCACGCACCGGAAAACTGAGCCTCACCCACTCCCGCCAGCCGCAGGCTGCCCTGGCTGACGCGCAACAAGCCCGCGTCGAAGCTCCCCTGTCCGGCGAAACGATGCCCGCCATCGGCGAAATAAAGCGGCTGCCAGAAGGCCTCGCCGGACTTCCAGTCCACCTCGCCCCGCCATTGCCAGCCATTTTTCCGGCGCGACGCCTCGCCTCGCACCCCGCCCGCAATTTTCTCTCCGGCATGCAGTCCGCCGGCATCGGCAAAAGCGAGGTCCTTGAACGCCATATCGGCGGTGACGCTTTCCATCCCGGCACGGCCACCGCCCAGGCTGATGCTGCCGCTCCACGTGCCGGCACTGGGCCGAATGCCGCCCTGCGGCAAGAACCCGGCCAGCCGGGCGACTTGGCCATTGCGGGCTTCGACCCGGACATTCCAGCCGGGCTTGCCCCATTGCGCGCCAAGCTGCCAGGTCTCGCCGCGAGGGAAGTCGAGGGTCAGCGCCAGCGTTTTCGACTGCTGCCGATAAACGAAGCGCACCGGCAACTTTTCACCCAAGTCCAATTCGCCCCGGTCGCAGCGGATCTCGCCGCTGTTCCATAGCGTCTTTGCGCAGGTCAGGCGCACCTTGCGCCAAGTCCGGTCGCGCAGGGAAAGCTCCCCGATGCGCGCCTCGAAATGGGAAAAATCCGGCCCGTCCAGCGTAGCGCTGATCGTCTTGGCGTGAAAAGCGGGTGAAGAGATATCGTCGACGCTCAACGTGATTTGCCCGGCCTGGGCAATAGGGGAAAGCAGCGCGAACAGGATCAAGGCACAGACCGCCTGCCGGAAGCATTCAACCATAAAACAACGATCCACCGCAGAGGACACGGAGGACGCGGAGGAAAAACCAAGATGTTGCCAAGTTATGCTAAGTCACCCATTAGGTGAGCGCGCTTTACGTCAAGCATTTGAATTCCTCTGCGCCCTCCGCGTCCTCTGCGGTTCAATAGGTTTTTCAAGGTTAATCGCCTTTTATTGGGTTCACGCAGGGAATCAGGCCGGGAACACGCCAGTAGACAAATAGCGGTCGCCCCGGTCGCACACGATGGACACGATGACGGCGTTTTCGGTTTCCGCCGACACCCGGAGCGCGGCCGCCAGTGCGCCGCCGGACGAGATGCCGGCGAAGATGCCTTCCTCCGCGGCCAGACGGCGCGTGATTTCCTCGGCCTCCTGCTGACCAACTTCGATCAACCGATCCACCCGCTTGAAATCGCAGATTTTCGGCAGATAGGCCAGAGGCCACTTGCGGATGCCGGGAATCTGCGAGCCTTCGCTGGGCTGCACGCCGACGATCTGGATGTCCGGATTCTGTTCCTTGAGGTAACGCGAGCAGCCCATGATGGTGCCGGTGGTGCCCATGCTGCTAACGAAATGGGTGATTTTCCCCTGGGTGTCGCGCCAGATTTCCGGGCCGGTGCCTTCGTAATGGGCCTGCGGATTATCCGGGTTGGAAAACTGGTCGAGGATGACCCCCCGGCCCTCTTCGCGCATCCGGTTGGCCGCGTCGATTGCGGCTTCCATGCTGCCTTCCTTCGGCGTCAGCACGATCTCCGCGCCGAAGGCGCGCATTACCTGGCGCCGCTCCACACTCATGTGTTCCGGCATCACCAGCACCATTTTGTAGCCGCGCATCACCGCCGCCATCGCCAGGGCGATGCCGGTATTGCCGCTGGTCGCCTCGATCAGGGTGTCGCCCGGTTTGATCTCGCCGCGCGCTTCGGCCCGCCGGATCATGAACAGTGCCGGCCGATCCTTGACCGAGCCGGCCGGATTATTGCCTTCCAGCTTGACCAGCACGACATTGCCGGTATTGCCGGGCAGACGTTTCAGCTGCACCAGCGGCGTATTGCCGACGAATTCCTCTATGCTTTTAAACATTCTTGCCTGTTCCTTGCGTGTTTTTTGGGTCAACCCGGTACATCTGGTCGCATTCGCCGATCACGCCCGCCATGGTCACGCAATTCCTGCCGTTTTTCCTGGAATTTCCAACCGCACGCCCAGCCCTGGCATACAGCTCCTGGCGGCTCTCTCCCGGCAACAGCATGGCTACGCCGAAGCTGGCGGTCAGCGGTCGCGTCATGGGCAGGATAAACTGCCCTTCCAGTTCCATGCGCAGCCGTTCGGCCACGATCAGGGCGCCCATTTCGTTGGTTTCCGGCAGCAGCATGGCAAACTCCAGTCCGCCGTAGCGTGCCGCCAGGTCGGTGGTGCGCACCGAGTGGGTGATCACTGTCGCCACGTGGTGCAGCAGTTCATCCCCCACTTCGCGTCCATAGCTTTCATTGACTCCGCCGAAGTCATCCATCTCCATCAATATCAGCCCCAGCGGGCGGCGATACCGTTCCCAGCGCCCGATTTCTTCGGCGATCCGGTCATCCAGGCTTCTGCGGTTGGCCAAACCGGTCAGGGTATCCTGGCGCTTGAGCGCCTCGACCTCCTCCATGGCCTTTTGCAGCGCCTGGTTGCGTCGCGCCAGCGTGCGCTCCGTATCCTCCAGTTCCCTGCCCAGCCGCTCGATCACGCCATTCAGCTGCTGGTATGCCGAAACGCCCACCTCGGCGGCAAGCAGCCATCCCGATCCGGCACGGTAGATGCTGCCGGACAGAGCGCTCCAGCCTTCCGATGAACCCGCAAGGACAATTGCCCCGGTGTATACCTTGCCGTCCGGCCCGACTTCTGCCCGGCTGAGCTCCGCCCGGTCCGGCTTGGTCAGGCGCACGCCGGCCCCCTTCGCCTTCGCTTCCGACAGGGCGGAAAGAAAGCCTTGGTTGGACTCGACAACCCGGCCCTTCTCATCCAGCACCGCTATGGCCAAGGTATGAAGCGCCATCGCCCAGGACGGCACAAGCGCAACCGTTGCATCAGACAAGTCGTCGCTCACTTTCTTTTTTAATATATTGCCAATCGTTCAATTTATCGCATTTGTACGAAACACTCAAACATCCCCCGCAAATAACAACAGCCCCGATTGCGGGGCTGTTGAGGGCAAGGTTTCGGCGGCTTTACTTCCTGCCAGCGGCCGACTTGCTGACATCTTTTTTAGCAACCTTGGCTGAATCCGCGTCGTTCCTGACTGCCGGCTTGGCTCTTCCTTCAGCCCTGGAGGGTGCGGCACCCCCGCTCACCGTCAGGTCGGTGCGCAGCTTGTCCACCGTCTTTTTGCCGAAGCCCGGCACCAATTCCAGGTCATCCACCGAATTAAACGAACCGTTCTTGGCGCGATAATCCATGATCGCCCTGGCCTTCACCGGGCCGATGCCCTTCAGGGCTTCCAGCTCGACTCCGGTGGCGCTATTCAAGTTGACCTGGCTGGCAAAGGCCGGGGCAGAGAAAGCGAAGCAAGCGAGCAAGATGAGCAGCAGTTTTTTCATGAAAATCCCCTTCGGTTGATTAACGAAACAAACTTATGCTCCTCGAAGCCCATGGCGCTCAGGAAGCTTGGCGCAGATGCCCCACATAGCGCTCCACGCCCTGTTCCACGGTCAGGAACGGATCATTGTAGCCCGCAGCACGCAACGCGGAGATGTCCGCCTGGGTGAAGCTCTGGTATTTACCCCTGAGCGCCTCGGGAAAGGTCACGTATTCGATCAAACCCTGCGCCTGCATTTCGACCAGATTCAGCGATGCATCGCCCTTGGCCTTGCGGCAGGCATTCACCGCCGCCACCGCCACATCGTTGAAAGTCTGGCTGTTGCCGGTACCGAGGTTGAAGATGCCGGACTGATCGGGGTGGTCGAGGAACCACAGGTTGACCTTGACCACATCCTCTATCGACACGAAATCGCGCCGCTGCTCGCCGTTGACGTAACCGTCGCAGCCTTCGAACAGCTTGACCTTGCCCTCGGCCTGGTACTGATTGAAGAAATGGTATGCCACCGAGGCCATACGCCCCTTGTGCTGCTCGCGCGGGCCGTACACGTTGAAGTAGCGGAAGCCGACGA
>CAZLJK010000119.1:0-5325 GCA_964559825.1 uncultured Sulfuricella sp. | reverse complement strand
TGTATCCGATGCACAGGCAAAAAGCTGGCTGGAAGCTGATGCCAGCTTATGGGCGGTGGTTGTCAGGCCGTGGATATTGGTCCAGCAAGTGTCCGAATAAACGAATCAGCTCTCTGGCCGTTGAGTCAGCCCCAAAAAAAACGAACGAACTCAGCTCGCGCTCACTCCCACTCAATTATCAACTGGACCGTAGAACCCGCATGGATACTGGGTTTGGCTCGTTGATGCCACAAAGATACCGTCGCCAGCGGCTGTTGGACATCTGCGACATTCCAATATACATATGACAAACAACAGGAGGAGCCATGGTCATTCTCGAATCGTGCCCATTTTGCGGAAGTCAGCATGTGGAATCCAGCGAAGTAGATATCAACGGATGGATGGTTGAGTGCATGGATTGTCATGTGACCGGACCAATCGCCACCTGACGCAATCCGTTGCGACCGCCGCCTGATACCTCCCGAGAGGAATCAGGAAAGTTTGGTCAGACGTTCCGCTACCGACGGGTCGAATTCCTTCCTGGTCAGCAGTTCTCCAATCGTCGATTGTCGAGACTTGATCGCATCGGCGGCGAACACTCGTCGCTCTTCAATGACGGGCAGCACTTTCTCTCTCAGAAAATCTCGCTCGACCGGCAACAGCCGTTCGTCTCCGATGATTTTGGAGATAGCTTCCGGCAGGTCTGCGCTCATCCGCGACAAGACGCCGCGAACCAGCCTTGGCGCCACGCCGGCCTCATAGGCCATCGCATCCCAGTGCGGCCCCTCCACCCAGCCGGGCTTGTTCTCACCTGCGATGGCCATGGACATGGTTTGCCTTGGCAGGTATGCCTCCACGCAGAGCATGTCGTAGAACGGCGCCACCGCGGCTTTCTGCCCCCGCATCAGGAAAGCAATGTTCTTGGCGTGCGCGTCCAGGTTGCCGATCAGATAGTTAAAGGCAACCCACTGGACAACTGCATTTGCAGCCACGATTGGGCGATCGATGAACGTGCCTCGAAGAACCCCAAACAAGTGATGCAACCCCAGTCCGCCCTCGCTCTCGTATTTTTTTGAAGGCGCCACACCCAACGCCTGGCACAGGTCTATCTGATGGAGCCGCCCGAATGCCCTGCCAGGCATCTTCTCAGCGCCCTTTTCCAATGACACACGGTCAAATCGTTCGATGACATAAAGTGGCTCGGGGAGATGCAGCAACCCAACCGCAGGTACCGGAACCTTCAGCTCATGGGCGAGGCGCATGCAGAAAAATTCGTTGGCCGGGCAGTGAGGGAAGTCCGCGCTGGCATTCTCGGGTTTGACGATATGGGTCGATGGCGCCGAACCTTCGGGCAGGAACATCGCGCCATTGGCGTCGATACGCAGCCCCAGTTTTTCCTGGGCACCTGCAAGAGACATGCGGATTTCTTCCCATGACGCCATCAGAGGGAGATTGCGCGCCCTGGATGCCTCAATCTTTTCCTGTAGTGCCTCTCTCGCGAGTGGAACCAGAATTTCCCCTGTCGCCGCATCAAACCCTTCAGGGATCAGAGAAAGAGCCCCCGCGGTGTCCTGTCCGTGTCGAATCAGAAGCGCCCACGTATCTCGGGGGTCGATTCTGTCCCGAAAGGCGATCAGGTCTCGCAGTCGGCCTTCGGGCAACAGGTTTTCGAAGAACCACTCAACCGGCTTGGCGTCCGCAGTGTCTTCAAATTTTCGGGTGGCAATCGGAAAATTGGGCGATAGCGCATAATCCTTCCACTCGGTCGCGTAGCCGAACTTCCACCGCCCATTTTCGATTTCAATGGTTCCGACCGGGATCCCATTGGCCGATACAATCAAAGCGCTCATGCCGTTTCACCCGGCAATCTCAGTCTGACATCAATACCGAACCGGCTGCAGACGGACAGAACTTTTCCGATCTGGGCTGTCGGTTTCCCTTGCTCCAGACCGTTAAGAAATGGCAAACTGACATTGCATAGCGCAGCGGCATCGCGTTGAGTCAGTCCAGATTCCTTGCGAACAGCCCGAAGAATCTCCCCAAGCTCGACGACAGAGGAGATACCAACTTCCCTGTTTGCCATAGCACCTCCGATAAAGATAAACGATCGTTGAATTTTGCCTTGTATTAGCCCTCAATGCAAGAAAAACTCAACGATCGTTGATTATTTCTGATGGACCTTGCCTGGTGACGGCACAACCCTGACGGCTTACTTCTTTTTGGTTTGGCCGGCGACTTCCTGTTTGAAGGTGGCGCCCGCAGAGAACTTCGGCACTGTCGTTGCTGCGATCTTGATCTTCTCGCCGGTTTTCGGGTTCTTGCCTTCGCGAGCCGCACGCGCTGCCGACTTGACCCAGTTGCGCAGGGTCTGGTCAACCAAACCCAGTTCCCGCGCCTATGCTCTGGCCCGATTTCACCCGCTTGACCGCCAGCTCCCTGAACTCCGGTGTGTATTCCGGCTTCGGTATCTTGAACATTTACTCCCTCCATTTCCGTCATCCTACCGGCTCTCCTGGAAGACGAAATTTCGGGGGAAGCTCATTTCGCACCTCGGCCGGTTTGGCGGCCGCAGACCAAATTCGAGACGCGCGGGCTGCGTCTCTGGCATGGTGTCTGGGACGTGCTGCTCAGATGCGCTTGAACATCCAGGAAGGATGCCGGACGGCGCGGCGGCGGGCGGCGGCGAAACGGAGGCGAGCACCATGCCGGGAGTGTCGTCGCGCGTGACGGGGCGGATGGTCAATACGCCATCCCTGAAGCTGATCGTGTAGTTGCCGCTGGTCAGCCCGGACACTGAAATGCCGTAGTCGCCGACATTGATCGCGCCCTGCGAGGTGCCGCCGTAGGCCAGTGTGCCGCCGTAGGCCAGTGTGCCGCCGAGCACCGCACCAGTTTCGCCGCCGGCCAGCCCGGCGTAGCTCACGCCGTTGCCGCCGCTCCAGGGCCGGTTATCGTAGGCCTTGGCCGCATTGCTGGCGGTGACGGTCAGCGGCGCGGGGGTGATGTTCGCCGTAGTCGAACCAAAGGGCATGATGACGTAGTTGCCCGCCAGGCCGCCGTTGGCGCCATCGACGGTCGCGTAATCGTCGTTGTCGTGGACGGCGATACCGTTGGCGACGTCCTTGCCGGCGAAGCGCGCCGTGCCGGTGACGCCCACGGTTTCGCTGCCGATCAGGCCGTTCGTGATGGTGAAGGTCGGCGTGGCGGCGAGGGTGCCGTCATAGAGCTTGTCGGCGGCCGTCATGCTCACCGTTAATTGTGCCGGGGTGATGGTCAGCGCGCCGTTGTTGAAGCTGATGGTGTAGTTGCCGCTGGTCAGCCCGGAGGGGGTGATGGCATAGCTGTTGCCTATGCTGTTGGCGTTGATTGCGCCCTGTGCGCTGCCGCCGTAACTCAGGCTGCCGCCGAGCGCGTTGGAATCCTCGCTGTTGACGAAGCCGCTGTAGGCCACGCCGTTGCCGCCGCTCCAGGCCAGGCCGTCGTAGGTCTTGGCCGCGTCATTGGCGGTGACGGAAAGTGCGGCCGGGCTGATGGTCAGCGCGCCGTTGTTGAAGGTGATGCTGTAGTTGCCGGCGTTGAAGCTGCCGCCGCTGGCGTTGGAAGCGGCGATGGCATAGGGGCCGCCGGCGACGCTCGCCGTGGCCGGCGCGCCGGTGCTGGCGAGGCTGACGCTGCCGATGGTTTCGTTGTTCTTGAGGCCGCTGCTGCTGAACTCGGTGCCGGCGAAGGTGGCGGTCTGGCCGTAAGTCTTGCTCGCGTCGTTGGCGGTAATGCTCAGCGCCGCCGGGGTGATGGTCAGCGCGCCGTTGCCGTAATCGACATAAACCCCGCCGGCGCTGCTGGTGGAGACACCCAGCACATTGGCGCCCGAATAAGCGTAGCTGCCGGCATTGGTCGTGGTATCGATGGCGCTGCACCACGAAGCGCTCGGCGAAGACATCGTAGGGTGACTGGTAGTGAAGACATTTACGCGGTCGCTGGTTGATTTTCAAACCGACCTCCTCGACCATGGCTTGCTGAGACAAATAGACAACATGCGCGCGCCTAGCTTTCATCCGTACTGCGGGTATGGTCCATTTTGAGCCAACGAAATCAACCTCATCCCAAGTTGCATTCAGAAGCTCCCCTTTCCGTACCATGGTCAGCAACACGAGCCGGAGGGCGAGCCTGATCGTAGGCAGGGTCGGAACGCGATCCAGCTCCTGGAAGAAGACCTTGATCTCATCCGGTGACAAGGCACGATCTTTCGGCTTGAAGGTAGCAATCGCAGATGCTTTTACGTCATCGGCCGGATTTGGAATCTTGTGACCGCGCTCGATAGCGAAACGAAAAACCTGGCTGACGATTTCCCGAACTTGGACTGCTGTTGCCGGAGCGTTTCGGCTGATTTTGATTTTCTCGCAATGCGCCCGAAGATCCTCTGAAGTAATTTCCTTCAGTAGCCGGCGGCCAAAGATAGGCGTGATATCGCGGTCAATGATGCTCTTCCGCATGGCCTTGGTGCTTTCAGCCATTCGATTATCGTTAAGCCAGAGATTCGTAAACTCGCCAAACGTCTTGGCCTCTTTCGTCTTTTGAAGAGCCCGCTGCTTTTCCTTTGCGGGCGACTTTCCAGACGCCATTTCCTTCTTGGCCGCAATCAGACGTTCTCTCGCTTCGCTTAGGCTAATGCCATCGGGCCCGTACTGCCCAAGGACGACAGTCTCTCTTCGACCATTCAGCCGATAGTCAAGCCTGAAAGAGACAACCCCGGATGGGGTAACGGCAACGTAGAGCCCATCCCGATCCACCATTTTGTAGGGCTTCTCGGTGGGCTTGAGGTTCTTTATCTGGGTATCAGTAAGCATCGGGCACCTATCCCGGGCTCTCCCGATACCGTCAGTGGCAAAATTACATTTTTTGCCTTGAAACCAGCATGAATACTGGGCTTTCAATCTCACGATACCGTCAACCCGAGGTTTTCAAAGTAACGGTATTCGTCATACAAGTGTCTCGCCAATATGCCAATACCGCCACAGATACCGCCTCCAGAATCCGCCTACCCCTAATAGTCACCAATAGTAGATAAAAGAAAACCCATTGTTTTATCAATGGGTTGTCTCGTTTTCTCAATAGGTACCAATAGTACTTGAATGCTATGTAATCATTCCCACTCTATCGTTCCGGGCGGCTTGCCGCAGATGTCGTAGACGACACGATTGATGCCCCGCACTTCGTTGATGATGCGGTTGGATACTTTACCCAGCAGGGTGTAAGGCAGCTCCGCCCAGTGTGCAGTCATGAAGTCCTGGGTCTGCACCGCGCGCAGCGCGACGACGTAATCATAGGTGCGGCCGTCGCCCATCA
>CAZLJK010000118.1:0-5330 GCA_964559825.1 uncultured Sulfuricella sp. | reverse complement strand
TTCTTCCGCGACGAAGGCCGCGACGTGCTGCTGTTCGTGGACAACATTTACCGCTTCACGCTAGCCGGTACGGAAGTGTCCGCGCTGCTGGGCCGGATGCCCTCTGCAGTGGGCTATCAGCCGACCCTGGCAGAGGAAATGGGCCGCTTGCAGGAGCGCATTACCTCGACCAAGAAGGGCTCGATTACTTCGATCCAGGCGGTGTACGTGCCTGCGGACGATTTGACCGACCCGTCTCCGGCCACTACCTTTGCTCACCTGGATGCAACCGTGGTGTTGTCGCGTCAAGTGGCGGAACTGGGCATTTATCCCGCAGTGGATCCGCTGGACTCCACTTCCCGTCAGCTCGACCCGCTGGTGGTGGGCGAAGAGCACTACAACGTCGCCCGCGGTGTGCAGTCCACGCTGCAGCGCTACAAGGAGTTGCGCGACATCATCGCGATTCTGGGCATGGACGAGCTGGCCCCGGAAGACAAGCTGGCGGTATCCCGTGCGCGCAAGATTCAGCGCTTCCTGTCCCAGCCGTTCTTCGTCGCCGAGGTGTTTACCGGCTCCCCCGGCAAATTTGTGTCGCTCAAGGATACGCTGGCGGGTTTCAAAGGCATCGTCAACGGCGATTACGATCACCTGCCGGAGCAGGCCTTCTACATGGTTGGCACCATCGACGAAGTCGTGGAAAAAGCAAAAACCATTTAAGGCGAATCAACCATGGCAATGACAATGCATGTGGACGTAGTCAGCGCGGAACGCTCGATTTTCTCCGGACTGGTGGAGTTCATCATCGCCCCGGCTGCAATGGGCGAAGTGGGCATTTACCCCCGCCACGCACCGCTAATTACCAGAATCAAAGCGGGTTCGGTTCGCCTCAAGCTGCCGGATCGCGATGAAGAAGAACTGATTTACGTTTCCGGGGGCTTGCTCGAGGTTCAACCCATGGTGGTGACCATACTCGCCGACACTGCGGTACGCGGCAGGGACCTGGACGAGGTCAAGGCCCAGGAAGCCAAGCAGCGCGCCGAGGAGGCCATGCGCGATCGCTCGGCGTCGATCGACTATGCCCAGGCACAGGCCGAATTGGCCGAAGCCGTTGCACAGCTGCATGCCATTCAACGGTTGCGCAAGCAAAAGTGATGAGGGTGCAGGTGGGCCGGTAAGGTGTGAATGGCAGCCTACAGGGCTGCCATTTTTTATAGGGCGTACAACTTCATGATATCCAGACTGAACATCGTTATCCTGGCGGCCGGAAAAGGCTCGCGCATGCACTCCGCTCTGCCGAAGGTTCTGCATCCGCTGGGCGGCCGTCCATTGCTCGGCCATGTCATCGACGCCGCGCGCAAACTGGACCCAGCGAAATTGCTGGTGGTCTATGGGCATGGCGGTGAGGCCGTGCCGCAGGCCTTCGCCGACAGCGATATCGTCTGGGTTAATCAGGTGCAGCAGCTTGGAACCGGCCACGCACTGCAGCAGGCTGCGACGGAACTGGATGACGAGGGCGCCACCCTGATCCTGTACGGCGATGTGCCGTTGATCTCCGCCGCCACGCTACGCATGCTGCTGGATGCCATGAAGGGCGATTCGGTGGGCCTGCTGACGGTGTCGTTGCCGGACCCGGAGGGATATGGCCGCATCCTGCGCGATGCGCAGGGCGAGGTGAAAGCCATCGTTGAGCACAAAGACGCGGACGAGGCCGAGCGCGCCATCCGTGAAGTAAATACAGGCATCATGGCACTACCCAATGTGCGGATGAAAAAATGGCTGGCCGCCCTGCGCAACGACAATGCTCAGGGGGAGTTCTATTTGACCGACGTTATCGCCATGGCCGCGCGAGACGGCGTGAGAGTGAATGCTTGCCACCCTGCCCACCACTGGGAGGTGATGGGCGTGAACAGCGCAGGCCAGCTGGCACACCTGGAACGTCTGCACCAGCATGAAGTTGCCTCCCGGCTGATGGAGCGAGGCGTGCGGCTGATGGATCCCAAGCGCATCGACGTGCGCGGCGAATTGATCTGCGGCAGGGATGTCAGCATCGACATCAACTGCGTTTTTGAAGGCAGGGTGGTTTTAGGGGATAATGTCACGGTCGCCGCCCACTGCGTACTGCGCGATGTCAGCGTCGGAGAAGGGACCCGGATAGCCCCCTTCAGCCTGATTGAGGAAGCGCAAATCGGCAATAACGGCCGGATAGGGCCGTTTGCCCGTCTCCGTCCCGGTACCGTACTGGCGGAAGCCGTGCATGTTGGCAATTTCGTCGAGCTGAAGAACAGCCAAGTCGACCAGGGCAGCAAGATCAACCACCTGAGCTATGTCGGCGATGCCACGGTAGGGAAAAACGTGAACATCGGCGCCGGCACCATTACCTGCAACTACGATGGCGCCAACAAGCACCGGACAGTCATCGAGGACGATGCGTTCATCGGCTCCGACACCCAGCTGGTAGCCCCGGTTACCGTCGGAAGGGGGGCGACCATCGGCGCGGGGGCAACGATCACCCGGGATGCGCCGGCGGAGCAACTCACTCTGTCACGGCCAAAGCAGGTTACAATTCCAGGCTGGAAACGGCCGCAAAAAAAGTAATCCATCCCCCTCACGGAGTTTTGATATGTGTGGAATCATCGGTGCTGTAGCACAGCGCAATGTCGTGCCTATTCTGCTGGAAGGCTTGAGGCGGCTGGAATATCGCGGTTATGATTCGGCAGGACTGGCCGTGTTAGTCGATGGCGGGCTTACCCGCGTCAGGAAGCCCGGGCGCGTGGCCGAGCTGGAAGCGGAAATCAAAAACCGGAAAACCCACGGCAGCCTCGGCATTGCCCATACACGCTGGGCGACTCACGGCAACCCCAGCGAGCGCAACGCCCATCCCCACGTGAGCGAGGGCTCGCTTGCTGTCGTGCACAACGGGATAATAGAAAATCACGAGGCGCTGCGCCTGCGGCTAAGCGGGATTGGGTACACGTTCACTTCCGATACCGACACTGAAGTCATCGCCCATCTGATTCATTTCCATTTCCGTCAGGAAAAAGACCTGTTCCAGGCGACCCGCCAGGCCGTTACCGAACTCAAGGGGACTTACGCGATTGGCGTGATCTGCGCCGATGCGCCGAATCGTATGGTGTGCGCGCGCGAGGGCAGTCCGCTGCTGATCGGTGTGGGCATCGAGGAACACTTCATCGCTTCGGATGTTTCGGCTTTGCTGCCGGTTACGCAAAAAGTGGTTTACCTGGAAGAGGGGGATGTGGCGGATGTCGGCCTGCTCGACTTCAGGATCGTCGACCGGAGCGGCAAACTCGTATCCAGGCAGGTGAAAATCAGCGAACTCAGCCCGGACCGGGCTGAACTGGGCGGCTACCGGCACTACATGCAGAAGGAAATTTTCGAGCAGCCGCGCGCCTTGGCAGAAACGCTGGAAGAGGCATTGAGCTTTGGCGACCTCAACCCGAGAATATTCGGGGAGCAAGCGGCTGAAACGCTCAGCGTAGTCGACAGTGTCACCATCATTGCCTGCGGCACCAGTTTTCATGCCGCAATGGTGGCACGTTACTGGCTTGAGAGCGTTGCAGGAATTCCCTGTAGCGCCGAAGTGGCGAGCGAATACCGCTACCGCGACAGCGTGCCCAACCCCAAGGCGCTGATCGTGACCATTTCCCAGTCGGGTGAAACGGCGGACACCCTGGCGGCGTTAAAGCACGCCAAATCCCTCGGCCATGCGCATAGCCTGTCCATTTGCAACGCTCCAGAAAGCGCGCTGGTGCGCGAATCGGGGCTGCGTTTCCTGACCCGCGCCGGCCCTGAAATCGGCGTTGCCTCCACCAAGGCCTTCACCACGCAATTGACCGCATTGCTTCTGCTGGCACTGGTGCTGGGCAAGCTGCACGGACGCATCAGCGCCGAGCAGGAAAAGGCGCACCTCGAAGCGTTGCGTCACTTGCCTGCGATGGTCAACCAGGTGCTGCTGCTCGAACCGCAGATCACGTTTTGGGCGGAGCGCATGGCATTCAAGCAGCACGCCCTGTTTCTTGGACGTGGGCCGCATTATCCGATCGCCATGGAAGGCGCGCTGAAGCTGAAGGAAATCTCCTACATCCATGCCGAAGCCTATCCGGCGGGCGAACTAAAGCATGGCCCGCTGGCGCTGGTCGACAGCGACATGCCGGTCGTCGCGATCGCCCCTAACGACGCCTTGCTGGAAAAGCTGAAATCCAACCTGCAGGAAGTCCGCGCTCGCGGCGGCGAGCTTTACGTGCTGGCCGACCAGGATAGCCAGATGCAGGCACAGGAAGGCATCCACCTGATCAAGCTGCCGGAGCATGCCGGATTGTTGAGTCCGATCCTGCACACGGTGCCGTTACAGTTGTTGGCTTACCATGCCGCCCTGCACAAGGGAACGGATGTGGACAAGCCAAGAAATCTGGCCAAATCGGTCACAGTGGAATAATTCTGGAAAGGTTGACCAGGATAATGGAGGCAAGAACATGGCAGTGATCGCGATCTTCAATCAGAAAGGCGGGGTGGGCAAAACCACGACTACCCTGAATCTGTCGGCCGCTTTGGCGCAACTGGAAAAAAGACCGATCGCGATTGATCTCGATCCTCAAGCGCACCTGACCCTTTCGTGCGGAGTCCGCCCAGAAAATGGGGATGCGACCATCGCGGCGTTTTACCGTGAGGGAACGCCGCTGGTGAGCCTAGTGCGCGAGCTCGACGACGGGATGCGGCTGATTCCCGGCCATCTTGAGTTGTCGAAAATCGATGCGCTATACGGAAAAAGCACCAGCATCGCAGCGCGTCTGCGCGACGGTCTGCAGGAAAGCCTGGCCTGGGAGGACAGTCCGATTTTGATCGATTGCTGCCCGATGCTGGGCGTGCTGTCCCTGAATGCGATTTTTGCGGCTGATCGAGTGCTGATCCCGGTGTCGGCCGATTATCTATCCATGCAGGGAGTGGAGCGGCTGGATGCGGCATTGAACATTCTGGAGAAAGGCCTGAAGCGCAGCATCGAACGCAAGGTGGTGGTGACTCGCTTCGATTCTCGCAGAAAGTTTTCTCATCATGTCTATGAGCAGCTGAAGGCACGCTATGGCGACACCCTGTGCGAAACCCGCATCGCGGAAAATGTCAGCCTGGCGGAAAGCCCCGAGCATGGTAAGAGCGTGTTTGATTTTTCTCCGCACAGCCAAGGGGCAAAGGACTATTTTGCGCTGACCGCGGAATTGCTGGAAAAAGGCTTTATTCGGTAGCGCGGAATCTCAATCCCTCCCCTGCCCTTCATCAGGGAGGCGCCCTCACCTCAATCCTCTCCCGTCTCGCCAGTGCGAGCAGCTTTGCTGCCGCTC
>CAZLJK010000117.1:0-5394 GCA_964559825.1 uncultured Sulfuricella sp. | reverse complement strand
CTGGAATCGCATTACCACGAAGTGCAGGATTTCGAGTTCACCATCGAGAAAGGCACGCTCTACTGCCTGCAAACCCGCAACGGCAAGATGAACGCCCGCGCCATGGTGCGCACCTCGGTGGAGATGTTCCAGGAAGGACTGATCAGCAAGGAACGTGCCCTGCTGCGGATCGAGCCCTTGATTCTGGAGCAGATGCTGGTGCCGCAACTGTCGCCAAATTTCCACGGCAAGTCCTTGGCGCAGGGGTTGCCGGCTTCGCCCGGCGCGGCTTCGGGCAAGATCGTCTTCGATGCCGACAGCGCCGAAATTCGCGGCCGCACCGGCGAGAAGATCATTCTGGTGCGCGAGGAAACCAAGCCGGAGGATATCCACGGCTTCTTCCAGGCGCAGGGCATCCTCACCAGCCGCGGTGGCAAGACCTCGCACGCGGCGGTGGTGGCGCGCGGCATGGGAAAACCCTGCGTCTCGGGCTGCGAGCAGATTGTGATCAACGACAAATTGCGTAGCGCCCAGATTGGCGAAACCACGCTGCATGAGGGCGACGTCATCACCATCGACGGCGGCACAGGCCATGTCTACGCCGGCGAAGTGCCGACCGTGGAGGCCGAATTTTCCGAGGAAATGGCCACCCTGCTGGCCTGGGCGGACGATGTGGCGCGGCTCAAGGTGCTGGCCAATGCCGATACGCCGGAAGCTGCCGTCAAGGCGCGCAGTTTCGGCGCCATGGGCATTGGCCTGTGCCGCACCGAGCGCATGTTCAATGGCACCGACCGCCTGCCTATCGTGCAGGAAATGATCCTGGCGGAAACGCCGGAGCAGCGCCAGGCCGCGCTCGACCGCCTGCTGCCGATCCAGCGCTCGGACTTCAAGGCCATCTTCAAGGCGATGAAGGGGCTGCCGGTGACGGTGCGCCTGCTCGATCCGCCGATGCACGAGTTTCTTCCCACTGCGGCGCAGCTTGAGCTGGAAATCGCCCACCTGCACCAGTTGCGCGACACCATCAAGGGCCTGGAAGAGTTGCCGGACACCCTCAAGCTGCTCAATCCCAAGCTCTACCAGCAATACGCCGACGGCCTGCTGAAGTTGATGGGAGGGTTGCACACCTTCAAGGAATCGCATCTGGAGGAAGATGTGATCGGCAAGAAGGAGACGGTCCTGAAGAAGGTGCGCGCCCTGGCGGAAGTCAATCCGATGCTGGGACACCGCGGCGTGCGTCTGGGTATCACTTACCCGGAAATCTACTCGATGCAGATCCAGGCGATCCTGGAAGCCGCCGCCCTGTGTGCCAAGGAGGGAATCGAAATCTACCCCGAAATCATGGTGCCGCAGGTGGCTACGGTGGAAGAGCTCAAGCGCATCCACAGCTATGTCCAGCGCATCCACAAGGTGGTCGAGCTGACCCACGGCATCAACGTGAAATTCAAGTTCGGCAGCATGCTGGAAGTGGTGCGCGCCTGCGTGCGCGCCGGGCGCATGGCGGAAACCGCGGAGTTCTTCTCGTTCGGTACCAACGACTTGACCCAGGCCACTTTTTCCTTCAGCCGCGAAGATGCGGAAAACAAGTTCCTGCCGGCCTACAACGAGACCGGCATCCTGCAGGACAATCCGTTCGAGGTGCTGGACATCAAGGGAGTGGGGCATCTGATGAAGATGGCGGTGGAGCGGGGACGCCAGACCAATCCCGATCTCAAGATGGGGATCTGCGGCGAACATGGCGGGCATCCGGGTTCGATCCACTTCTGCCACCACATCGGACTGAGTTACGTGTCCTGTTCCGGCCCGCGCGTGCCGATTGCACGCCTGGCGGCGGCGCAAGCTAAGCTGCTGGAGGGGGAATACAAAGATCCAAGCTGAGTCGGTACGGGAAATCTGTATCTAAAAAACCAGCTGAACCGCCAAGACGCCAAGAACGCCAAGGGAATCAAAACTTAGTTTTTTCTTGGCGTTCTTGGCGTCTTGGCGGTTGGAACAAGGGTTTTTACAGGGGCGGTAGCGGGGGGTACTCTTCTTCGGTTTCCAGCAGGCCGCGCATCGTTTTCTTGATGGTTTCTACCGCTTCCGGCGATTCGATGTCCATGATCTGGTCGATGATCCACGGCTGGTCGCGCTTATCCATGACCTCGCGGATGCAGTTGCCCAGGTAGCGTAGCGTGGCGAATCCGGGTTTCTCGTCAACCAGGTCGAAGGTGGCGTAATCCACCAGGCGACGGTTAAGCAGGTCGATGAAGCCGGCTTTGTAATCGTAACCTTCATCGTCGTTCGGTGCGATTTCGAGGATGTTTTCTTCCATCATTTCTGCCAAACGCTTGGCCAGCGCCTGGATGAAAGCCGTGCGCGTCGCATCGTCGATGCGATTATAGGCGAGGCGGTCGGCGTACTGCACTTCGAAGGCGAGGAACTCCGCCATCAGGAGAAAACCGCGCTGAGGCGTGATGATGTCGTAATCCGCTTTCGACAGGTTAATGGTGAACCTGTCCGCCATGCGCCACAGGACCAGGGCCAGCACCGAGGCGGTTTCCGCAGGATCCTTGGCTTGTCCGTCCTTTTTGAACCAGTGGGTTTTGATTCGAATCGGCTTCATTTCATTCTCCTGTGGCAACCGGACGGGACGTATCGGTGATCCACTCGCTCCACGAGCCGGGATAAAGCTTGCCGCCCGGCAATCCGGCAATTTCCATGGCCAGGATATTGTGGCAGGCGGTCACGCCGGAGCCGCAGGAGTGGATCGCCTGTTCCGGCGGAACGCCATGCAGCAGATTGAGATAGGCGGTACGCAACTCTTCTGCGGGCAGGTAGGTGCCGTCGAAATCGATGTTTTCTTCGAAAGTCCAGTTAATGGAGCCGGGGATGTGGCCAGCCACCTTGTCCAGCGGTTCGCGTTCGCCGCTGAAACGGTCTTCCGGCCGGGCATCGATGATCAACCGGTTGGGGTCTTGCCGGGCCTGATCCACTTCGGCAACGTCCGCCCACATCGAGTTCTGCAGACGGGGAAAGAATTGGGCCGGAACAATTTCGGGCAGCTCGGCAGTGACAGGCAGCTTCTGCCGCATCCACGTGGGTAAGCCGCCATCGAGCAGGGCGACGGCATCGTGGCCCAGCCAGCGCAACAGCCACCACATCCTTACCGCCATGGAGCCGAAACTGTCATCGTAGACGACGACCTGTTTGGTGCTGTCCACTCCCCAGAGTCCCAGTTTTTCGCTCAGAAGCTGCGGACTGGGCAGCGGGTGACGCCCGCTGGTGGGTGTAATCGGGGATGAGAGGTCATCGTCCAGGTGGGCGTGGCGTGCTTTCGGGATGTGTCCGTGCAGGTAAGCGCGACGCCCCGCTTCCGGGTCGGTGAGCGTGAAGCGGCAGTCAAAGACGATCCAGTCCGGGTCGTCGAGATGACGGGCCAGTTCTTCGGCAGAAACTAGGGTGGTAAATTTCATGGCTAGGGGCTAGAGGCTAGAGGCTAGAGATGCGAAGGGGCTTGCTAGCCCCTAGTCCCTAACCTCTAGCCCCTGCTTTTTAGTACCCGCCCTTGCCGTAAGGCTTGGGTAGACCCGCCACCTTGGCGGACTGCTTGGCCGGCATTTCGGGGAACTGGCTGTAGAGGTACTTGCTGTCCGTACCGGGGCGAATCTTTTCCCAGTCTTTCAGCATGTTACGGAATGTCGGCGTGTGGCCGTTTTCCTTGTATTGCTCGCGCATGTAGTTGACGATGGCCCAGCGTTCGTCGGTCATTTTGAGGCCTTCGGCTTCGGCGATGACAGGAACGATATCGTCGCTGTAATCGGGTTCCAGCAGGTAGCCTTCTTCGTCGGTTTCGATTTCAACACCATTGACAACGTATCCCATTGCGATTCCTCCTTAAAGTGAGTGGGTAAAAAATGAATGTGAGATTCTACACCAGAGCGTTGGTAGATTTGTGCGGGATGAAGATGCCGCAGCCAATTTTGCGATTGCCGCCCATGCCGCGCTGCTGTATCAGGATGGATTGTTCCACCGGCAGTTCGTGCAGCAGCAGGCTGTAGCCATCGACCACGCCATCGGCGGTGGTGATGGCTTGACGCCGGCCACAGATGAAGCGGCAGGTGATCTTCAGCTCATCCAGAATGCGGATGATGTCGCTGGCAAAGCTTTCCTCATCCACGCTGCCGGTGGTGACGCAGTGGGCATACAGTGGAGAGTGGCGCGTCAGCGGCTTGGTCTTGCCCTTGCCGATGGTTAATTTGAAACCGCCGATCGTGATGGTCTGACCAGACAGAATCTCCAGGTCGCGTTCTCGATGCAGGGGGATGCGTATTACCAGCTTGGCCCGCCGGTTCAATATCAGCAGATCGTCCTTGCCAGTCTCGGCGCCATGGATTTGGTGAATCGCCGCCAGCATCTCGTCGGGCAGCCAGGGGAGCAGGCGCGATAATTCCAGGAACAACGGGTAGCCGTGATCCCTGGGCAGCAGCGTGCCTTGCAGTTCGAAGTGAACTTCGGTTACCGCGGCATCGTCAAATTCTGGATTGATCATGCCGCTTTCGATTGGCCAGCCTATTTCGGTGCCCCTTCCCTGTTGCGGGTTTCTGCCCATTTCAGCAAGGCGCGTCCCCAATGCTCGGCAGTTTGCGCGTCGATGTCAAACACGGTGAAACGCTTCTGTTCGCGGACCCTGATGCGTAGCGTGGAAAAGCCCGCTTCATGGTCTACGTGATGCAGTTCAATATCCTGCCGAAAGGGCGAGGCAGTGAATTTGTCGATTTTTGTGGTTTCTTCCATTGCCATCGCGCGAACCTATCCTTAAACGTAAACCCTGATCAACCATTGACGAAAGTGGCCAAGCAATCTGCAGCTTGACCTCGCCGCGAATATTTAGCAAACTGCTGGGTCTCGATGCAGGAGCAGCGGCTTCAAAAATTCCGCATCTGAATGGTTCGTAAATATTGCGCTGACGTAATTATATGGGGATAGGGCGGCCCGGAATCAAGAGGCGGCCGCGTTATATCCCAAGCGGGGGGGTGGTGAATAACCCCAATGGGTAGTATGGGCCACCCATGATGACAATAGAAAATCCTTCCTTGTTGGCAGTAGTATTTAAAGTTGGTGACGCGGTTCCTTTAGTTTTTGTGATTGTTTAAAGAAGCAAATATAAAGGAACGTGCGGAGCGGGCGGGGTACAGGCCGCCGGCTTTTGAGGAATTATTAATTCAGGATGCTGGCAACTTTGCCGTGCAGGACTGGAACTTGCGTCCGTTTCAATTTTTTTGGAGATTAAAAAACTATGGCTAAGAAACAACACGACACGCCGCTTCTCGACCAGCTGGAAAGCGGTCCGTGGCCCAGCTTTGTGACCGGCCTCAAGCGCCTGGCCAAAGACAACGACATGATGGTTGACCTGATGGGCCAGCTGGAAACCTCCTA
>CAZLJK010000116.1:0-5400 GCA_964559825.1 uncultured Sulfuricella sp. | reverse complement strand
AGCTGCCCATTTCTTTTCCTTAAAAGTGCGGTGTTTCACCACCATGAGCCTAGTAACGGGAAACGGGCAACTTGGTTGACATAAAAGAACGAATAAGAGCGGCATCACAACCAAATTACCCGGAAGATGTGGGGGGTGAACAAATGCTCTATTTGTGGCGAGCCTGTTCGAGCAGTCCGGAACAGACGGCTATTCCCGCCTTGCCTGATCGCCTCTTGCTACGTTTTTCAACGCCCTGTTAACCCGCTTCTTCTTTCGCCTGCTCCAGCTCTAGCCAGCCTTCTTCCAGCTCCGCCACTTTCACCTGTAGCCGCGCATGCTCGGCATTCAGTTGGCTGACTTTCGCGCGGTCGGGGTTGGCGTAGGTGGCGGGATCGGCGAGTTGCTGGTTGATGGCGGCAAGTTCGGCTTGTGCCGCCGTCAGTGCGATTTCGAGTTTGTTCTGTTTCGACTGTAGCGCTTTGCGGTTGGGCTTGGGCGCGTTTTGCGCTTTCGGTTTTTCCGGTGCGGTCTGCGCGACGGCCTCGCGCGGGCGGCGCGTTTCGATCCAGTTCTTGTAGTCTTCCAGATCGCCATCGAACAAATTCGCTTCGCCATCGGCCACCAGCCACAGTTCGTCGGCCACGGCGCGGATCAGGCTGCGGTCGTGCGAGACCAGCACCACGGCGCCGGTGTATTCCTCCAGCGCGATGGTGAGCGCGTCGCGCATGTCGAGGTCGAGGTGGTTGGTGGGTTCGTCGAGCAGCAGCAGGTGCGGTTTCTGCCAGGCCAAGAGTGCTAACGCAAGGCGGCTTTTCTCGCCGCCTGAGAAAGTGGCGACCGGGCGGTCTTCGCTGTCGCCGGCCAGACCGAAGCGGCCGAGGAAGCTGCGCAGCGTGAGCGCGGTCTCCTTGGGGGCCAGCCGTTCCATGTGTTGCAGCGGCGTGGCGGCGCTGTCCAGATTCTCCAACTGGTGCTGGGCGAAGTAGCCGATGCGGATGTCGGGGGTGAATTCGAGCTTGCCTGTCGTCGGCTGCAATTCGCCCACCAGCAGTTTGATCAGCGTGGATTTGCCCGCGCCGTTGGGGCCGAGCAGGGCGATGCGCGCACCGGCACGCAGCACCAGTTCGATGTTGCTGAACAGTTTTCTGTCGCCATAGCCGAAACCCATTTTCTCCGCGCGCAGCAGCAGATCGGGGCTGCGCTCCGGCGCTTCGATCTCGAGTTCGAAATGGCCGTCGGTGATGTGCACGGCGGCGATGCGCTGGATGCGGTCCAGTGCCTTGATGCGGCTTTGCGCCTGTTTGGCCTTGGTGGCCTGGGCGCGGAAACGGCGCACGAAATCTTCCATGTGCGCGATCTTTTCCTGCTGGCGCTCGAAGGCCTGGTTCTGTTGCGCGATGCGTTCGGCGCGGGTGCGCTCGAAGTCGTCGTAGTCGCCGGTGTAGCAGTCGATGGTGCAGTCGTGCACATGCGCGATGCGGTTGACGCAGGCGTTGAGGAATTCGCGGTCGTGCGAGACCAGCAGGATGCTGCCGGGATAGCGCGCCAGATATTGCTCCAACCAGAGGATGGCTTCGAGGTCGAGGTGGTTGGTGGGTTCGTCCAGCAGCAACAGGTCGGCGCGGTGCATCAGCGCGCGCGCCAGATTCAAGCGCATGCGCCAGCCGCCGGAGAAACTTTCGACTTTACGTTCCAGCGTGTCGTTGGCGAAACCCAGCCCGTTGAGCAGTTGCGCGGCGCGCGCCTTGGCACCGTAGCCGTCGATGGCCTCGTAGCGGTGCTGCGCGTCGAACCATGTGCTGTCGTGGTTCTCTTTTGCCAGCGTTTTCTCCAGCACGCGCAGTTCCAAGTCGCCGTCGAGCACGAATTCCAGCGCGGGCAGGTCGGAGTTGGCGATCTCCTGTTCGACGTAGGCGATGGTCTTGCCGGACTGGAGTGAGACCTCGCCGCCGTCGGGTTTGATCTCGCCGCGTATCAGGCGGAACAGCGTGGATTTGCCGCAGCCGTTCTTGCCGACCAGCCCGATGCGCTGCTCGGCGAAGGCCTGTAGATTCACGTTCTGGAGTAGCGGGGTGCCGCCTTGCAGGTAAGTCAGATTCTGGATATTGAGCATGGGCGCGATGATAGCAGAGGGGAAGGTGCCTTCCAGCCTGCGTGGTTCAGGTGAAGCGGTGCAATGCGGGACATTGCTATCGCGACGGGTCAGGCTTTGATGTTCAAATCATCCGCATAGGGTTGGCTGGGAAAATGGAAGGAAATCGGGCCATCCGCCTCGGCATGCAGGAACTGGTAGGTGCCGGGGTCTTGCGAATTGAGCATTTCCTCGACGGTGCCGTGAGCGCCAACGATGCCGTTGTGAATGAAATACAAATAATCGACAACCTTGAGTGAGGACATCAGGTCATAAGTTACCACGATCGAAGTCGTGCCGAGTGCATCGTTCAGCGTGCGTATCAGGTTGGCGATGGTGTTGAGTGAGATCGGGTCGAGCCCGGCGAAAGGCTCATCATAAATAACCAGCGGCGGGTCGGTGGCAATCGCCCGCGCCAGCGCCACGCGGCGCTCCATACCGCCCGACAACTCGCTCGGCATCAGATGTTTGGCATTGCGCAATCCGACTGCATTTAATTTCATCAGCACCAGATCATGGATGATTTCTTCCGGCAGATTGGTGTTTTCCCGTAGCGGGAAGGCCAGATTGTCGTAAACCGACAGGTCGGTGAACAAGCCGCTGACCTGAAACATCATGCCCATATTCAGGCGCATCTTGTACAGATCATCGTTGTTGAGCTCGTGAACAACTTGCCCCATGAATTTAACGCTGCCCTGCGACGGGCGCAACTGGCCGCCGAAATGGCGCAGCAACGTGGATTTTCCGCATCCGCTGGGCCCCATGATTCCGACGATCTTGCCTCGCGGGATGGTGAGATTGATACCCTTCAGTACCTTGAGCGATCCATAAGAAAAGTGCAGGTCGTTGACTTCGATGAGGTTGTCCATAGTTTGATTTCTCGCTTAATCTTGCTTCCCTGATTCTCACATGACGCAGGAAGAAAATATATGGTTTTTTGGATACCCCGGCTGAAATTAGTGGAATAAACTACGCCTTCCCGCGCAGGCCGTAATAATGATGCCATGAACCTAAAAACCGCGTTGCCCTTGTAGGATGGGTTGAGCGCAGCGATACCCATGCGGCATCATCAAATGATGTCAAAAAATGACAAGGTGTTCGATCACCCCGTAGGGGCGATTCACGAATCGCCCGAACGTATCGGCGTGGTGAAAAGGGGCGGGCAATTCGTGAATTGCCCCCACGCCTTTGTTTTTGCGAGTTGGGCATAAGGCCGCCCATCCCTGCTTACCCCATTTCTCCGCGTCTTCGCGTGAAATCCTGTTTGGTTCCGGCTTGTCCGGCTTAGGTTAACAATTTCTGACTCGCATGGCGCTCGGTTAAGCGCAAACCATACGAAGTTCGTAGGGTGGGTGGAGCATAGCGATACCCGCCGCCATGTCTTGATAATTGATGGGTATCGCTACGCTCCACCCATCCTACATAATGCCAAGCTATCCTTAAGGTAATGCGTCAGTTTGAAGGCGTGAGCAACCCACTTCTTCTTTAACCGAGTGACATGGATTCCTGACTCGATTACTTAGAAACCTTGGAGATGTTCTGAAGATGGATTGAAAATGTCTCGGAGCACCCGCGTACTCAGCCGATATTCCTGATTTCGTTGAGGAGAGACTTTGTCGCTGCCGATGGGGCGATGCCGATGTCGCGCCCGAGGTCGCGCTCAAACCGTTCATACAGGGTGATCGCTTCCGGTCTTCTTCCGAGCGCAGCCAGAGCGCGCATCGCGCCGCGCACCATGTCTTCGCCCAGCGGATCTGTTTCGAGTGCCTGCCGGTATTGGGCGAGTGCGCCATCCCAATCGCCTGATTTTTCATGTGCACGGCCTGCTGCGTGTATGCAGCGTAGGTAGCGGTCGCGGAGTTTTTCGCGCATGGCGACGGCCCAAACCTCGTCGGTCAGGTCGGGGAGGAATTGCCCCCGGTAAAGGGCGAGCGCCTTTGCGGCAGGGTCTTTTTCATTGGCGGTCAGGTCGAGAAAGGTCAGCGCGTCCACCCGGCAGACCTGACGGTTGAGGGATACCCTGCCCTCCCTGACCTCGATGATGTCGGGCTGCCCGAGGAGTTTCCTCAGGCGGTACAAGACTGTCTCCAGCGCGTGAAGGGCCGCGTCTCCTTCGGCGTCTGGCCAGAGAATGTCGGCGAGGCGCGCTGCCGGGACATTTTCGCCGCCGAGGGCGATGAGCGCCTTGAGCAGAGACGTGAGTTTTTGCTGCCCTTTTTTTGTGACTTCGAGCGGCTTGCCGTCGAGCTCGATCTGGAAGCCGCCCAGCGTGCGGATGAGGACGGGCATGGGCCAGTCGGCGGGGATGGCGGTTGCGGATGGCGGGGTGATGTGGAGTTCCGTTATCAGGCTTGCGGCATAGTCTGCCTCTATGCCGTTATCGAGGGCGAGCGCCATCAGGTCGGACATCATCGGCGCGTACCACCACCAGGTGGTGCGGATGAAATGCCCGTCCCGACCGATGCGCAGCGCCTCGCCGAGCGCCATGAGCGCTTCCGGAATCTCGTTTCTTTTCAGGCGCACGTAGGCCAGCACCAGCAGCGTGGTGTAGCGCATGGAGACGGCTCCGTACCTGACGGCGACGGCGTCGGCTTCGGCAGCCATCGCGAGCGCCTCGTCCGGTTCGCCGTTTGCGGCGCAGATGACGGCAGCGCCGTAGCGGGCGACGTTGGAGGGAAAGTCGTAACCGGTCTGGGCGTATAGCCGGAGGGCTTTGGAGATTTCTTCCTTCGCCTTGCCGGGCTTGCCGAAGACCAGGTTGTCCCATGCGCTGATGTAGTAGTAAAAGGCCAGCCCCTGCCTTCTTTCCAACCGCGTGCAATTGCGCATTTTTTCGACAAAGGCGGCGGACGCGGCGCGGTCGACGATCGCGATGGCGCAATAGACGCCGAGGCCGTAAAAGATTTCGTCCCACACATGCACGCCGGTTTCTTCCGCCTGCGACAGGGCGCGATAGACATCTTCGAGGATGGCGCCCATGTCCGGCGCCTGGCGGATTTTCAGTGCCGCGCGGGTGTAGAGGGTCGTCAATCTGAGGATAGGCGGCAGTTCGGCATGTTCCGCCTCGCCCAGGCTCTGTTCCATGATCCCCATGTCCCGGTCCAGCGGTTGCACCCAGGAGACGTAATTTACGCAGTAAACCAGCGCGCCCAGGCGCGGCCAGAGGATGCTCACCGGCTTGAGCGCGTTGATGGCCCTCTCGGCCCATTTCCGCATTTCATCCGGATCGCCGCCCCGCATGGTGAGGGCGGCTGTCATCGCCGACGATACCTGGAGATTCAGTACCG
>CAZLJK010000115.1:0-5810 GCA_964559825.1 uncultured Sulfuricella sp. | reverse complement strand
GCCGCACCTCGCGCCTTGCATACATCCCGAATACGGAGCAACGTATGTCCAACTTACCCATTAACGAGCCCTTAATGATTCGCACAAGCAATGACCGCGGGCATAATGCCCTTGCCGCCGAGGCCTTAACCCTAGCACAATTGACCCAATTTGACGACATCATCGACGTGCGCTCGCCCTCCGAATTTCGCGACGACCACATCCCCGGAGCCGTGAATTTTCCGGTACTTAACGACGAGGAGCGCGCGCGGGTCGGCACCATCTACAAACAGACCTCGGCCTTCGATGCCAAGAAAATCGGCGCAGCGCTGGTTGCGCGCAACATCGCCGACCATGTCGAGCGGCAATTTGCCGACAAGCCGAAAAACTGGCACCCGTTGATCTACTGCTGGCGGGGCGGCAGCCGTAGCGGCGCGATGACCCACATCCTGAACCAAATCGGCTGGCGCGCCCAGCAACTGAAAGGCGGCTACAAAGCCTACCGCACCAGGGTGCTGGCAACGCTGCAAACCCTGCCCCGCTGCTTCAAATACCGGGTAGTCTGCGGACCCACCGGTTCCGGCAAAAGCCGCCTGCTGGCCGCGCTGGACCAATTGGGCGCGCAGGTGCTGGATCTGGAAGGCCTCGCCGCCCACCGCGGCTCGATTCTGGGCAACCTGCCTGACGCCGACCAGCCATCTCAAAAGCTGTTCGAAAGCCGACTCTGGGCAGCGCTGCAACGATTCGACCCGAATCAGCCGGTGTACGTGGAAGCGGAAAGCAAAAAAATCGGCAATATTCGGGCACCCGACGCCTTACTTGAAGAAATGTGGCAGCATGGCCGGTGCGTCGGTATTGAAATGGCACAGGAACAACGCATCGCGCTGCTCAAGGAAGAATACGTCCATTTCCTCGAAAACCCGGAAGCGCTCTGCCTCAAACTGGAACATCTAACCGGAATACACGGCAAGGGCGTGATCCAGAAATGGCAGGCGCTCTCCACCGGACAGGCCTGGGACGAACTGGTCGAAGAACTATTGGTAAAACACTACGACCCCGCCTACAATAAGTCCACCGCGAAACATTATACCCAGTTCGGCGAGGCCCTTATTCTTCGCCCCGCGGATATCAGCATGGAAGGCTTCCTCGAAGCGGCAAAACAAGCCATGCTTGAGTAATGGATCAATGACTTGACTCGAGACGATAAACTGATAGGCTTGGATTACGGTTTGTTCATCTTCAATCACAAGGGGGAGCAATATGACCACCACCTGGATTCTCGTCGCAAGTGCCAGCGAAGCTAAGCTCTACGCCAACAAGGGAATCAGCAAGGGATTAGAAAAGATCGCCGCCTTCGACCATCCGGATAGCAGAAAAAAAGCCTCAGACCTCGTCACCGACCGGCCGGGTCACATGCAAAGCGCGGGAAACGGCCACGGCGCGCACCAGCCGCCCACCGACCCAAAACAGCACGAACACGCAATTTTCGCCCGTGAAATCGCACACCACATCGAACAGGGCCGCACCGGCAACCACTACCAGCGCCTCATCGTGACCGCCGAACCCCGCTTCCGCGGCCTGCTCAACAACTCCTTCAGCACCCAGGTGCACAACCTGATCAGCGAAAGCCTGGACAAGGACTACACCAAGGCCACGCAAAAGGAACTCTCGGGCCACCTGGAAAAATACATCTACCTGTAAGGCAATGCTCGTCATTCCGGACTTGACCCGGAATCCAGTCACTTTCTTCTGGATACCGGCCTACGCCGGCATGACGATATCAAAGCAAGTTTCACGTTAAGACAACGGCCAGCGGCCTACCACCTCGTAGGCCGACCCGCTCTCGCCCGGCACCGACCTGACCAGGACGAAATCCTCGGCACGCCATTCGATTTCCCCGGCAGGGAGTGGATTTCTCCTGCAATCGGCCTTGCGCAGCAGAGTGATGTGGGGCACGAAGGGCTTGGCATCAAAGCGGAACCCAGCGCCGAGCAAGCCTTCCTTCAACGCATCAACCAGCAGCGTCAATTCCGCCGGCGTCTCAGCGGGCGCCGCCCATACGATCCGGTTATGCGGCCACCAGCCGAAGCGCGTCAGATTGAAACCGAATGCGGGAGCCCGAATTTCCCCGGCGAGTGCGCGCAGATCGTCAATCCGCTCAGGCTCGACCTCGCCGAGGAACGCCAGGGTCAGGTGGATTGTATCCATGCGGGTACGCCGCCCGCCGCAAATTTCATGCAGGTTTTTTCCAGCCTCGGCCAGATTGGCAGAGATCGCCTTACTGGGCCAGAGGGCGAAAAACAGGCGGGCTGGGGCAGGCTTAACAGGCGGCTCGCGATGCGAAACCTCGCCATACTTGTCCTGTTGGATATCCATAATTCAACACCGAGTTCAAAATTGATCCAAGGGGCTTTGCTCGCCCTTGCCGATGTGTTTGTAGCGCGACATGAGCTGCTTCATCCATCAGAATAATGATGGATGAATGTTGATGCAATCCGCCGCTTGAGGCAAGATGCTGGAATGATACTTTTTCTACTGCTTCGTTAGAGCGCATGACTACTCTTGCCCAGCAACTGGAGAGGGCCGATCGCTTGGCCGTGGTTACTCAAAATGTCGGCTTTGCCTTGTGGCAGCTTCAGGAATTGGAAGGTGTCGCAGCTCAGTATTTCGTTTTGCTCGTTCAAGCTAAAAAGGGTATGGGCCTTGCTGAGGGAAACACCCTTGTCGAGAGAGCGCAGGCCAAGACATTCGGAGCAACGCTCCACCAAATTGCTAAGGCTGATCTCATCTCGCCCGAAATGGAAGGCCGCTTCGAAAAAATCCTCGCCGAAAGAAACTGGCTGGTTCATCGCTCCCGCGCTGAGAGTCGCAACGCGATACTTAATGCCAAGGCGAAGGCGGCGCTTGTCGCTCGGCTCAAAGCTATGTCAGATGAAGCCCTCGCCTTGCTCAAGCACATCGGTGGAGAAACCACCTCCTTCATACGAACACATGAGGTATCAACGAACTATGTTGCGCAAGTATCCAAACAACTGTTGGAGCAATGGCATGCCGCAGATGCGCTTTAAACCCATCAATCAACCGGACCTGCGCGAAAATCCGCGCAGTCCGATTATTTCCACGTTGAACGGCAATGTATAGCGAAGAGTTCCCTGACCGCAAGTATCTAAAACGCCTTGATCGAGGTAATGAACATCGCTGGCAGTTTCAATTTGAACGTGACCCAATCAAGGAATCCAAGAACTTCAGTGACAGCACGTACGGATCAAGAGCCCTCTCGTACCAAGCGGCCAAAGACCATCGCGACAAATTCTTACGGAGCGCCTTTGAACTTGGCATTCTTGATCCCAATGATCCTTCGCTCAGACATTCAATACCGCTCGTTCTTGCGCTCTCTCCTCGCAATACATCTGGCATCGTAGGTGTCTCGCGCGAGCACCGAGAAAGAAAAGATCGAAAGTGCCCTGAACTAAATTGGGTGGCCAATTATCAGGACGATGCCGGAAAAAACAAACAAAAGTCGTTTCCTATAACAAGACTTGGTGAAAAGGAGGCCTTATTCCGAGCCGTTACATTCCGCCGAGATTTTGTGCTGCGTGTTGCGGAGAAGACAACAAACTCCTCCATTAAACGCGAGGAAATCGAAAAACACCTTCACGAACTCAATGCCCTATTGGAATACATCGCCGCCCTTCAAGAAGACGCGGATGTGTTCTTCTTTCTAGGCACAATCAATAACCCGTTACTTTCTTCCACCACCAAACAGGAAATGCTCAATGTCCGAATAGGTCAGCAGCGTTTCCGTAAATTGGTTCTTGACATGTGGCGCCACAAGTGCGCAATAACTGGCGCTGGGCAGTTCATTACGGCCTCTCACATCAAACCGTGGAGTGCATCAGACAACTCCGAGCGATTGGATCCATTTAACGGGTTGGCTCTATCTCCGGTCTATGACAAAGCATTTGATATAGGACTGATTTCCTTCGACGACGAAGGTAAAATTCTCATCTCCAAGCGCCTCATACAAGACGCAGCCCTTCTTGGAATTACCGGCAACGAGCGCATCAGAGAACTGAATTTTCTTCACCAGAAATATCTCTCGTACCATCGGCAAACTCAATTTCGACCAAATGAGTAGTAGCCGTTCAACCCCATCATTCCACCGGACCTAATCCCCTTTGCACAACGCCGCCCATTACCGCGCTCTTTGGCAGAAAGGGAGCGCCACGCACAAGACAGAAATTCCGTCATCTTAGCGGCCTATGTGACGGCGCGTATTATTACCAACAAATCGCCGAGCACTTCGGGATACACTTTACGACGGTGGGACGAATTGTTAGAGCGGGCAAAGGGGATTTGCATCGTTTATAGACCTGACCCTGTTGTTCCTCGTCCTTGATCGGGACGAAGCGCATCTGGGGCCGGGTGACGGCTTCACAGATGGCGGCGGTATCTGCGGCGTCGTTCTTTCCGCGCTTGCCGCTCATGCGGTAGGGGGTGACGAACTTGGGGGCGATCAGCCGGACGGTGTGGCCGTGCTGGCGAAATAGCCGAGCCCAGTGGTGTGCACCGGTGCAGGCTTCCATGCCGATCAGGCACGGGGGCAGGTTGGAGATGAGTTGAAGTAGCTGGTCGCGCGGAACTTTCGGTTTGACGAGTTCGGCCTTGCCGCTTTCATTGACACCGTGCACGGCAAAAATAGTCTTGGCGAGATCGATCCCTATGGTGATAATGCTCATGTCCTTCCCCTCCGGCTGATTGATGAAAACGACTCTTTCCATCTTGGCACTTTCGATGCCACTTGCGGCAACTTCGCCGCACCCTCGGGACGGGGAAGTCCCTTTCATTCGTTAGCTGCTAAGGAAGTCATGGTCATCGAATATAAAATCAATGTTCCGATATCAACAGATCAATTCATCGAGTTGCTTCGGGAATCGAAACTTGGCGAGCGTAGACCAATTGAAGATCGTGCATGCATGGAAGGTATGGTAAAAAATAGCAACCTGATGGTTACAGCCTGGCATGGTGAAGAACTGATAGGTATTGCACGTTCAATGACAGATTTTCACTACGCTTGTTATCTTTCTGATTTAGCGGTGCATAGAAATTATCAAAAATGTGGTGTCGGGAAGAAACTTCAAGCCATCACACAAGAGAAACTTGGCCCGAAATGCAAACTAATTTTGCTTGCTGCTCCTGCTGCCAACTCATATTACGAGCATATTGGGTTTACCAACAATCAAAGGTGCTGGGTGCTTGATCGTGAACAAAGTATCAGCAGCTAACCAGGCGATCCAGCCGACCGCTCAACCGCTACGCGGTTTCGCGTCGGCTGAGCTTGGTCGTTGAGCGTCTTGATCCGCATGCACTCGCACCTTGTTGCACTTGGAATATCGAGCGAACTGTTAACCGCACGCGGCTTGCGAGAGTGCGAGGAAGCGACGAGCCTCGAAAGTGCCGAAGTTGGAGCGGACGGCAGAGATCATCTACTTGCCCCAACTGCTGCCGAAGCATGGCGCCGTCTCAAGGCGGCGGCGCTCGTTGATGGCATCGCTCTATTCATCGTCTCAGCCTTTCGCAGCATCGACCAACAAACCGAGATAGTTCGCCGAAAGCTTGAAACTGGGGTGGCCGTCGAAGATATTCTCACCGTTTGTGCCCCGCCAGGATTTAGCGAGCACCACACTGGCCGAGCCATTGACGTATCAACCCCCGGTAGCCGTACGCTTGAAGTAGAGTTCGAGCAAACCGCTGCGTTTGCTTGGCTCAGCGCGCGCGCCGCAGAATTTGGCTATTATCTCTCTTATCCCATTGGCAATAACTGTGGTTAC
>CAZLJK010000114.1:0-5848 GCA_964559825.1 uncultured Sulfuricella sp. | reverse complement strand
CTGGTGGAAATGCTCAAGCACCGCGCCAAGAGCCTGAACCAGGCCCGGGTCTATCCGCTCGGCGCGCTCACCCAGAAGCTGGCCGGCGAGCGCCTGACCGAAATGGCCGAGCTCCACGACGCAGGCTGCATCGCCTTCTCCCACGCCGATGTGCCGCTCACCGACACCAACGTGCTGCTGCACGCCATGCAGTACGCCGCCACCTTCGGCTTCACCGTCTGGCTGCGCCCGCAGGACGCCTTCATCGCCCGCGACGGCGTCGCCCACGATGGCGAAGTCGCCACCCGGCTCGGCCTGCCCGCGATTCCTGCCTGCGCCGAAACCATCGCCCTCGCCGGCATCCTCGCCCTGGCCCGCGAAACCGGCGCGCGCGTCCACATCTGCCGCCTCTCCAGCCGCGACGGCGTGGCCCTGATCCGCGCCGCAAAGGCGGAAGGCCTGCCGGTGACCTGCGACGTCGCCATCCACCACGCCCACCTGAGCGAAATGGACATCGGCTTCTTCGACGCCAACTGCCACCTGATTCCGCCGCTCAGGAGCCAGCGCGACCGCGACGCCCTGCGCGAGGCCCTGGCCGACGGCACGGTCGATGCTCTGTGCTCCGACCACGCCCCGGTGGACGACGATGCCAAGCTGCTGCCCTTCGCCGAAGCCGAGCCCGGCGCCACCGGCCTGGAGCTGTTGCTGCCGCTGACGCTGAAGTGGGCGAAGGAGATGGGGGTTTCGCTGTCGGCCGCCATCGCCAGGGTCAGCGCCGAGCCGGCGCGGGTGCTGGCCCTGAACAACGGTCACCTGGGTGCGGGACAACCTGCCGATGTGTGCATCTTCGACCCGGAGCAGTACTGGAAGGTGGAGCCGGGCTCGCTCAAGAGCCAGGGGCGGAATACGCCGTTTTTGGGGATGGAGTTACAGGGGAAGGTCAGGGTTACGTTGGTGGAAGGGCACGTGGTGTACGAAAACGGCCACTCCGCCAAACACACTTGATATCTGGCCTATCCCAAGAGCGTGGCTTTACTCAATAAGGTAGTAAGACATGACAGAACCCCTCCTGATTGCCAAAGATAGCGCGGAGCTCTACCTGTTGCCCAGGATGGCTAACCGGCACGGTCTGATCACCGGCGCAACCGGGACGGGGAAGACCGTCACCCTGCAAGTGCTGGCTGAAAATTTCAGCCGTATCGGGGTGCCGGTCTTCATGTCCGACGTCAAGGGCGATCTCTCCGGCATCAGCCAGCCCGGTAGGGAAAACCCGAAGATCCGCGAGCGGATCGAGAAATTGGGGTTGGGCGAGTTTGCCTTCAGCGGCTCCCCGGTCACTTTCTGGGACGTGTTCGGCGAGATGGGGCACCCGGTGCGCACCACCATTTCCGACATGGGGCCTTTGCTGATCGGGCGCATGCTCAACCTGAACGACACCCAGCAAGGCGTGCTCACGCTGGTGTTCAAGATTGCCGACGAAAACGGCATGCTCCTGCTGGATCTGAAAGACCTGCGCGCGATGCTGCAATACGTCGGGGACAGCGCCAAGGAGTTCACCACCACGCACGGCAATATTTCTGCCGCCAGCGTCGGCGCCATCCAGCGCGGCCTGCTCACGCTGGAAAGTCAGGGCGGGGAACGCCTGTTCGGCGAGCCGGCGTTGAACATCGACGACTTGATGCAGACCGATAGCCGGGGCCGCGGCATGGTGAATATTCTCAGCGCCGACAAGCTGATGAATGCGCCCAGCTTGTACGCCACCTTTCTGCTCTGGCTGCTGGCCGAACTGTTCGAAAATCTGCCGGAAGTGGGCGATGTCGACAAGCCCAAGCTGGTGTTCTTCTTCGACGAGGCTCATCTGTTGTTTTCCGATGCGCCGGATGCGCTGTTGCAGAAAGTCGAACAGGTGGTGCGCCTGATTCGTTCCAAAGGCGTGGGGGTGTACTTCGTCAGCCAGAATCCGGCGGATATCCCGGACAAGGTGCTCGGCCAGCTGGGCAACCGCGTCCAGCATGCGCTGCGCGCCTTCACTCCGCGTGACCAGAAAGCTGTGCGCGCCGCCGCCGAAACCATGCGCGAAAACCCGGCGCTGGACGAGGAAGCCGTCATCACAGAACTCGGCGTGGGCGAGGCCCTGGTCTCGATGCTGGACGAGAAAGGCCGCCCCACCGTGGTGGAGCGCGCCTTTATCCTGCCGCCCCATGGGCAGATCGGCCCGATCGACGCGGCAGCGCGTGCCGCCATCATGCAAAATTCGCTGCTTGCCGGGCATTACGAAAAGGCGGTGGATCGCGAATCGGCCTACGAGATTTTGAAGGTGCGTGCCGAACGGGCAGGGTTGGAACAACAAGCCGCTGCCGAGGAGAAGGCCAGCCAGAAAGCCGAGGCGGGTTCAGGACGGCAAGGCGTGGTTGAAGCTTTCGTCAAAAGCACCGTTCGCGCCATCGGCAGCCAGCTCGGCCGCGAAATCCTGCGCGGGGTGATGGGGTCGATACTGGGCGGTGGGCGCAGGCGCTAGCCGGCTGCCCGCCATCCGCTCAATCCTGGATGACCCACTGGGGATTCCATACGACTTCCCACAGATGCCGATCGGGGTCCTGAAAATAACCGGCGTAACCGCCCCAGAAGGTTTCTTGAGCCGGCTTCACGATAACGGCGCCGGCATTTTTCGCTTGCGCCATGACCGCGTTGACTTCGGCTTTTGACGAGACGTTATGCCCGAGAGTGAATTCGGTCGGACTGGGGCTGGTCAGGGGCAGGCCTGAATCCTGGGAAAGGCTCTTGCGCGGCCAGATCGCCAGCTTCAAGCCGGCCTGCAAGTCAAAAAAGGCCACCGCGCCGTGCTCGAATTCCTTGCCGATAATGCCTTCGGTCTTCAAGCCTAGGCCATCGCGATAAAAATGAAGCGACCTCTCCAAGTCGTCAACGCCGATGGTAATGACCGTGATTCGCGCTTTCATGCATGATCTCCCCGTGCGTGCGGCTTTGGAAAAACACTTTTTATTTTTAATTCAATCTGGGCTGATTGCGCTGGGTTCCATGAAAAACAGCGCGGGGGACTTGCATGCTGCGCTTGCAGGTCCCCCGCGCTGTCCCGGCAATTAAATCAACTGCGCAAGGCGGGTTGATTAAGCCGGCGGATTGCCTTCTTTGATGAGCTCGCGTATCTGCTTGCGGAACTCGGGCGTGTCTTTTTCCTGGTGCACGGCCACCCCGTGTTGGGTGGCCGCTTCAACCAGTTCCTCTTCGCTGTCCGCCGCAATGGTGACGGTGCAATTCATTTCGCTCGGATACTCCCGACAATCCAGGTATTTGCGTGCCATGGTGCTCTCCTTTCTGAGTGAAAACTGTGGAAGCAAATGGGATGAACCACAGTTAGTCTTTCAGTATAGTCAGCCATGCAAAAACCGCTTGTGCCCGGTTAAGTAATTACTGTCGGCTGTTCGCGCCCGGTGCGCTGCTTCAGTTGCGACAGGGCGTGGGCGATGCCGATCAGCCCGGACAGCGCCTGTTGCGCATCGATCCGATGTTTGGCGGGGTCGGGCTCGAACGCCTCGAGGTAGATCCGCAGCGTGGCGCCTTCGGTGCCCGTGCCGGAGAGGCGGAAGACGATGCGCGAACCGTCCTCGAACAAGATGCGCAGGCCTTGGCCGGTGCTGACGCTGCCGTCGATCGGATCGGTATAGCTGAAGTCGTCGCAGAATTTCACCTGCCAGGCACCGAAGCGTTGCCCAGGCAGTTCGGCGAACTGGCCCTTGAGGTGGGCCATCATGGCGTTGGCGGCGTCGGACGGCAGGCCTTCGTAGTCGTGGCGCGAATAGATGTTGCGGCCGTATTCGGCCCAGTGGCCATAAACAATTTCCTCCACCGGCAGACCTCGCTTCGCCAGGATATTCAGCCAGAACAGCACCGCCCACAGGCCGTCCTTCTCGCGCACGTGGCTGGAGCCGGTGCCGAAGCTTTCCTCGCCGCACAGGGTGACTTGGCCGGCATCCATCAGGTTGCCGAAGAACTTCCAGCCGGTGGGGGTCTCGAAGCAGGGGATGCCGAGCTTGGCGGCGACGCGGTCGGCGGCGGCGCTGGTCGGCATGGAGCGCGCCACGCCCGCCAGCCCCGCTTTATAGCCGGGCGCCAGGCGGGCGTTGGCGGCGATGATGGCGAGACTGTCGGACGGATTGACGAAGAAGCCCCGGCCCAGAATCATGTTGCGGTCGCCGTCGCCGTCTGAGGCGGCGCCGAAATCGGGCGCTTCGGCGCCGTACATGATTTCCACCAGCTCATGGGCATAGGTCAGGTTGGGGTCGGGGTGGCCGCCGCTGAAGTCGGGCAAGGGCACGCCGTTGATGACGCTGCCGGCTGGCGCGCCCAGCCGTTTTTCGAGGATTTCCCGGGCATACGGGCCGGTGACCGCGTGCATGGCATCGAAGCACAAACGGAAGCCTTCGCCGAGCATGGCGCGGATGGCGGCGAAGTCGAACAGCGATTCCATCAGTTCGGCATAGTCGGCCACCGGGTCGATCACTTCGACTTGCATCTCGCCCAAGGCGTGAGTACCCGTCCGGTCGAGCGCCACATCGGGTGCCTCCATCGTGCGGTAGCGGACCAGTGCTTTGCTGCAGGCATAGATCGCGTCGGTAATTTTTTCCGGCGCGGGGCCGCCGTTGGCGGTGTTGTACTTGATGCCGAAGTCGCCGTCGGGTCCGCCCGGGTTGTGGCTGGCCGACAGGATGATGCCGCCGTAGGTCGCGTATTTGCGGATCACGCAGGAGGCCGCCGGGGTGGACAGGATGCCGTTCCGGCCCACCAGTACCTTGCCGAAACCGTTCGCCGCCGCCATCTTGAGGATGACCTGGATCGCCTCGCGGTTGTAGTAACGTCCGTCGCCGCCCAGCACCAGCGTGCTGCCGGCCGGTGCGGCGATGGTGTCGAAAATCGCCTGGACGAAGTTTTCCAGGTAGTGCGCCGACTGGAACGTCGAGACCTTCTTGCGCAGGCCGGAGGTGCCGGGTTTCTGGTCGGGGAACGGGGTGGTGGCGACGGTTGTGATGCTCATGATTATTCCTTGTTGGTTTGAGCGAAATGACGGGGTCAGCCCTGCCGGTGGTTGTTCGCCAGCCTGACGTAGTGGGCGGCGGAATAGGCGAAATGGGCCAGCTCGTCTTCGGTTAGCGGCCGCACCTGTTTCGCCGGCCGGCCCAGGTAGAGATAACCGCTCTCCAGCACCTTTCCCGCCGGCACCAGGCTGCCGGCGCCGAGCATTACGCGCGCTTGCAGCACCACCTTGTCCATGATGATCGAGCCCATGCCGATCAGGCACTCGTCGCCGATCTCGCAGCCGTGCAGGATGACGCTGTGGCCCACGGTAACCCGTTCGCCGATGATCAGCGCCGCGCCGCTGTCGGGGTCGTCCGGGTGGCGGTGGCTGACGTGCAGGGTGCACAGGTCCTGGATGTTGGTGTCGTTGCCGACACGGATGAAGTTGACGTCGCCGCGCACGACCGTGTTGCACCACACCGAGGCGCGTTCGCCGATAGTCACGTCGCCGATGACTTGAGCGCTGGGGTGGACCCAGGCCGATGCGGCGATTTTCGGGGCGCAGCCCTGATAGGGTGCGATGTTGGAGCCGACTTGATTTTGCATGGTAACGGGCCAATATGGGTAAACATGTACAGTATAATCTTTAAACTTTGCTAAAAACGGCGCTTCACCGCAGAGGACGCGGAGGACGCGGAGGACGCGGAGGAAGACCAGAAGTAGGCGCCTTTTGGCGACAAGGCCTCGGCATTTGTACTGAGTCACCCGCTGAGTGAGCGTGCTTGTTATACCAAGCATTTGAATTCCTCCGTGTCCTCCGCGTCCTCTGCGGTTC
>CAZLJK010000113.1:0-5995 GCA_964559825.1 uncultured Sulfuricella sp. | reverse complement strand
TGCGCGACGGCTGGGTGGTGGCGGAGAACACCACGCTGGGCGCGGACAACGGCATCGGCGTGGCGCTGGCGCTGGCCGCGCTGGAAGAGCCGGGCCTGATCCATCCGCCGCTGGAGGTGCTGCTCACCGTCAACGAGGAATCCGGCATGGACGGCGCGCGCGGGCTGGTGCCCGGCACCTTGCAGGGCAAGACGCTGATCAACCTCGACACCGAGGAATGGGGGCATTTCTACCTGGGCTGCGCGGGCGGCGTGGATGTGGAGGTGCGGCACGATTGCGAGCAGGAAGAATCGCCGCCAGACTATGTGTTGCTACGGCTGGAAGTGGCCGGGCTGCGCGGCGGCCACTCCGGCATCGACATCCATCTCGGGCGCGGCAATGCGATCAAGCTGCTAGCGGAAGCGTTGCGCGAGCTGACCGAACGTTTTGATTTGCGCCTGATCGGGATGCAGGGCGGCACGGCGCGCAACGCGATTCCGCGCGAGGCGGTGGCGGTGTTCGCGCTGACGGCAGCCGATGCGGCGCAGCTGGATGCGTGGGTGCTACAGAAACATGCGGCATGGCGGGAGCGGTTTGCGGAGACGGATGCGGGGGTGAGTTTGGTGGTTCGGCAGGAGCGGCTTGATCCGGGTGCGAATACCCCTCTCTCCCTAACCCTCTCCCCGGAGGGGCGAGGGAACATCATTGCCAAAGCTGAGCGGAATCGCCTGCTCGACTTCCTCGATACCGCCGCCAACGGCGTGACGCGCACCAGCGACGCCTTCCCCGGAGTGACCGACACCTCGGACAATCTCGGCGTGGTTGCGCTTGAACAGGGCACGTTCCGGGCGACGTTCAAGGTGCGCTCGCTTCACGACGCGCGCGCCGATGCGCTGGCCGACGAGCTGGTCGCGCATGCCGCCTCGTTGGAATTGCGCGCCTGGAAGGACGGCGCCTATCCGGGCTGGACGCCGAACCCGGCCTCTCCCCTGCTCGAACTGTGCCAGCAGGTTTACCGGCAGGAATTCGGCCAACCCGCCAGCCTGCAGGTGATCCACGCGGGACTGGAATGCGGGCTGCTGGCGGCCAGCCACCCGCAACTGGACATGATTTCCTTCGGGCCGGACATCCGCGGCGCCCATGCGCCGGGGGAAAGCGTCGAGATCGCGTCGGTGGGCCGCTGCTGGCAGCTGCTGCAAGCGGTGCTGCGTGCGCTGGCCAGTCAGCCAGACGGGAGCCGATAGCATGGCGGGAACCAGCCTGTTAGCCCTGATCGACGATATCGCAACCATCCTCGACGACGTTGCGCTGATGAGCAAGGTGGCGGCCAAAAAGACCGCGGGAGTCCTGGGCGACGATCTCGCCCTCAATGCGCAGCAGGTGGCCGGCGTAACCGCCGACCGCGAGCTGCCGGTGGTTTGGGCGGTCGCGGTCGGGTCTCTCAAGAACAAGGTGATTCTGGTGCCTGCCGCCCTCGTCATCAGCGCCCTCGCGCCGTGGGCGGTGGTGCCGCTGCTGATGCTGGGCGGGGTGTTCCTGTGCTATGAGGGTTTCGAAAAGCTGGCGCACAAGCTGACGCCCCACCGCCCTGAAGAGAAGGCGCAGCACACGGAACATGTCGAGGCCCTGGCCGATCCCGCCGTGGACATGGTGGCCTTCGAAAAGGACAAGATCAAGGGCGCCATCCGCACGGATTTTATCCTGTCGGCCGAAATCATCACGATCACGCTGGGAACCGTGGCGATGGCCCCGTTTGCGAAGCAGATGGCGGTTCTGACGGCGGTGGCCGTGCTCATGACGGTGGCGGTGTATGGCCTGGTAGCCGGGATCGTCAAGCTGGACGACGGCGGCCTTTACCTGAGCCGCAAGCAGGGCAAGGCCCAGCGTGCGCTGGGCCGGGCGATCCTGAAAGCCGCGCCTTACCTGATGAAATCCCTGTCCATCGTGGGGACCGCGGCCATGTTCATGGTGGGCGGCGGAATTCTCACCCATGGCATCCCGGCGGCCTACGAGCTGATCCACAATCTGTCGCAGGGCATCGGGGCGGTGCCCGGTGCCGGACTGCTGGAAGTGATGCTGCCCACGCTGCTGAATGCCCTGGCGGGTGTGCTGGCCGGCGCGACGGCATTGGTCGGCATGCGGGTGGCCGGAAAAATACTGCGCGCGGCCAAGGCACAGGGATAAGCCGATCCGCCACTGAGCACCACAACACCTTGAAAGCGTTTATAATTGCCGTTCTCCACTGGAGCAGTTGACTGCTTTAACCTGAGCCACTTTCCATCCGAGGCCACTTTTACCCCCCTGACACATGGACCTGGATCCACGCACCCTGCTGTTTTCTCTGATCCTGACCTATGCCCTGACGGTCCTGAGTCTCGTCGTCGCCGCCACAGGCGGAAATGGCGGCTGAAAACGCGACGGCATGGACAAATGGGCTCTGGCGATGTTCCTGGAAACCCTGACCTGGGGGCTGTCATCGCCCTGCTCGGCCACAGTGAATTCGCTCAACCCCAAAACCTCGTAACACCCCATCCGGTCCAGATCATTACCTACATCGCCGTCATGGCGACCGCGCTGCTCGGCTCGATCGGTTTCGTGCTCATGGTCAAGGAACGCACGGACCGGGAAATCATGCACCTGGCGATGACCGACAGCCTTACCCAGGTTCCCAACCGGCGCGCCCTGATGGAACACGCCGAGCATGCGCTTGCCCGGCGCAGCGGTTCGCCCCTGGCGTTGCTGATGATCGACGTGGACAACTTCAAACTCATCAACGATACCCACGGTCACCCGGCGGGAGACGAGGTGCTGCGCCAAGTCGCCGGGCGGCTTGCGGGACGGTTGCGCGGACATGACCTTCTGGGACACTACGGCGACGAAGAATTCTGCGTGGTCGCTCCGGATACCGACACCGGGGGCGCACTGACGCTGGCTGAATCCTTGCGCGAAACCATCGCTTCCGCACCATTTGCCACCGAACAGGGAGAACTCTCCGTCACGGTGAGCATCGGCATCTCGCACAGCCCGCCCAATAGCAGGCGCCAACTCAAAGAAGTCCTGATCGAAGCCGATGCCGCGCTCTATTCGGCCAAGCATACCGGGCGCAACAGGGTGGTCTGTTTCGGTAACGAGAACGCCTGGAAATTAAATGAATGCGCGTCGTAAGGCTGTCACTTCCCCTCAGGGCAGTCGGCGATGCATTTCACCTCAGGTATCCGCTTGCCGCCGCAGGCAAGAAAACAGGCGTCGTAGATCGGCTGACAGCCGCATTCGACCTCGCACCTCTCCATCCTTAGCCGGTTGAACTCATCGTCGCGGCTGGGCTTTCTGGGCACAACAGGCGGGAAATAGATTGGCCCAGGCCAGGGGTGGTGAAAACCGCGGCCATACCAGAAGGAATCATGCCAGCTCAGGGACAGATACATCTGATAACGCTCCAACTCCCAGCGGTAGAGTTCAACCTCGTCCGCATAGCGTTTGAGCGCCTCGCTGTAACGCCCTTCCACCAACGGCTCAATGCCTGCCAGGCAAGCCTGGTAATCCGCAGTGCATCGCTGCTGGCACGCCTCCATTTTCTGACCGCACTTTTCCAGGCAAGCCTGTCCGGCGCTGCCCACAGGCGGCTCGTAACGGTAGGTGGATTGATAACGCGGGCTCGGACCGGCACAGCTTGCCAAGCCGACGGCCACAACACACAGAATCAGGGTACGCAGAGCGGGGAACATATCTTCCTTCGAAAACCGAACCAAGCGGCTTCGCCGGATATCATAGCCACTTGCGGAGTGAAAAATAAGTATAGTAGGCTTATCCATGGCTCTGTTGCCGTCCGCAATCCGGCCTTTCAAAAATGGTCATGAATTCCGATCTTATGGGTTCATCAAGCCTGCTATAATTTCGGACTTTGGCATCCATGATATTCAAAAGGAAGTGATATGAAGCGTTCCGCCCTTCTGCTGTGTTTCCTGAGCCTGGCGCTCACCGCTCACGCCGCCGACCCCTCGACCGATGCGGGGCTGACTGAGGTTCGGGATTTGGGCCGCGTCAACGGTCAGGCACTGGCCTGCGGCTTCGGAGAAGCCGTCTCCAGCATCAAGGCCGCGATGATTCAGCACGCGCCCAAGTCGCGGCGCTACGGGGCGGCCTTCGAGGAAGCCACCAATAAGGCCTTCCTCGACCAAAGCAGGAAAGACCCGGCGACCTGCCCCGACGGCCCCACTCTCCGCGGGCAGATCGATGAAGCAACCCAGCGCCTGCAAGCCGCCGTGCCAGCCGCTATGTCGAAGTAAACCCCATGAATCGATTGCTTCTTGCCTTTCTAGCCGCAGCCTTGCTGTGCGTGGCTCCTGTTCGGGCCGAGCCCGCTTCTCCCGTTGAGGATGAGCAGCCGGAGATCGGGATCGTTTCCCGTTATCTGCTGATGGATCACAGGGGGCGGGCGGTTTCCGATCAGGATTTTCGCGGCAGCTTTCAGCTCATCGCCTTCGGTTACACCTTCTGCCCGGATATCTGCCCAACCACCTTGGCGGAAATGTCGCTGATCATGGAAAAACTGGGCGCCCGATCCGAGCAGCTGCAACCCCTGTTCGTGACCGTGGACCCGGAACGCGATACGCCCGAAGTGTTGAGCCGCTATACCGCGTATTTTCACCCGCGCATCATCGGCCTCACCGGCTCGCCGGAACTGGTGCGACGCGTAGCCGACCACTTCAAGGTGCGGTACGGAAAGCACTGGGAACCCGGCGCGGAAAAAAACCAATATACGGTGGACCATTCAGCGGGCATGTACCTGCTGGGGCCGGACGGGGGCTTTCTCGGCAAGTTCGCCTACGCCACCCCGCCCCAGGAAGTGGCCGAGCGAATTCGGGTGCTAATGGAAAACACCAATTTCCCCGCGCCGACGAAACGGCCCGCCGCCAGGCAGGCGCATTGATCCAACGATCTCCATTACCCATTTGGGCAGTGGCAAAAAACGAACAACTTATTTAAACTAATCTTTTTGCATTCAAATTATGACGATGAATCTCTCATACGATGTAGAAGAAGCCGATTTTGACGAACGGGTGGTTGCCCGTTCACAAGAAATTCCGGTGTTGCTGGATATCGGCGCCGAATGGTGCAGCCCGTGCCGTGTGCTGGGGCCGATGCTGGAAAGGCTGGTCAAGGAATATGACGGCAAATTTGTGCTGGCGAAAGTCGATGCCGACGAAAACATGCGTATCGCCGGTCGCCATCAGGCGAGAGGCTTTCCGACCGTCATCGCCTACAGCCGCGGGCAGGAGATCGACCGCTTTCACAGCGCGCAGACCGAAGGCTTTCTGCGCCGCTTTCTCGATAGCTTTATCGAGCGCCATACCACCGGAAACGACGCGACAGAGCCCGCGCTTCAGCCCGGCTAGAGACACCCGCCGCAACTGCCGCACCGCCAGTCATGGGGATTCGCCGCCTGATAAAACCAGCGCATGTGTGCCTCATCGACAGGTATGCCGTTCCCGGAAAAAAGATACTCCAGCCATCCGGCGTGCTCCCGTATCCAGTCGTCCTCTAACAACCCTTCGGCAAAATCCTCGTCGTCGGGGTAGATGTAGCTGAATATGCCGAAGGTACCCATGTCCTTCTCGCGCCTTCCGGCATCAAGGGTCAGAAGCTGCCCAAGGTAGCGGATTTCCCATTGGCCAAGGCAAAGGTTGTTTCCTTTGCTCGTCCAGCAGGCGGTAAACGGATTCGGCATGTTAAGGCAGGATTGATAACGTGACTAAAATGGCGAACATTATACCGCCACGAAGCCGAGTTACAGACCCACGACGGCTATCTGCACTCCCAGACATTCGACGACCTGACCGACGCGGATTTTTGCCGTTTTGCGGCTCTCTGGCTGGCCGTCCACAGTCACCCGACCCTCAGCGACCAGGGTTTTCCCGCGCCCGCCGCTTTCCGCCACGCCGGCAAGCTTGAGCAGGTTGCAGAGTTCGATGTATTCGCCTTTAAGCGGGATTTCAATGGATTGCATAGCGATTCC
>CAZLJK010000112.1:0-6195 GCA_964559825.1 uncultured Sulfuricella sp. | reverse complement strand
AGCATTTGCGCCAGGCGCATGGTGCTGAAAAGCCTGCCAAAAAAATTACGCTGACGCGTCGTGAAACCACGGAAATTAAAAAAGCCGACAGTTCAGGGCGTGCGCGCACCATTCAAGTGGAAGTGCGTAAACGCCGGGTGGTGGCCCCCGTTGCCGCCATAGAAACCCCTGCAGTCGATGAACCTGCTGTCTTGTCCAAGGGCGATCTTGCCAAGGTTGTCGATGAGCAAGAACTGGAAGCTCGCGCACAGGAGGCGCGTCTGCAGGCAGAGCTGGCGACACGCCAGGCGGCTGAAGTGCAGGCCAAGCAGGAACGTGGTAAGCGCAAGACAATCCCCAAGGTGGTTGAACCTGAACCGCAACCTGCTGTCGCGGCCGCACAGGAAGCCGCCGCGCCGGCCGCGCCGGCTGTGGCAGTGGTTCCGGCGGCTAGTTTGGCCGAGGGTACGTTGCATAAACCAGTTCAAAAGCCTGGTGATAAGGTGGTCAAGCCAGCAAAAAAAACCAAAACCGTGGCCAAAAATAGTCCATGGGATGAGAAGGGGCATAAGAAGCGTCCCCCTGTCAGGGCTGGCGAAAAAACCGGCGTTTGGGCGAGCCCGGTACGTTCGCCACGTCACGATAAGCACAGCAAGCATGCCACCGAACCGGAACACGCTTTTTCCTTGCCAACCGAGCCGATGGTGCATGAAGTGTCTGTTCCTGAAACGATTACTGTTGCCGAGCTGGCGCAGAAGATGACTGTCAAGGCAGCTGAGATCATCAAGGTGCTGATGAAGATGGGCTCGATGGTAACGATCAACCAGGTGCTCGATCAGGAAACGGCGATGATCGTCGTGGAAGAAATGGGGCATATTGCCAAGGCGGCAAAACTGGACGATCCCGATGCCTATTTGATGGATGCCGAAGAGCATCATGATGTGGTGCTTGAGCCGCGTGCCCCGGTGGTTACCGTGATGGGACACGTCGATCACGGCAAGACCTCGTTACTCGATTACATCCGGCGTACCCGTGTGGCCTCTGGTGAAGCGGGTGGCATTACCCAGCATATCGGTGCGTACCACGTGGATACCCCGCGCGGCATGGTCACTTTTCTAGACACACCGGGCCATGAGGCGTTTACTGCGATGCGCGCGCGCGGTACCAAAGCGACCGATATTGTGATCCTGGTGGTGGCTGCCGATGACGGCGTGATGCCGCAAACCAGGGAAGCCATCCATCATGCCAGAGCCGGCAACGTGCCGCTGGTAGTGGCGGTGACCAAGGTCGACAAGCTGGATGCGAATATCGAGCGGGTTAGGCAGGAGCTGGTTGCCGAAGGCGTGGTGCCGGAAGACTGGGGCGGCGATTCGATGTTCGTCGAGGTATCCTCCAAATCCGGGCAGGGTATCGATCAATTGCTCGAAGGCGTGCTGTTGCAGGCTGAAGTGCTGGAGCTGAAGGCGCCGCGTACTACGCATGCCAAGGGGTTGGTCATTGAGGCGCGTTTGGATAAGGGTAAAGGGCCGGTGGCGACCGTGCTGGTGCAGTCCGGCACTCTGAAGCGCGGCGATGCCGTGCTGGTCGGTTCGGTGTTCGGACGGGTGCGTGCCATGCTGGATGAAAACGGCAAGACGGTGGACGAGGCGGGGCCCTCCATCCCGGTCGAAATTCAGGGTTTGTCTGAAGTTCCGGTTGCCGGTGAGGGAATGCTGGTGCTGGCGGATGAAAAACGGGCACGTGAAATTGCGCTGTTCCGCCAGGGAAAGTATCGCGGTGTAAAGCTTGCCAAGCAGCAGGCCGCCAAACTGGAAAACATGTTGGAGCAAATGGTGGAAGGCGAAGTGAGCACCTTGTCGCTGATCGTGAAATCTGACGTGCAGGGCTCAGCTGAGGCAATCGCGCAATCGCTGCAAAAACTTTCAACCGATGAAGTCAAGGTCAACCTGATTCACGGCGGCGTGGGTGCGATTACCGAGTCGGATATCAATCTGGCGCTGGCGTCCAAAGCGATCGTGATCGGCTTCAACACGCGCGCCGACGCGGCGGCCCGCAAACTCGCCGAGTCTTCCGGCGTGGACATCCGTTACTACACCATCATTTATACGATGGTGGATGAGATCAAGGCTGCTCTGTCCGGTATGCTGGCACCCGAGAAGAAAGAAAGCATTCTCGGCATGGTCGAGGTGCGTCAGGTATTCACCGTCTCAAAGGTCGGCACCATTGCAGGTTGTTATGTACTGGAAGGTATAGTGAAACGCGGCGCGAAAGTGCGCGTGCTGCGCGACAATGTGGTGATTCACGATGGCGAGCTTGACTCCTTGAAGCGCTTCAAGGATGACGTGAAGGAAGTGAAGGCCAACTTCGAGTGCGGCCTGTCGTTGAAGGGCTATAACGATCTGGTGGTGGGCGACAAGCTTGAGGTATACGAGATCGTTGAGGTAGCTCGCGCGCTCTGATGGCAAATCTTGTCAGAATCGATCGTATCGCCCAGCAGATCCAGCGCGAGCTGGCCGAGTTGGTGCGACTTGAGGTAAACGATCCGCGCGTACGCCTGGTCACCATCACCGGCGTCGAGGTGGCTAACGATTACTCGCATGCCAAAATTTTCTTTACCCGCCTGGATGGGAAGAACGAAGAAGCGCAGCAAGGGCTGGATCATGCCGCCGGTTTCCTGCGCAGTCACCTGGCGCACAGCCTGAAGCTGCGCATCATGCCGCAATTGCATTTCGTCTACGATGCTTCCGTTGAACGCGGCAGCCACCTGTCGCAGTTGATTGACCAGGCGGTCGCCAGCGACAAGCGTTGAAACCTGCTGCGCTTGGCATAACGGCGTTGCTCAACGGCTCAAGATGCTCATTTACTTGCAAGTAAACTCCGCTCTTTCGCCGTTTCGCGCCTTGTTCTGCCATCGCTCGCGACGGTTTCAATTTCTTCGAATGGGGTAACATGAGCCTCAAGAAAAGGCCGCTCGACGGCGTGCTGTTGTTTGATAAGCCGCTGGAATTAAGCTCCAACGTCGCGCTGCAAAAAGTCCGCCGCCTGTTTCAGGCCGAAAAGGCCGGGCATACCGGCACGCTTGACCCGCTTGCCACGGGGTTGTTGCCGATCTGCTTCGGTGAAGCCACCAAATTTTCCTCCGCCTTGCTGGATGCCGATAAAACCTACCGTGCGACACGGCGCCTGGGGCAGGCCACGACCACCGGCGATGCGTAAGGCGAAATCGTCAGCGAACAGCGGGTCGAAATCGGACCGTCCGATATCGATGCCGTGCTGGCGAAGTTTCGCGGCAATATCCAGCAACTCCCCCCGATGCACAGCGCACTCAAGCATCTAGGCAAGCCGCTTTACGAATATATCCGTAAAGGCGAGACCGTGGAGCGCGAGTTGCGCGACGTAGTCATCCACGAACTGGTGCTGGATCGTTTCTCTGTAAATGAGATGGACATTACCGTACGTTGCAGCAAGGGTACTTACATACGCACCTTGGGTGAAGATATCGGCAAGGCGCTTGGCTGTGGTGCACATCTGATTGCCTTGCGCCGCACCGCCATTGCCCATTTCGATTTGCAAAGCGGCTATAACCTGGAGCAACTTGAGGTGATGAGCGTTGCCGAGCGTGAAGCCTGTGTGCTGCCGCTAGAAAGCCTGATGCCGGAAATTCCCAAATTGCATCTGGATATCATACAAATCAAACGGCTGGCGCAGGGTCAGCGATTGGCGCTGGATGCTGGGTTGCCGGATGGCAAGGTCAGACTGTACGGCCCACAGGGATTTATCGGGATGGGCGTGTTGCACGGTCGCCGCCTCGCACCGCAGCGATTGTTGTCCGTAATCGCGAAACAAGCTGCGCAAATTAGCGCGGTATAGGCACTGCCCGCTAGCCTGATTGGCTGGGAACCTGCCCGGGATGGCAAAATTACACCCTGTGCTATTATTGGATTCCAATCAAAACGGAGAGGAATATTATGGACGATACCCAAAAGGCCGAACCACAGGGCCAGATACCCGGAGCCAATAGCGACCCCGCGAAGGCATCTGTTCTTTATGACCGTTTTGCCGAAAAATCGCGTGAAATATTCGAGTTGGGCCAGGAAAAGGGCCACGAGGCTTGGGAAAAGGCCATGGAGCTTTCACGCCAGCAACTGACGGCGGCCGGCGAATTCAGCGCCGAACAGGGCGAGGTCTTCAAACGCTACCTGCGCCGCGACTTCAAACAGACTGCGGAGGATATGCGCCAGTTGGGTGAGGAAGCCAAAGAGCATCTCCATCCCGCAAGGATGGGCGCTGGTGCACTTTCCACGCTGGCCAAGCTGTTGCACACTGTCGGCGGGGCCATGACGGCGCTGTCGGCCAAGGCAGAAGAGGCGCTGGTGTACCAGGCCGGCGAGATCACTATGGCCGGCACACTTACCTGTTCGGCCTGCGGTCACAAGGTGCAACTGAAGGCAACCGGCGAAGTTCCGGTTTGCCCCGCCTGTCAGGGTACACGCTTTCGCAAGAGCTACTGATCGAGGGCGGTGATGATTCGCAATCTGGTCGCAGCAGACATCGCTGCGGCAACCGATTTGCAACGCCGCGTTTACAAGACTGTTCCGGCTTTTCAGGCGGAACAGTTCAAAAGCCTTCCCGATCATTTTCCCAAGGGCCAGTTCGCTGCCGAAATGGATGGGCAGCTGGCAGGCCTGGCGATTTCTCTGGTGGCCTCGTGGGACGACTACAGCCCGCATCATAGCTGGGCCAATGTAACCAATAACGGCCTGTCCGATACCCGTGATATGGGGGGGGCGCACGCTCTATGGTGCGGAGGTTTGTGTCGATCCGGACAGTCGCGGCCAGGGTGTCGGCCACCTGCTCTATGAGGCGCGCCGCCGCTTGTGCCGTGCGATGAACCTGAACGCATCATCGCCGGCGGTCGCCTGCCAGGCTATCTTGAACATGCCGCGCACATGTCCCCGGAAGGGTACGCCAGGCGTGTGATCTGGGGTGATATCCACGATCCGGTGCTGGGATTTCAATTCGGCGAGGGTTTTGACTACCGTGGCATCCTGCACGCTTACCTGCCCACCGATCCAGACACCATCGGCAACGCCGCTCTGATCGTCTGGTTGAACCCGGATTATGACCCTCAGCGCCCGACGCTGCCGCCGCCCGCAAACCTGCTTGAGGAGCCGTCATGAGAGCCCGTATCGCCGCAGTGCAGTACAAATTGCGTGGGCCGATTTCGAGAATCAGGTCAACTTTGTCCTCACCGCCGCCGAAGCTTGCGCGCCGTGTCGCCGAGAAGGGTGCCGAAATTATATTTGTGCCTTCCTGCACTGATGACCGTCAAGGATTTTTGCGGGTGCGCTATTGCTGTCATGCACGCGCCATCGAGAACCAGGTATACGTCGCCATGACCGGCACCGTCGGAAGCCTGCCGGTGCCCGGCCTGCGTCTGCACTACGGACAGGCCTCGATCAGCACGCCGTCGGACTTTCCTTTTGCCCGTGATGGTATCGCAGCCGAAGGAGTGATCAACGAGGAGCAGATTGTGGTGGCCGACGTGGATCTCGCCCTGCTCGACGAAAACCGCATTAAAGGGACGATCATTCCGCTGCTGGATAAGCGTAATGACTTCTACAGCATGCAGCCCGTCACCGCCGCCGCCGGGTGAGGCGAGCGTTCATTTGCCCGCCCTAGACAGAAATTTGAGTTGAGCAACAACCCTGTTAGAGGGTAGAATGCTGCACTTTTTCTTGGAGAGTAAAATCTAATGGCAATTACCGCTGCGCAGAAAGCGCAAATCGTTTCCGACTTTCAACGGGTTAAGAGCGACACGGGTTCCCCAGAAGTGCAGGTGGCGCTGATCACCGCACGCATTTCCTACCTGACCGATCATTTTAAGGACAACGTCAAGGATCACCACTCCCGTCGCGGTCTGCTGCGTCTTGTTAGTCGCCGCCGCAAGTTGCTCGACTACCTGAAGAGCCAGGATGACGCTGCCTATCGGGCGCTGATTCAACGCCTGGAAATTCGCAAGTAAATCTGGTGTTCGGCGGGTCGCTTAAGCGGCCCGTGTTGTTTTGTCCGTTCTATTTTAACGTGGCGCGCTGCGCGCCATCTCATGTACAGAGAGGTCTATCTTGGGTCATTATAAGAAAACATTAGCGTACGGTAATCATCAACTCACCCTGGAAACCGGTGAAATTGCCCGCCAGGCAAGCGGTGCAGTGA
>CAZLJK010000111.1:0-6484 GCA_964559825.1 uncultured Sulfuricella sp. | reverse complement strand
TCAGCGACATTTTCGGCAAACAGTACACCGTGATCGACAACATCCAGCGCCTGCCCGAACGCCTGCCGCAACTGTTCATGGCGCTGACAAAATAACCCGGGCTCACGCCAAATCCAGCGGCCCGATGTAGGCGACCGCCGCCGGATCGTCGCGCCACAGGGCCGGGTCGGCATCGACGTAAAGTTCAAGCTCGATGCCGTCAGGGTCGAGGATATAAAGCGACTGCGAAACCCGGTGGTCGGACATGCCGAGGATCGCCACCCCACCCCGCTCGCCTCCAGTTCCGCCTTGACCGCCCGCAACTCGTCCAGGCTATCGCCGACCTTGAACGCCAGATGATAGAGCCCCACCGCGCTTGGGTCGGCATCGGCGGCGTGGGGGCCGAGATCCATCAGCGCCAGGTCGTGGTGATTGGCACCGAGGGAAAAGAACACCATCTTGCCACCGTAGCGCGCCACCTCGCGCATGCGAGCAAATCCCGGTAGAAAGCCGCCGAGCGCTCCAGGCTATGCACCTTGAGCACCGCATGTCCCAGCGTTTTGATCTGCATCGTTCACCTCTTGCCCTGGCAAAACGGGTATTCGTAATTAAGGGGGCGATGTCAATTTTAACAATCATGACTGTCATTCGTGCGGCAATGCGACTGGCGGTTTTTTGGCCGCAGCGCTAACTGCATCAATAATTGCCATTCAGGGGGCGCTTTCAGAGCTGGAATAAAGTGGAATTACTGTGCGAAGGCATACCCGGATTTCGTCCGTTTAGCGTGGTACATCGCCTTGTCCGCTCTCTTGACCAATCTATCCGCGGTGGTGCCGTCTTTCGGAAAAATCGAGATCCCAATACTAGCGCTGATGGTGAGGTCGTGTACGCCGACGTCACAGGGCACTTGAATCGCGTTGAGGACATTTTGCGCGATCAAAGCGATATCTCGTTCGTCCCGAACCTCCATTAGCAGATACAAAAATTCATCGCCGCCGTGGCGGCTGACGGTGTCGTCATCACGCGTATTTTCCTTGAGCCGCTGCGATATAGTCTGCAATACGCGGTCGCCAATGTCGTGTCCATACGTATCATTAATGCCTTTGAAACCGTTAAGATCCAAGAACATCACGGCCAGTGTCCAATTATGCCGTTTTGCCTGCGCCAAACCATGTTCTAGCCGATCATTAAACAGCACTCGGTTCGGGAGGCCAGTTAAAGGATCGTGGAAGGAGGCATGGCGAGCGGCTTCTTCCTGCCTTTCGGCAGCGGCCAATTGATGCTCTAGCAACTGCCGCTCCTTGACCTCATTTTCTAATGCCTGATTCACGATCGACAGCTCTTCGGCAGCATCTTGCACTTTGATTTCAACTGTCTCGTTTTTTTGAATGGCGTCTTCAACCTCGGGCAGAGAGCCTTTATCTGCAAGCTCCTGATTGAGAACCACATTGACCGATGACAACTCTTCGGCAGCTTCTTCCACCATGTCCTTGACGCGCTCGCTTTGAACCAGCACGTTGGTCAAAGACTTGACTGGCTTGGTGCCATTCGGAAGTTTTGTTTTCGGATCGGTTGTCATGGAAACAAACTCTCAAGTGTATCCATAATTTATACACCATAACGATAACGAATATGAAATTTTGCGCAGGTCTGTTTTTGGCACAACCGAGACCTAGAAACACACCTAATTTGGCTGCGCCGCCAAGCTCTTGTCCAGGTAATCCACCACGCACTTCACCAGTTCGGCATCGCGGTTATTGAAGAAATGGTCGGTATGCGGGACGACAAGCTGTTTCGAGCCCTTTACCTTGAAGGATGCGGCCCGCGCCTTGGCGCTCTGGAGCACTCCAGGCAGGTCGTTGTCGCCATAGAGGTCAAGCACAGGGATTTTCAGCCGGCCATAGTCGCCGCCCTGCATGCCGATGGCGACCCAGGCCTTCACCTGAGTAGAGGGCTTCTGGGTCAGGTAACGCAGGCTCATGCGCGAACCCATACTGTGGGAAACGATGCCGATCTTGCCGTAGCCCTTGGCCTTGAGGAAATCCGCTGCCACCTGGAGGCGTGTCGCCGCCTCGTCGAACGTTGCCGGATAGGCGTCGGATTTGGCGTCTGAGGCCAGTACCGGCATTTGCACCGAAAGGGTGGTGTAGCCCTGTTCCGCCAGGCCGCTCCGCAGCACGCCGATCAGGTTCCAGTCGGGATGCACGCCGAGGCCGTGGACCACGATAACCGCTGCCTTGGGCTGGGCCGCCTCGGTATAGAGGGTCAGGAATTTGTGCCCTTGCTTGAGTTCCAGAAAGACCGGATCACCCGCCACGATGCCGGGGGTAATTTCATCCGCCCATTTCTTTTCTCGCGCATAGTCGGCGGCGGAAACGGACAGGGAAAACAACAGCAGCAGGACGGTTGCGAAAAAACGCATAATATCTCCTCATTCCGATTGGAAAACAGATTGAATTGTAGCCGTTGACGCCTCCCAATAGCTACCGCGGCGGGACGCCGCATTGACCGGGTCGGACTTATCGCCGATCATAGTTCAAACGACGAAAGGCAGTTTACTCATGACCAAATACATCGGCATCCTCACCTCCGGCGGCGACAGCCCCGGCCTGAACGCGGCGATCCGCGGGGTCGGCAAAGCCGCCCTGAACCATTACGGGATGCAGATCATCGGCTTCCGCGACGGCTTCCGCGGGCTGATGGAAAACCGGACGATGCGGCTGGACAGCGGCGAGCTGTCCGACATCCTGACCCGCGGCGGCACCATCCTCGGCACCAGTCGCGACAAGCCGCACCGCATGCCGGTCGGCGGCAAGCTGCTGGACATGACTGATGTCATCGTCGGCAATTACCAGGATAACCATCTCGACGCCCTGGTCTGCCTGGGCGGCGGCGGCACCATGAAAAACGCCCTGCGCCTCAAGGAAAAAGGCCTCAACGTGATCACCCTGCCCAAGACCATCGACAACGACGTCGCCCTCACCGACATCACCTTCGGCTTCGACACCGCGCTGGGCATTGCGACCGATGCGATCGACCGCCTCCACAGCACGGCGCACAGCCATCACCGCATCATCGTGGTGGAGATCATGGGCCACCGGGCCGGCTGGCTGGCCTTGGGCGCAGGCATCGCCGGCGGCGCCGACGTGATCCTGATTCCAGAAATCCCTTACGATGTAGCCAGCGTGGCCGCAGCGATCCGCGAGCGCAGCCGCCGCGGCAAGCCGTTCAGCATCGTTGCCATCGCCGAAGGCGCGCTCTCGGTTCAGGAACACGCCGACACGCTGGCCGCGCAAAAGAAAAAAGCCAGCTCAAAACAGAAGCCCGGCAAGAAGGCCGAGGCAGAAGACGTGCCGGAAGCACAGTACGCAGAAAAAACGGTGCGTCTCGCCAAACAGCTCGAACTGTTGACCGGGCTGGAATCCCGCATCACCATCCTCGGGCACCTGCAGCGCGGCGGCATCCCCTCCGCGGCCGACCGTCTGCTGGCCACCCGGCTGGGAACCGCCTGCACCGACCTGATCGATCAGGGCCAGTATGGCGTCATGGTTGCCGCCAAGGGAGACGGCACCAAGGCGGTAAAACTGGAAGACGTCGCCGGGAAGGTCAAAACCGTCCCCCCCGACCACCCCTGGGTGCTAAGCGCACGCCACGTCGGCACCAACATGGGGGATTGAACTCCCTCTCCCCAACCCTCTCCCGCAGGCGGGAGAGGGGGCAAACGAGAAAAGCGCTTGTTTTGATTTGGAAGCAAACGTGAAGGGCGCTTGTTCTGACCTGAGGGACGCGGTCTCGCTTCGCGAGTCCCCTATTAAAACAGGCTCAGCAGCATGCGCGTGCCCAACACATACAGCAGCAAGGCAAAGAACTTCTTCAGCCTGGCCACCGGCAGGCGGTGGGCCAGCCTCGCCCCGAACGGCGCGGTCAGCACGCTTGCCACCACCAGCCCGGCCAGCGCCGGCAGATAAACAAAACCCAAGCTGTATGTCGGCAACGTACCAAGTGCCCAGCCGTTGGCGATGTACCCTACTGCCCCCGCCACCGCGATGGGAAAACCGATTGCGGCGGAAGTGCCGATCGCCTGATGCAGCTTGACGTTGCACCAAGTCATGAAAGGTACCGACAGGGTGCCGCCGCCGATTCCCACCAGGCTGGATACCGCCCCGATCACGCTGCCGGCGCCGAACATGCCCGCCTTGCCCGGCAATTCGCGGGAGGGTTTGGGCTTGATATTCATGATCATCTGGGTGGCGACGTAATACAGGAATACGACAAAAAACACCTTGAGGAAGGTAGTGGAGAGCTGCGCGGCAACCACCGTTCCACCCAGCGTGCCGGCGATGATGCCCGGCGTGATGCCGCGCACCACCTGCCAGTTCACCGCGCCGTGCGCATGGTGCGCGCGCAGGCTGGAAACAGAGGTAAACATGATGCTGGCGAGCGAGGTGCCCAGAGCGAGGTGCATGACTTGTTCGGTCGGGAAATGCTGCGCCGCGAAGATGAATGCCAGCACCGGCACGATGACCAGCCCGCCCCCCACGCCTAACAGGCCGGCGAGAAAACCGGCGAAGATGCCGGTGGCTAGATAGAGCAGCCAGAATTCCACTGGGTCAAAGCAGCTCGATGATGAATTCCCACTCGCGCGGGTCCACCGGGGTAATCGATAGCCGGTTGCCCTTCTGCAAAGTACGCATCCGCTCCAGTTCCGGGTGGCTGCGCAGCTCTTTCAGGCCGACCAGCCGGGTCTTCTTCACCAGCTTGACGTCCACGTTGAACCAGCGCGGCGTCACCGGCGTTGCCTTGGGATCGAAGTAATTGTTCTTCGGATCGAACTGGGTCTGATCCGGGTAGGCCAGCCGACTCACCTCGGCCAGCCCGGCGATGCCCGGCTCGGCGCAGTTAGAGTGATAGAAGAACACCTTGTCACCGACCTTCATCTGGTCGCGCATGAAGTTGCGCGCCTGGTAGTTGCGCACGCCATACCAGGCCACGGTCTGTTCCGGCATGGCGGCGAGGTCGTCGATGCTGCAATCGGTTGGTTCGGATTTCATCAGCCAGTAACGCATTTAACTTCCTTTTCTATCCTGAATCGCCTTTCAATCTAAGGCTGCGTCGATCATTTGGATTATGCCGGACATTACGGTACATTACAGCACGTTCGCATTATCGGTACCGATAGAACTTGATTATGACCGACCCCTTCATTGGCCACCCGATTCTCAACTCCCCCTACGAATCCCCGGCATTGGGAGCTTGATGATGATGGGCAGCCCACACAGAAAAATTCTCGAAACGCGCCGTCCCGCCATCAACCACCTGGGAGGATGAGATGATGAAGGTGTTCAAGGTGGGGGTGACTTCCGACATTTTGTCGCCCATGAGACCAAACCATGCCTCTGAATAGTACAACCGACGAGCTAAAGCGTCTTATTCTTGCGTTTGAGACTGAAGCGGGAAGGTTCCATCCGCTCACTCTTTCCACTTTCTTCATAACGCAGGAAACACAAAGCCTAGATCGCACGTTTATCAGGCCAAATCACACAATCATGCTTTGGCAGTACTACGGGACGCTCAAGTCAGACCAAGACATAGAGCGCTTTGTTACCAATCTCACGGAAAGCCAAATTCAGTGGGGCCTGCGTGGTGCGGAGTTGTCTCGATTTGGTGTCCTGGAGGGAAAAGGACATGAGCTATTTGTTCGAATGGCCCAGCGAGCAGGGGCACTCTTCGACCAAGCTGAGGCTCAATCGATCCATTCGAAAATCGTTAATGAGGTAATTGCTGCTGAGCAAGCTCGACAGCCATCTGCAAAACCAGCGGCCGTAGCAAATAACAATCCGCTCGCTGTCTGGATCAACTATCTCCTTTACCACTTATCGATCACAAATCCAGGGCGCGAACATGCACAGAAGATCGCGCCAGACCCGTTCTCTCTGTCGTTACTTGCCCTTGAACGCCTTCTGGTGGAAGGTGCTATTGGAAAGATCGACCGCTCAATTCGACCGATTTCTGAAATCTCGTTTCAAGTGGCAATGTCTTTTCCAGGTGAGCATCGCCCATACGTCGCTTCAACAGTTAGCAAATTACGTGAGCAGCTTGGTCCCGATGCGGTTTTTTACGATCATGACTATCAGGCACAGCTTGCAAGACCGAATCTGGACGTGCTGCTTCAAGATATTTATCGCAGTCGAAGTTCTCTCGTGGTTGTTTTCTTATGTGAAAAATATGCCGAGAAGCAGTGGTGTGGCCTTGAGTGGCGTACGATCCGGGACATGATCAAATCAAAACAAGATGATCAGATTATGTTCGTTCGGTTTGACGATGCTCATGTCGATGGCGTGTTTTCGATTGACGGATACATAGATGCACGACATTGCAGCCCAACTGATCTCGCAGATTTTGTACTGACTCGTTTAAATACTCTGAATCAGCATCATGAATGAACCTCGCCAATTCCTGATCTACCAAAGCGAAGACGGCTCCACCCGCATCGACGTGATGCTGG
>CAZLJK010000110.1:0-6931 GCA_964559825.1 uncultured Sulfuricella sp. | reverse complement strand
AAAGGCGGCTGCTTCAGAACGCCATAGCAACCGGCGATGCCGGCAACGCCGATAGCGGCGGCGCCGGCCAGCATCCCCAGCGGCAGCAGCCAGAAGTTGAATACAAAAGGCAATGCCAGGATTTTGGTGCTCAGGAAGTAGCTCGTTCCGCTTGCGCCGAGCGCGGCGACCAGACCGGCCAACATGCCGATGCCGGCAAACTCGGCAAACAAGCCCATCAGCAACTGCCGCCTGCTCGCTCCCAGGGTGCGCAATATCGCGGTCTCGTACACTCGCTCATCGCGAGTGGCGGCAATCGCGGCATACAGCACGGTGAAGCCCATCAGCCAGGTGAACAGAAAGACGAACTCTACCGCGCCGGAAACCCGGTCCATGATGGTGCGCACTTGGTTCATTACCGCGGCCACGTCGATCACCGTCAGGTTCGGAAATGCCTTGACCATTTCGTCGAGCAGGCCGCCCTGCGCATCAGGCAAATAGAAGCTGGTGATATAGCTGGCGGGAAATTTTTCCAGCACGCCGGGAGAGGCGATCACGAAGAAGTTGACGCGAAACGAATCCCAGTTGACCTTGCGCAAACTCGCCACCCGTGCGCTGAAAGTCGCGCCCCCCATACTATAGGTCAGATCATCGCCCAGCTTGATGCCGAGCGTAGTAGCGATCCCCTCCTCGACCGACAATTGCGCCGCGCCCTTAACGCCTCTGGCCCACCATTTTCCGGCGATCAACTGATTTTCATCCGGCAGGCGATCCGACCAGGACAGGTTGAATTCCCGCTCAACCAGACGTTGCGCGCGCTCATCGGGAAATTCTCCGGTCGCTATCGGCTTGCCGTTGACCGCCAGCAGCCGGCCGCGCACCATCGGGTAGAGCACCGGCGCAGGGATGCGGCGGTCATGAAAAAAGCCCTGCAGCGGCTGAACCTGATCGGGCTGAACATTGATCACGAAACGGTTGGGCGCCTCGGCAGGCAGGGTGGATTGCCAGCTTTGCATCAGATCGCCGCGCACCACGGTCAGCAGCAGCAACATCAGCATGCCCAGGCTGAAAGCACTCACCTGCGCCACGCTGCCGCCCGCCCGCCGGACAATGTTAGCCAGCCCGTAACGCCACGAAGCTGATGTCTGCAGGCGGATCCCGGCCAACGCCCTGATCAGCATCAGCGCCAGCAGTGCGGCAATCAGGGTGGCGGCGAACAAGCCCGCCAGCGCATAGCTCCCCAGCCTGACATCCCCAGCCTGCCACAGCACCAGCCCGGAAATACCGGCCAGCCCCAGGGCAAAACCAAGCAGACCGAAGCGTCCGGGCGGGCCAAGCTCGCGGCGCAACACGCGCAGGGCGGGGACATGCTTCAGCTGTTGCAGGAATGGCAGCGAAAACCCCAACAGCGTCACCATCCCGGTCAGGATTCCCTGCACGGCGGGCAACAGCGACGGCAGGGGCAGCTCTGCAGAAACCATGCTGCCCAGCTGTTGCGCCAGAACCATCTGCCCGAGATAACCGAGCAGACAGCCGATCAGGCTGGCCAGCATGCCGAGCAGGAGAAACTGAGCCAGGTAAAGACGGAAAATCAGCCGCTGCTGGGCGCCCAGGCATCGCATCACGGCGCAGTTGTCGAGATGGCGGGCCATGAATCTACGTGTCGCCATGACCACCGCCACCGCGGCCAGAATAATGCTGGTGAGCGCAGCGAGGCCGAGGAAACGCTCGGCCCGCGCCAGTGCCGCGCGGATTTCCGGGCGCGCGTCCGATACGCCTTCCAGACGCTCGCCCCGCTTCAGCCGTGCCTCAGCCCAAGCGCGGAAAACCCCCACCTTATCGACATCCCCCGCAACCAGCAGACGATAGCTGGCGCGGCTCCCTTCCTGAATCAGGCCGGTCGCCGGGATATCCTCAAGATTCATCAGCAGGCGCGGCGCAATATTGAACAGGACGCCGGCACGGTCCGGCTCCTGCGTCAGTACGGCAGACACGGCCAGATGGCTTGTCCCCACTTCCAGACCTGCGCCGGCACTCGCCTCCAGCTGTTTAAGCAGGCGCTCGTCCAGCCATGCCGTGCCCACATCCGGAATCCCGCTGCTGGCGCTATCCGGAGCATAGGGCTGCTGCGCCACCCGCAACTGTCCGCGCAGCGGATAGTTGCGGCTCACCGCCTTGATTTCCGCTAGTTGGGCGCGCTCCCCACGCAGTACCATGCTGGGAAAACTCAAGGTATGAGCCGTTTGCAGGCCGCGCCGCAGCGCTTCGCGCTCAAAACCCGCATCCAGCGGATGGTCCGAGATCAGCGCCAGATCGGCACCCAACAGCATATTCGCCTGCTGCGCCAGCGCCCGTCCGACACGGTCGGTAAAAAAACCGACCGAAGTGACGCTGGCCACGGCAATCACCAAAGCGGCTGCCAGCACGCGCAGCTCCCCGGCGCGCCACTCTCGGCGCAGCATACGCAGAGCAAGGGCGAAGGTGTTCATCTTGAAAGAAAAGATTGAGCCGCAGAGGACGCGGAGGACGCTGAGGAATTCAAAAGCTCAGGCAACATTGCACACTCACCAGAATGATCAGTGTAAATTGATAACCCATTGCTTTTCCTCTGCGTCCTCCGCGTCCTCTGCGGTTTGCGCTGTTTTAAGTTCATGCCTGCTCCTGAACGAGAATGCCTCGATCAAGGTGCAAACGCCGCTGGCAGCGTTGCGCCAGCCGCTCGTCGTGGGTCACCAGGATCAGCGTGGTGCCGTGCTCCTCGTTCAAGCGGAAAAGCAGGTCGATGATGCGCTCGCCGGTCGTGCTGTCGAGGTTGCCGGTCGGTTCATCGGCCAGCAGCAGGCGCGGGTTGACCGCGAAAGCGCGGGCGATCGCCACGCGCTGCTGCTCGCCGCCCGAGAGCTGACGCGGATAGTGGGACGCCCGCTGCGCCAGACCGACCCGCTCCAGCGCAGCGCCCGCTTCGGCGCGAGCGCCGTTCACCCCGGCCAGCTCCAGCGGCAGCATCACGTTTTCCAGCGCAGTCAGCGCCGGCAGGAGTTGAAACGACTGGAACACGAATCCGACCAGGCGCCCGCGCAAGGCTGCCCGCCCATCCTCGTCGAGCGCAAACAGATCGGTGCCATCGAGGTAAACCTTGCCGCCGCTCGGCGCATCCAAACCCGCCAGCAAGCCGAGCAGGGTGGATTTACCCGAACCGGAAGCGCCCAGCACGGCAACCGATTCGCCCGGCGCTGCCGAGAAATCGAGTTGATCGAGGATAATCAGCGGCGCCCCCTCGCTTGTCACTTGCTTGGTTAGCGCAATTGCCTGCACAATAAAATTTTGAGGGGATGCATTCATAGGTAACCTGGAAACCTCAGTTGACCGCTTGACTGGATGTTTAACACGGCAATTAAAATGAATTTGCTCATTATTTACCCTTTCACCCGCTTGGCGAGTCCGCTACAGGGCTGGAGTGCACGGTTTTTACGGCGCATGGCGGCGTTACAACTCCTTGGAATGGAGCAACCATTCCGCGTCGTTATGCCTTGCCCTGCACCCCAAAAACCGCACACTCCACCCCGTCCAACTAAGGTTTCCAGGTTTAATCGCCTGCTGCTGATGGTCTGTTTCCTGCTCTGGGGTGTCGCAGCCCAAGCCGCGCCGGTCGTATTGGTCTTCGGCGACAGTCTTTCCGCTTCATACGGCATTCCTGCCAACAAGGGCTGGGTGTCTCTCCTCGAACAGCGGATTCAGCAAAAAAAGTCCGGCTACCGGGTTGTCAACGCCAGCATCAGCGGCGAAACCACGAGCGGCGGCCGTTACCGAATCGAACAGGTCCTGGCAGAACACCGTCCGGCGGTGGTCATTCTGCAACTCGGCGCGAACGATGGGTTGCGTGGACTGGCGATTGACGCCACCGCATCCAACCTTGACGCCATCATTGCTGCCTGCCTCAACCGCAAAGCCCGCCTACTGCTGATCGGAATGCGGCTTCCTCCCAATTATGGCAGTGCCTATGCCACCAAGTTCCAGGCAATCTACCCGCAGTTGGCGCAACGTCACAAAATCCCCTTGCTCCCCTTCCTGCTGGAAGGTTTCGCCGACAATCGGGAGTTGTTTCAAGCTGACGGCCTGCATCCCACTACGGCGGCACAGCCGCTAATCATGGAAAGGGTTTGGAAGGTTCTGCAGCCACTGCTGGCAACGTCAGGATAAATGCCGCCCCGCCCAGACTGCTTTCCGCCACGCGCACGTCGCCTTGCAGCAACTGCGCGAAAGCCTTGACCAGGGAAAGACCCAGCCCCGCCCCGCCGGACATGGTTCGGCTGGGATCAAGACGGGCAAAGCGCTCGAAGATCTTGTCGCGCATTGCAACCGGGATTCCCGGACCATCATCCTCCACCCGGATTTCCACCTGCGGCCCGCGGGATACGGCCGTCAGCAGGATGGTGCCACCGGCGGGGACATACTTGAGCTCATTGTCGAACAGATTGGCGAAAATCCGTGCCAGCAACTGACGGTCGGCTTCGATATCGAGATTTGGAGCAACCCGGCATTGCAGGGTTAGGCGCCGTTCTTCGGCGGAAGGCATGTAAAGCTCAATGAGTTCTTCCAGCAATCCGGACAGATCGACGGTCTTTTTTCTCACCCGCATGGCGCCCGCCTCGGCTTGACCGAGCGTGAGCAGCGCATTGACAATATTTTGCATGTTCTGGATTTCGTCGAGCACTCTTTCCAGCGTGGCGCGGTGCATCTCGCCATCGTCATGCCGCAATGCCGCTTCGACATCGGCGCGCAAGCGCGTCAGCGGCGTTCTTAAATCATGAGCGATATTGTCGCCCGTCTGGCGCGTGCTTTGAGTCACCGTAACCAGCTGGCGGCGCAGCACAGCCTCTTGCTGTTGCTGCCGGCGGCGCTGCAGCCACCAGAAGCCGGCAACCCCGCCCAGCAGGCCCAGCAGCAAAACCACGGATAGCCACATCCCGACCATTTAAGGTTCTTCCTGGCGCAGGATATAGCCGCTTCCCCGTACCGTGTGCAGCAGGGGCGTGGCAAAGGATTTGTCGATTTTCTGGCGCAGCCGGCTGATGTGGACATCCACGACATTGGTCTGCGGGTCGAAGAAATATTCCCAGACATTTTCCAGCAGCATGGTGCGCGTCACCACCTGCCCGGCATGGCGCATCAGGTATTCCAGCAACCTGAATTCGCGCGGCTGCAGGTCGATATCCTGGCCGCCGCGGGTCACGCTGCGGCTGAGCAGGTCCATTTTCAGGTCAGCCAGTTCCAGCACGGTTTCGGGGCCACCGCCGAAACTGCGCGAACGGCGCAGCAGCGCCTCGATCCGGGCCAGCAATTCGGCAAAAGCGTAAGGCTTGACCACATAATCATCGCCGCCGGCACGCAAGCCCTCGACCCGGTCGTCCACCTTGCCGAGCGCGCTCAGGATCAGGGCTGGAGTGCGTCGGCCCTGGTCCCGCAGTTCCTTCAGAACCGACAGCCCATCGCGCCCGGGCAACATGATATCGATCACCCACAGGTCGTGATCCCCGGCCTGAGCCTGCTGCAGGCCACGTTCGCCGTCATGGACCAGTTCGACGGCATAGCCCGCCTCCACCAGCCCACGCTTCAAGGAACCCGCCGCCGCCTCATCATCCTCAATAATCAGCAATTTCACCGTGGCCTACCCGCCAGATTATATGGAATGCACATTAAAATATTATCTATCTGCATGTTTAATAATTACTTAACAGATATTCCCGGCTTTCCTGAATGCAGCGAACCGATAACGCTCGCATAGCCGAAACCCTGCTGGTTGAATACCTCCAGCACGCTTTCCACGTCTTCCTGGGCGCAAGACACCAGCAAACCGCCGCTGGTTTGCGGATCGCACAGCATGCCTTTTTGCCATTCCGGCATGGCTGCGGGCAAACTCACCTCGTGCCCATAACTCTCCCAGTTGCGTGCCGCCGCACCCGTCGCATAACCCTGCTTGGCCAGATCCAGCGCTGCCGGCAGCAAGGCCAAACGATCGAATTCGATATCGGCAGCCAGCTTGGAGCCGCGGCAGATTTCCAGCAGATGGCCCAGCAATCCGAAGCCGGTAACGTCGGTCAGGCCATGCACGCCCGGCATGGCAGCCAGAACCGACCCCGGCGTGTTGAGCTGGGTGGTACTGGCGATCATCTGGCGATAGCCCTCATCCGACAGCTCTTTTTTCTTCAGCGCCGCGCTCATGATGCCGATGCCGAGCCCTTTGCCGAGAATCAGCGCATCGCCCGCCTGGGCCTGGTCGTTACGCTTGACCCGGTCGGGGTGGACGATCCCCAGCGCGACCAGGCCATAAATCGGTTCGGGAGAATCGATCGAATGGCCGCCGCCGATGGGGATACCCGCCGCCGCGCACACCGACTCGCCGCCCTTGAGAATTTCACGGATCACCTCGACGGGAAGCTTGCCGACCGGCATGCCGACGATGGCCAGCGCCATGATCGGCTGGGCGCCCATGGCGTAGATATCCGAAATCGCATTGGTGGCGGCGATGCGCCCGAAATCGAACGGATCGTCCACGATAGGCATGAAAAAATCGGTGGTCGCGACGATCGCCTGCGCCGCGTTAAGGCGGTAAACCGCGGCATCGTCGCTGGATTCGATCCCGACCAGCAGATCGGGGAAAATTCCGCGCGCCGGCATGTTGGAGAGGATTTCGCTCAAAACCGCAGGGGAAATTTTGCAGCCGCAGCCCCCGCCGTGCGAGAACTCTGTTAACTTGACATCCATACTATAATCTCTCGATCCTTAAATTTTTCTTGATACTAAGGGCTCGTTAATGGGTAAGAGCATACGCTGGGGCTGGTTGGGATGCAGTCCTAGGCGCGAGACGCGCAGTTGTGTCATTCACAACAAGCGGCGCGCAACACCGGAATGCACCCCAACCAGCCCCAGCCCGAAGGGTTGCTGCGTATTC
>CAZLJK010000109.1:0-7179 GCA_964559825.1 uncultured Sulfuricella sp. | reverse complement strand
ACCGGCCTGTCACGCCGGGGGTCGCGGGTTCGAGTCCCGTCCACTCCGCCAACATCGAAAAAAGCCAGCCTAACCGGCTGGCTTTTTTCATTTCAAATATGCCTTCTCAATAAGCCTGCAAATCGGCGCCGTCGATGTCGAGCGAATGCCGCCAGAACTGGTCGTCGCGGTCGAACAGGCGGTAGGTGCCGCGCGGCCCCCAGCTGCCGGCGGGATAGGCGTTGATGAAATCGCGCTCCATCGACCAGACTTTCAGCACCGGATCCACAACGCGCCACGCCGACTCCACTTCGTCGATGCGCAGGAATAGCGAGTGGTCGCCCAGCATCACATCCAGCAGCAATCCCTCATAGGCATCGTAATCCTCTTCGCCGCCCTTGTGGTAAGTCGCATCCAGGCTGATCGTGCGCGTGTTCAGGTCCAGCCCGGGAACCTTGACCTGGAGTTCCATTTTCAGGCAATCGTTGGGCTGGATGCCGAGCAAAATCCAGTTGGGATGCGAGCGTTCGTGCTGCGCCTGCTTTAACAGGTTCTGCGGCGGGCTTTTGAAACGGATGCTGATCGCCGAACTGTTCTCCGCCATGCGCTTGCCTGTGCGCAGGTAAAACGGCACCCCCGCCCAGCGCCAGTTGTCGACGAACAGCTTTAGCGCGGCATAGGTTTCGGTGACGCTGTCCGACGCCACGCCGACCGCCTCCATATAGCCCGGAACCGTCTTGCCGTCCACGCTGCCGCTCGCATACTGGCCGCGAAAGGCATGGGCATGCACCGCGTTCTGGGTAATCGGACGGATCGCCTTGAGCACTTTGACCTTCTCGTCGCGCAAATGCTCGGGGGTCATGCTCACGGGCGGCTCCATCGCCACCAGCGCGAGCAGTTGCAATAGGTGGCTCTGGATCATGTCGCGCAATGCACCGGCATTCTCGTAATAGTCGGTGCGCCCCTCCACGCCCAGGGTTTCCGAATGGCTGATCTGCACGTGATCGATATAGTGGTGGTTCCACAGCGGTTCCAGCAGGAGGTTGGCGAAGCGGAACACCATGATGTTCTGCACCGTGCCTTTGCCGAGGTAATGGTCAATACGGTAAATCTGCGACTCGTCGAGATGCTTGTACAGGCCGCTCTGCAAGGTTTGCGCGCTCAACAGATCATGGCCGAAGGGCTTTTCGATGACGACGCGACGCCAGCCATGCTTCTCCTTGAGCAGGTCGACTCCGCTCAGCCTCTCGATGATGCCGGGAAATTCTGGTGGCCGCACCGACATGTAGAACACCACATTGGGTGGGAAAGCCGAGTCTTCGTCCAGCAGTTTGTGCAGCTTTCGGTACGCATCGGTATCGTCTGGCGGGTTGGGATGATAATGGAGCCGGGTACGGAATCGCTTGAACGCATGTTCGTCGTAGCCCTTGGGATATTTGTCGTGCAGCATGGACGTCACTTCATTCAGCCACTGCTCGCGGGTCCACATTTCCCGGCTGGAGGCGAGTATCACCATTTTTTCCGGCAAGCGCCCTGCCGTTTCAAGGCGAAACAGCGCAGGGATCAACTTGATCCGCGCCAAATTCCCCCCGGCGCCAAAAATCACCAGGGTGCAGGGTTCCAGGGTTTTCATTTTTCGCCCCCGGTCTGCTTCACGGCATGGCCCCCAAACGCGTTCCGCATCATGGAGAGCAAGCGATAGCCGTAGCCGGTCTCGTTCTGGCTGGCGAAACGCATTTGCAGCGCCAGGGTCAGGACGGGCGCCGCCACGCCCTGCTCCACGGCCTCCACTACAGTCCAGCGCCCTTCGCCCGAGTCGGCCACATAGGGTGCGACCTTGTCCAGGGCTTGATCGTCCTGTAGCGCCTGTGCGGTCAGATCCAGCAGCCAGCTTCGCACCACCGAACTGTGCCGCCACAACTCGGTGATCTGCGCCAGATCGAGCGCAAATGCCTGCTTGCCGCGCAGCAACTCCAGCCCTTCGGCCATCGCCTGCATCATGCCGTATTCGATGCCGTTGTGGATCATTTTGGTGAAGTGACCCGAGCCGATCGGGCCGACATGCGCCCAGCCGCGGTCGGGGGCGGGAGCCAGGACCTTGAGTACCGGCTCCATGATCTTCGCGACCTCCGGGGTCGCCCCCACCATCAGGCAATAGCCGTTTTCCAGCCCCCAGATGCCGCCCGATGTGCCGGCGTCCATGAAGCCGATGCCCTGCTCCGCCAGCCAGGTGCCGCGGCGCTGGCTATCCTTGTAATTGGAGTTTCCGCCATCGACGACAATATCACCCTTGGCGAGCAGAGGAGCCAAGGCGCGGATTTGACTCTCGGTCGGCTCGCCGCTCGGCAACATGAGCCAGACCACACGCGGCGACTGAAGTTGGGTTACCGCATCCGCCACGGAAGAAGCCGCGAGCATGCCCACCTCCGCAGCAAGGCCGGCCACCGCGTCCGGCGAGCGCGCGTAGCCGACCACTTCGATACCGCCACGGCGCAGCCGCCGCACCATGTTGCCGCCCATTTTCCCCAATCCCACCATTGCTAGCCGCATCGCTCCCCCTTAATTTGGTTGATTATCTACACTGAGGCCAATTCCATGATTTAAGGTATTGTTGTTGAGCAGCATACACGGCGTTTTCCCTCAGCGTAAAGACGCATCGCTCTCGAGCCCGGAACCGTCACGGCATTAACCTGCTCGAACCATCGGCTCACGACCGCAAAACTTACCTGACGGTTCCGATCAAAATTTCGCTATATATGGGGCAGGAATAATTCATGGCGGGCCTGATTTCAAGAATTTGAATCGAGCCGGGCGGATTGAATGGAGAATTCAGGGGGCGGATTTTTAATCCGGGTTGAGCGCCGCAGAGAACACGGAGAAAGCGGCTTTCTCCGTGTTCTCTGCAAGACAATTTATTACAAGGTTTAGTCGGGCTTTCTATGTGGGCTGCGCCACAGGCTCAATTTCCGGCCACCGCCTCATCGGCGTTTCCCAGCGCGGTGATGTTGAAGCCGCCATCGACGTAGGTGATCTCGCCGGTCATGCCGCTGGCGAGGTCGCTGCACATGAAGGCGGCGACGTTGCCGACTTCCTCGATGGTGACGTTGCGCCGCATCGGGGCATGTTTCTCATTGTAGGAAAGTAATTTGCCGAAGTCGGAGATGCCGCTTGCCGCCAGGGTCTTGATCGGGCCGGCGGAGAGGCCGTTGACGCGGATGCCTTTCGGCCCCAGGCTTGCCGCCATGTAGCGCACGTTGGCTTCGAGGCTGGCCTTGGCGAGGCCCATCACGTTGTAGTGGGGAACGGTGCGTTCCGCGCCCAGATAGCACAGGGTCAGCAGCGCAGCGTTGCGGCCCAGCATCATCGGCAGCCCGGCCTTGGCCAGCGCGGTGAAGCTGTAGGAGCTGATGTCGTGGGCGATCTGGAAATATTCGCGCGTGACGGAATCGATGTAGTCGCCGGCCAGCGCCTGCTTCGGCACGAAGGCGATGGAGTGGATGATGCCGTCCAGCCCGTCCCAGTGCTTGCCGAGGTCGACGAAGAGCTGTTCGATCTGCTCGTCGCTGGCGACGTCGCAGGGGAATACCAGGTCGGAGCCGAAATCCTTCGCCAGGTCGGCAACGCGGTCCCTGACCTTCTCTCCCTGGTAGGTAAAGGCGAGTTCGGCACCCTCGCGCTTCATGGCGATTGCAATGCCGTAGGCGATGGAGCGGTTGCTGATCATCCCGGTAATCAGGATCCGTTTGTTTGACAGAAAGCCCATTGTTTTTCCTTTGATTGCGGTTTGCCGGAGGATCGATGCGAATGACGTATTATAACCCAATTCTCCACATGGATATCGTTGCCTGGCTCCCGGCCGCCGCTTGCGCTACACTGAAACCCGATGAGATTCTTCCTGACAACTGCCTTGTTGACCGTGTTTTTGGCGGCCTGTGGCGCTCCGCCCTGGAACAGCCCCTATCCGGCTTATGACGAGGGCGGAAACATCGCCTATTCGTCGTTTGCCGAGCGGCCCAAGCATCTGGATCCGGCGCAGTCCTACAGTTCCAACGAGATCACCTTCACTGGCCAGATTTACGAGCCGCCGCTGCAATACCATTACCTGAAGCGCCCCTACACGCTGATTCCGCTTGCCGCTGCAGATATGCCCAAGCCGCTGTTCCTCGATGCGCAGGGCAAGCCCTTGCCGGCCGACAGCGCCCCGGAAAAAATCGCCTTCAGCGTGTATGAAATCCGCATCAAGCCCGGTGTCCGTTTCCAGCCGCACCCGGCCTTTGCCCGCGATGCGCAAGGGCGCCACCTGTATCACGACCTGAAGCCGGAAGAGCTGGCCAAGCGCTACAAGCTGGCGGATTTTCCCCAAACCGGCACGCGCGAGCTGGAGGCGGCGGATTATGTCCACCAGATCAAGCGGCTGGCCCATCCCCGGCTGAATTCGCCGATTTTCGGCATGATGGGTGAGGTCATCGTCGGCCTGAAGGAATATGCAAAAGGGCTGGATAGCGCGCAGAAGGCCCTGCCGCCGGGCGCTAGTCTGGATCTGACGCGCTACCCGCTGGCCGGGGCGGAGGTGGTGGATCGCCATACCTACCGGGTAAAACTCAAGGGCAAGTATCCGCAATTCCTTTACTGGCTGGCGATGCCGTTCTTCGCACCGGTGCCGCCGGAGGCCGACCGTTTCTATGGACAGCCCGGCATGGCCGAGAAAAACCTCACCCTGGACTGGTATCCGGTCGGCACCGGACCCTACATGCTGACGGTGAACGACCCAAACCGACGCATGGTGCTGGAGCGCAACCCGAATTTCCACGGCGAAGCCTACCCGACCGAAGGCGAGCCGAATGACGCCGCAGCCGGGCTACTGAATGATGCCGGCAAGCCGCTGCCGTTCATCGACAAGGCGGTGTTCAGCCTGGAAAAGGAAAGCATCCCTTACTGGAACAAGTTCCTGCAGGGTTATTACGACGCCTCCGGCATCAGCTCCGACAGCTTCGACCAGGCCGTACGCGTCGCCACCCAAGGCGAGGCGGACGTGACCGACATGATGAAGGAGAAAGGCATCCGCCTGCAGACCACGGTGACCGCCACCAACTACTACTACGGCTTCAACATGCTCGACCCGGTGGTGGGGGGGCTTTCGGAGCGGGCGCGGAAGCTCCGGCAGGCGATTTCCATCGCCATCGACTACGAGGAATTCATTTCGATTTTCGCCAACGGGCGCGGCATTCCTGCGCAGGGCCCTTTGCCGCCGGGGATTTTCGGCGCGCGCGAGGGCGAGCCGGGTATCAATCCCGCTATCTACGACTGGGTGGACGGCAAGCCCAGGCGCAAACCCATCGAACACGCCAAGAAACTGCTCGCCGAGGCCGGCTACCCGGGCGGGCGCGACGAGAAGACCGGCAAGCCGCTGCTGCTGTATCTCGATATCACCGCCACCGGGCCGGACGACAAAGCGCGGCTGGACTGGATCCGCAAGCAGTTCCAGACCATCGACCTGCAACTGGTGGTTCGCAACACCGACTACAACCGTTTCCAGGATAAGATCCGCAAGGGCAACGCGCAGATTTTCCACTGGGGCTGGAACGCCGACTACCCCGACCCGGAGAATTTCCTGTTTCTGCTGTACGGACCCAATGCGCGGGTGAAAGGAGAAGGGGAAAACTCGGCTAACTACGACAGCCCGGAATTCAACCGTTTGTTCGAGCGCATGAAGAATATGGACAACGGCCCTGAACGCCAGAAAATCATCGACGAAATGCTCGTGATCGCTCGCCAGGACGCCCCCTGGATATGGGGTTACCACCCCAAACAGTACAGCCTGTTCCACGCCTGGTATCTGAACGTCAAGCCCAACCTGATGGCCAATAACGGACTAAAGTATGTCCGCGTCGATGCCGGTTTGCGTGCCAAAAAACAGCGCGAGTGGAATAAGCCATTGCTGTGGCCGCTGGGCCTGCTGGTTGTCGTGCTGGTTGTCGGGCTGATCCCGGCAGTGTTGGTTTATCGCCGCAAGGAAAGGCAGGCGGCCAGATCGGATCAGGCACGTGGCTGACGGCTCCTTCCCCCTAGATAAGGGCTAATCGATGCACACTTTTTCATAACATGCATTCCCTCCCTCTTTTAGGGGGAGGGCTAGGGTGGGGGTGGGAAGCTTCGCGTGAGGATCAGCATCTTAACCCCCATCCCAACCTTCCCCCTGCGAGGGGGAAGGAGCAATGGTAAGAGGCACTTGTTTTGATTTGGGAAGGTTGGGATGGGGGTGCGGAGTTGGAATGACCAGAATAAATCAGACAGCCAAGAAAAACTCCCGCAACCTGCGTCGGGAATTGACGGATGCGGAGCAATTTCTTTGGCGCCACTTGCGGATGAGACAAATGGGCGGCTGCAAATTCCGCCGCCAACATCCGTTAGGACGGTATATTCTGGATTTTGTTTGTCTGGAAGCGGGGCTGGTTGTTGAACTGGATGGCGGGCAGCATGCGGAAAATGCGAATCGAGATCAGGGTAGGACTGAATGGTTGGAGCAACAGGAGCTAAGGGTGCTGCGATTTTGGAATAATGACGTGCTGAGAGATATTGAAAGCGTGAAACAGGTAATTTGGAATGCATTGGAAAAGGCTGGCACCGAACCCCCATCCCAGCCTTCCCCCTGTGAGGGGGAAGGAGTAATGGCAGGGGCGGCGGATGATTAGCTACATTATCCGCCGCATCCTGTATGCCATCCCCATCCTGATCGGGGTGAACCTGCTCACCTTTGCCCTGTTCTTTGTGGTCAACACGCCGGACAACATGGCGCGCATCCACTTGGGCGTGAAACATGTCACGCCGGAGGCGATCGCAAAATGGAAGCACGAGCGCGGCTACGACAAGCCGCTGATGTGGAACAGTGCGGCACAGGGCACGGAGCAGGCCAGCGACACCATCTTTTTCGAAAAGTCCGTCGGCATGTTCGCCTTCGATTTCGGCCGTTCCGACGAGGGGCGCGACATCGCCCACGACATCAAGACACGGATGTGGCCGAGCCTGGCGATCGCGCTGCCGGTGTTCATGGTCGGGCTGGCGATCAACATCACCTTCGCCATGCTGATGGCGTTCTTCCGCGCTACTTACATCGACCTGTCCGGGGTGGTTCTGTGCGTGGCGATGATGTCGATTTCCGGTCTGTTCTACATCATCGGCGGGCAATACCTGGTGAGCAAG
>CAZLJK010000108.1:0-7330 GCA_964559825.1 uncultured Sulfuricella sp. | reverse complement strand
CCATGGTATTGCTCCAGAAATAGAATAATGAATTACGAAAAACGCGATTTATACCCTATTTTTGCCCTACAAGGCAAGAGAAAATTGCACTCTCTAGAGCAGGCCTCGCTCTGCGAACGACAGAAATCCGCTTCCGGCCACGATAAAATGATCCAGCACCCGGACATCCACCAGAACCAGGGCATTTTTCAGCGCCTGGGTCAGCACCTGGTCGGCATTGCTGGGTTCGGCCACGCCGGAAGGGTGGTTGTGGGCCAGGATCACCGCAGCCGCATTGTGGTGCAGGGCGCGCTTGACCACTTCGCGCGGATAGACGCTGGTCTGGGTCAGCGTACCGCGAAACAACTCCTCGCTGACGATGACACGATTTTGCGCATCCAGGAATAACACCATGAAGACCTCATGAGGCAAGCCCTGCAACCGGAGCCGCAAGTAATCGCGCACCGCCTGCGGCGAGGACAGGGCATCGCGCTGCGCGATGTCCTCCTGCAGCGCGCGCCGCGCCATCTCCAGCACCGCTTGCAACTGGGCATATTTCGCCACGCCCATGCCCTTGGTCTGGCAAAACTCTTTTTCACCGGCCGCGAACAAGGCGTTCAGGCCACCGAAGCGCCCGTGCAGTTCCCGCGCCAGATCCACCGCACTTTTGCCCGGCAGGCCGGTACGCAGGAAGATGGCCAGCAACTCGGCGTCAGACAGACTCGCAGCGCCTTTCTGCAGGAGCTTCTCCCGGGGTCGTTCGCCTTCAGGCCAATCCGTTATCGCCATGACAAATTCTTTTTGTTTCAAGTAGAATGAAAGGATTATGACCGATTCAGCGAAAAAACGCCTGGTTCTCGGCGTCACCGGCGGCGTGGCCGCCTACAAGGCAGCAGAGCTTACCCGCCTGCTGGTGAAAAGCGGCATCGAGGTGCAGGTAATCATGACCGAAGCGGCCCGCCACTTCGTCGGCCCTGCCACCTTCCAGGCGCTATCCGGCAGGCCGGTGCTGACCGACTTGTGGGACGGCCAGGCAGCCGGCGGCGGCATGTCGCACATCGAGGTCACGCGCGGCGCCGACGCGGTGCTGATCGCCCCGGCCAGCGCCGACTTCCTCGCCAAGCTCGCGCACGGCGCCGCGGACGACCTGCTCTCCGCTACCTGCCTGGCGCGTGCCTGCCCGCTCTTGGTCGCCCCGGCGATGAACCGCGAAATGTGGGACAACCCGGCCACCCGCCGCAACATCACCCAACTCAAGCGCGACGACGTCACCCTCTTCGGCCCGGCCAGCGGCCTTCAGGCCTGCGGCGAAACCGGCATGGGACGGATGGTTGAGCCGGAAACCCTGATCGAGGACATCGAATCGTTCTGGCATCCCAAGCTGCTGAAAGGCCGACGCGTGCTGATCACCGCCGGGCCCACCTACGAAGCGATCGACGCAGTGCGCGCCATCACCAACATGAGTTCGGGCAAAATGGGTTATGCCGTCGCCCGCGCCGCCATCGAAGCCGGCGCGACAGTCACCCTGGTTTCCGGCCCGACCTGTTTGACCCCGCCCACGGCGGCGAAGACCATCGCCGTCACCAGCGCCCAGCAAATGCTCGAAGCGGTCAACCAGGAAATTGCCGAAACCGACATCTTCATCAGCGTCGCAGCGGTTGCGGACTACTACGTGCTCAACCCGAGCGAACAGAAGATCAAGAAGGACGCCCACATCCTCACCCTGGAACTGGCGCCCAACCCCGACATCGTCGCCAACGTGATGAGCCTGCCCAACCCGCCGTTCTGCGTCGGCTTTGCGGCGGAAAGCGAAAATCTTTATGAGTTCGCCGAGTTGAAGCGGCACCGCAAAAACCTGCCTCTGCTGGCAGCCAACATGGTGCAGGACGCCATCGGCCAGGAAGACAACGAGCTGATACTATTCGACGACGAAGGCACCCATCCGTTGCCGCGCGCGCCGAAAATCGTGCTGGCGAGACAACTGATCAAGCATGTCGCCAAGCTATACCTTCATTCAGGAAATAAAATCGGGGCTTGAAATGAAAAAGAATCTGAAGAAAGTCGACGTCAAAATTCTCGACGAACGCCTCAAGCAGCATCCGCCCAGCTATGCCACGCCGGGATCGGCGGGACTCGACCTGCGCGCCTGCATCGAGCACGTCATGACCATCCATCCCGGACAGACCGACCTGATCCCCACCGGCATCGCCATCCACCTTTGCGACCCCGGCATGGCGGCGATGATCCTGCCACGCTCCGGCCTGGGCCACAAACACGGTATCGTGCTCGGCAACCTGGTCGGCCTGATCGACTCGGACTACCAGGGACAGCTCTTCGTTTCCTGCTGGAACCGCGGCCAGACGCCCTTCATCCTCAACCCGATGGAGCGCATCGCGCAGATGGTTATCGTCCCGGTGATCCACGCCGAATTCAATGTCGTAGAAACTTTTGAAGAGAGCGAACGCAGCGCCGGCGGCTTCGGCAGCACCGGGCGCCACTAGCCTCTCCCCTGTTCCGGGAGCGAGCGCAAGCCGACCGCGGCCAGGTATCCGTATATTTCCTCATAGGATTGGGGGCGACATCCCACCTTCCCCCTGAACCGGGGGAGGAAAGCCGGAACATCACCTCAATAAATCAATAGCGCCCTCGGGGACTGCCCCCCATCCCGCCGCCCCTCGCCGGAGGCTCATCCGGCAGGGTAACGCCTCGCTCCTTGGCACGCATTTTCATCTGCTCGTGGTGTTCGGCGCGGATTCTTTCACGCTCTTCCTGGGTTTTTGCGGCGCGCATTCTGCTGCTGTAAGCCATCCGCTCTTCCTGCGCCATCAACTGCGAACCGAAAATCCGATCCTGATCCTGAACCTGCTGACGGGCTTGATCCTGGCCGACAACCAGCGGTGACACCGCCATCATCCCCGCAGCCAACGGCAACAACCACCATTTTTTGGACATGTATTTCTCCTTAATGTGCAAGATAAAGTGGACAACTCCTTTCTATTTTATTATAGATAATCTCATGGAATCTGCCCCCCGCTTCCTGTGTGATGTGATGCTGGCGCGCCTGGCCCGCTACCTGCGCGCCGCCGGTCTCGACACGACCTTGGCCGTCGAGTCCGCAACCGATGCGCAAATCCTGCGCGTAGCAATCGACGAAGGCCGCTGGCTGCTCACTGCCGACCGCAAAATCACCGAACACAAAGCCGCCAAGGGCCGCGTCATCCAGCTTCCATTCGGCGCGCTCGACCTCCAGGCGGCAGTCCTGAGCGGACGATTCGACATCGACTGGCTCAATCTCGCCTTCACCCGCTGCCTGATGGACAACACCCCGCTCCAGCCCGCCACCCCGGAACACGCACTGCAAGTACCGGAAGATGCCCGCGAACCGCAGAATGAACTGTTGGCCTGCCCGAATTGTGGCCGGGTTTACTGGCGCGGCTCGCATTACAAGCGGATGCGCAGGAAGCTGGCGGAATGGCAGGACGTATCGCAGCAAACCTAACGGCTCATCCAATGAAAATCGGGAACAAGAAGCGAATAACCCAGTCAAACAATCAAGTTTGGCATGAGAGCCAAGCCATGGTTTTTTCTGCAATTGTTTCTGGAGGACAACATCATGGATATCCACCTACCTGAAATGTTTGGCTGGCACCCGAACAAGGAAGAAAAGTCGGAAACGAAAAACGTTGAACCCAGCCCCGTGACCAAATGGTCCGTCATAACCGCATTGATCCTGCTTGTTCTGGCAACGGCGGGGCTGACGGGGTATTATTTTTTTTCCGAATACCTCACCGAGATATACAGGAACTGGCCTTGATATAAGAACCTGGCCAGTAGGGTGAGGTAGCAAGCATTCCTCACTAAGCCATTAATCGCGCCACACGGTTATTCAGGTACCGGGCAATCCCGGCACCTGAATATTTGCGCATAGCGCATTCAAGATGCCATGCGCGTTTCCGATGAGTTATACAAAATAATTAATTAACTCATTGCCTTACCTTGCCAATTTTAGAGTTATTTGCGGTAGAATGCCGTTTTTTGGCGTTTACTTATTTACATTTCCGAAAAATCAGGGAAAATCCTTAAACGATTGTCACGAAAGCATTAGATGGCGCCAATGCCACTTTAAAAAAATTCTGGAGGGGGATGGCGATGTTTGGAAATAAGAGGTTGGAACGGGATCTGTCTGAAATGCAGGCGCGCCTGCATCAGGTCGAGGCGGAACGCGAGGCGGAACGGGCGCAGTGGGATGCGGAGAAGGGGGAGTTGTCGGCGCAAATCAGCCAGGGAAACGGCAAGGAGGCGATTCATAACAAGCTGTTCCAGAACCTGCTTCTGTTTGCCGGCACCATCGGCGAATCGCAGAAGTCGCTGGCGAAGCTCGCGATTGAAATGAAAGAGCAAAAGGGAGAGTCGGAATTGACCTTCGGCTTGACCGAAACCAATTTAACGGCGGTCAACAAGATGGCCGGGAATCTGAACACCATGTCGCAGAGGTCGCGCGACATCGCTTCAAGCGTGGAAGCACTCAGCGCCCGCGTCGGTGAGATCGGCGGCATCGTTCGTTTGATTAAGGAAATCGCCGACCAGACCAATTTGTTGGCGCTGAATGCGGCGATCGAAGCGGCGCGCGCCGGCGAGCAGGGGCGCGGCTTTGCCGTGGTGGCTGACGAAGTGCGGAAACTGGCCGAGCGCACCACCAAAGCCACCGGCGAAATTTCCGGGCTGGTGCAATCGATACAGCAGGAAACCGCTCACGCCAAAACCCAGATTGAAGTCAGCCCGCAGCAGGCGGCGGCTTTCGATGCGGACGCCAATACGGCGACGGGCAGCATGGCGGAATTGTCTGTGGTCTCGAAAAAATTGCAGCATGTGATCAAGGCCAGTTCGCTGCGTACTTTTGTCGAAGTGGCGAAAGTCGATCACCTGATATACAAGGCGGAAATCTACAAGGTATTCATGGGGCTTTCAGAGAAGAACGCCTCCGACTTTTCCAGCCATACCGGCTGCCGCCTCGGCAAATGGTATTACGAGGGCGACGGCAAGGACCTGTTCGCTTGCCATTCCGGTTACAAGGAAATTGAATCGCCGCACAAGGCAGTGCATGTCAACGGCAAAGCAGCGGTGGAATGCTATCACGCCGGCGATTTCCTGACTGGCTTGAATTACGTCGCGGAAATGGAGCGGACCAGCGGCCAGGTTCTTGAAGAGCTGGAAAAGCTGGCATCCAGCGGCGAAAGCGGCCTGGACTTGTCTTAAATACCCAGGCCAGCCCCTTCTGAGGACGCGGCGATCACCGCCGCCGCGCTGCAAGACCCGGATGCACAACCCTTGACCGGTGCCGAGCTGACGCAATTCAAGCGCGCGCCCGGTCGTCCACGAGGAAGCCACAAGGTTTCCACCACGGTGGCTTCGATGCCGACGTACTCGACGCTTTCCGCGCCAGTGGCCCTCGCTGGCAAACGCGCATGAACGAGGCATTGCGCGACTGGCTCAAATCGCATTCTCCGGGGTAATTCACCGGCGGACACGCACCCCACCCAGCCATTCCCGGCGGGGATGGCACCCAAACACGGGCTCCACCCACAAACCGTTTTTAACAGGTTGTTGAAATTTCCCCGGATGCCTTCGGCTACCGACCGCTGATGGCGACGAATGAATTCGGCGAGCCTCTTCCTGGGCTTGGAAACCGGATTCCAGCCGGTTTTCAGCCGCCCTTTCGGGGTTCTGGCCGTCTTCCGGCCACCTGCGGGCGGATTTCGCCCTATACCGTATTCAATCGCCAGCCAAAGATCGTCGCCATCCGCATCAGGTTGTAAGCGGCCAAGGTGAAGAGACTTTGCGCCTTCACCTTGACCAGTCCGATAAACTTTGCCTTGCGCAGGCCGCCAACGGTCTTGGCCCAGCCGAAGATTTCCTCCACCCGCTTGCGTTTTCTCAGGCTCACCGCGTAGCCGGCATGCCGCGTCGTCCGCCCATCGATGGCGCTACCGACTTTCTTCTGCGCTACATGCGGCGTCACGCCTTTGTCTCGCATAGCCTGGACGAACTCGGCGACGTCGTAACCCTTGTCGGCACCCAAGGTCGAACCCCGTTTGACCGAGCGCTCTACCATTGCCTTGCCCGCTTCCCGTTCCGCCGTGCCAGTGGCCAGCGTAGTCTCCACGTCCACCGCCAGACCGTTGCGGTTCTCCATCAGGGCATGGCCCAGGTAGCACAGTCGGGATTTCTCGCCCTCGGCCTTCTTGTAAATCCGGGCCTCCGGGTATAAAAAAACGGAACACCACGTTTTTACGATACTTTATTAATTTAGTGTGGCCCGTATTACCTAAAATGACGGTTTATAAACCGTCATTTTAGGAGGCACACTTTACGTTATGCGGAAATGTGCTCGAAATACGGCAAACAGAAACTGACACTTGGCATATATATTGCTGGAATATCTTCCAATACCATTCAATTTATGGAGGTAAATATGATTACCCAAGGCTTTAGCAATATTTCCGCCGCTTACTCTCCCAAAAACCTGTCGTCTCAACGGCAAAGCCCGATTAGTACAACGGCAAATTTTACCGATTCGGCGGCAAGTTCTTCCTCTACCGTAACCATTTCGCAGGCCGCCCACGATTTGGCTACCACTCAGCCGTCGAGCAATCCATATCTTCGATTTCGAGCTATTGTGCTTCAAGATGCGAAAGACGATCCGGCTTTTGCAAAGAAGATGGCAGAACAGCTTGCCTATGACGACAGCTACGAATTGCACGGCCCCTTGGTTGATATTTCCCACGATCCGATCCGATATTCGGCTACAGGAGAAGTTGTGACAGAAGAAAACCTTGCGGCGTTCAAGGCTGAAGCCGCGAAGGTTACGGCTGGACGAATTTCGCTATATCAGGCAGAGAAAGCCAAGGGAACTCCCGATGCGCAGATTTTGGGAAAACTCTTTGCCTTCGTTGATGGACAGTCCGACAACTATCTCAGTAAGCTGAATTGGGCTCGCCCTCCCCAACAGAATGCTGTCGAGTATGCCGCAACCCATCATTCAACCGGACTGGCGCGATAAAGCCGCGCCAGCCGGTTAATTCAGACCTTAGGCTCAAACCCGACTAATCAATTTCAAATACCAACCCATTCCCAAACACCAGCACCGCCCTCACCACCTTAGGCGCAAACATCCCCCGCATCGCGGCGAGATACTCCCGCATCACCCCCAGGTAAGGCGCAGCACAAACCGCCAGATTCCCCTCCTCCGCCCGTTCTGCGGCCTTGAAGTCCAGAATCCAAACGTCATCCTCAAACTCGACCAACCGGTCGAGCCGCCGACTCTCCCCCGCCGCCGTGCGATAAGGCACTT
>CAZLJK010000107.1:1435-7576 GCA_964559825.1 uncultured Sulfuricella sp. | reverse complement strand
GATACAAGTAGTCAGCGCCCGTCGCGTTGATCGCACCGCCCGTGATCGTCGCTCCCGTATTCAGGTTCAGGTTTCCGCTACCGAAGCCAAGTGTGGCGCTATTAAGCGTTCCACTGAGCGTAGTCGCCCCGGTCAGCGCGATGCTGCCACCACTGCTGTCAATCGTACCGGCGATGGTGTTGCCGCCCGTGGCGTTGAGGTTGACATTGAGCGCATTGCCCGCCGACCCGGAGATGCTGGCGCCGGAATGGATGTTGATGGTGCCGACAGTGGTGAGGGTGAAGCCGCGTGTGCCGCCGGTGGTGTTGCTGATTGCTACCGCGCCGCCCGCATCGGCGCTGCCGTTCACTACGATGGCACCCGTGCCGCCGGTGCCAGCCGATGTTTGTATGGTGACATCGGTTCCGCCATTCAAGGTGGCGTTAATGTCGGTATCCAGCACACTACCGCTCGCGGTTGCCGGATCAAAAATCCCGCCGCCAATGGGCGTGCCCGCCACGACGCTATGCGTGATGGTGACATTGGAAGGATCGAGCAGCCATTGCCCCTGCAGGCCATTCGCGCCGGCTCCGGCATTGACGCGAATGCCGAGCGCATCCAAAACTTGCTTGCCGGAGGTTTCGATAAAGCCGCCGTTGCCACCATTCATCCCACCCTTGGCGGAGAAGCTGCCGTACGCGCGGGTGGTGTCATCAGCCCAGACGATGAGTTTGCCGCCGTTGCCGTTCTGTGTGGCATCGGCGCTGAGGCTGGCAGTGGGAGCGACGTAAGTGACTTGTGCGTTTGGTGCGTTGGGGTTCCCTTCGACTTCGCTCAGGACAGGCTTGCCCTGGTAGTCGCCGCCGATGAGGATGGTGCCGCCGTTTTGTGCGCCATTGGCGCTGACGGTTGCTCCGTCCATCACACCAACTTGGTTGCCAAGAACTTCTATCGAGCCGCCGCTGGTGCCGTTGGCCGCAATCGCGCCGCCCGCTTCCACACGGTTGGTCGCCCTGAGGAACACCCTGCCGCCATCGCTGACCAGGCTGCTCGCGCTGATCGCACCGCTGTTTTTGACCACCGCGCCCACCATGCCGATGCGCCCGGAGTCGGCGAGGATCTGGCCGAGGTTGGTGGCGCTGTTGTCCGCGCCGGTGACTTGCACGGTCACGCCCGGTGTGCCAGTATCCATGAGCTGGACGGTGTTGCCCGCCGCCAGGAGAGTCTCGCCCTTGGGGGTGGTGATGATGCCTTCGTTGGTGACGTTCGGTGCGATCAGGTAAACGTTGCCGCCTTCGGGGGTGGTGATGGAGCCATTGTTTATTACGGCTCCCCTCTCCCCCACCCCCTCTCCCGCCAAGGGGAGAGGGGAGGGGAAGCGGAGTTTGTTTGCCAGGAAGTCTTCGTTGGTCAGGTTGAGCGTAGACGCTACAAACCCGGCAACGTCGATCCTTGCGCCCTGCCCGACCAGGATGCCGGATGGGTTGATGAGGAAGACTTTGCCGTTGGAGGTGAGCGCGCCGAGCAGTTGCGAGGGATCGGGGCCAACGACACGATTCAGCACGGAGCTGGCTGCGGATTGCTGGGCGAAGTGGGTGGTTTCGTTTTTGCCGATACTGAAGCCTTGCCAGTTGATGATGGCGCTGGGGCTGTTGGTGACGGTAAGGGTGTTGCCGGTCTGGCTGATGGCGGCCGTGCCGTTGACGATCTGTGCGCCAATAGGGTTGGCTTGGGTGTTGGAGCCAAAGCAACAGACCAAGGCCAGCAGGATAGGTTTGAAGCGATGCCTGCGGATGCCGCCGGTTGTATCGTTGACGCTTGTGATGCGCAACATGCGCAGCAGGCTTGAGCCGGAACGCTTGCCCTTCGCGCTGACCAGCTCGGAGACCGCCACCCAGGCGTTCAGCGCTTCGGACCAGATGGTGCGGAAGATGTGGTTAAGTGATGACCTTTTCATGTTTCACCCTGTTTCACAACACGGAGGTTGCCTTCTGTTCTTTCCGGGATATCGCCCGTGTCTGTTCATTCGCCGGGTCACGCCGTATCAGCTCGGCCTGCTGCCTGCCGTCGCCGGTGCACGGCGGATAGCCAACCAGTTTTTTGAGGGTTTCCTCGTTTCCGTTCAAAAACAATTTCCTGCTTTCGACGATTCCGCGCAGGTATTCGTCCCCGTTTGAAAACTTGCGCCGGAAATCATCCGGCGAATGCACCACGGGGTTGATCTCCCGCTGCGACATCGCCCGCGCCGGGTGCAGCGCCTTGACCGCCTCGGGCAAGGGCAAGTTGCCGATTATCCACACGTCGACAACTCCGTCGCCGTGTTCTTTTTCCTTGTCCGCCGGATCGATGATCCACGACAGCATGATCCGTTCATTGTTTTTATCCAGGGCTTCGCGCAACACGTCGGCCACGCCGGAAACCTTGCGCAACAGCCCTTGCAGTTCCGGAAAAACCGGGCACCGGGTGTTGGCTGAGTAATGTGTCTGGCCGCCAATTTCGTCCTTGAGCAACAACCCGGCTTGCGCCAGCTTTGCCAGATCGTTATGGAGCGTGCCGGCAGTAATGCCCGACATGCGTGAGATTTCACTCAAAAGAAAGGACTGCTCCGGGCGCAGTAGCAGCACGCAAAGTGCGCGGCGGCGGGAACTACCCAATAAGATCGATGCGAGCATATTTACAATTCTGCTTTCCCGTCAGCCATGATTACCTCGATCCGGAACGGGCGAAGTCTATACGGTTTGCGTTTTTATTTCCGTGAAAAAGCACACAAAAATTCTGTGAAAATTCACACTTTGCGATATCCCGGAACGGTGGGCGCGATTCTCGTCCGGTCAGCGCTCCGGCAATTTCGCAAGCACAAAAATCTGCTTGTTCTCGACGGAGATGTAGCCGCACTTGGCCAGATCGTTGATAAGGCGGCTGACCATTTCGCGCGATGCGCCGATGCTCGCCGCGATCTCGTGCTGGGTCAGGCGTCCGGTGGCAATACGCCCGTCCTCGCGCTGCACGGCATGTTCTTCGATGAATTTCAGCAGCCGGCAGTACACGCTCATGAGGGCGAGGTTGTGGACGCTGTCGGCAAGATTGCGCACCTTGCGGATCAGCCGGCCGATCAGGTCGCGCGCAAAGTCAGGATGGCGTTCGATCAATGCCCTGACTTCGGCTATTGGAATGACAAAGAACCGGCAATCTTCCTGGGTGACGATGGATGCGGAGCGCGGCCCGCCATCCAGCGCGACTTCGCCAAAGTAATCGCCGGGACCGATCATGTTCAGGATGAACTCCTTGCCGTTTTCGTCGCCGAGGAACACTTTGACCTGCCCGGACAAAATGACGTAGAGCGAGTCCGAAATGTCGCCGGCAGAAATGACGATACTGCCCTTGGGAAAAGAATGCACGATCCCGCTGGGGATCATTTCCTTCAGGAGGCTTTCATTAAAACTCAGGAATGGGACAAGTTTCTGTTGCATCGGAAATAGTCTTATTGATATAGATCACCAGCTTGCCACCATGCTGATGTGCCCGCGGTTGCTGCCCGCCACCCTGTTGCCCGCGCCCTTGGTCACGCTGGCCCAGTCGAATTTGGCCACGAGATTCTTGCTGTAGGCAAAGCGGAAGCCGGCGCCGACGCTGCCCGCCGTGGTGCGCGCGGAGGTCTCGCCCGCAAGGGGCACCACTTGGCCGCTCGAATGATCGATGAAACCGAGCAGCCGGAAGCTGCCATTTTGCATGCCCAGCATGGATGCCAGTTCGGGCGTGTAGAGTTCGGCATTGAGCACGTAGCCCTTGTCGCCGGATGCTTCGCGTTCGAGAAAGCCGCGCACGGTGTTCGCGCCGGTCAGGCCGAAGCTTTCTCCGGAAACCAGCGCATCCGCCGTGTATTGGGCATTGGCGGCCATGCGGTATTGCCAGTTCTCGGGCAGCACGCCGGAGAGGCTGCCGTTCAGGCGCAGGATGGTGTAGTCGGCCTTGGCGCCGGTACCTCCGATGGGGCTGGGGCGCACGTTGTTGAAGTCGGCGGCGCCGCCGCGCGCGCCGCCGGGAATGTTGCGCACGAGGGTGGCTGCGTAGTCGAAGACATGGGCGGGTTTGGTCAGGGTGCCGTTGTAGGTGAGGCTGACGGGGTGCACGGTGATGTCGAATGCGGCGGGGCCGCAACCTGCCGGACCGAATGCGCCCAGCAAGCAGTTGTTGAGGTATTCGCGATGATCGAATCCGGCGATAACCTTCGAGGTGTAGTCGCCCTGACGCGGCAGGTAGTGGTTGTAGCGCGCGCTGTACACATGCCCCTTGCCGCTGAAGGTCAACGGGCCGGCCACGGTGCTGGTGGTGCCGGCGTTGGTGTCGGAGTAGGCGGCGATCAGGTCGAGGCTGTCGCCGAGCGAATAGATCGGCAGGCGGTAGCTGGCCGAAATCTGGGTGACGTTGCTGGCGTTGCTGGGCGAAGTGCTGTAGTTGAAGGTGGCCGCATGGTCGCGGTTGAACAGGTTGTTGTGCTGGTAGCCGATGCCGGTGCGGTACATGCCGGTGTTCTGGTTGCCGGTGTTGTCCAGAGTGAGGAAGAATTTGTGCGGCGAGCTATCCCTCACGTTGACCTTGGCGTCGACGGTGTTCTCCGCTTCGCCCACGGCGAGTACGACCTCCACCTGTCGCGTGGGGTTCTCGTTGGCGAGGCGAAGGTTGGACGAAAGCTCGCGCGCGCTGGGGGTGGCGCCTTCGGTCAGCGCGGGCAGGGCATTGCGGATGTTGTCCTTATCGTAGTATTCGTTGCCGCCGAGAACAACCTTGCCGATTCTGGCTTCGATCACATGGAAAGTGATGATGCCTCCGGTCACTTCCTGTTCCGGGGTGACGACGTGCACCGCGCTGTAGCCGGCGCTACGGTAAGCGCCTTCGAGGGCTTCCAGCGCGCGCTGGATGTCGGCGTAGCTGCGGTCTTTGCCCTTGAAGGGGGCGAGCAGGCTTTCGATCTGCGCGGCGTCCAGCAGGGTGTTGCCCTTGACATCGAAACGACCGATGTCGACCAGGGCTGTGTTGCCGTTGTTCTCGGGCGCTTCTGCGGCGGACAATGTTTCCGATGCCTTGGTGGCGGAAGTGTTTCCGGTTGTCCGTGTGGTAGAAGCAGGCCCGGAAGGCACCGGCGCATCTTGCCCAAAAGATGCAGGACTTACGAATATAAGCAACGCGCCAGCCAGTGGCAAAATTGAATTGAGCCGCATATACCATCCGAACGGGTTTAACGAAAATTACAGAACATCCACACCAGAACGCACGGCAATCTACCTTATAAGGGAACCGGTGTATATATGCCGGAAGGCCTATTGACCGGAGGATTGTTTCATGGCAGCGCCAGCGTGGCGATCGCGAAGAAATTCACCTTCATCGAATCCCATTGCACCCTGCGCAGGCTGGTCACACGCGCGGCGAAGGGCGTGGCCACCACGTCACAGGGAGATTGTCGCCGAGGCGGATGCCGGGCCGCTCGACGATAAATGCTTCTCTGTAGTACGTCCAGAAAGACCAAAAGCTGCGCTCGCAATCTCTCGCGCCATTGGCCATGTCTATAAGCATTACCCCCACCCGCTCCCCTTGGTCGCGGGGCAAAAGACGCCGTTGGCGTCCTGTAAAAGACACTTTGTGTCTTGGAACTCGCTACGCGAGATAGGAGCCGCTGCGCGGCATGTGCCTGTGGCACCAGAAGGCGCTACGCGCCGTGAATTTATCCAATAAGCAAAAGACCCACCATATCAACTGGTGAAACCGAGTTCCAAGCAGTTTTACTATTTTGCCGGCCTTTTAGTTTTACCGGATAGTTTTGGGCTGCCCCCAAGAAATAGCTCCAGCGCCATCTTGATGACCTCGGTTCGACTCGGGATGCGCTGAAGTTCTCCTGAAAGCTCTATTCTTTTTTTATCAATTCGAGCTGCAAGCTCCTTATTCATTCGCATATTGATCTGCTTGCTTTCCATTTGAGCTCCTTATTTTTCAATGGTTATGGCAATTTTATTCGATTGCATAGCTCGCTTGCTTGACTTTCTGCTTCTCGATTCGTATTATGTATATGTATAGCAAGTTATACCTGCGCTCAATAAAGCGACTTGCTTGCAAACTCGTAAACATCAAAAGGAGCTTCAAAGATGAAATCTGAAAACAAATGCAATG
>CAZLJK010000107.1:0-1425 GCA_964559825.1 uncultured Sulfuricella sp. | reverse complement strand
CGCCGCCGCCGTGCGCGAGTGCCTCAAGCAAAAGAATATGACAGCCCAGGAAGGGGCTGGGGCGCTCGGGATCAGCTCGATCCACCTCACGTCGCTGCTCAACAGCATCCGCCGCTTCAGCGGCCTGTCGCAGGACAAGCAGGATCGCCTGGCAGATTTTTTGGGCATGAAAAAGAGCGAAATGTTCGTGCTGGCGGGAATGCTGTGCCCAGAAGACCTGCTGCCGAACCATTCCCAGGATCGCGTCGAAGCAACCCTGCAACAGATCCGGAATGACCCCGAGTTCCGCATGTTTTGTTTGGGCGAAGCGGATATCGATTCCGCATCGGCACGCGTCAAGCTGCTGATCGCCGTGCTGTACGAGAAGGCGATCACCGAGGCACTGCGTTCCAGGGCGAAATCCCTGACTGCCTGTGAGGCCGACTCATAAGGCCGCGCGGCAGACGAAGGCTACGGCATCCCTGGCGGATGCCGCTCACCCCAACATAATCAAGGATATTCGAATGGATAATCTCCACCCTTTGTTACTGATGGACAAGACGGAACTGCGGTTGGCAAAGAAGCTGATCAAGCAACGTGATGACGAGAACAAGCGCAAACAAGCATCAGACCGACTCGCCGAACTCAGCGAGGTGGTGCTGGGGCGCGAGATCGGCCTGAAGAAATACATGGTGATCAGGGTCGAGCGTGATGACGGCTTAGCCAGCCTGACTTGCCGATGAATTCTTCCAGCAGCGTGACCTTGCCGCCGTGCATGTCGTAATCGAAGTGAATCTCTACCACCGGGAGGTCGCGCGCCTTTGCCTGCGCGATCAGCGCCTCGGCAAGCGGATGGTTAAGGCGATAAAGATGCGCCTCGCCAGTACGTCGCGGCAGTTCATATAAGCCCAACGGGATTGCGGCAGTTTGCTCCGGGTAGGGTTGCACCTCCAGACGGAACGAGGCATCGTTCAGGAATTCGGCGCGTCCGTCGAGTTCGTGCCGGGTAAGCTGCATGAGCAGGCGCTCGTAGCGGTTGAGGTAGGCCTTGGACGCTTCATCTTGCACCTTGAGTTTTTCGCGCACTTCGTCGTCGAAGTTTTCCAATAATTGCTGGCGGGTGCGCGTCATGGACTCATTTATTTCCAGACTCAGTTCGAGCTGGAGCTGGTCAAAGGCGGTCTGGATTTCGTCCTGTTTGCGACAGCGCCGGTAGATGGCGGCGATGCGCTTCTCGAAATCCACGCCGGATTCGATGGCTCCCAGCACTTCGTCGCTGGCACCGAAGACGCCTTCGAATACGGGTTTGAGCCGCGCCTTGAGCGTCTGGAATACTTGATCCTGATTCAGGTTGGCAAATTGCTCCCGAAAACTTTTCAGGTCGCCGAAGGTATGCTCAAGGCGCGGCTCAAGCCCGTATTCGAAGGCGTCTTCGGTGCCAGCGAC
>CAZLJK010000106.1:0-8053 GCA_964559825.1 uncultured Sulfuricella sp. | reverse complement strand
CCGGGTTGTTGATGAAGTAGGGCGACAGGTAGCCGCGGTCGAACTGCATGCCTTCAACCACTTCCAGCTCGTTCTGCAGGCTGGTGCCGTCTTCCACGGTGATCACGCCTTCCTTGCCGACCTTGTCCATGGCTTCAGCGATGATGTCGCCGATGGAGCTGTCGGAGTTGGCGGAAATGGAACCCACCTGGGCGATTTCCTTGTTGGTGGTGCAGGGCTTGGAGTTTTTCTTCAGTTCGACGATGCAGGCTTCAACCGCCTTGTCGATGCCGCGCTTCAGGTCCATCGGGTTCATGCCGGCGGAAACGTACTTCATGCCTTCGCGCACAATCGCCTGGGCCAGCACGGTTGCAGTGGTGGTGCCGTCGCCGGCCACGTCGGAGGTCTTGGAAGCCACTTCCTTCACCATCTGCGCGCCCATGTTCTCGAACTTGTCTTTCAGCTCGATTTCCTTGGCCACGGATACGCCGTCCTTGGTGATCGTCGGGGCGCCGAAGGAGCGCTCCAGAACCACGTTGCGGCCTTTCGGGCCGAGGGTGACTTTAACTGCGTTGGCCAGAACGTTGATGCCGGCCACCATGCGGTGACGAACGTCGTCGCCGAATCTTACGTCTTTTGCTGACATGTTTCTTATCTCCTGATCTAGTGTAGGGTGGGTTGGCCGTGTGGCGGCGTAACCCACCATGTTGCGATGATGCCGGGTTAAGGCCTACGGCCTAACCCAACCTACATGATTATTTACCTTCAACCACACCGATGATGTCTTCTTCGCGCATTTGCAGCAGTTCGACACCATCCATTTTGAAAGCCTGGCCGGAATATTTGCCGAACAGCACCTTGTCGCCGACTTTGACTTCCAGTGCGCGCACTTTGCCGTCGTCGCCCACTTTGCCCTTGCCCACGGCAACGATTTCGCCCTGGTCAGGTTTTTCAGCAGCAGAGCCGGGGATGACGATACCGGAAGCGGTTTTTTCTTCAGCTTCCAGCCGCTTGACAATAACGCGGTCGTGCAACGGACGAATTTTCATTGTTTCAATCTCCTGTCAGGTCTGGGTTAACAAAATAAATCCAGCAAACCGCCTGCGCTGTTTGCTGGTTAAAATCTAAAACGGGGACGGAGTTGCTAGCACTCATGTCCGACGAGTGCTAATAATAGGGGCTGGGCATGCAAATTTCAAGGGGAGAGTAGTTAAAGCTATCCCTGCCAGGGATGTTGAATTCCGTATTTGAACGCAGCCGTGTTGCGCGCCTGCAGCGCGAGATGCCGCCGATCAGCCGACGGCGACCACGGCATAGCCGTGTGCTTCGCGCTCCGTGCCGATGATCTGCAGGCAGGCGCGCAGTTCATCCACCGAACCGACCGGCTGCCTGCGATGCTGCCGGCTGCGCCAGCCGAGACTGCCCCAGCTGCGGGTGAGCACCAGGTCGCCGAGCAGGTCGTGGCCGAAGGTAACGGCATACCAGCTGTGGCGGTTTTTGTCGTGGTCGTGTTTTTCCCAGTAGAGCATGATGCAATTATAAAGAAATCTACGGCTTCAGGGCGATCCTAACGATCATGGCGAATTGCCATAATCGTTTCCCTCACCCCTGCCCTCTCCCGCCTGCGGGAGAGGGGGACGAAGTCTCGCTGCGCGAGTTTCACTTTAAGGCGATTCCGCTGTGAGATAATGAACGCTATCCCATCCATCTGCCGGAGCCTGTGTCGCTCAATGTCTAATCAGGAATTTCTTCATCGCAGTCTGGCCAGTGTCTGGCATCCCTGCACCCAGATGAAGCAGCATGAGACCCTGCCGCTGGTGCCGATTGCGCGCGGCGAGGGCGTGTGGCTGTTCGATTTCGACGCCAAGCGCTATCTCGACGCGGTCAGTTCGTGGTGGGTCAACCTGTTCGGCCATTGCAACCCGCGCATCAATGCCGCGCTGAAGGATCAGCTGGATCAGCTGGAGCATGTGATGCTGGCCGGTTTCACCCACCAGCCGGTAGTCGAGCTGTCGGAGCGGCTGGCGCGCCTGTCCGGCCTGGGGCACTGCTTTTACGGCTCGGACGGCGCTTCCGCCACCGAGATCGCGCTGAAGATGAGTTTTCACTACTGGCGCAACTCGGCGCGTCCGGCCAAGACCCGTTTCGTCAGCCTGAGAAACGGCTACCACGGCGAAACGGTGGGCGCGCTGTCGGTCACCGACGTGGCGCTGTTCAAGGACACTTATGCGCCCTTGCTGCGGGAGAGCGCGCAGGTGCCGACGCCCGACTGGCGCCATGCCGAGCCGGGGGAGTCGGCGCGGGATTACGCGCTGCGCTGTGCGGCGGCCTTGCGCGCCCACCTGGAACAACACCACCACGAAACCGCGGCGCTGATTCTGGAGCCGCTGGTGCAGGGCGCGGCGGGGATGGGGATGTACGATGCCGAATACCTGCGCCGGGCGCGGGCGATCTGCGACGAATTCGAGGTGCACCTGATCGCCGACGAGATCGCCGTGGGCTTTGGCCGCACGGGAACGATGTTCGCCCATCAGCAGGCCGGGATAAAACCGGACTTCCTGTGCCTGTCCAAAGGCATCACCGGCGGCTACTTGCCCTTGTCGGTGGTGCTGACCACTGAACCCGTTTACCAGGCGTTTTATCACGACGATACGGCGCGCGGTTTTCTCCATTCGCATTCTTACACCGGCAATGCGCTGGCCTGCCGCGCGGCGCTGGCGGTGCTGGATATTTTCGAACAGGACGACGTGATTGCGGCCAACCGCGTCAAGGCTGCAAATTTTAACGATATCGTCGTGCCGCTCAAGGCGCATCCGCGTGTCAGGAATTTTCGCCATAGCGGCATGATCTGGGCATTCGAGGTGGCGGACGCGGCGCCCGGTTTCGCCCGGAAATTCTTCGAGGAAGGCCTGAAGCGCGGCCTGCTGCTGCGCCCGATCGGCAACACGGTGTATTTCATGCCGCCTTATGTGATCAACGAAGAAGAAATCCGGATGCTGGTTTCGGGCACGCTGGAAATAATCGAGTCCTTATGAAAAAGTGGTGGTTTTTCCTTTTCCTGTTTGCCGTCTCGGCACACGCCGCACCCTTGCCCGCGCCCGTCGCCAAGGCGCTGCGCGAAGCCGGCATCCCTGCCGCCAGCGTCGGCGTGTTCGTTCAGGATGTGGCGGCCAGAAAGCCGCTGATCGCTCATCGGGCCAATCAGTCGATGAGTCCGGCCTCGACCATGAAGCTGGTGACCACGTATGCCGGGCTGGAACTGCTGGGCCCGGCCTATACCTGGAAAACCGAGGTGCTGGTGGACGGGACGGTGGTCGGTGGGGTGCTGAACGGCGATCTGATCATCAAGGGCTACGGCGACCCGGCGCTGACGCTGGAAAGCTTCTGGAACCTGCTGCGCGACGTGCGCAAGCTGGGGATCCGCGAAATCCGCGGCAATCTGCTGCTGGACGGCAGCTATTTTCAGGCGGCAGGCGGCGATCCGGGCTCCTTCGATAACGAGCCTCATCGCCCTTACAACGTGATGCCCGAGGCGCTGCTGGTGAACTTCAAGACGGTTCGCTTCCGTCTTGTGCCGGAAGAGGAGGGCGGCGTGCGCATCATCGCCGATCCCGAGCCCGCGCGGCTGCGCATCGTCAATCGCCTGCTCCCGCTTGATGGGCCGTGCAACGATTGGCGCGAGGGCGTGACGACGGAAATCAGCAGGTATGGCAACGACGCCGTAACGGTATCGGTCAGCGGCAGCTATCCGCGCGCCTGCGGCGACAAGTCGCTGTATTTGAGCCTATTCAACAATACCGGCCACGTCGATGCGCTGTTCCGCCAGTTGTGGCAGGAATCGGGCGGAATTCTGGTAGGAAGCGTACATGCGGGGGTTGCGGTCCCCGGCGCGCGGTTGCTGGCAAGCCGCGAGTCCAGGCCGCTGGCCGAAGTGGTGCGCGATATCAACAAGTTCAGCAACAACGTGATGGCGCGCCAGCTGCTGCTGACCATCGGCCGCGAAATCGGTGGCGAAGGTTCGACGCGCGTTGCGGTGCAGGTCGTGGATAAATGGCTGGCGGAGCGGGGTATGGCGTTTCCCGAACTGGAGATCGAAAACGGTTCCGGCCTTTCGCGCACCGAGCGTATTGCCCCGGCGTATCTGGGCGGGTTGTTGCTGGAGGCTTACCGCGGACCGCTGATGGCGGAATTTGTCTCCTCCCTGCCGATCGCGGCGGTGGACGGGACCATGAAGAAACGGCTGCGAGACCATGAAATGGCCGGCCATGCCCATATCAAAACCGGTTCGCTAAATGGGACAAAGGCGATCGCGGGCTATGTGCACGACCGCAAGGGGCGTAGCGTGGTGGTGGTGTTCTTCATCAACCACCCCAATGCCAGCACTGGCCAGGCGGCGCAGGACGCGCTGCTGGAGTGGGTGTACGAGCGGAATTAAGCGGCGGGATTCTTGCTCTTCAGGGTGACATCGGCTTCAAGCCCGACCAGTATCTTCTGTAGTCCCAGGCGAGCATGGGTGTTGAGCACGATCGGGCCGTTGATGTTGGCGTTGATATTGGCCTTGGAGTCGGCATCCGGTTGCGGCTTGTAGGCAATCAGCAGAATGGCGATATCTTCCACCTTTTCCATCTTCAGCAACCGCTCTTCCTCATCGGACAGGGTAAATTCGTAGTTCAGACCGAACACCGCCGGGTCAACCAGTGCGAAGGCGACATCCGGTTCGTCGATGGATTGCAGCCAGTGCACGATGACGGGTTGCTCCGGGTTTTCTTCCTGATGGAACAATTTGTAGCGGGTGGAGCCTTCGAATCCCGGCATTCCATTGGGGAAAGTCAGGATGCTTTCCGGATCGACTTCCTGCATGCCGAACTGCGTGGAATGAAATTTCATGTGTTTTAAATTCCCTGATGATATTGGACAAGAATGTAGTGTGATTTGATGGCGCTGTAAAGCGCTTTAGCCTTTGCCTGGCCGAAGCAGGTCGATCTTGAACTCCGTTTCGTAGGGCGGCACGTTGCACTCGATGATGTCCCGAGGCGCGACGTCCAGCCGCATCCCGGTGATGTCGGCGCGGACCGGCAGCAGCGTGACGCCGCGATCCACCAGCACCACGGTGCGGATCTCGGCCGGATTTTTCCCGGCCAGATATTCCACCGCCTTGAGCAGCGAGTGGCCGCGGTAGAGCACGTCGTCCACGACCATTACTGTGGCGCTGGTCAGATCCAGGGCGGCCTGTTCTGCGCTTTCGGTTAGCTCGGTTTCCGGATGCAGCAGGGTGAGGTCGTCGGCATAGCGCTTGACATGGAGTTTGTAGAGCGGCAGGTTGGCGAGGCCGTAATCGCGCGCCAGCCGGTCGCGCAGTATTTCCGCCAGGGGCGCGCCGCGGCGCAGGATACCCACGATCACCACATGCGATCTGCCGGTCAGAAGGCCGGCAGCCTGCATTGCCATATCGCCCAGCACCACTTCCAGTTGAGCCGAATCATAAAGGCAGGTGCGCATTCCTGAGGGTTTTGCGGTCGTCATGGGCTCTTTTGTTTAAGTCCAGTAAAAAAAATCATATCCGGAAATTTTTGAACTATAAATATTAAGTGGTTTTTTGCCATTGGTTTTTTTATCACAGTTTAATTGAAAGGGATCAAGATGAATGTGAAATTATTGGCTTCCGCTGGGCTGGTGCTCGGGTTGACTGCGGGTTTTAGTTCTTTGGCGGCAGCCGATCCTGGCTGGTATGTCGGGCTGAGCGGTGGTCAGAGCAAGGCTGGCACCGGTGGTGGCGAGCTGGACTCAACATTTGGAAGTTTGGGCTTCACCACTTCTTCCTCGATGGACGAGACCGACACCGGCTGGAAGTTGTTCGCCGGTTATCAGTTCAACCCCTATTTTGCGGTAGAAGGCGGGTATGTCGATCTGGGAGAGTTTTCATTTAGTACAAGCGTTACCGCCGCGCCAGCCGGCTATACAACAGGCAGCCTGAGCGGCAACGTCAAGACGAAGAATGGGTTCCTGGTGGACGCAGTGGGCATCTGGCCGGTCACTGACAAGGTCTCGGTGTTCGGCAAGTTAGGGGCCTACAGCATGAAAACCGAGCTGAGCGCATCCGGCTCTTCCGGCTCTCTGAGCGAAAGCTCTACCGATAGCGACCTGCACTGGGGGATCGGTGCCGGCTACGATTTCGACAAGAACTTTGGGGCGCGGCTGGAATGGGAGCGATTCAACGATGTCGGCAACAAAGACAAGACCGGCGAGATGAATGTCGATTTACTGTCTGTCGGAGTCGTTTACAAATTCTGATGATGGACTTTGAGTAACTGGTTCGAGCGGCGGTATCCGGTTGATCAGGTTGTTCGGCAAGAGGTGTAACCCATTAATACAGGCCGTCGCAAGACGGCCTTTTTCATTATCCATTGGCGCTTTCAGGGCTGGCTAACTAAAATGGGATGCAATTGATTCGGTTGTGCATTATGTGCGGCACCTACAGAACAGATAGAAAAAGCAGCTGACGCATTGCAGGAAGAGAGTCGCGTACTTACACCAAGTAATCCTGAATGGAGCTACAAGCCGAGCGATCCCCATATTTCGTCCACCTTGCGCTTCACGTCGGCATCCATTTCTATCGTCCGGCCCCATTCGCGCGCGGTCTCTCCCGGCCACTTGTTGGTAGCGTCCATGCCCATTTTCGAGCCGAGGCCGCTGACCGGGCTGGCGAAATCGAGGTAGTCGATCGGCGTGTTTTCGACCAAGAGCGTGTCGCGCGCCGGGTCCATGCGGGTGGTCATGGCCCAGATCACCTCCTTCCAGTCGCGGATGTTGACGTCGTCGTCGGTGACGATGATGAATTTGGTGTACATGAACTGGCGCAGGAACGACCACACCCCGAACATCACGCGCTTGGCGTGGCCGGCGTACTGCTTCTTGATGCTGACCACGGCGAGGCGGTAGGAACAGCCTTCCGGCGGCAGGTAGAAGTCGGTGATTTCGGGGAACTGTTTCTGCAGCAACGGCACGAAAACCTCGTTCAATGCCACGCCGAGGATGGCCGGTTCGTCCGGCGGCTTGCCGGTGTAGGTGCTGTGGTAGATCGGATTCTTGCGCAGGGTGATGCGCTCGATGGTGAACACCGGAAACTCGGCCTGCTCGTTGTAGTAGCCGGTGTGGTCGCCGTAAGGCCCTTCCAGCGCCATCTCGCCGGGATGGATCACGCCTTCCAGCACGATTTCGGCGCTTGCCGGGATCTGCAGGTCGGACCCCAGGGCTTTCACCACCTCGGTCTTGGAGCCGCGCAACAGCCCGGCGAACTGGTATTCGCTCAGGGAATCGGGCACCGGCGTCACCGCGCCGAGGATGGTGGCCGGGTCGGCGCCCAGCGCCACTGCTACGGGAAAAGGCTGGCCGGGATTGGCCTGCTGGAAGTCGCGGAAATCCAGCGCGCCGCCGCGATGGGCGAGCCAGCGCATGATCACCTTGTTCGGGGCGATCATCTGCTGGCGGTAGATGCCGAGGTTCTGCCGCTTCTTCAGTGGCCCGCGCGTGATCACCAGCCCCCAGGTGATGAGCGGCGCCACGTCGCCCGGCCAGCAGGTCTGGATCGGCAGTTTCGCCAGATCGACATCCTGGCCTTCCCAGACGATTTCCTGGCAAGGCGCGGATGACAGCTCCTTCGGCGCCATGTTGAGCACCTGCCTGAAGAGCGGGAATTTGTCCCAGGCATCCTTGAGGCCTTTGGGCGGCTCGGGTTCCTTGAGGAAAGCCAGCAGCTTGCCCACTTCCCGTAATGCCTCGACGTTGTCCTCGCCCATGCCCATGGCGACGCGCCGGGGCGTGCCGAAAAGGTTGGCCAGCACCGGGATGGAATGGCCCTTCGGATTTTCGAACAGGATCGCCGGTCCGCCCGCTTTCAGCACGCGGTCGCAGATTTCTGTCATTTCCAGGTTGGGATCGACTTCGGCGATTATGCGCTTGAGTTCGCCCTGTTTTTCCAGTTGCGAAATGAAGTCGCGCAGATCTTTGTATTTCATTATCCTAGTGTAGTGCTTCGTAATTAATGGAACTAATAGGCGAAGCCTGTTGTCTGAAA
>CAZLJK010000105.1:0-8174 GCA_964559825.1 uncultured Sulfuricella sp. | reverse complement strand
GACCTGATCAACGCCAAGCCGGTTTCGGGCGCGATCAAGGAGTTCTTCGGTTCGTCCCAGTTGTCGCAATTTATGGACCAGACCAACCCGCTGTCCGAGATTACCCACAAGCGTCGCGTCTCTGCCTTGGGACCGGGCGGTTTGACCCGTGAGCGCGCAGGCTTTGAAGTGCGCGACGTGCATCCTACTCATTATGGCCGGGTGTGCCCGATTGAAACGCCGGAAGGCCCGAACATCGGCCTGATCAACTCCCTGGCGCTGTTCGCCCGCACCAACGAGTACGGCTTCCTGGAAACCCCTTACCGCAAGGTGGTGGATGGCAAGGTCAGCGACCAGATCGATTATCTGTCGGCAATCGAGGAGGGCAAGTATGTGATCGCCCAGGCCAATGCCGACCTCGACAAGAATGGCAAGTTCAAGCAGGACCTGGTGTCCTGCCGCCACCACAACGAATTTGCCCTGTCTACGCCGGACAAAGTGCAATATATGGATGTGGCGCCGTCGCAGATCGTTTCCGTGGCGGCCTCGCTGATTCCGTTCCTCGAGCACGACGATGCCAACCGCGCGCTGATGGGTTCCAACATGCAGCGTCAGGCGGTTCCCTGCCTGCGTGCCGAAAAGTCGCTGGTCGGCACCGGTATCGAGCGCACCGTGGCGGTGGATTCCGGCACCACGGTGCAGGCACGCCGCGGCGGAGTTGTCGACCATGTCGACGCCGGCCGCATCGTGGTGCGGGTGCATGACGACGAGGCACTCGCCGGCGAAGTGGGCGTGGATATCTACAACCTGATCAAGTACACCCGTTCCAACCAGAACACCAACATCAACCAGCGCCCGCTGGTCAAGGTCGGAGATATTATCGCCGCGGGCGACGTGATCGCCGACGGCGCATCCACCGACATGGGTGAACTGGCCCTGGGCCAGAACATGCTGGTGGCTTTCATGCCGTGGAACGGCTACAACTTCGAGGACTCGATCCTGATCTCCGAGCGCGTGGTTGCCGATGACCGCTATACCTCGATCCACATCGAAGAGCTGTCCGTGGTCGCACGCGACACCAAGCTCGGGCCGGAAGAGATTACCCGCGACATTTCCAACCTGTCCGAGCGCATGCTCGGCCGTCTCGACGAATCCGGCATCTGCTATATCGGCGCCGAAGTAGAGGCGGGCGACGTGCTGGTGGGCAAGGTGACGCCTAAAGGCGAAACCCAGCTCACACCGGAAGAGAAGCTGCTTCGCGCCATTTTCGGCGAGAAGGCGTCCGATGTGAAGGACACCTCGTTGCGCGTGCCGTCAGGCATGTCCGGGACGGTGATCAACGTGCAAGTGTTCACTCGCGAGGGAATCGAGCGTGACGTGCGTGCCCAGCAGATCGTCGACGACGAGCTCAAGGGCTTCAAGAAGGATTTGGCTGACCAGATGCGCATTGTCGAGAACGATGCTTTCGGCCGGATTGAAAGGCTTCTTGCCGGAAAGACCGCCAACGGCGGGCCGAAGAAACTGGCCAAAGGTAGCAAGGTCACTAAAACCTATTTGACCGAGGTCGAGCGTCACGCGTGGTTCGATATCCGTCTTGCCGACGAGGATGCCGCACGCCAGCTGGAGCAGTTGAAGGAAAGCCTGGCTCAGAAGCGGGTCGAATTCGATGCGATGTACGAAGAGAAAAAGAAAAAGCTCACCAGTGGCGATGAACTTCCCCCCGGCGTGCAGAAGATGGTCAAGGTTTATGTTGCGGTGAGGCGCCGCCTGCAGCCGGGCGACAAGATGGCCGGTCGCCACGGCAACAAGGGTGTTATTTCCAAGATCGTTCCGATCGAGGACATGCCCTATACCGCCGACGGCATCCCGATGGATATCGTGCTCAACCCGCTGGGCGTGCCTTCGCGTATGAACGTGGGGCAGATCCTGGAAGTCCACCTGGGCTGGGCTGCCAAAGGCCTGGGGATCAAGATCGGCGATATGCTCAAGGCGCATGCCAAGATTCAGGATATGCGCAAGTTTCTTGGGAAAATATACAACAGCAGCGGTAAGCCTGAGGACATCGACTCCCTGTCGGACGATGAAGTATTGACCCTGGCGCATAACCTGCAGGGCGGCGTGCCATTCGCAACGCCGGTGTTCGACGGCGCGACCGAGGGCGAAATCAAGGACATGCTGGAACTGGCGGGCTTGCCCCGTTCCGGCCAGATATTCCTGAGCGACGGACGTACCGGCGAAACCTTCGAGCGTCCGGTCACGGTGGGTTACATGCACGTGCTCAAGCTGCACCATCTGGTGGACGACAAGATGCACGCGCGTTCCACCGGACCTTACAGTCTGGTTACGCAGCAACCTCTGGGCGGTAAAGCGCAGTTCGGCGGCCAGCGTTTCGGCGAGATGGAGGTGTGGGCGCTCGAAGCTTATGGCGCCGCGTACATCCTGCAAGAGATGCTGACTGTGAAGTCGGACGATGTCAGCGGACGCACCAAGATTTACGAGAACATCGTCAAGGGCGAACACAAGATCGATGCCGGCATGCCGGAATCCTTCAACGTGCTGGTCAAGGAAATCCGCTCGCTGGCCATTGATATCGACTTGGAACGCTATTGATTTGGTAGTGAGGAGTGAGACGAAAGGAGTGAGGCGCGCGGTTCGCACGCTTCAGTTCCTCACCCCCCACTCCTAAACCCTCACTGGAGGAACGACATGAAAGCACTGCTCGATTTATTTAAACAGGTTACCCAGGAAGAAGAATTCGAAGCGATCAAGATCGCTCTGGCTTCCCCGGAGAAAATCCGTTCCTGGTCCTACGGTGAAGTAAAGAAGCCGGAGACCATCAACTATCGCACCTTCAAGCCGGAGCGAGATGGACTGTTCTGCGCCAAGATTTTTGGACCGATCAAGGACTATGAGTGTCTTTGCGGCAAGTACAAGCGCCTCAAGCATCGCGGTGTGATATGCGAGAAATGCGGCGTCGAAGTCACCCAGTCCAAAGTTCGCCGCGAGCGCATGGCTCACATCGAGCTGGCCTCCCCGGTTGCCCATATCTGGTTCCTCAAGTCGCTGCCTTCGCGGCTCGGCATGGTGCTGGACGTGGCGCTGCGCGACATCGAGCGGGTGCTGTATTTCGAAGCCTATGTCGTGACCAATCCGGGCATGACGCCGCTGAATCGCGCCCAGTTGCTGACCGAGGACGACTACCTGGCCAAGGTGGAAGAATACGGCGACGAATTCCACGCCTGCATGGGTGCGGAGGGCGTGCGCGAGCTGTTGCGCACCCTTAACATCGAGGCCGAGGTCGAGAAACTGCGCAAGGATTTGTCCGAAACCGGTTCCGATACCAAGATCAAGAAGCTCGCCAAGCGCCTCAAGGTGCTGGAGGCATTCCAGAAATCCGGCATCAAGCCGGAGTGGATGATCCTGGAGGTGCTGCCGGTGCTGCCGCCGGAGCTGCGCCCGCTGGTGCCGCTGGACGGCGGCCGTTTCGCGACCTCCGACCTGAACGATCTGTATCGTCGCGTGATCAACCGCAACAACCGCCTGAAGCGCCTGCTGGAGCTGAAAGCGCCAGAGATTATCGTGCGCAACGAGAAGCGGATGCTGCAGGAATCGGTGGACTCCCTGCTCGACAACGGTCGTCGCGGCAAGGCCATGACCGGCGCCAACAAGCGCCCATTGAAGTCGCTCGCCGACATGATCAAGGGCAAGGGCGGTCGTTTCCGCCAAAACCTGCTGGGCAAGCGCGTCGACTACTCCGGCCGTTCCGTGATCGTGGTCGGCCCGCAGCTGAAATTGCATCAGTGCGGCCTGCCCAAGAAAATGGCGCTGGAGCTGTTCAAGCCTTTCATTTTCCACAAGCTGGAAGTGCTCGGGCTGGCTACCACCATCAAGGCGGCCAAGCGCATGGTGGAAGACGAAATCCCGGAAGTCTGGGACATCCTGGAAGACGTGATCCGCGAGCATCCGGTCATGTTGAACCGTGCGCCGACCCTGCACCGCCTGGGTATCCAGGCGTTCGAGCCGGTGCTGATCGAGGGTAAGGCAATCCAGCTGCATCCGCTGGTTTGCGCCGCCTTCAACGCCGACTTCGACGGCGACCAGATGGCCGTCCACGTGCCGTTGTCGCTGGAAGCCCAGATCGAGGCGCGGACTCTGATGCTGGCCTCCAACAACGTGTTGTCGCCTGCCAACGGCGAGCCGATCATCGTGCCGTCGCAGGATATCGTGCTGGGTCTGTATTACATGACCCGCGAAAAGATCAATGCCAAGGGAGAGGGCACGCTGTTCGGCACGATCAGCGAGATCTCGCGCGCCTATGAGTCGCGCCAGGTCGAGCTGCATGCCAAGGTCACCGCGCGCATCAAGGAATACGAGCTGGACGAGGAAGGCAATAAGCGTGAAAAAATCACGCGTTACGAGACTACGGTCGGCCGGGCATTGCTGTCCGAGATTCTGCCGGTCGGATTGCCGTTCCCTCTGATCAACAAGGCGCTGAAGAAGAAGGAAATTTCCAAGCTGATCAACGCCAGCTTCCGCCGTTGCGGCCTGCGTGAAACCGTGATTTTCGCCGACAAGCTGATGTATACGGGTTTCGCCTACGCGGCTCGCGCCGGCATTTCGATCTGCGTCGATGACATGCTGGTGCCGATGGAGAAGGAGCGCCTGATCGACGCTTCCGAGAAGGAAGTCAAGGAAATCGAGGCGCAGTACACCTCCGGCCTGGTCACTCAGGGCGAGCGCTACAACAAGGTGGTGGATATCTGGGGCCGTTGCGGCGACCAGGTGGCCAAGGCCATGATGAACCATCTCGGCACCGAGCCGGTAGTCGATCGGGATGGTAAGACGGTCACCCAGGAGTCATTCAACTCGATTTACATGATGGCCGATTCCGGCGCCCGCGGCTCCGCGGCGCAGATTCGCCAGTTGGCCGGCATGCGCGGCCTGATGGCCAAGCCTGACGGCTCGATCATCGAGACCCCGATCACGGCAAACTTCCGCGAGGGCCTGAATGTTCTGCAGTATTTCATCTCCACGCACGGCGCACGTAAAGGCTTGGCCGACACGGCGCTGAAGACCGCAAACTCCGGTTACCTCACCCGCCGTCTAGTGGACGTGACCCAGGATCTGGTGGTCACCGAGAACGATTGCGGCACGGCGGAAGGCATGGCGCTGAAGGCGCTGGTCGAAGGCGGCGAAGTGGTCGAGCCGTTGCGCGAGCGTATCCTCGGTCGTACCGCTGCGGTGGATGTCGTTAATCCGGAAACCAGCGAGACCGTTTACGAGGCCGGCACGCTGCTGGATGAAGATGCGGTGGAAGCGATCGAGCAGATGGGTATCGACGAAGTCAAGGTACGTACCCCGCTGACCTGCGAAACCCGCTACGGCTTGTGTGCCAAGTGCTACGGCCGCGACCTCGGGCGCGGCTACGAGGTGAACGTCGGTGAGGCGGTCGGCGTGATCGCGGCGCAGTCCATCGGCGAACCGGGCACCCAGCTGACCATGCGTACCTTCCACATCGGCGGTGCGGCATCCCGCGCGGCAGCAGCCAGCTCGGTCGAGATCAAATCCAACGGTGTAGCGCGCTTTGCCTCCGGCATGCGCTACGTGACCAACGCCAAGAATGAACAGATCGTGATTTCGCGCAGTGGCGAAGTGATTATCACCGACGACAATGGCCGCGAGCGCGAGCGTCAGAAAATCCCTTACGGTTCTACCCTGCTGGCCTCGGACGGTTCTGTCGCCAAGGCTGGCCAGGTGCTGGCGACCTGGGATCCGCATACCCGCCCGATCATTACCGAATACGCGGGTACGGCACGCTTCGACAACGTCGAAGAAGGCGTCACCGTGGCCAAGCAGCTCGACGATGTAACGGGTTTGTCCTCCTTGGTCGTGATCGATCCCAAGCGTCGCGGCACGACCCAGTTCAAGGGGTTGCGTCCGGCGGTCAAGCTGCTCGATGACAGCGGTCAGGAAATCAAGATCGCCGGCACCGACCTGCCTGTTAACATCACCTTCCAGCTGGGCTCGATCATCACAGTGAAGGACGGTCAGATGGTCAACGTCGGCGACGTGCTGGCGCGGATCCCGCAGGAAACCTCCAAGACCCGCGATATTACCGGGGGTCTGCCGCGCGTGGCGGAACTGTTCGAGGCTCGTTCGCCGAAGGATGCCGGTTTGCTGGCTGAAGTTACCGGCATCGTGTCGTTCGGCAAGGACACCAAGGGCAAGCAGCGTCTGGTGATCACCGATCTGGAAGGCGTCCCTCACGAATACTTGATCACGAAGGACAAGCACGTCACCGCCCACGACGGCCAGGTGGTGAACAAGGGTGAAAGCATCGTCGACGGTCCGGCCGATCCGCATGACATCCTGCGCTTGCGGGGCGTCGAGGCGCTGGCACGCTACATTACCGACGAAGTGCAGGACGTGTACCGCCTCCAGGGCGTGAAGATCAACGACAAGCACATCGAAGTGATCGTGCGCCAGATGCTGCGCCGCGTTACCGTGGTAGACCCAGGCGAGACCCGCTTCATCCAGGGCGAGCAGGTGGAGCGTGCCGACGTGCTGGGGGAAAACGAGAAAATGGTGGTCGAGGGGAAAGAGCCGGCCATTTACGAGTACATGTTGCTGGGCATCACCAAGGCGTCGCTGTCTACGGATTCGTTCATCTCCGCGGCTTCCTTCCAGGAAACGACGCGCGTGCTGACTGAAGCTGCGATCATGGGCAAACGCGACGAGCTGCGTGGCTTGAAGGAAAATGTCATCGTTGGCCGCCTGATTCCGGCGGGTACCGGCCTGGCTTTCCACACCGCGCGTCGCAGGCAGAAGTCGGGCGAAGGTTTGGTGGCGAGTGCAGAGGCGATCGAAGAGTCGCCGTCCTCGCCGGAAGGCAGCGAACTTTCGGCCTGAAGTATCCTCCATGCGGCGAAATAACCGCATGGGGTGCTTGACATTTGGCTGGGGAGAAAATAGAATCCACAGTCTTTTTAGCAGCGGCTAAATTCCTGCGCCGGTCTCGTTATGGTTTCGGCGCTGTGCATATATTCGGGACGGCAACGGTTGCCGTCCCCGTTATTTTTTTAGGAATGGATTATCAATGCCAACGATTAACCAGTTAGTGCGTAAACCGCGCGAGCCCAAGCCTGCCAAGAGCAAAGTGCCTGCGCTGGAAAGCAGCCCGCAAAAGCGCGGCGTGTGTACCCGCGTCTACACCACGACGCCGAAAAAACCGAACTCGGCGTTGCGTAAAGTGGCTCGTGTGCGCCTCACCAACGGCTTCGAAGTGTCCAGCTACATCGGCGGCGAAGGCCATAACCTGCAGGAGCACTCGGTGGTGCTGATTCGTGGCGGTCGGGGCAAGGACTTGCCGGGGGTTCGTTACCATACCGTGCGCGGCAGCCTGGATACCGCTGGCGTGAAAGATCGTAAACAGAGTCGTTCCAAGTACGGCACCAAGCGCCCGAAGGCGGCTTAAGCTAATTCAATAGCCAATTTATAAAGATAGCACCGAGGTAATTATGCCAAGACGTAGAGAAGTTCCCAAGCGCGAAGTCCTGCCTGATCCGAAATTCGGTAGTGCAGAAATTTCCAAGTTCGTAAATGTGTTGATGACGGCAGGTAAAAAGGCCGTTGCCGAGCGGATTATTTACGGCGCTTTGGAGCAGATTGAGAAGAAGAGCGGCAAGAACCCGCTTGAGGTGTTTACTCAAGCTCTGGGGAATGTCCGTCCTTCCGTCGAAGTGAAGAGCCGTCGTGTCGGTGGCGCTAACTACCAGGTCCCGGTTGAAGTTCGTCCGGTTCGCCGCACGGCACTTGCGATGCGCTGGATCAAAGATGCGGCGCGCAAGCGCGGTGAGAAGTCGATGGGGTTCCGCCTGGCCGGCGAATTGCTGGATGCCGCCGAGGGTCGCGGTTCCGCAATGAAAAAACGGGATGAGATTCACCGTATGGCCGAAGCCAATAAGGCATTCGCACATTACAGGTTCTAATTTAGCCACAGAGAACACGGAGATTGCGGGGCTTAGGCGGCCCGCTTTCTTTTTTGTTCTTTGTGAACTTTAGTGGTTGAAGGTTTTAGTAAAGGTTTTAACTGTGGCACGCAAAACACCCATTGAACGATATCGCAACATCGGCATTAGCGCGCATATTGACGCCGGCAAGACCACCGCAACCGAGCGGGTGCTGTTTTACACCGG
>CAZLJK010000104.1:0-8209 GCA_964559825.1 uncultured Sulfuricella sp. | reverse complement strand
TCAACGAAAGAACCGAAAACATCGGCGCGCGCCGGCTCTACACCGTGATGGAAAAACTGCTCGAGGAAATCTCCTTCGAGGCCGGGCGCAAGACGGAAGAAAGCATCGTTATCGACGCCGATTATGTCGATGGCAAGCTGAAGGAACTGGCCAGGAGCGAGGATCTGGCGAGGTACGTGCTGTAAATAGCCTCTAGTAGCCTGTCGGTTCCATTCGCCAATCGCAAATAGCGAATGCCTCCGCGCAAAGCCCAACAGAATCGAGTCAAACTTTCCCCGATTTCTTTATTCAAGAAATGAGAATATTGACTTGTCAGTATAGTCCGCCTTATCATTTACACACTTAATTCTTATTTCAAGAAAAAAGAATATGCCTAAAATAAGCAACCGTCAGCCGGCTCTCAAGCCGCAAGACCTTTACGTGCTGCTGGCGTTGTTAAGCCGTGGCGGCGGTAGCGTAAGTTACACGGAACTGGCGGAACAGACCGGCTTGGCGGTCTCGGCGGTGCATGGCGCGCTCAAGCGGGCGGCCATGGCGCGGCTGGCCATGTTTGAGGAGCGCCGCCCGGTGGTGCTTAGGCCGCAGTTGCGGGAGTTTGTGCTGCATGGCGCCAAGTATGCGTTTGCGCCGGCGTGGGGCACGCTCACGCGCGGCATTCCCACGGCATATGGCACGGCACCGTTGAACAGCATCATTGCGCCTTCCAACGACCCGGTGCCGGTGTGGCCGCACCCCAAGGGGACGGTGCGTGGGCTGAGTCTGGCACCGCTGTATCCTTCGGTGCCGGATGCCGCGCTCAAAGATGAGCGCTTGTATGCCATCCTCGCGCTGTTCGATGCGATCAGGAGCGGCCAGGCCCGCGAGCGTGATGCCGCCCAAAAGCTGCTGGAGGCATTTTTTCAATGAAAGCGCGATACCCGAACCTGGCCAAGGTTGAACTCATTGCTCACGCGCTTGGAGAGTTGCGAGAGCAGTTGGTGTTTGTGGGTGGCTGTGCGGTGGATTTGTTGCTGACCGACCCGGCGGCTGCTCCGGCACGAGTGACCTACGATGTGGACCTGGTGGCGCAGGTAGCGGCTCTGGCTGGGTATCACGCTTTGGAGAGACAGTTTGTCCAACTCGGTTTTAAACGGGATATTGCCCCAGACGCGCCAATTTGTCGCTGGCGTTACAACAGCCTGGAAGTTGATCTGATGCCGGTGGACTCGGGAATTCTCGGCTTTGCCAATCGCTGGTATCCATTGGCGGTGCAAACTGCACGTGAAGTCGCGCTACCGGTCGGGATGACCATACGTCTGATTGGCGCGCCCTGCTTCCTGGCCACCAAATTCGAGGCATTTGCCGATCGGGGCCGGGGTAATTTGCTGGGCAGTCATGACCTGGAAGATGTCGTCAACGTGGTAGATGGCAGGCCAGAACTTGTTTCGGAAATATCCTTGAGCGACCCCGAATTGCAGCAGTATCTGGCTGCGCAATGCAGGGCGCTTCTGGCCGTGCCGGACTTTTTAGACGCATTGTCCGGCATGGTATTTCCGGACGAGTCGCTTGCTGAGCGAGTGAAGCTGTTGGCGCTAAGATTCAAACAAATTGGGGCGTTGGGTAAAGAATGAACACCGCCGCCATCGTCCATGAACGCTGGAGTTACTGCAATGTCCTGCACGACGAAGGCATGAGCTATGGCGACCATATCGAGCAATCAAATGAAATTTAATGATTTAGAGATCAACCAGCGCTTCGAGCTCGACGGCGAGGCCTACGTCAAAACCAGCCCGGTGCTGGCCGGCAAGGCCGATGGCGGGGGCACCAGGTTCATGGCGCGCTATGTCATGGTCAAGCTGCTGGACGGCGAGGCGCCCCGTGCCAAGGTGGCGCAGGAGAAAATGCTGCGGGCGGAGGCGGTACTGGCCGCATTCCAGGCCTACCATGCGCGCTGCCGGGCGGTGATTGAGGCGGCGCTTCCTGCCGACCGGCTGCAGGAGATCACCGATGCCCTGGAGGGAGAGCGACAAGGCTTTCTTGACGCGGTCCTGAAGGGGTAGGCCAGTGCTCACCCTCACCCAGAAGGCCCGCTATTCCCGCCTGCGCTGGGCGGCTTTCGGCCTGGTGGCGCTGGCCTACATCCTGTCCTTCTTCCACCGCTTTGCCCCGGCGGCGATTGCCACCGACCTGCAGCAGACCTTCCAGGCGAGCGGCGCCGAGCTGGGCGCGCTGGCCGCCACTTATTTCTACGTTTATTCCGTGATGCAGATCCCCACCGGCGTGCTGGTGGACACCCTCGGCCCGCGCCGGATTCTGGCCGTCGGCGGGCTGGTCGCGGGGGCGGGTTCGCTCCTGTTCGGCCTGGCGGACAGCCTGGCGGTGGCTTCGATCGGGCGTTTGCTGGTCGGGCTGGGCGTGTCGGTGACCTTCATCTCCTTGCTCAAGCTCAACGCCGCCTGGTTTCACGACCGCCATTTCGCCACGCTCACCGGCCTCTCCATCCTGCTCGGCAACATCGGCGCGCTGCTGGCGGCTTCGCCGCTGGCCTGGGCGCTGGGGTTCGTTTCCTGGCGTACCGTATTCGTCGCGGTGGGCGGGCTTTCCCTGGGGTTTGCCGTGCTCGGCTGGTTGATGGTGCGCGACCATCCCGGCAAGGCCGGCCTGCCTTCGATGCGCGAGCTCGACGGCAAGGCGGCGCACCTGCCGCACGACGGCCACTGGTATGACGGCCTGGTGGTGGTGGCGAAAAATCGCGCCACCTGGCCTGGCTTCTGGGTCAACCTGGGGATATCCGGCTCGTTCTTCGCCTTCGGCGGTCTGTGGGCGGTGCCTTTCCTGCGCGACGTCCACGGCATGGAACGCGGCCTTGCCACGGCGCATACCTCCATGCTGTTGCTCGGCTTTGCCGCTGGCGCTTTCTTCGTCGGCATGCTGTCGGACCGCCTCGGGCGCCGCAAGCCGGTTATCTTTGCCGGCGCCTTGCTGTATTGCCTGAGCTGGCTGCCGCTGCTGCTCGGCTGGCACATGTCTCCGGCGCTGGGCTATGCGCTGTTCCTGGCGATGGGGCTGGGCGCATCGGGCTTCACCCTGACTTGGGCGTGCGCCAAGGAAGTGAACAGGCATGCCCTTTCCGGCATGGCCACCAGTGTGGTGAATACCGGCGCTTTTCTCGGCACCGGCATTTTGCAGCCGCTGACCGGCTGGATGATAGACCGGGCCGCCCAGGCGCGAGGCGGGGTGGCGACGCTGCATCAATTGTCCGATTACCAGGCCGGACTCGGCGCGATGCTGGCGTTTGCAACGATGGGGCTGGTGGCGACGCTGTTCATCCGCGAAACCCATTGCCGTTACGCTGATAAGGATTGAAGCATGGAACGGATTGTCTTTCTCGACCGTTCGACTCTGGAAGCAACACTCCGCCGCCCGGCCTTTCCCCACCACTGGGAAGAATACGCCGCCACCGCGCCGGAGGAGATCGCCGGGCGGCTTCGGGACGCCACCATAGTCATCACCAACAAGGTGCCGCTGCGGGCTGAAACCCTGGCGCAATTGCCGCAACTCAAACTGATCGCCGAGGCCGCCACCGGCGTCAACAACATCGACGTGGACTGGTGCCGCGAGCACGGCATCGCCGTCGCCAATATCCGCAACTACGCCGTGCATGCCGTGCCGGAACACGTGTTCATGATGATCCTGGCGCTGCGCCGTAATCTGCTCGCCTATCGCGGAGACCTGCAGCAAGGCTTGTGGCAGCGGTCCGACCAGTTCTGCCTGTTCACCCATCCGGTTCGCGACATTCACGGCAGCACCCTGGGCATCATCGGCCACGGCGTGCTGGGGCAGGCGGTGGCGCAGATCGCGCAGGCCTTCGGCATGACGGTGAAGTTCGCCGAGCACAAGGGCGCAACCGAAGTCCGCCCCGGTTTCTTGCCCTTCGAACAGGTGCTGGCGGAGAGCGACGTGGTGACCCTGCACGTGCCGCTGACGGACGCAACCCGCAACCTGATCGGCGCGACCGAACTTCGCCGGATGAAATCTTCCGCCCTGCTCATCAATGCCGCGCGCGGCGGCATGGTGGACGAGGCGGCGCTGGCGGAAGCGCTGCGCGAGGGGCGCATCGCCGGAGCGGGGTGCGACGTGCTGGCGGCGGAGCCGCCGCGCGCAGGCAATCCTCTGCTCGAACTCGACCTGCCCAATCTGATCCTTACCCCCCACATCGCCTGGGCCAGCCGCGAGGCCATGCAGATCCTGGCCGACCAGCTGATCGACAATATCGAGGCATTCGTGCGCGGGGCAGCGCAAAATCGGGTCGCCTGAGGGGCGGGCTGCCGGTGGCGGAAGTGGCCCCGGCGGTTTCTGAGTCTGCCTCAACCGGATATGGACTGGTACAATCCATACCGCATTCGAACCCCAAGAAAAGACGGGCGAATACTCTATCATGTGCCTGTTTAGATAACCCGGAACTGCTGTCAATCGAACCGCCTTGAAACTGCTCGCTACCTGGATCAATCGAGTGACGGCCACCCGCCCCGACGCGGCGGCGCTGATCCTGCCGGACGAAACCCTGAGCTACCGTCAACTGCGCGAACGCGCGCAGGCCCTGGCGCAACGGCTGGCGTGTCCGCAGGGGGCGGTGCTGGCGTTGCAAGCCGCGCCGATGGCCGAGGTGGCGCTGTCCGCTTACGCTGCTTCCTGGCTTGGCCGCGCATTTTTTCCGCTGAGTCCCGTACTTTCCCCGCAGCGGCGCGAGATGCTGCTGCAGGCGGCGGGCGCACCCGTGGCGGATGACATCGAATTGTTGATCGCCACCAGCGGCACCCAGGGCGAGCCGAAGGCGGTGATGCTGAGCGGTGCAAACTTGCAGGCCGGCACGCTGGCTTCGCTCAGTTGTCTCCCCTTGGCTGCGGGCGATGCCTGGCTGGCTTGCCTGCCGCTCTACCACATCGGCGGCATGGCGATCCTCTATCGCTGCGCGGAAGCCGGCGCGACCGTCGTGCTGCACGAGGGCTTCGATCCGCTGCGGGTGTGGCGGGATCTGGAAGCCCGTCGCGTCAGCCATATCTCGCTGGTGCCGGCAATGCTGGCGAAACTGCTGGATGCGGGGCGCGATGCGCCGCCGCCAGCTGCGCTCAGATACGCGCTGGTCGGTGGCGGGCCGCTGTCGGAGGCCTTGGCCCGGCGCGCCCGCGCTGCCGGCTGGCCGGTCTGCGCCACTTACGGCATGTCCGAGGCCGGCTCGCAGGTGGCGACCTGGTGCGGTTTGCCGGAGGACTGGGCTTCCGGCCAGGTCGGTGCGGCGCTGCCGGGGTTAGAAGTGGAAGTGGTGGACGAGGACGAGCGGCCCACTTCCGGCATCGGCCGCATCCGCATCCGCGGCGATGCGGTCATGGCGGGCTACGCCAACCCGGAGCGCCGGCCTGGACTCGGGCTGGAGCAGGGCTGGTTCGTCAGCGGCGATCTGGGCTGCTTCGACGAACAGGGTCGGCTCACCGTGCTTGGCCGCTATGACGACATGCTGGTGAGCGGCGGCGTCAACGTCCATCCGCAGGCGGTGGAGGAAGTGTTGAAGCGCTGTCCGGGCGTCGCGGATGCGGCGCTGACGGCGGTGGCGGACGATGTTTGGGGCGACCTGCTGGTTGCCTTGGTGGCGGGGGAGGCCGGCGACGAAGCGCTGGAGAAATGGTGCCGCAACGAGTTGCCCGGCGCCATGCTGCCGCGCCGCTTTATCCGCGTTCCGGCATTGCCCCGCAATGCGCTCGGCAAGCTGGAGCGGTTGGCGCTGCGCAGTCTGGCGCAGCAGAAAATGAAGTAAAATCCTCTTATGGCACAACCGGCTCACCGCTATCCTTCCTTATTGCAAGCCATCGAGGCACGCCTCGGCGGCTTGCTGCACCGCCATGGCGACGAGAGCGACAAGGGCTTACTGAGCCTGACCGTGGCGGTGCCGGAGCTGGCATTCGGCTGCCTGCCCGACGGTTTGCACGATTACAGCTATTGGGCCCGGCCCGCGGAGGACCGCTTCCTGCTCGGCATGGGCGCCGTGGCCAGCGTCGAGGCCCAGGGCGAGGGCCGCTTCCGCGCGCTGGATGCCGCCTTTGCCGAATATCGCCGCCTCTGGCAGGCGGTGGATGCGGACGGACTCGGATTTCAGCCGGCGGCCCTGGCCGGCTTCGCTTTCGGCCAGGAGGGGCAGGGCGAACCGCTGCCCAATGCGCGGCTGGCGATCCCCGTGCTGCTGGCGCAGCGCCAAGGCGATTCCTGCGCCCTGACCTTCACCTGCAACCGGGAAAGCTCGCACGGCACGGTGCTGTCCGGCTGGCTGGCGCTGGCCGGCGAGTTGCTGGCGGCACTGGACCGAGACCCCGCGCCGGCTTCCTCGGGCACCCTGAGCCGGCTTGCCGGCCAGCCCGAGGACGAAGTCTGGCTGGCGCGGGCGGCCCGCGCAGTGGCGGACATCCGCGCCGGCGATCTGGACAAGGTGGTGCTGTCACGCAGCATTCGTGTCCGGGCAGGGCGTCCATTCGAGCCTGCCGCGCTGATGGCGGCGCTGGCGGCGCGCTACCCCGGCTGCATCCATTTTGCCCATGCCGACTCCCCACGCGGCGTGCTGCTTGGCGCCACGCCGGAATCCCTGGTGTCGCTGGCCGACGGGCAGGTGGTGAGCGATGCGCTGGCGGGAACCGACTGGCAGGCCGGGCGGCTGGACGATGACAAGAGCCTGCGCGAGCACCGCCTGGTGGTCAACGCGATCGTCCGCGCCCTGGAGCCGACGTGCGGTTTCCTGGAAATTCCCGCTCGCCCGAACATCCTTGAGCTGCACGAGTTGCGCCATCTGCGCAGCGTGATCCGGGGCGCCGTCCTGCCCGGCACAACGCTGTTCGGCCTGGTCGAACGCCTGCATCCCACGCCGGCGGTGGGCGGCGCTCCCGCCCGGCGTGCGCTGGAGTGGCTGGCGCGTCATGGAGAAGTGCGTCACGGCTGGTACAGCGGCGCCACCGGCTGGATAGGGTTCGACGGCGACGGCGAGTTCGCCGTGGCCTTGCGCTGCGCCTGGCTGGCCGGCAACGAGGCCGAGCTGTTTGCCGGCGCGGGCATCGTCGCCGGTTCCGATCCCCGCATCGAACTGGCGGAGACCGAGGCCAAGCTCAACGCCATGCTTGGCGTGCTGGGAGGACAGCCGTGAGCGGCGGCGACGTCGCTTTTCTCAACCTGCGCTGGGCCATGGCGCTGGTGGAGGGCTTGGTGGCAGCCGGGGTGGATCGGGCGGTGATCTCGCCGGGCTCGCGCTCCACCCCGCTGACGCTGGCCTGCCTGCGCCATCCGGGGATGAAGAGCTGGATCCAGGTGGATGAGCGCAGCGCCGCTTTCTTCGCCCTCGGCCTGGCCAAGGCGGAGCGGCGGCCCGTCGCGCTGGTGTGCACTTCCGGCTCGGCGCCGGCCAACTGGTTTCCCGCAGTGATCGAGGCGAGTTACGGTTTGACCCCGCTGATTCTGCTCACCGCCGACCGTCCGGCGGAACTGCGCGATTGCGGCGCCAACCAGACCATCAACCAAGCCGGGCTGTTCGGCGGCCAGGTGCGCGCCAGCCACGAGCTGCCGCCGGCGGAATCGACGCCGCAGGCGCTGCGCGGCCTCGGCTTCCTCGCGGCGCGGGCGGCGGACCAGAGCCGCTGGCCGCTGCCCGGCCCGGTGCATATCAACGTGCCGCTGCGCGAACCGCTGGTACCCTCTGGCGCCTTGCCGGAATATGCGGCGGCCACGCCCAGGGCGGTGAGCTACCCGGTGATGCAGCCGCCGGCGGATGAAATCGCCGGCTTGGCCAGGGAGCTGTCCGGCAGGCCGGGGCTGATTGTGTGCGGCGAGGGGAATTATGAAAACGGCTTTCCCGCCGCGCTGGCGCAGCTCGCGGAAGCTCTGGCCTGCCCGGTGCTGGCCGATCCGCTTGCCAACCTGCGCTACGGCGCGCATGACCGCAGCCGCATTCTCAGCCGCTACGACGCTTTCCTGCGGTGCGAAGGCTTTGCCGGGGATTGTCGTCCAGATTGGGTGCTGCGCTTCGGCGCGGTGCCGGTTTCCAGGCAGCTGCAAAATTATCTGGCCGCCTGCGATTGCGCCCATATCCTGGTCGAACCGCACGGCCGCTGGCCCGACCCGCTGCATCAGACCACCCGCCTGCTGCGCGCCGATCCCGCGGCGGTCTGCGCGGCCCTGGCCGCGGCGCGGCCGCTGC
>CAZLJK010000103.1:0-8249 GCA_964559825.1 uncultured Sulfuricella sp. | reverse complement strand
CCCGCCGATAAACGCCGATTTCCTGCCGGGCATCTGCGTTCATCGGCGGTTGAGAAAATGTACAAACTACTCGAAACCATCAACGACCCCACTGAGTTGCGCGCCCTCGACCGCAAGCAACTGCCCCTGCTCGCCGAGGAGTTGCGCGCCTTCCTGATCGAAAGCGTGAGCAGGTCCGGCGGGCATCTGGCGTCCAACCTGGGCGCGGTGGAGCTGACCGTCGCCCTGCACTATGTGTTCAACACGCCGGACGACCGGCTGGTGTGGGATGTCGGCCACCAGACCTATTCGCACAAGATTCTGACCGGGCGGCGCGAGGCCATGGCCACCCTGCGCCAACTCGGCGGCATCGCCGGTTTTCCCAAGCGCGCCGAGAGCGAATACGACGCTTTCGGCGCCGGCCATTCCAGCACCTCGATCAGCGCTGCGCTCGGCATGGCGGTTGCAGCTCAGGCGGAAGGCAGCGACCGGCGCGCAGTGGCGATCATTGGCGACGGCGCGATGACCGGCGGCATGGCGTTCGAAGCGCTCAACAACGCCGGGGCGATGGACGCCAACCTGCTGGTGGTGCTGAACGACAACGACATGTCGATCTCGGCAAATGTTGGCGCGCTCAACAACTATCTTGCCAAGCTCATGTCGGGGCGCTTTTATTCCGCCATGCGCAAGGGTGGCGAGAAGGTGCTGGGGGCGATGCCGCCGATTCTGGAACTGGCCAAGCGCGCCGAAGAGCACATGAAGGGCATGGTCATTCCCGGCACCCTGTTCGAGGAATTCGGCTTCAACTACATCGGCCCGATCGACGGCCACGACCTCGATGTGCTGGTGACCACGCTGAACAACCTGAAGCAGCTCAAGGGGCCGCAGTTGCTGCACATCGCTACGCAGAAGGGCAAGGGCTACAAGCTGGCCGAAGAGGATCCCTGCCGCTATCACGGCGTCGCCAAATTCAACCCCGAGGACGGGGTGATGGACGCCAAGCCTGGCGGCCAGTTGACCTACACCCAGGTTTTCGGCGACTGGCTGTGCGATATGGCGGCGCAGGACCAGCGCCTGATCGGGATCACCCCGGCGATGTGCGAAGGCTCCGGCATGGTGCGCTTCGCGCAGGAATACCCGAAGCGCTATTTCGATGTCGGCATCGCCGAGCAGCACGCGCTGACTTTCGCCGCCGGCATCGCTTGCGAAGGGATGAAGCCGGTGGTGGCGATCTATTCGACCTTCTTGCAGCGTGCCTATGACCAGTTGATTCACGACATCGCGCTGCAGGATCTGCCCGTCGTGCTGGCGATCGACCGCGCCGGACTGGTCGGCGCCGACGGCCCGACCCATGCCGGCAGCTTCGACCTGTCCTTTTTGCGCTGCGTGCCCAACATGCTGGTGATGGCGCCCTCGGACGAGAACGAGTGCCGCCAGATGCTCTACACCGCATTCATGCACAACGGCCCGGCGGCGGTGCGCTACCCGCGCGGGGGCGGCATGGGTGTCGTCATCCAGCAGGAAATGCAGGCGTTGCCGCTGGGCAAGGGTGAAATCCGCCGCGAGGGCGAAAAAGTGGCCATTCTCGCCTTCGGCAGCATGCTGACGCCCGCGCTGGCCGCAGCCGAAGAGCTCCATGCCACGGTCGCCAACATGCGCTTCGTCAAGCCGTTGGACGAGGGACTGATATTACGTTTGGCGCAAACCCATGCGCTGCTCGTCACCGTCGAAGAAAACACGGTGATGGGCGGTGCCGGCAGCGCCGTGCTCGAATTCCTGGAGAGCCGGGGCGTGACGGTGCCGGTGCTGCAGCTCGGCCTGCCCGACCGTTTCGTCGAACATGGTGATCCGGCCAAATTGCTGGCAGCCTGCGGTCTGGACCGGGATGGCATCGTCCACGCGGTGCAAGCCCGGTTAATCATTGCTCCCGGTTAACCGAGTAGTTTACTCAACTATTATCCAATGTTATACTTGGTCTAAATTAATTCAAGGAATAAATCATGAGCAACTGCAATGAAACGTGCGATGTGAACGCCCCCGTCTGTGACAAGGACGCCATCGCCGATGTGCAGAACTATGCGGACTCTCGCCAGATTGCCATCGACAAGGTGGGCATCAAATCCATCCGTCATCCTGTCCGGGTCGCAGACAAGAGCGAGGGCGTGCAGCACACCATCGCCATGTTCAACATGAACGTTTATCTGCCGCATAACTTCAAAGGCACGCACATGTCTCGCTTCGTTGAGATACTCAACAGCGACAGCAATGAGCGCGAGATTTCGGTGGAATCGTTCGAGTCCATGCTGCGCGAGATGGTGCAGCGTCTGGAGGCCGAATCCGGCCACGTCGAGATGAGCTTCCCCTACTTCATCAACAAGAAGGCCCCGATTTCCGGCGTGCAAAGCCTGCTCGACTACGACGTCACCTTCATCGGCGAAATCGTCAAGGGTAAGTACCAGCTCACCATGAAAGTGGTGATCCCGGTCACCAGCCTGTGCCCGTGCTCGAAGAAAATTTCCGACTACGGCGCACACAACCAGCGTTCCCACGTCACCGTGGCAGTGCGCACCAATGATATGGTGTGGATCGAGGACGTGGTGCGGATGGTGGAAGATCAGGCGTCATGCGAGCTGTACGGCCTGCTCAAGCGGCCGGATGAAAAATTTGTTACCGAGCGTGCCTACGATAATCCAAAGTTTGTCGAGGATATGGTGCGGGATGTGGCGGCTGCACTGAATGCGGATAAGCGTATCGATGCATATGTGGTGGAAGCGGAGAATTTTGAATCCATACACAATCACTCGGCCTATGCGCTGATTGAGCGGGATAAGACGGCTGTTTAGTATTTCTTCAACAGCGTCATGTTGGTCCCGTCCTGCTTGATCTCCAGCCTTTTCAGGAAGCTCATGCCGAGCAGAACGTAAGGCATGTTGCTTTCCTGCACCAGGCCGTCCACCTGGTTCAGCGTGAGATTGCCCACCCTCACCGTGTTGAGGGTGACTTGGTAGGCCGGGATGACGCCGTTTGCGGTGGAAACCAACCCGCGTTTGCCGCTGAGATAGGAAATCCCGAGCCGCTTCGCTTCCTCTTTGCCCATCGAGACCATGGACGCCCCGGTATCCACCATCATGCGCGCGCTGGTGCCGTTGATGCTGCCGGTGGTGATGAAATGGCCCTGGATATTGGCGGCCAGGACTGCGCTCTGGTTGCCGCCGCCATCGGCGGACGGGATGGAGGCGCTCTTGCCCATGCCCAAATTCTGGCGCTTGCCGTCGATCTCCAGCACTGCGGTGGAGGAGTCGGCGCCGATCAGCTTGACGCCTTCCGGCGAGGTTTCGCCCGCGGCGATTACACGATGCTTGCCGCCGTTGATGCTGACCATGGCTTTACCGTTGAACAGGCCGACCACGTTGACCTCGGTGGCAGGGGCGCTGATTGCGGTGCATAGAATAACCAGGCCGGGCAGGATAGAATGGCGCCATACTAAACTCATCAGGACTCCCTCAGATCATGCAGATCATGAAACCGGTTGCGATTTTTCGCCATGCTCCTAGCGAAGGTCCAGGCTATTTTGCCACATTTCTCGATAGTCGCGACATTCCCTGGCAGCTGTTCAGGATCGATGCCGGTGACGCGCTGCCGGCAGACGCCAGGCAGTTCAGTGGCCTGGTGTTCATGGGCGGCCCGATGAGCGTGAACGACGACTTGCCGTGGCTACCCCGTTCCCTGGCGTTGATCCGGCAGGCGGTGCAGGCCGATATTCCCGTGCTCGGGCACTGCCTTGGCGGGCAGTTGATGGCCAAGGCGCTGGGCGGGGTGGTGGGCAGGAATCCGGTCAAGGAAATCGGCTGGGGCGAGGTGGCGGTGGCGGACAATGCCACCGCCAAGGCCTGGTTCGGGGAAACGGGAAAATTCGACGCCTTCCATTGGCATGGCGAGACGTTCACGATTCCGCCCGGCGCTACCGGGACACTGGGTAATAAGCACTGTGCAAATCAGGGGTTCGCCATGGGCAAGCATCTGGGCATGCAATGCCATATCGAAATGACCGAAGAGATGGTGCGGGAATGGTGCGAGTTGGGCGAGGAGGAAATTGCCTCCGCCAGCGCCAGTCCGGCAGTGCAGCAAGCGGCAGAGATCCTGGAAAATCTGGCGGAGCGCGTGAAGACCTTGAATGCCGCTGCCCAAAAAATCTATAGCAAATGGATTGAAGGGCTGGTGCGCTAGTGCGTTAAAACCGCTTCATGGCATCCAGGTGCAACTGCCCTTTCGGCAGGCCGTGCCGCTGTAGCAATCCAACAATTTCCTCGGTACTTGCTTCCGGCGCCGTGAGATAGACGTCGAAGCCGGACAGATCGGGATGGTCGGCGACGATTGCTGCACCCGCGGCTTCCATGTCGCGCAGGCCCACCGCCGGGTCGGCGGACGCTTCCCAGCTGGATACGCCGGATAAACCATTCCCCGTCAGCGCCGTGTAACTGAAGTTGTCCAGGGCATCGAGCCAGGAGCGGCACAGGTTATTCAGATAGTGATTGCCGGGCCGGTGCACCATCCAGTAGAGGTGAAGTGGCTGTTCCAATTCCAGGGCGATGGCGTGCTCGATGATGCTTTTTATGGATGCGAAGCCGGTTTCGTAGGCGACGAAGATGATCGGCCGCTTTGAATTTTCGTTCAGGGAGAAGTTGCCCCATGGCCCTTCGACCATCACCGTTTGAGAGATTTTCAGCTGGGTGAAGACATATTCCGAGAAGGGATCGCCCGGCACCCGGCGGATATGGAATTGCAAGTGCATGGCATTGCACGGGCAGCTGGCCAGCGATTTGTTGCGCGGCGGCATGTCGGCGATGGCGAGGCGGAGATGTTGCCCGGCGAGAAAACGCAGCGTCTGCGTGCGCGGCGTGCGCAGATGCAGGATCAGGGTGTCGTCCTGGATTTGCTCCATCAGCTCAACTTTGGTGGGGATCCGCTGGAGCGGAATGTCTTCAATGCCGCCCGCCTCCTTGACCTCTATTTCCAGGTCGGATTGCGCAGCGGTGACGCACAGCAGCACATGGCCCTGTTCTTTCAGCGTGTCGGAGAAATGGAAATCGTGTTGCTGGGTTTCACCGACCAGGCCGGACTTTATCCTGCCGCCGCAGCCGCCGCAGGTGCCTGTGTTGCAGTTGTAGTTGAGTGCGATGCCGGAGCGGAGCGCGGCCTCAAGTATGGTTTCGTTTTTCTCGGCGGCGAACTCTTTGCCGCTGGGCAGGAGGCGAATTCGGAAGCTCATGGGGCACCGCTGAATAGTAGTGTAATTTTGTCAAGTATACAGCATTCGGCCTCTGGAGCCAGCCTGAGACAGTTGTCTTGTGTCAGAACTTCCCCGGTCGTTGCAAGCCGGCATCGACTTCGTCCCGCTGGGCCTTCCCGGCCAAAACCTCGATCAGCTCCAGGGCGAAATCCATCGCCGTGCCAGGCCCGCGCGAGGTGATGACCTTGCCGTCCCTGACCACCGGATCGTCCTTGTAAGCGACGCTGGGCAGATTCATCTTGTCCAGGAAGCCGGGATAGCTGGTTGCCGATTTGCCCTCCAGCAGGCCGGCTTCTGCCAGCACGGCAGGTGCGGCGCAGATGGCGCAGGTGTACTTGCCATCGCCGGCCATTTTTTGCAGCAGGGCGATGATACGGGGGTCGTTCTTCAGATGGGTCATGCCGGGCATGCCGCCGGGCAGCACGATCATGTCGAATTCTTGCTGGAGAGCTTCATCCAGAGTGGTGTCGGCGATCAGGCGGACACCGCGGCTGGCAGTCACCGGCTGATCTTCGAGTCCGGCGGAGACAACCTCGATTTTGGCGCGGCGCAGCAGGTCGATAATGGTGACGGCTTCGATTTCTTCGCAGCCTTGGGCGAGGGGGACGAGGACTTTTGGCATGTTTAAAATCCTACAAAATTAACCGCAGAGGACACAGGGTAAAGAAAAGATTTCCTCCGCGTCCTCTGCGGTGAATATGTTAATCCCGGAAATTCTGGAACTGGAGCGGGAAGTCGGTGATGGATTTTTTCACCAGCGTGATGGTTTCCTGCAACAGATCGCGCTTTGCGCCGGTGACGCGCACCGCCTCGCCCTGAATGCTGGCCTGGACCTTGAGCTTGGAATCCTTGATCAGCTTGACGATTTTCTTCGCCAGTTCAGTTTCCACGCCTGTCTTGACGGTCACGGTCTGCTTGACCTTGTTGCCGCTGATTTTCTCGATCTTGCCCTTGTCCAGGCAGCTTACGTCGATGTTGCGCTTGCCGAAGGTCTGGTTGACGATGTCGAATACCTGCTCCAGCTTGAAGTTGTCGTCGGCGTAGATGGTCAGCACATACTCCGCCTGATCGACGCGCGTATCGGATCCCTTGAAATCGAAGCGTCCGGTGATGACCTTGTTGGCCTGGTCAACGGCATTTTTCAATTCCTGCTTGTCTACTTCGGAAACGATATCGAATGTCGGCATGGCTGACTCCCCTTTAACCCGCGCAGCAGGTGGATTCGGTGATGAAGTGGCAGACGTAGTCCAGCATCTCCACGGTTTCGATATCGAAGCTGGTGTTGCCCGGCACGCTGAAGCTCTCGCCCGCCTTGTAGGTTTTGCTGTCCTTCTCGCCCGCCAGTTTCACCTTGCACACCCCGGCATTGATCTCCATCAGCTCCGGCAGGCCGGTGTTGAAGGTGAGGCTGCTCGGGAAAATCACGCCGATGGTTTTCTTGCTGCCGTCGGGGAAGATTACGGTGTGGGAAACGCACTTGCCGTCGAAGTAGACGTTGGCTTTCTTGACTACGCTGACATTGTCGAATTGGGACATGTTTTTTCCTAAAATTAACGATTCTGCAACTTGGCCGCAATCCGCAGCCGCAACGCGCTGAGCTTGATGAAACCGCCCGCATCTGCTTGATTATAGGCGCCGGCATCGTCCTCGAAGGTGGCGATGGTCGCGTCGAACAGCGAGTCGGTCTTGGAGTCGCGCCCGACCACGACGACGTTGCCCTTGTACAGCTTGACCCTTACCCAGCCGTTGACGTGGCGCTGGGTGTCGTCGATCAGCACCTGCAAGGCTTTCCGCTCGGGCGCCCACCAGTAACCGTTGTAGATCATGCTGGCGTAGCGCGGCATCAAATCATCCTTGAGGTGCGCCACTTCGCGGTCCAGGGTGATGGATTCGATGGCGCGGTGGGCCTTGAGCATGATGGTGCCGCCGGGCGTCTCGTAGCAGCCGCGCGATTTCATGCCAACGTAGCGGTTTTCCACCAGGTCGAGGCGGCCGATGCCGTGCTTGCCGCCGAGGCGGTTGAGTTCGGCGAGCATTTCAGCGGGCGACAGCTTGTTGCCGTTGAGCGCGACCGGGTCGCCGTTCACGTATTCGATATCCAGGTATTCCGCCTGGTCCGGTGCTTTTTCCGGTGACACCGTCCAGCGCCACATGTCCTCCTCGGCTTCGGCGGCGGGGTTCTCCAGGTGGCGTCCTTCGTAGCTGATGTGGAGCAGGTTGGCGTCCATCGAGTAGGGGCTGCCGCCGGCCTTGTGCTTCATTTCCACCGGGATGTTGTGCTGTGCCGCATAAGCCAGCAGCTTCTCGCGCGAGAGCAGGTCCCACTCGCGCCACGGCGCGATGATCTTGATGTCCGGGTTGAGCGCGTAAGCGCCGAGCTCGAAGCGCACCTGGTCGTTGCCCTTGCCGGTGGCGCCGTGCGAGATCGCGACCGCGCCGGTTTCCCGTGCGATTTCGATCAGCCGCTTGGCGATCAGCGGGCGGGCGATCGAGGTGCCGAGCAGGTATTCGCCCTCGTAAACGGTGTTGGCACGGAACATCGGGAAGACGAAGTCGCGGACGAATTCCTCGCGCAGGTCGTCGATGTAGATCTGTTCCGGCTTGATGCCGAACTGCAGCGCCTTGTTGCGCGCCGGCTCGAGCTCTTCGCCCTGGCCGATGTCGGCGGTGAAGGTGACGACTTCGCACTGGTAGGTGTCTTGCAGCCATTTCAGGATGACCGAGGTGTCCAGACCGCCAGAATAGGCGAGGACGACTTTGTTTACATTGCTCATAACTTGGCTCGCGGAAAAAATAAAATCGGGTTAACCGCGGAGGACGCGGAGGACGCGGAGGATTTCTATCAAAAGCGCTGTTTGATTTTCCTCTGCGTCCTCCGCGTCCTCCGCGGTGAGAGCTTATGCTTCGATTTTGCCCAGCAGCAGGTATTCCATCAGCGCCTTCTGGGTGTGCAGCCGGTTCTCCGCCTCGTCCCACACCA
>CAZLJK010000102.1:0-8335 GCA_964559825.1 uncultured Sulfuricella sp. | reverse complement strand
GCTGCATGAAGTTGTTCGCCATCACCAGCATCAGCATCGAGAAGGTGAACAGCGAAATGTAGCTGAAGAAGCGCTGGTAGCCGGGATCGTCGCGCATGTAGCCGATGGTGTAGATGTGCACCATCAGCGAGACGAAGGTCACCACCAGCATCATCATGACGGTCAGGCGATCGATCAGGAAGCCGATCTCGAAGCGGGTTTCGCCCGTAGTGAGCCAGGTGTAGACGCTGCCGTTGAAGGTGTGGCCCGCCATCACGTCCTGGAAAATCACTACCGAGGCGACGAAGGAGATCACCACGCTGAGGATGGTCACCCAGTGCGAAGCCGCGCGCCCGATCAGCCAGCCGAACAGCCCGGCGATCGCCGCTCCGGCCAGCGGCGCCAGCGGTACCAGCAGATAAAGTTTTTGCATTTCAGTCATATTTATCATGTAGGGTGGGCACCGTTTTTGTGCCCACGCGGCGAGTGAAGATTATTTCCGCGTGGGCAAAAGAGCGTTGCCCACCCTACCTACCCTTTCAATTGATCCAGCTCGGTCACGTTAATCGTGTTCAGGTTGCGGAACAGCGCCACCAGGATCGCCAGGCCGATGGCCGATTCGGCCGCGGCTACAGTGAGTATGAAGAACACGAAAACCTGTCCCGCGGAGTCGTTCAAATAATGTGAAAAGGCGACGAAGTTCATGTTCACCGCCAGCAGCATCAGCTCGATCGCCATCAGCAGGACGATCAGGTTCTTGCGATTGAGGAAGATGCCCACCACGCTGATGGCAAACAGCAGCGCTCCCAATACCAGAAAATGGGTCAGAGTCAGCACGTTATTCCCCTTCTTTCTCAGCCGGCATCGAGACCAGGCGCACGCGATCCTTGCTCTTGACGCTGACCTGCCAAGACGGGTCCTGATGCTTGGTGCCGATCCGGCGGCGCATCGTGAGGGCGATAGCGGCAACAATCGCCACCAGCAGGATCACCGCAGCGAGTTCAAACGGATAGACATAGTCGGTATAGAGCAAGCGGCCCAGCTCCTTGGTGTTGCTGTAGCCGGCGGCGTGCGATACCGGATCGGAGCTGACGGTGCGGCCAGCCACTGTCACCACCAGCGTCATTTCGATCGCCATCAGAATGCCGACGAAAGCGGCCAGCGGCAGGTTGTCCCAGAAGCCCTGACGCATCTTCTCGATATTCAGGTTGAGCATCATCACCACGAACAGGAACAGCACCATCACTGCGCCGATGTAAACCAGCACCAGGGTGATCGCGAGGAATTCGGCCTCCAGCAGCAGCCACAGTCCGGCCCCGGTAAAAAATGCCAGCACCAGGAACAGGGCGGCATGCACCGGATGGCGCGCAGTCACCACGCGTAACCCTGCAAACAGCAGGATGCTGGCGAGGAAGTAGAAAACCAGTGTTTCAAAGTTCATTTAGCTATTCCAGTAAAAGCTGTTTCACCGCGGGGGACGCGGGGGACGCAGAGGAAACCAAATTCAAATTCCATTGCCCTCAATGCTTTTCCTCTGCGTCCTCCGCGTCCTCTGCGGTTATTCTTTATATTTCAACGGTACTTCGCGTCCGCCGCCCTGTCCTTGGCGATCTGCTCTTCGTATTTATCACCCACAGCCAGCAGCATGTCCTTGGTGTAAATCAGATCGCCGCGTTTTTCGCCGTGATAGTCGAAAATCCGGGTCTCGACAATCGCATCCACCGGGCAGGCTTCTTCGCAGAAGCCGCAGAAAATGCACTTGGTCAGGTCGATGTCGTAGCGCGTGGTGCGCCGGGTGCCGTCATCGCGCTGTTCCGATTCGATGGTGATCGCCAGCGCCGGGCATACCGCCTCGCACAGCTTGCAGGCGATGCAGCGTTCCTCGCCGTTGGGATAACGGCGCTGCGCGTGCAGGCCGCGGAAGCGCGGCGACATCGGCGTGCGCTCCTCGGGGAACTGCACCGTGATCTTGCGCGAGAACATGTGACGCCCGGTCAGCGCCATGCCCTTGAGCAGCTCGATGAGCAGGAAAGTCGAAAAAAAGCTTTTGATCTTGTTCACGCTCTTTTCCTCAATGGAACAGGTGGCCGAAGGGGGTCTGCATGGCGGCGCCAACCACCACGATCCACACCAGGGTTACCGGGATGAACACCTTCCAGCCCAGGCGCATGATCTGGTCGTAGCGGTAACGAGGGAAGGTGGCGCGGAACCAGAGGAAAAGGAACAGCACGAAGCACACCTTGGCCAGCAGCCAGAAGAAGCCCGGAATCCAGTTGAACGGCGCAAAATCGAACAACGGGTTCCAGCCGCCGAGGAACATCAGCGAGGTCAAGGTCGCGACCAGGATCATGTTGGCATATTCGGCCAGGAAGAAGATGGCGAAGGCCATGCCGGAATATTCGACATGGAAGCCGACGATTTCGGACTCGCCCTCGACCACGTCGAACGGCGCGCGGTTAAGCTCGGCCAGGCCGGAGATCAGGTAAACAATGAATAAGGGAAACAGCGGCAGCCAGTACCAGCTGAACACCCCGCCCTGCTGGGCCTTGACGATCTCTCCCAGGTTCAGGCTTTGCGCCGCCATCAGCACGCCGACCAAAGCGAACCCCATGGCGATTTCGTAGGAAACAATCTGCGCCGCGGCACGCATCCCGCCGAGGAAGGCATACTTGGAATTAGATGCCCAGCCCGCCAGCACGATGCCGTACACGCCCATCGAAGTGATCGCCATGAGGTAGAGCACGCTGGCATCGATATTGGCCAGCACCAGTTCCGGCGAGAACGGCACCACCGCCCAGGCAGCCAGCGCCGGACCAATGGCCAGCACCGGGGCAAGCAGGAAAATTCCCTTGTTGGCGCCGGCGGGAATCACGATTTCCTTCATCAGCAGCTTCAGCCCGTCCGCGATCGGTTGCAGCCAACCCTTGGGGCCGACGCGATTGGGGCCGATGCGCACCTGCATGTAGCCGATGATCTTGCGTTCGGCGTAGGTCAGATAGGCCAGGCCCAGCATCAGCGGCGCGACGATGGCGACGATCTTCGCCATGCTGTACACCAGCGGCCAGGCGAAGCCGAAGAATCCTTGAAGAATCGTGATTATGTCAGTCATGGTCTTTATCCCGCCCGCCCTACCACGATTTCATCGAACATCCCGCCCAGGGATGAGGTTGCCGGGTGTCCGGCGGCCACCCGCACGCAGCCGACGGGCAGGCTATCGTCGCGCAGCGCCTTGAGAACGAGGCCGCCAGCGCCCTGGCTGACGCTCACGTCTGCGCCCTCGGCAACGCCCACGCCGGCTAGCGTTTCCGCATTCATCCAGGCGCCCTGCATCGCTGCCGCAGCCGTTTTCTGCAGTGCGGCAGCGCGGCGCACGATGGAGTCGGCATGGTAAGCCGGCACTTCGCCGATGCGCTGCAAGCCGCCCTTCGCAGCGGCCGGCTTGGCCACAAATGCCTGCAGCGAGTTATTCAATTTTACCGTAGTGTCGCCAGCCAGCACTTCAGCGCGCACCTGCTCGGCACTGTCGTAGTCAAAGCCCGCCACTTCCATCAGATTGCCCAGCACGCGCAACACCTTCCACCCCGGGCGGGTTTCGCCCAGTGGCTTGACCGCAGCGTTGAAACTCTGCGCCCGGCCTTCGGTGTTGACGAAGGACCCGGCGGTTTCGGTAAACGGCGCCACCGGCAACAGCACGTGAGCGTAATCCAGCGCCTTGTTCTTGTAGGCGCTCAGGACGACGACCAGTTGCGCCACTTTCAGCGCGGCCAGTGTCTTGGTCGGGTTGTAGCTATCCAGCTCCGCTTCGACGCCGAGCAAAATGTAGGCGCGGCGCGGGTCATCGATCATCTGCGCGGCGTTCATGCCGCCAGTGCCGGGCACTGCACCGGCCAGATGCGCGCCGACGCTGTTCGCCGCCTCGCCGAGGAAACCGAGTTTGGCTCCAGCCAGCTCCGCCACCTGTTGCGCCAGGGCATGCAGTTCGGCGTAACGCGGGTGGTGCTGCGCCAGATTGCCGAGCAGCACCGCCTTGCGCCCGCCCTGCTTGAGGCTGACGGCAATCGCCTGAGCCGTGGCATCCACAGATTCGCCGGCCAGTGCGCGGCGCACCTGGTCCAGCATGGCCACCATCGCATCGGGGGCGATGATCGCCTGATTGGCGACTTGGCACAGCAAATCGTCCGCCACCGGGTTGATCAGGTTCAGTTCGGCGCCGCGCTTGACGGCCTGGCGCAGGCGGTGCGCCAGCAGCGGATGGTCGGCGCGCAGCGTACTGCCGATGACCAGGATGCGATCCAGCTGCTCCATCTCGGCAATGCTCATGCCCAGCCAGAGCGCGCCCTGCATTGCGGCATCGGCACTGAAGTCGGACTGGCGCAGACGATGATCGACATTGCCGCTGCCGATGCCACGCAGCAGTTTCTGCAGCAGGTAAAGTTCTTCCAGGGTGGCGTGCGGCGAAGCCAGCGCGCCAACCTGATCCTCACCCTGCTCGTCGCGGACGCGCATCACTCCGGCAACCACGAATTCCAACGCCTCGGTCCAGTCGCATTCGCGCCACTCGCCGTTGCGCTTGATCATCGGGCGCTGCAACCGGTCTTCAGAATTCAGTCCCTCGTAGGCGAAACGCTCCTTGTCCGACAGCCAGCACTCGTTGATCTCTTCATTGTCGCGCGGCAACACGCGGAAAACGCGGTTATTCTTGGTCTGCACGCTGAGATTGGCGCCCAGGCCATCGTGGGGACTGACGGAGGGACGCGTAGTCAGCTCCCAGGCCCGCGCGCTATAGCGGAACGGCTTGCTGGTCAGCGCGCCGACCGGGCACAGGTCGATGATATTGCCGGACAGCTCGGAATTGATCGAGCGCTCGATGAAGGTGGTGATCTCGGCGTGCTCGCCGCGGCCGACCTGGCCCATCTCCATCATCCCGCCGATTTCCTGGCCGAAGCGCACGCAGCGGGTGCAATTGATGCAGCGCGTCATGTCGGTGTTGATCAGCGGGCCGATGTTCTTGTTGAATACCACGCGCTTTTCCTCGGCGTAGCGCGAGGCACCAGCGCCGTAGCCTACCGCCAGATCCTGCAATTCGCACTCGCCGCCCTGGTCGCAGATCGGGCAATCCAGCGGATGGTTGATGAGGAGAAACTCCATCACCGCCTTTTGCGCCTTGATTGCGGTCTCGGAGCGCGTCATCACCTTCATGCCCTCGGTCACCGGCGTAGCACAGGCCGGCATCGGCTTCGGCGCCTTCTCGACCTGAACCAGGCACATGCGGCAGTTGGCGGCGACGGAAAGCTTCTTGTGATAGCAGAATCGCGGAATATAGATACCCGCCGCATCGGCCACATCCATGATGGTGCTGCCCGGTTCGACCGTGAGCTGTTTGCCGTCTATTTCGATGTTTAGCATATTCTTAAACCATGCACTTCTTGTGCTGGATGTGGTACTCGAATTCGTTGCGGAAATGCTTGAGCATGCCCTGCACCGGCATCGCCGCGGCATCGCCCAATGCGCAGATAGTACGGCCCATGATGTTGCCGGCCACCGAGTCGAGCAGATCGAGGTCTTCCGGCCGGCCCTGGCCGTGCTCGATGCGGTGGATCACGCGGTACAACCAGCCGGTACCCTCGCGGCAGGGCGTGCACTGGCCGCAGGATTCCTCGAAATAGAAGTAGGACAGCCGCTCCAGCGCGCGCACCATGCACACCGTGTCGCCCATCACGATTACCGAACCCGCGCCGAGATAGGAGCCGGCCTTGGCGATGGAATCGTAGTCCATGGTCAGGTCCATCATGATTTCGCCCGGCAGGACCGGCACCGAGGACCCGCCCGGAATCACCGCTTTCAGCTTGCGTCCGTCCTTCATCCCGCCCGCCATTGCCAGCAGTTCGCTGAACGGCGTGCCCATGCCGATCTCGAAGTTGCCGGGGTTATTGACGTGGCCGGAAACGGAAAAAATCTTGGTGCCGCCATTGTTCGGCTTGCCCAGTTCGAGGAATTTCTGGCCGCCATGCTTGATGATGTAGGGGATCGAAGCCAGGGTCTCGGTGTTGTTGATCGTGGTCGGCTTGCCGTACAGACCGAAGCTCGCCGGGAACGGCGGCTTGAAGCGCGGTTGACCCTTCTTGCCCTCGATCGACTCGAGCAGCGCGGTTTCCTCGCCGCAGACATAGGCACCGTAGCCGTGGTGGGCGTGGATGTCGAAATCGAAACCGGAGCCGAGAATGTTCTTGCCGAGCAGGCCGGCGGCGCGCGCCTCGTCCAGCGCGGCTTCGAAGCGCTCGTATTCCGCCCAGATCTCGCCGTGAATGTAGTTGTAGCCTGCCTTCGCGCCCAGCGTGTAACCGCCGATGATCATACCCTCGATCAACTGGTGCGGATTAAGGCGAAGGATGTCGCGGTCCTTGAAGGTGCCGGGCTCGCCCTCGTCACTGTTGCACACCAGATACTTGTCACCGGAGTAGTTCTTCGGCATGAAGCTCCACTTCAGGCCGGTGGGAAAACCCGCGCCGCCACGGCCGCGTAGCGCCGAAAGCTTGACCTGCTCGATGATCGCCTCGGGCGTCATCTTTTCAGTCAGCACTTTCTTCAGCGCGTCGTAACCGCCGACGGCGAGATAATTCGCCAGCTTCCAGGATTCCGGCAGGTGGATGGAGTGGAATATGACTTTATCGCTCATGGCTACTCCAGCCCCGCCAGAATGCGGTCAGCCTCTTCGGGTGTCAGCTTGGCGCACAAACGCACGTTGTTGACGGTGGCTACCGGGCCGTCGCCGCAGGCACCCATGCACTCGCCTTCCTTGAGGGTGAACCTGCCGTCCGGCGTGGTTTCGCCGAAGCCGATGCCGAGCTTGCGTTGCAGGTGCTCGACTGCCGATTCCGCGCCCATCAGGGTGCAGGGCAGGTTGGTGCAGACCGTGATCTTGTACTTGCCGACCGGTTGCAGGTTGTACATATTGTAGAAGGTCGCCACTTCCTGCGCCGCGATCGGCGGCATGCCCAGATAGCCGGCGACGAACTCGATGGCTTCCGGCGCAAGCCAGCCCTTCTCTTCCTGGGCGATGCGTAACGCCGCCATCACCGCCGACTGCTTGTGCTCGGGCGGGTACTTGGCGATTTCGCGATCGATTTTCTTGAGCGATTCAGGCGATAACATTAGCGGTCAATCTCCCCGAATACGATATCGAACGTGCCCATCAGCGCCACCACGTCGGCGATCATGTGGCCGCGCGCCATTTCGTCCATCGCCGACATGTGGGAAAAACCTGGGGCGCGGATCTTGAGGCGGTAGGGCTTGTTGGCGCCATCGGAAATCATGTAGATGCCGAATTCTCCCTTAGGGTGCTCCACTGCCGCATAGCATTCCCCCTCGGGCACGTGCATGCCTTCGGTGAACAGCTTGAAGTGGTGGATCAGCTCTTCCATGTTCTGCTTCATACCCTCCCGCGGAGGCGGCGCCACCTTGTGGTTGTCGGTGATTACCGGTCCGGGGTTGACGCGCAGCCAGTCCACGCATTGCTTGATGATGCGGTTGGACTGGCGCATTTCTTCCATGCGCACCAGATAGCGGTCGTAGCAATCGCCCTCGACGCCGACCGGGATGTCGAAATCCATCCGGTCATAAACCTCATAGGGCTGCTTCTTGCGCAAATCCCACGCCAAGCCGGACCCGCGTAGCATCGGGCCGGTCAGCCCCAGCGCCAGGGCGCGTTCCGGCGTGATCACGCCGATGCCGACGGTGCGCTGCTTCCAGATGCGGTTGTCGGTGAGCAGGGTTTCATACTCGTCGACACAACCCGGGAAGCGGTTGGTGAAATCTTCGATGAAATCCAGCATCGAGCCGTGGCGATTGGCATTCATGCCCTCCACCTGCTTCGCGTTGTGGACCTTCATCTTCGCCGTTTCATACAGCGGCATGCTGTCGGGCAGGTCGCGGTATACCCCGCCCGGACGGTAGTAGGCGGCGTGCAGGCGCGCCCCCGACACCGCCTCGTAGATGTCCATCAAGTCTTCGCGCTCACGGAAGGTGTAGAGGAAGATCGTCATCGCGCCGATGTCCAGACCGTGCGCGCCCAGCCACAGCAGGTGGTTGAGGATGCGGGTAATCTCATCGAACATGACGCGGATGTACTGGGCACGGATCGGCACTTCGATGCCGAGCAACTTTTCGGTCGCCATCACGTAGGCGTGCTCGTTACACATCATCGACACGTAATCGAGGCGATCCATGTAGGGCATCGCCTGGAGGAAAGTCTTGTGTTCGGCAAGCTTCTCGGTGGCGCGGTGCAGCAGGCCGATGTGCGGGTCGGCGCGCTTCACCACCTCGCCATCCAGCTCCAGCACCATGCGCAGCACGCCGT
>CAZLJK010000101.1:0-8591 GCA_964559825.1 uncultured Sulfuricella sp. | reverse complement strand
GAACCGGCGACTCGCTGCCGATGCGCGTGACCGTGCGCTCCTGGATGGCGCGCAGGAGCCTGACCTGCGTGACGAGCGGCATGTCGCCCACTTCGTCCAGGAACAGGGTTCCGCCATGGGCCTGCTCGAAATAGCCGCGGTGCTCTTTCGCCGCCCCGGTGAAAGCCCCTTTCTCGAAACCGAACAGCTCGGATTCCAGCAGCGTTTCCGGAATCGCCGCGCAATTGACCGCCACGAACGGCTTGGCCTGGCTGCCCTTGCCCAACTCATGCAGGTGCCTCGCCATCACTTCCTTGCCGACGCCGGATTCCCCCGTGATGAGCACCGTGCTGTCGGAGGCGGCCAGACGCCCGAGCATTTGTTCGATGCCGCGCATGGCGCTGGAGGCGCCGAGCACAACTTCCCCCGAACCGATTGGCGCCAGTGAGCTGCCCAGTTCGCGTATCCGCTGCACCAGAACATCCACGTCGAGGGGCTTGGCCACATAGTCGGCGGCTCCCAGCTTGAGCAGGCGCACGGCCTGATCGATGGCGCCGTAGCCGGTCATGAAGATGAAGGGTGGGGTGTTGGTCGCCTGCTGGCGCAATTGCACGAACACATCCTCGCCGCTCAAGTCCGGTAGGCGTATATCGCTGACCACGATGCCGTAGCGCCTGCGCTGCAACGCCAGCAGGGCATCCCTGCCTCGCTTGTGCCAGTCGTAGTCGAAGCCTTCCATCTCGAAGCGCTCGCACAGGGCCTCGCCCATCAGTTCATCATCCTCGATCAGGCAGATGCGTAGCGGTTCCGAACTCATGATCTTTCTCCAGTGGGGAGCGAAACGGAAAATCGGGACAGGCCATCGCGACTTTTGGCCGTGATCTGGCCGCCCAATTGGGACACGATTTGATAGGTGACCCACAGGCCGAGCCCGTGGCCCGCGTCGTTGTTGCTTACGAAGGGTTCGAAGAGATGGCTCATCAATTCCGGCGGAATGGCCAGCCCGGCGTTCTCGGTCTCGATGGTCAGCAAGTCGCCGGCGTGCCGGACCCTGCACCGGACCGTGCCGGAAGCGTCGGATGCCTGCACGGCATTGAGCAGCAGGTTCATCAGGATTTGGCGAAGCAGTGTCGCCGGCAGGGCGATCGGGGCGGCGATGTCGCTGTCCATGCGGATGGCGACCGAGCGTTTGTGCGCCTCGCCGGCGAGCAGCATTTGTAAGTCCTCGATGTCGTGGGGCAAGAAGTCGCGGCTTTTTACTTTCGCCTCGACCAGCATGGCGCTCACCGTGTCCCGTATCTGGGTGAGGCCGCGCTCGATCATGGCCATGGTTTTCAGGGTGCGCTCATCATGTCCGCCCCGGCGCTTGAAATTATTCAGGGCGACCAACATGCCGCCGAGCGGATTGTTGATCTCGTGGGCGATACCGGCCGACAGCCTGCCGATAGCCGCCAGCCGCTCCGAGCGGATCATCTCCTGCTCCAGCAGGGATTTTTCTTGCAGGGATTTGACCATCAGGCCATAAGCCTCGAACAACTGGCCGAGCTCGTCTCGATAGGCATAGGTTTCCAGCGGCAGCTCCGGCGGCACGCCATGTGCCACGTTGCCGATGCTGCGCGCCAACTGCACCAAGGGTATGGCGGTTCGCTGCCCCCAATACCAGTTGATCGGCAACAGCACGGTGATCACCAGCAGGCCGATCACCGCGCCCCGTGTCGCGACGCTCTTGAAGCGCGCCAGAAATACGTCCTTGGAGTGCACGATGACCAGCGTTCCCAGGCGCGCGCCCTCCTCGGCTACCGGGACGGCCACATAAATATGGCGGGAGCCGGAGAACTCGATAATGGCAGCGTCCGGTTCCGGGCTGGCCACGATCCGGTCGGCGAGCCGTACATACTCCTCGCCGAATTGCCGGATGTCGGCCGACAACGGCAGGGATCTCGGCTGGCCGGAAACGAAGATCCGCTGCCGGTTGTCCAGCGCGAAAATCATTTCCGGCTGAACCAGGCTGCCATCCGGCCCGCCGTACAATGGCGCCCGGATGATCTCGAAGGCGCGCCATACCTCTTCGTGCATCATGGTGGGGAACAGCGTCTTCGCCAGCGTCCGGCTCAGGTTGGCGGAACTGCTCAGCAGGTCGCTCATCAGGTCGTCGTAAGCCTGGTTCATGAGCGAGGCGGAAACCGCCAGCGTGGCGGCAACAATGAGGATGCTTCCCCATAGCGGCGCCTTGTAGCGGAAGCTGAGATTGAACAGGTTCATTTCTCGCCGACGGTTTTCATCATTCTGGCGACTTCGTCATAGAGGTGCGGGCTACCCGCTATGAATCCGTCAATGTTCAGCCCCCGCAGCAACGCCTTGCCTTCCGCGTCGGTCGCCATTTCCAGCAGCAGCTTTTGCATGTTGCGGAAATCCTCGTCGCGTACCGAGGGCTGCGCGACGAGGGGCGAGAAGCCATATTCGGGCGACTTGGAGACGATGCGCGTTGCCGCCGTCAGCTCCGGCTTGACGATGGCCAGCGTGTCCCAGACATGGCTGCTTACCGCAGCGCCGTCCGCCAGGCCGATTGCCACGGCTTCCACTGCCTTGCGGTGGGACCAGGTAAAGAAAGTCTGGTGGAAAAACTGCGCCGGGTTTTCCCCCGTCTGCTGGAGCTGGTAACGGGGCGTGAGGTAGCCGGTGTTGGAATAGGGGTCGGTGTAGGCGAACACCTTGTTACTGAGCTGCGAGATCGAAGTCGTGCTCTGGTTCGACGCGGGCACGATCAGGTAGGAGCGGTAGTAGGGGCGCCCTTGGTAAAGGGGCACCGCCAGCAACCTGACCTGGCTCCTGAAATACACGAAGGGGTAGTCGCAGATCCAGGCGAAGTCGAGCTTCCTCTGGCGCAACAAGTCCATCGTCTCGATATAGCTGTCGCGCCGGACGAATTCGACGTGCCGTTTGAGCTTGCGCTCCATGTAGCGGCGCCATTTCTCGATCAGTTGATACTGGTCGTGCGGGACGGTCGCCGTCAGGGCGATGCGTAGCGCCGCAGGTTCCTCAGCAGCGAGCGTCGGGTTGGCAAGAGCCGCCGCGACCGCGAATAGAATAAGGGTAAAAAATTTCATCATGATTATCAGGTTACCACGGGGTAACGGAAATAAGCGGCTTTGTTGATTATGTTACCCCGTAGTAACTCAATCAAGATTTCTTGATCTTTCAATGACGCATTCCCGGTTTTTGCCGCGCTAAACAAATATCCGATCTGATCTGATTTACTCATTGATTCAATGTGTTATTAAAATAATCCGCCATCGGGCACAGTTTATGCGTTGTGCTAATCGAAAGCGATGATCCACCAAGGGTAACGCAAATAACGTGCCTGACAAGATCGAGGCGGTACGCGGTTTTCATTGCAGTATTGGCGAGCGGTTCGACAGGTCGGTACTCATGGAGTTCCCTGGTCTCGCCCCGCAAGCCCGAGGCGAACTGAAGGATTTTCAGGAACCCTCTTTGTTACCGGGCAGTAACAGATTTTCTCGCAGAAATTAAACCGTTACGGAGAATCATGATGAATATTGAACTGACGAGAAGGACTTTTCTGAAGGTTGTCGGCGCTTCCGCCGCCCTGACCGGGTTGCCGGTCTCCGGTGACGTCCAGGCGGCCGCTCTGGATGCCGCAGGACGATTCGGCGCTGCCGGCGCAGCACCTGTGCCCGACCAGGTGATTACCGCGGGTTGCCCGTTTTGCCAGAGCACTTGCAGCATGAAGGTGCATGTCCGCGAGGGCCGCATCGTGAATATCTATGGCAATCCTGACGACCCGGTTACGGAAGGCAGGCTTTGCCCCAAGGGACAGGCCAGCGTGAACATGCTCTACAACAAGTACCGCCTCAAGTCACCGATGAAACGGGTGGGGCCGCGCGGTAAACCGGAGTCCTATCAGGAGATCAGCTGGGATCAGGCGTTGACGGAGATTGCCGAGAAGCTCAAGGCCGTCAGTACCAACCACGGGCCGGAGGCGCTGGCCTGGTGGGTGGGGGGCAGGAGCGAATCCCAGGCGCGCGCGGGACTGACCGGCACGTTCCAGAAACTCTACGGCACGCCTCACCGCGAGGGCACCGGGCCGTTCTGCAACCTGGCCGGCACCACCGCCTCGAATTCCATCCTGGGACACAATAACCCGCCCTGGACCTACACCCGGGACGACTTCGGCGGCGCGGACTGGTACATGTTCGTCGGCGCCAACGCGGCCGCCTGCAAAGTCGTGGCCTTCGGCAAGGTCAATGACAGGAAGGCAGCGGGCAAGGCCAAGATCATCGCGGTGGACCCGCGCATGTCGGAAACCGCCGGCGTGGCCGATCTGTGGCTGCCGATCAAGCCTTCCACGGACATGGCGCTGGCCCTGGCGATGATGCATCACATCATCGAGAAGGACCTGCACAACAAGGCGTTCATCGAGAAGAAGGTGCTGGGCTTCGACAAGCTGAAGGCCTTCCTCGCCGAGAAGCAATACACCCCGGAGTGGGCCGAGAAGGTCACCGGCATTCCGGCCGCGACCATCAAGTCGCTGGCCGAGGAGTATGCCCGCACCGAGAAGGCGATCATCATGAGCAATGCGGGCCTCTCCCATCACACCAACGGCCACATCACGCACCGCACCTTCCACATGCTCGCCGCGATCACCGGCCATTACGGCAAGCCCTCCATGGGCTACGGTTGCGGCAATAACGGCGCGACGCCGATGGGCAGCATTTCGGTGCCGGAAGACCGGGTGGTCAAACCCAAGCGGCAACGGCTGGGACGCTCGCCCGTCGCCTGGGTCGAGCCGATGATCACCGGCAAGCCCTATCCCATCAAGGCCTTCATTTCCACCAGCAACCCGCTGGTGCAGTGGGGGGATATTCAGCGGGCCATGACCGCCCTCGACAACCTGGATGTTTCCGTTTACTACAGCATGTTCCCCAGTATCGAGACGCAGTATTTCGACTACATCCTGCCGGTATCGCCCTGGGCGGAGTCGGGCGGCGTCACGCCGGTGTCCGACGAGCGCCGCAACATCTTCGTGCCGCACATCATCCAGCCGCAGCACCAGGCCTGGCCGGAGCGCTGGATCTTCATCGAGCTGGGCAAGAAGATGGGCTGGGGCGATATCTTCAAGGACGAATACAAGGACACCATCGTTCTGCAACGGGCGATGGCCAAGAAGACCGGTTTTTCGCCGGAGCGTTTCCTCGCCAAGAAAGATGCCGCGCTACGGGGGCCGCTGCCCAAGCCAGACTCGCCCGAGGTGGGCACCTTGTATACCGAAGAGTTTGGCGTACCGGGCAAGAAGGGGCAGTTTCCCCGGCCCTCGGGCAAGATCGAGATCTGGACCGAGGAGCTGGAGAAGATGTATGCGGCCCAGGGCATCAGCCCCCTGCCCGAGTTCTACGTGGATCCCGAGATCGGCATGAAAGACGGGCTGCCTTACTTGGAATACCTGGACTCCGATTCGGATGTCGGCATCACTTCGCTGATGAAGGGCATCGTCGCGGTCGGCAACATGCGGGCGCGGCGGGTCAAGATCAAGTACCCGGAAAAACCCGAACTGGCGGACTTCGACCTGTATCTGACCTCCGGTCGTCCGAGTGCGGCGCACTTCGGCGACGGCACCCACTGGATACAAGGCCTCAACGACCAGGCGCCGGACCAGTTCTGCCTGATCCATCCCGACAAGGCCGCGCGCATCGGCGTGGTTACCGGCGACACGGTCAAGGTAGAAGGGCTCAAGGGCGCCGTGCTGGCCAAGGCATGGGTCTACGAGGGGATAAGGAAGGACACGGTGTTCGTGCCCAACACCTATTCGGACCGGCAACCGTTCGCCCAGTGGAAGTCCCTGAACTTCATCGTCGACAAGGACAAGCGGTGTCCGGTCTCCGACCAGATCAATTACAAGGCGCTGGTCTGTAAGGTCACCAAGGCCTAGCGCGACCACTTTATGTCAAGAACATCAGCTCTTGGAAAGGATTTGAAATGAGTCAACATGCCATCATGGTGGATATGGAACGCTGCCTCGGCTGCCGATCATGCGAGACATCCTGCAAGCTCGAAAACGGCGCCACGAAAACCCGCAACAAGGTTATCCGCATCGACCCGAAAGCGGGCAGCCGGCTGTCGTTCATGTCGATGCCCTGCATGCATTGCGAAAAGCCGGCCTGCAAGCAAGCCTGTCCCACCGGCGCCATCTTCAAGAGGGACGAGGATGGGGTGGTGCTGATCGACGAGGGCAAGTGCATCGGTTGTCGCTACTGCTCCTGGGCCTGCCCCTATGGCGCCATGGGGTTCGACGCGGAACGGATGGTGGCCGACAAATGCACCTACTGTGCCCATCGCCTTGCTCGCGGAGAACTACCTTCCTGCGTGTCGAAATGTCCAGGACATGCGCTGAGTTTCGGCAAGGTGGAAGAACTGGACGCGCAGGCCCGCTCGCAGGGACGTCGCGTGCTGAACATCAATGCCGGGACGAATCCATCCACGTTCTATCTGGCGCGGACGAAGGTTTAGGTGTCGAACGACAACACCTTTCGGTCGGATATCTGCGCCCAGTTGAGCGAGTTCTTCAAGGAACCCTCAACGGGTTTCGTGGAGGATGTCGCTTCCGGTCGGCTCGCCCTATTTTTCGATGAGCGTCTCCGGCTGCTGGGGCTCGATCCCGCCCCGAGCCGGGGTCTGGTCGTGGCCGAGGGGGATGTCCGCGCGCAACTCGACGCGGAGTACCGGCGGCTTTTTCTCGGTCCGATGCCCCCCTACATCGTGCCGGTCGAGAGCATATACAAGAAGTGGGCGGCCGACCCCGGATGCCATTTGCCGCTGGCGCAGGAAAAAGGGTATCTGATGGGAGACCCGGCTGTGGACATGATGCGGCGGTACCGGGCCGAGGGTATCGAGATACCGGAGGCGCTCTCTTCGATGCCCGATCATGTTGCTCTTCTCCTCGAATACCTGTCGCGCCTGTTGCTCGGCAACGATGAAAATGCCTGCCAGGAATTCCTGGCCCGGCATCTCGATTGGCTCGACGATCTGTCCCGCGACATCGAGGTGGCCAGCGCGGAGGGGGGGCACGGGGGAGTCTATGCCGCCGGCGCGGGGATTGCCCGCGCCATGATTGCAAACATGGGCAAGGGTGGCAGATAAAAACAAGCGCCCTTCACGTTCGCCCCAAATCAAAGCCAGCGCCTTTCTCGTTTGCCTCCTCTCCCGCTCGCGGGAGAGGATTGAGGAGAGGGTAGCCTCCCCTTGGGAGAAGGTTGGGATGAGGGAAATCCGCCGAATGATATTCGCATACGGTGGAAGGCGCTGCGCGATACGGTTCGTTCTCCGTACAGACAAGAGGCTGGAGGACAGAAATCATGAACAGCGACATGGCGATTGTGAACTTGAGTCGTGAACAGCCAGCAAGGGACCGACAAACACCTTGTGACGTGGGCGCGGTGGCGCAGGGAAGGCTTCATCGCCTGACAGCCCATCTTCCTCAGAACCTGCGTTCGGTTTCAACCCTCCAATGGTTGCAGGCAGGGGATTACCTTTTCAGGCGGGGCGATGCAGTCGATGCGGCATATCAGGTCGTGCAGGGGGCCTTGGGCCTTTCATGCGGCCTGCCGTCATGCGAGGCCGCGCCCCCCCTGTTGCTGGGCGCTGGCGAGTATCTGGTCGAATCGGGGGCTGTCCACGGCCAAAATGCCATTTTTTACGGCAAGGGTGGGGCAGTGCTCCGCATTCCTCTTCATGCCTTTCACGCGGTGCTGCTCAAGGATGGTTCGTTTGCGTCCGCGTTCGGGATGCAAATGGTGGAGCGTGCCCAGCATCTGCACAGGCGGGCTGAGCGGCTGAATCTCAAAAGCGCCGAGGAAAGGCTTTGCCATTACCTCATGACCGAGAGCGATGACGGAAGCGGACAGGTTACCTTGAGCGGAACCTATGGCACCTTGGCGGGCGAACTGAGAATCGCCCATGAAACCCTTTGCCGTCTATTGAAGAGCATGTCGGCCCAAGGCCGGATTCAGCGAGACGGGCGCACGCTCAGGCTGACACGGCACCTTTAGCCGCCGACTGGCATCCCGTATGCCACGACCGCGCTGTGCGGGAAGAAAACTGAGAGGAGTTGGCGAATGGGTTCGTTCAGTATCTGGCACTGGTTGATTGTCATGGTCATTGTTCTGGCGCTTTTCGGTACCAAAAAGCTGCGCAATGCCGGCGGCGATCTGGGCGGCGCGTTGAAGAGTTTCAAGGATGCCGTCAAGGAAGAGGAGAAATCGCCGGAGATCGAGGAACAGGTGTTGCCGTCCGCTATGACTGTCGAAGGCAAAATCAATAGCAAGGCCGTATCGTAGGGGTGCGGGAAGCCGCTATGACGTCCATCTTGCTCACGGTTGTTCCAAGCCCTGCTACGTGTCTGGGCAAACCCCCGTTTGGCATAATCTGGGTGCAATGAAGGCCAATACGCGAATAGAATGCCTTCGCTCGGCACTGTGGTAAAATAAAAATATATATCCCCATCGCCGGAGCGCTTGGTCCGGGACGCGATCTTGGACGCGAGGATTGAATGGCCCAACATCATGATCTGTTCTGGACAAAAATGAGAGTACCAATGA
>CAZLJK010000100.1:4025-8947 GCA_964559825.1 uncultured Sulfuricella sp. | reverse complement strand
CAAACAAAAACCCCGCCGAAGCGGGGCCAATTCTTATTTTTAAGCCGTTTCCGGCTTGTTGTTAGTGTTATTCCTTGCCGCCAGCCGCCACCACCATGGCCTTGCGGATCGCTTCAGGCGACTCCATGATCTTCATGAAGCTGTTCGCACCCGCCATTTTCAGATCGGGGTAATTGAGCGCGATGCGGAAGCGAGCGTACAGTGCGATTACCTTGTTGCCGGTGACCAGCATTTCATGGGGCAGATGCGCAGCGCCCTTGAGCTCGTTGAAATCAATGATGCCCATGATGTAATTGTCGTCCATGTACTTATCGCCGCCCTTCATGGCCACGCCGAACACGGATTCCTTCTTGCCGGGGACATCCACGCGGTAGACCTTGCTCACCCCGCCCTTGCCTGCCGCCAAGTTGGCTTCAACCGCCTTCAAGGCCTCTTCATGGCTGCCGTGCTCAGCCAGAATCACCGGCTCGTCGAAATATTCCATGCCGAACATGTAGTGGTACTTGCGCAGCTTCGAGGCGGTCAGGCCCTTGGCGCCGAATTCCTCCACCTTGCCCAGCGCAGCCTTCAGCTTCTCGGAAGTCTGCGGCAGATCGCCCGCCATGCGATAGCCGTTGGCCATGTAAGTCGGGTTGGTGTAGGCAACCTGCACGTCATTGCCGATCTTGGTCACCGAAACGCGCTGAGCTGCGCCGAAACCGCCGTGCTCGGATTTCGCCGCCGTGGTCTTCATTTCATCGTTGGTCACCACGATGATCGTGGTTTCAGGATAAGGCGAATAGCTGCCGGCGATGGTGAAGCCGTTCGCCTGCAAGGCGGTTTTAGCCGCCGTTACCTTGTCCGCCACCGTGCCCGCGCCCTTGGATGCCAGGACAAAAGGTTTGAGCAGCGCGTCGTCCGCCAGCGCGGCGCCCATGCTCAGACCCAAGGTCAGGGCTGCGAGAGCAAGTTTCTTCAGAACTTTATTCATGTTGCCTCCATAAATCAATTTTCTAGTTTTAAATAAAAAGGGCTGAAAGTGATTTCCCACCTTCAGCCCAATTTTGCTGCTTTAAGAACTCACTCTAGCTGATGGCCAGATTAGAACTTCTTGCTATAAGCGATACCCAGGGAGTTCTGGGACATCGTAAGGGTCTCTGTACCGCCTACACCGAGCAACGACGTGACCGATGGGCCCGTTACCGCATTACTAAAGGCATGCATGTAGGAGACAGTCACTTCGTCCTTGCTGGCCAGCATCCAGGTGGCGCCCAACGTGAGATGCTTCTCCACCACTGCTGGCGCCAGGATGTTGAAGGTCACGTCGTCGATGCTGCCATTGCGGACTGGCGATTTCCCATAGTTGTAGCCAGCACGCAGGGTCAAGCTCCTGCTGTACTCATGCTCAACGCCCAGCTTGAACACCGTCATGTCGCGCCAACCGAAGCCAGAACCGCCTGTGCTTCCCAATCCGTTTGCTGGCGGGGCCACCAAGCTGTTGGACACACCGTTCGCAATCGACTTCACGTCTGCGTAGTTGATCTGCTGGATGTCGAAAGCCAGAGTCGTGCTCGGGGTTGCCTTCACCGCAATGCCGATGTTGTAGTTCTCCGGGATGTCGAAATCGCCGCCCTCGGCAAACAGGCCCTTGTACTTGTCGAAAGCGCTCATGCGCATCCTGGAGGAATACGCCGCGCCCAGGGTGACGGTATCGGAAACCTTGCCCATCCACCCCACTCTGATACCCCAGCCGGTGGAGTTGTCGTATCCTTTATTGGTGACGTTGCCCGTGCTGCTCGTGAACCCCATCTCGTCGAAAGCCTGCAACCCATCCACCTTAAAGCGCTGATAGCCGAACAAGGGCGAAATGCCGATGGAGTTATTGGCATTAACCTTGTAGGCGAAGGTCGGCGCAATGACGAGCTGCATCAGATCCACGCCCAGCTTGCCGCAACCGAAGAGCAGGTTGGAGGGCGCTCCGCCGCAAGAAGGCGCAAAAGCCGGCGCGCCAGCCCCGCCAGCCAAGGTGCCGTTGTAGTCGGTGTTCATGCCGCCGTTGCCGTAAACCGTGACGCCCAGCGACATTTTTTCGCCCAGCATCATGTTGTAGCCGAATTCCGGTACGGCAAAGTAGTTGCTGTCGCTGTCGACCTTGCCGTCATAAACCCCACCAAATCCCGTACTGCCCTGACGGGACGAAGTCCTGTCAGGCATGAAAAGATCGACGCCGATATCCATGCGATCACCCACCCACACCATGCTGGCCGGGTTGTTCGCGCCGCCGAAAGTGTCTTTCGCCATGGCGGTTGCCGCACCGCCCATGCCCTTGGCGGTCATGCCGTAGCCATGGGCAAAATAACCGTTGGTTGCCGAAGCAATCCCTGGCATCGCCAGACCCGCAACTGCCAAAACGCCTACCAGTGTTTTTAGTTTCATTTTTGTATGTCCTCCGTAATTAATTCGTAAATTAGTTTGGCCGGGATGGATATTGTTCACAATTATTACTCACCCGTACTGCCTCCAAACTATGTGTCAAATATTATACAAATTTCAGGGCCACATATCTTTTATTTTGAATTTCAGTGTATTAGCCGTTTCTTATGAAGAAATATTTACAATAAAACAATAAACTACAAAAAATATTATGTTGCGTTTTCGCAACAAACTCGCTCATCCGAAAAATGGTTTTGCCATTTTTCCATCCATCTGAAGTTGAACGTTTTCAATATCTTCTGGATTCAACTTGAACGGGTATGACAAAATGTCAGTCGGGTTGCTGTCGCCATAGGGCCGATTGCAGGCCGACACGTCCGCGGCCTCCTTACCGGGGCAGCCGGAAGTGCGGAAAGGGGTGCCCGCATTGATGATCTGCTCCAGCTCGCTTTCCGCCACGCCGAAATCCACCACCTGCCCGGCTTCATCGAACGCCATGCGGCGGATGTCTCCACCAGCATAGTCGATGAGGTAGCGGGCGAGTTGCGTCCGCCGCCACTGCGCCTTGCCGCAGGCCGGCCAGTCCTCCATCAGCGCGCCTTTTTCGGGGAAGAAGGCGAACAGGTGGCTGTGGCCGCCCATGTCCTTGATGCGCTGCACGACTTCGAGCAGTTCGCGCTCCGTTTCCCCCATGCCGCAAATCAGGTGCGCGCCGAATTTTTCCGGGCCGAAGATTTCTGCTGCCCAGGCTATGGCCCGCCAATATTTTTCCCAGCGATGCGGGCTGTCCACGGCCTTGCCCCGGGTGCGCTCGAAAATTTCCGGCGTCACGGCGTCCAGCGCTACGGTAAAAATATCCGCTCCAGCCTGTTTGAGGCGCAGCAAATCATCACGCTCCATGGTGGTGGGATTGGAGAGGATGGAAACCGGGATATCGGGCAGCGCCTTAACCCACAATTCCAGCAGCGCGAGCGTGTCGCGGTTCGAATCGGGGTGGCTGATCATCGAGATGCACATGCGCTGGAATCGTCCCTTGTCCCCGCCCGCCAGAACGCGTGCCATCACCTCCCGGTAATTCAGCGCCGGCCAATCCACGCGGATAAAATTGCGGTCGGCATAGTCGCGCGCCTCCTCGCGGTGCCGCGCCAGGCCGCAATAGGCGCAATTGGCGCGGCAGCCCTCGGGGTAGGTCAGCAGCAGGTTGAGGCAATGCGTGCAGTCGGTGCGGTACATACGACCGGGGATCAGGCCGAGCGTGATGGCGGCTGCCGTGCTCATCTGGACGTATTCGGGGGAGCGCATCGCGGGTGTCTTGATGCGGCAATCGGGAGGGGAGAGGTCGATGTCGGTCATTTCATTCATGCTTGAAGCCAAAAACGGAACACACCACGAATGGCACGAATGTTCACGAATGAACACGAATAGTTAAAGACAAACATCATCATGTGTCGCTGATCATTCGTGAACATTCGTGTTCCATTCGTGCCATTCGTGGTAATCATTTTCAAAATATTCAGGAAAGGCAACCCACCCGCGCCGCTGCACCCTGTCATCACTCGCCGCCGGCGTTCCCTGATGCCGCCCGAGCCAGGCCCGGCGCGCCACTGCCCGCTGCAGGCTGGCGCCGAACTGGTCGCGGATTTCCTCTTCAAAATCCACCAGCGCATTGTTATCGCCCCCGCTCAACCAAGCCGCCGCAGCCTGCCCGGCCAGCTCGCCAGACGCCACGGCGGCGGCGATGCCGGCGCCGGTAACGGGATGCGTCAACCCAGCCGCATCGCCGACTAACAGCACGTTATCCGCCACCAGATTGCGGCGCAGACCGCCCACCGGAATCGCTCCACCGGTGCGGCGCAGGATCGTTTCGCCCACCCGGCCCTCATCAATCAGCTTGCGGTGGAGCACATCCAGCAAGACCTTGAGATCGACGCCAAGGCGCTTGTCCGCGCCCAAGCCGAGGTTGGACACCCCGCCCTTGGGAAACAGCCAGGCGTAGCCGCCGGGATAGTCGGGCGACAGCCAGATTTCGGTCTCCTCGCTGGCCGCAAGCAGCGGCACGGCATATTGCCGGGCATGCACCATTTCCTGCCGCGGCATGCCAAGCGATCTTGCCACGAAAGAGTGCGGCCCGTCGGCGGCGACCAGCAACCGGTAATCGAAGCGCACCGCGCCCTGCGGCGTGGCTGCGATGGCCGACGAACCTGCGCTGTCCAGACCGACCAGGCGGCTGTTCAAATACAGGCTGGCGCCGCTTTCCTCGGCCTGCCGCGCCAGCGCCTGATCGAAGGCGGCGCGGTCCACCATCAGGCCGGGAGACGCGCTTTTATCGACCCGCCCCGAAGGCAGGTGGCATGCCATGCCCCGAATGCGCTGCTGCAGCACGCCCTCGGGCATGGCATGCCTCGCCAGCGGCAGGGGAATGAATTCGGCGCACTGCACCGGCACGCCGATTTCCTTGCGGCGCTCCACCACTGCTACGCGCAACCCGCCCTGCGCCGCAGCCAGTGCTG
>CAZLJK010000100.1:0-3925 GCA_964559825.1 uncultured Sulfuricella sp. | reverse complement strand
CGCCGCCTCCAGATCGGCTACCGCCCGCTTCGGGCTAACGAAGAAATCGCCGCTGAACCACACCCGCTTGATACGCCCGGCACGGACATCGAATGCCAAACTTACCCGCAGCAGTCCGCCGGGAAATTTGCGCGCCGCTTCCAGCAGCGGCATGTCGGCGAGCGGGCGGTCAATCAGGTTGACCCAGTCCGGGTGATCGATTTCGGCAAGCGCGGTTTGATAGCGAGACAATTCCGGCGCAGTCAGCTCGCCCGGCGCGAAGGCAACGCCGAACTCCTGTGCGAACGCCTCGGTCAGACTCTCCCTGACCGCGCCCAGATCGGGCACGAAGCCGAGCAGGTCGGCCAGATTGGCAACCCGCTCCCGCGCCGAAGCAATCGCCTTGCCGGAAAGTTTCTCGGTCGAAATGCGCAATACCCGCAGCATTTTTTCCACGTCGAACTGCACCAGCAGCGTACCCTGGTACAGCAGGGCATTGCCCTCGAACGCGCCGCCGGTGCCGGAAATTTTCCTGCCCTCCACCTCGATGTCGTTACGCGGGCGGTACCCCGCCTCGACCCCCAAAGCGGAGATTCCCCGCGCCGCGGCTTCGCAGATGCGGCGGGCAATCAGGGTCATGTCGGCACAGCCGAGATCGCCCTTGGCCAGGTAGAGCTCCCAGCCGATCTGGGTTTCATCGAAATAGATCGCCCCGCCGCCGGTGATGCGGCGCTGCACGGCAATGGCGTTGGCGCGGCAGTAGTCGAGATCGAGTTCCTGCTCCGCGCTCTGGTGGTAGCCGAGCAGCGCGCTCGGACGGAAGCGCAGGAAGCGCAGAGTATTGGGAATTTCACCGGCCTGGCGCGCTTCAAGCAGGGCGCGGTTGAGGGCGATGTTCTCCGCCGCCGGCCTCAGGCCGGTATCGATGACGCGCCAGGTTCCGCCCATTTTTCCACCCCCATCATCACTTCGCTGCCTACCGCCATCGAGCAGCAAGCCGAGGCTATCCGCGCCTTCCGGCCGAGCCGCGCCGCCAGTTCCACCATGCCTTCGGCAGGATGGGCGATACCGTTCAAGCCGGCCATCACCGCGTAGGCATCGATCTCGGCCTTGGCCCGCCCTGCCGGGCGGGCGCAGCCAAGCAGCAGCGGAATGTCCGGCAAAGCCTGTCGCGCATCGAGGAAAAAACGCCCGACTTGAAGGCTGTCCGGCACGGCAAAAGACCGGTGGGCAGGGGCATAGAACGGCATCGCCACCACCAGCACCACTGCTGACGGCGGGTGGCGGCGCAACATTTCCAGCGCATCCCATTCGCCCAGTAAGCGGCCGTAATGCAAACCCAGCACGATGTGCGGCACCACCTTGAGGCGCGTCGCCACCAGATTTTCCAGCGTGCGCTCGAAATCGTCCACACCGCGTTTCAGGTGGTAGACCTGAGCGATGGTTTCCTGCGCACCGATCACATCCATCATGGCGGAATCGATGCCGCAGTCTTCCATGCGCCGCGCGCCGTCGCCGTCCACCAGCGCGGTGTGCAGGGCGATCCGGAATTCAGGGAAACACTCCTTGATGCGGCGGATGGTGGAATAGTAGGGATCGTACTCAACCTCGTTGCGGTGGTTGGAGCCCCCGGTCAGCAGCATGCCGCGAGCGCCGTGTTCGATCTGCCGGTTGGCTACTTGCCACAGGTCTTCCGGAGTGCGGGCCGGAATCATGCTGGCGAGAATTTTGCCCTTGCAATGGTCGCACTGCAATTTGCAGTCCGCCCCGGTGATGGAAACCGCCGGCCAAGCATTCTTGCCGCAGGCAGCGATTTCGGAAGTGGCGTAGGATTTGAAACTTGGGGTGTAGAAGTCGATGCCTTCCATCGTACCGGCGGCACGCTGCATTTCCTCGACCAGAGCGGCATCCAGCGCAATGCCTTCCAGCGGCTCAATTTGCCTCGCGAGATTCAACCAATTCATACGCTAAAAAACCATTGAACCGCGGAGGACGCAGAGGACGCGGAGGAATTCAGACCATATGTTCGATTGAATATTTACGTGAATGGGCATTGCCATACGCCTCTCGCCTTTGGGTTTCCTCTGCGCCCTCCGCGTCCTCTGCGGTGAATCGCTGTTTTTAGAATTACGCGCAACCCGGGAAACCTTCGATCTGCATTTTGGCCTCGAACGCCTCGGACGCAGCCTGCCCGCTCAGCAACAAACCCGACTCCCCTGCCCAGTCGGAAGGACTCATCCTGAGCAGCCAACCCGCTCCGTAGGGATCGGCATTGATCATACGGGGCTCGGCAACCGCACCCTCGTTGATGGCAATGATTTCGCCACTGACGGGCGCCTTGACCGGGCCGACCCATTTGCCCGACTCAACGGTGCCGGTGGACTTGTTCCGGTCGACAGTCCGACCCACCTTTTTTGCCGTCCAGGCCACGATCTCGCCCGACAGGGCGCAGCCATAGGCGGTCATGCCGATAATAATGGTGCCGTCAGAATCGCGCCGCGCCCACACGTTATCGTCCACGTTGTAATACAGGTCATCGGGAAAATTGCAGCCGCGCACTAAAGCCATGTCTCATCTCACACTTAAAAATAAAAAAGGGCAGGCGATATCGCCTGCCCTTTTTTGACTACCTCAGCTCAACCCGCTGCCATGCATCAAATATACAGGCAGATGTCGGACTCTCCAGCAAACTCGAAGAAAGAGGCGGCGCCCACATAATCGATCCCGTCGATGAAATCGCTATGATCGAAGCCGAACAGTTCCACGGTCATCTGGCAGGCGAGGAACTTCACATCAGCTTCCTGGCACATCTCGCGCAGTTCGGGAATGGTCGCAACGCCGTTGTTGGCGATGGTTTGCTTCATCAGTGCGGTTGCCAGCGACTCGAAACCGGGAATGTTCGCCTGGATAATATTGGGAATATTCCAGTTGATCCCCCTGAACCACTTCGGACCGAAAGGCATCTTCATCGGCATACCGGGGTTCCCCAGCGGGCTGACCTTGAGGCAACTCGTATCCTTGCGCACCAATTGCAAACCATAAAAGGTAAAGAAGATTTGCACTTCATAGTCCAGCGCCGCGGCGGTTGAAGCCAGAATGTACGGGGGATAAGCCCAGTCCAGGGTGCCCTTGGTCGCGATGATTGCAAGCTTCTTCGACATGTTTTGATGCCTCCGGAGTGAAGATAGTTATTATTTGTTCAAACTATTTTGTTTTATTTATTTTTTCTTGAGGAAAAACTGATATTTGCCGCCGGCTTCGGCGGAAGACAACAGTTCGTTACCGGTCTGCTTGGCGAAGGCCTGCATGTCCTTGACGGAACCCGGGTCGGTGGCAACCACTTTCAGCACCTGGCCGGCGGTCAATTCAGCGAGCGCTTTCTTGGTGCGCAGGATGGGCAGGGGGCAGTTCAGGCCGCTGGCGTCCAATTCTTTATCGAAATTCATTTTTCTTCGTCTCCTTGAGTGTGGGGTTTAGATGTAAAAAAGAGATTTTATAATATAGATAGGGGCAAATTGCAACCGCCGCGACGGTTCCCTGACAAAAATCAAGCCACCTTGGCGAGTGCCAGGCCGGACTGCGCCCAAGCCATAATGCCGCCCTGCAGGTTGTACACGTTGTTATACCCCTTGGCTGCCATGAAGGCGCAGGCCTGCGCCGAACGCGCACCGGAACGGCAATAGAAAACGGTATCGACACCCTTGTCGAGCTCGTCGGCCTTGATCGGCAACAGGTGCAAGGGCAAGTGTACGGCACCTTCGATCACGCCATAAGCGACTTCGTTATCACTGCGCACATCCACCAGGATAACGTTCTTTTTCTCGCTCAACAGAGCGTGCAGTCCAGCAACATCAATTTCCTTGATGCCGAACATATTGGATCCAAACATGACGATATTTTCCTTCAACAACAAAATCAGAGTTCGCTAATATATCAAAAAGCAGCC
>CAZLJK010000099.1:0-9014 GCA_964559825.1 uncultured Sulfuricella sp. | reverse complement strand
CGTTTTTTGCTGGCACCAACATCAGGCTATAATTCGCGATCGAGTTAATCTATTTGTGATCTGTAAAGGATGTCCATACCTTTAAGGGGGCTTGCATGGAATCAAAACCAAAAGAGGGCAACAAGGCGCTGATAAGCGCTGCCAAGGCGTTTGCAAGAAAGAAGCACGGCGGAGTCCCGGCGCGTGTTCGCGAAATGCTTGAAGAACTGAAACCGGGTATTGCGATCCTGGTAAATGAGCGGCTGTCACTGACCGACATCCAGGAATTCTGTCGCCAACAAAAAGGCTTGAAAATCGGAATCGCACCGCTTCGCCAGTATTGCCAGGAAAATTACAATTACCCTCCCAGAAAAAGCGGAGCGCCTGGTAAAGCCGGCTCATAACCTTACGCGCCTTCACCCAGCACCTTCATTCCGTCGACAGCGATAAGGAGAGAATTCAACCTCTCGCCGTCCTCATCGTCACCGATAACGGTACCTGTTTCCAGGTCGAATGCCACCCGCCTGATTTCTGGATTACGCACGGCATCCTTCCCGACTTTTTCCCACTCGGTAACCGTCACCGTAACGCGGCCCGCTTCGCCATCAAACTCGACATCCGCATCGGCTCCCGTGGTTTCGCTTTCATCCACGTATGCCAAGCGCACATAAGGCTGAGCCTCGCCAAACGCGGCGGGGAGATTCACTTTGTTCTTGAACTTGTTCAGAGCATTCATAATTTCACCCCCTCCGTTATGCCTTCAAACTGATTCTACTCTCGTTGTCTTTTTTATCAAAACTTTTGTTAGTATATACCTTGTCGTTTAATTCGTTAATTGCCTCTCTGTAAGTGGATGGAGCATACAACGACACCCCTGCACGGTAAAGCTCGGCTACCGCTTTTTCAAGGTTTTTGACCGGGAAATTGGCTACCATAACCGCGCGTGATCCGGAGAATTTCCCGGTGATCTTTGTCAGCTCCTCATTACCAAAGAAACGTCCTCCCCAAGTCTTCGTCCCGGGGACCTCAAAACGCACCGACTTTCCATCCAGCGTGATCATTGCATCACCATCACGGTCATGCTTCCCGGTTGCCGTGGTCAACGCGAGTTCAGGAAACCCCTTCAAGATGCTGACGCACATAGCGGGGCTCTCCAAGCGCACCGCCATGCTCTTAAGGTGCACCATATCGACCCCTCTGGAAAGCAGTACACCGCGATGGCGATTATTCTGCTCATCGGTGTAAATGACGCTGCTACCAATCCCGCTGGAGGCGGCGATTTGTGCAGCCTTAAACAAATTGCCATCAAGAATTAGCCGCTCTACTTTGAACATACCGGCTTCCGCGCGATCAAACCGGCCCATCATGATTTCCAGCTCGCCACTCTTCGGCATGATGCGGAAGGCTCCGTCATCCTGTAAGGAATACAGCGTGCGTTCCACCAGGTTCTGCTTGCCGGGTATTGCAAAGGCCAATTCATAAGCTCCCAGCAAATGAATATGCTTAGGGTTGTCCGGCACCGTGACACGCGTCACGATCCCGTGGTTCACCTCGCCTTCGTCATTGGTGAACTTGGCAACGGCCCCCACATACAAGCTCCCCATCACGTCGGTCAGAACGCCAAGGCGATGCTGCATCTTCTGTACCGAATTGGCGTCTTTGGCCGCTAATGCCTCATCGACAGTCTTGAAGTCCTTGCCACGCACGGATTCCAAGAACTTGTCGCGATTAGCAGAAAAGTAGTCGCGCAGCGCTTTGAAGAAAGTATTGTTTTCGCGCTTCTCCTGGTTGATCTCAAAACTCAGTACGGATTTCTTGCTGGCTTCCACGCGCCGCATTACCTCCTCCGCGCGAATGGGGTTGATGGCCACCTCATACGCGATGGTCTTCACATAGACCGGCTGGCTGAAAACCGAATCGGAATGAGGGTTGCCGGACTCGAATACTTCACGCTTGATCTCGCGCGCCTTCACATCCAGCTCTCGCGATTTCAGCGGATTGTTCCCCTTGGCATCCAGTTCCTTGATCACCCTCAGATACTCATTGGTCATCGCCTCATAGATCTGTTCCTGCTCGTCCACCTTTAGCATCACCAGGCGACTGGTAAGCTTGTTGATGAAATATGATTCCTGCAGACTGTCCACTTCCTTGTCCAATTCGATATCCAGCCGGCGCGCAATCACCGGGTTCGCCTCCAGATAGCGGAACGCCACTTCGTCACCAATCGCGTTGATAAAGTCCGGCACCGTGCGATCCAGCGCGGCGTTATCCTGATTGGCTGTGGTATTGGCCGAGAGCTTGCGCAACTTCGCATTCTGCATGGCGATTGGCCTGGCCTCGCCGATGAGTCCGCTGGATAGCGTCTCGATCTCCGGCGAGGAGGTTTGCCCCTTGCGGTTCACCCGACCAAAGAACTGGACGCGGCGGTTCACGTCGGCCGCCGATTGCAATTCGATCATCACCCGCTGGCGCTGGTCAGGAAACTTCTCGCTGGCATGGAGGCTGATGCCGGTGCTGCCGGCGCCGGTCAGCAGTAATGCATCGGTCTTGCCGGTCACGAAATCTTTCACGATCTGCGGTTTCGGGCGTTCCTGAATAGGAGAAGCCACCAGGCTGTCTCCGCGCTGACGGATCTCCAACTTCCGCCCACTCAACTCGTCGCACACGAAACCAGCCTCTGCAATGCGCCGCTTGATATCGTCCAGCGGGGAGACAGGCAGGTCAGGAAACTTATCGATCAGCTCCTGCACTACCTTCATCGTCTCTATGGCGCCCTCAGACGACACGGGTATCGCCGTCACATCACCGTAACGACCGGTCTCGTTATAGTACGTCAAACGTGAAAGCATTCGATTCAGCACGTCACGGAAGGTCAGGCTTCCCTCGATAATGGTTTCGCCCATCAACGTCGCCGCAATTCCGGCTTCATCCTCCATTTCGTCTGGATTGAGGATATTTGGCCGGTTCTGCATCACCACGTCACTCAACAGGGACTCCATCGTGTTTTCGAGCACGATGACGGGCTTCTTACCCTCTTCCAGTGCCTGTATGGCCCGTTCCGCTGCCAGATCGGTTTTGATCGCCATCATAAATTGCCGATAGATCGCAAACAGGCGCGAACCGAAATTCATGCTGGCCGCGCCCATCCGGTTGCCCTTCCGCTCAGCTTCCGGGATCTTCTCCAACATCTTTTTGATCTCGCGGTTGCGCTCATTCACCATGACATTGATATCGCCGGCGAGGTAGTTCATGTATTCCAGAATCACCGCCAGCTTATCGGACAGCTCACGATTACGTTCCATGCGCGCCGTGTCGGTCACGGTACGGAAAATCAGGTTGCTCAGATCATGTTCGCGCCGCACAAAAACGCCATCCTCGGCCAGCATCCCGGAAAGCACCTCCTGCAGCACTTCGCCGCCAGTGGCCAGCGTTTCGGGCAGAGATCCCATGTCGACCGTCTCCGGGAACAACTCGGAGTAGATCATCACGTTCTTGCCCGCCTTCATGGCCGTCGCCGACGAATAGATCACGTACTCCGAACCGTCGATGGCGAAACCGATATTCTTGCCGGTATTCGAATCCCCGGCCGCGTTATGCGCCTCATCCAGCAGCAGCGCCTTGCCTTTTGCGAAGTCGGCGATCCAGCGCGCTTTTGCCGATGCGGCCGGGGAGCGGTTGAACTGCGAGTAAGTGCCAAGGATCAGGTTGTAGGTCGGATCAAACGTGCTCCCCGCTTTGAGAGCCTGATCCATGACGCTCTTGGGTGTCGCCCCAACGAGCTTATTCCCCGTGATCGGGTCATAGATAGATACGCCATCATTGACGATAAGCGGCGTGAACATATCCTCCGATCCAATATCGCGGATATCGCGCCAGAGGTCGGTAAACAAGGTCGGTGTCTCAGTGAGAAATATTACGGGCGTGTTGTTGAGCGCCGAATAGCGCGCCATCGCTGCCATCACACGGCCCTTGCCAAGGCCTGTCTGATCGGCCTCAAGGAAGCCTCGCCCCTTCTGAATTGAATGAATGGCCAGCGCCACGGCGTCCACTTGTTCCGGAGCCAGATATCCAGCCATTTCTTCTACAGACCAACCCAATTCGTTGGCAACGAATTCATCAACGTCGCCCTGTTCTTCGTTTACGGCACCCAGTGCATTGCGCGTTGGCGTTGCCATATTACGCGGAATCATGGCTGATGCTTCGCCTACACGACTGCGCGCCGTATATGGCGACTGGTAGGAATTCTCTTCAAGGTCGGCTACGTTCTGAGGTGCCGCGGCCCGGCTTCCCGGAGTTTCATCCTCCGCTCCGATCTTGATGTCCTCTTCGGCTGTCGGCGCTTCCGGTTCCTGCGGCTGAGCAGGTGGCACTCCCGGCGGCGCAATAGTGGAAGTTGGCCAAGCAATGGGCTTTGGCTTGGCCGGATGAAATTCGGCCACCATTCGATTCGACCACTCAAATAAAGCATCGTGGTCGCGAATTACAGAAATCGTGTCGGGTATCTGGCCTTTCTGCCCACCCTTCTTACCGATCACCACAATGCGGGTCGGGAAGGTTGCGCCTTGCTTTGCCCATAGCCCGCCATCCACTTCCACGGCACTCACCTGGTAGTGGTCTTCCAGCCAGTTGAAAAGATAACGAGATCCACCGGTAACTTGACCGGCTTTACTATCAAGATAACTGTCCGCCCCGATGATGTAGACAGCCAATCCATCATCCTTGCGGGCCAACAAGGAACGCATCATGATCAAGTGATCGATGCGGGTCACCTTGAGCCCTTCGATCGTCTTGCTGGACTGCAGCCCCCCGAACGGCGGATTGGAAACCACGATATCGAACTTCTCGCCGTTGTTCTTCTCCTGGAACACTACCTGGGTAGCATCACCCTGCGTCAGCACGGCATCCTTGCGGTCACGAGCGACATTCGTGATGCGGTCATTATCAAGATCGAAACCGACCACGTTGGCATTATCCAGCGTACTCACCAGAGAACCGTTTCCGATCGTCGGTTCAAGCACACTTTTACCGGCAGTTGACCCCAAGATTCGCTGGACCACCACGCTAATCGGCAACGCCGTCGAGAACTGCTGCAGTGTCAAAGAATCGGATGTACGAGCGGCAAGCGGAGGCTGCCCTTCCTCCATACGGATAGCCAGATTGTAAGCGGCACGGCCAAGCCCGCGGCTGTTACGACGCAGGTGGCGTACAAGTGCCGCTTCCATCGACTCCTGCACTTGGCGCATTAGAGGCGTATAGATAATTTCCGCTTCCGGATATTCCGTGACAATACTTGCAAAGCGTTTAAGATCGTCGAAACGGCACACCTTGCCGTTGGCGATCTCACGCACAAAACCATCGGCGCACAGCGCCATATCTTCGGCAGAGCGGGCGTACAGGAAAGCGGCCGGCGAGCGCACATCCGCTTCCCGAATAATGTGATTTTTGATATCCGCGATAAATCGTCCATCTTCTCCAGAATAGACCGTCTGGCCAAGATGATTTAGCCCCAATGGAATTGCAGCCATGATCGCGTTATTGGCCGCCACAGCTTCGTCCGGTACCGTCGGCGCCGCAGTTTCGCCGTGGTGCGACGGCATGATGCGAATCACGTCATTGACTGCCACCTGTGCGGGAGCGGCTTTCGGGAAAGCACGCTGAATCTGGGACAGACTGAAAGCTAGATCATCTCTCACCATAAAGCCGGAACGGCTCTTGTAGAAACCGATCGTCAGCAGCTTTTGCAACAGCTCGTGATCATCGTCCACCTTCTGCGCACCTACCAGCACCAAGCGCTTCGTTCCGGACGGGAACGCCACGCGCACCAAGCGCAATTCAGGATCGCTGACGGCATTCAGCAGTATCCACTTCACTAATTTATTTTCCGTGCTTTTTGTCGCTTCCATGTGTCGAGTCTCCATACCTGAATGAGTGCTGATAGCCCCTATGGCCGGTGTGTGCTGGCTTGCTTTTCTATCAACCCTTCATCTGGATCTAACTCCCACGGGGACTCGCCCATCCGCTCTTCAAGCTCACGCAGCCGCGACTCCTCTCCGCCCGTTTCTTCACCCTTCGCAATACTCAATTCAATTGACTCGATTTCCGCTTGCATAGCCAGAAACTCTTCCTTCGTTACCTTGCTTGCATCAAAGTTGCCCGTATTAGTTTTATGCATGTTGTGATCCTTCTCTGATAAAAGAACAGCCGCGTGTGGCGGCTGTTCGGTTACTGCACGGTTACTGTGGACTACCTCCGCAATCAAGGACGCGGTGCCGCAGCGCCCGATTCTTCGGTTACGGCCATGGCTGCATCAAACTCATGCTCCAGTGCCGCAAAGTCCGGCGCCGCGTCAGAGGCTTCCACGGCAACAGACTGGGGTTGAACATCACGAACGATGATCGACGTACTGAACTCGTTGGCCAGGTAAGTGCCAGCCTCATCGCTCAGGATGTTGATCGGCGAGAAGCCGTCGATGCTATCCTTGCGCGCCATGCCCGGCAGGATGACCTTCGCAAAACGGTTGCCTTCGTCGCCAAACATCAGCTCGTAACGCTGAACGCGGTTAGCCTTTACATCCTCAACCAACTTGTACGCCGAGTTGTCGTCCTTCGTGGTGTCGCCGGCGTAGTTCATGCGGTAGCCTGGAATCGCTTCAATCTTGACACCGTTGCTGGCCAGACCTGCGAACAGATCATCGTTCGGGATACCCTTGAAGATGTTGTTCTTGAACAGATCCTCGATCGCCTTGTCAACATCGGGCACGTACTCTTCGCCATCCTTCTTGAAAGGCACGTACACCGCACGAGTTACGACATCCTCGCCATCAGACACGCGCAGCATGGAGAGCGCTTTTGTGCCGCGAGCCAACTGCTCGCGCAATGCTGCTTCAAGCCCGGCGCGGTCCGTGATCCCGCGGGTTTCGGACGGCTCAATCATGTCGATGTGCACTTGACACTTGTCGGTTGCAGACAAGGCATTCAGCTTTGCGATTGCCCAATCGCGCGGGAATTCCTTGTCGAAAGTCCCGTGTTCGGTGGCAACGCGGCCGTTTACGATCTTGGCATTCACCGGCAAGGTGATGCTCTTCGGCTCGCCTGCCTTGACTTCGGGATTGGCAAACGTGATGCGCGGAGCCGTGGCCATCACGTTATCGATGAAGGAGCGGTTATCCTGGTCTGTCTTGGAAGACGAGGCCAGGGTATTAAGCCAACGCGAGCTGATCACGCGGAGATCGCCATCCTTCTCGTCGGCCAGGTAACAACCTTCGAGAGTCAGGATCGTACCCACAGCCGCATCCGGACGCTTGGGATCAAGCTTGCCGCCGCCCTTCTTGAAGTTGGTGATGCTCTTCGCAGCGTTATCGCCGCGGAAGAGAACGGTCACAGTTTCGTTCGGTACCAGCGACTTGGTTTGATTGAGTACCGTACCTGTCAGCTTGAGAGCGCCTTCATGCTCGACAGCTGACAGGACGGACAGGACAACACCGAAAGTGTTGTTCTGTTTCTTGCCGGAATCCTTGTTCTTGGCCGCAGCGGCCTGTGCTTTTTTCAAAAACGACATGTCATTCTCCTTCTCTCAAGTTAGTTTTCACAACAAACACCCCAACGTCACCGATTCCGCTCAAGGGCACTGAGCCGCCCGATCTGCATGTTCGCTAACGTATTCCAGGTACTGCTCCAGGGATTCACATAGATGCAGGTTTTTCATCGCCCGCGTCGCTGCAACGTACTGGATGTTCACATCCTCGATGTCGCTGGGGGTTGCTTTCGCAACATCGAAAAGCTTGCCCTCGTCGTCGATCAAGGGCATAAAATCACTGGCGAGCTTCACATTATTGAATTCGAGTCCCTTGGACTTATGGCCCGTCATCAAAATGATCCGTTTATCGTCTTCCTGAATGGCGCCCGTATCTCCCGGAACGATTGGCGGCAACGCGCTTTTCTCGATCCGCTCAATCAAGCCTGGAATGGTGTGCGAATACTTTTCCACGAGCTTGCAGCGGGAAATAATCTCCCGATCGTTTACCGCGTCGGCGTATTCGGCCAACTCTTCTGCACTCGAAAAGGAGCGCAGAAAGGCGTCCTTTACCTGCTGCCCATTCGACAGGTTGTACACATCGAGAATTTGATCGAAGCGGTACCCCTTGATGTCGCCGACAAACGAGAAAGGTTCGCCAGTGTTTACGCATTGGACCGCACGATTAAAAATCGCGCTGTTGCCACGAGTTATGTACGCATACCCTTCATCATTCGACAGATGGCGGATGCGGCTGCCCTTGCCATGGCCTTGTAGCCGCACATCTTCGTTCTTCGCAAAGAGAATCGAATTGGCCACGTCGGCCACGGCCTGCCCGAACCGGAAAGAGCCGGTCAGGTAGTGATGTTCGTCGGCATTGATCTGCTCCATTGCATTGGTCGCGCCACGGAATCCGTAAATTGCCTGGTGCCTATCTCCCACGTATACCTTACGAGCCGATTGAGCCTCAATGATCGCCTGGGTGACAGGATTCGTATCCTGCGCTTCATCAAACAGGATGATGTCGTAGGGAAGACGAGCCCCCTTCACCTGGAAAAGTTTCAGGTAACCGTCATGGAGCATCGGAACATCGCCGTTGGTGTTCTGCATTTCCGTCCAGACACGCTTCGCGTCCGCCAGAATGATCCTCTCATCGAAATTCTTGACCTCGACCGGCGACTGCCCTACCGAAACATGCTTGGAGCCCAGCTCCATGTCGCCGGAAACCAGATAATTCTTGATTGTCTCGATTACCCGCGCGCCGTACAGGTTGTGCGCAGGCCCGGGTATATCGCGCAGCGAGCGCTCAAGATGCCGCGCGATATGGAACGGACGGATATCGGCCGCCAATTTGTTTGAGAATTCGCGCCCGCAGGCACGATAGGCCAGCGAATGCGCCGTCATAGCCGTAACGTGGTCTGGAAACTTGCCAGTGGCTTCCATCTGGATCGCCTTATTGAAGGCGACGTAGAGAATGCGTGAGGATGTATTGACCTCGGAAAAGGCGCAAAGAGTCGTGGTTT
>CAZLJK010000098.1:0-9246 GCA_964559825.1 uncultured Sulfuricella sp. | reverse complement strand
GCTCACGTGCAGGCGGGTGGCCTCGGCAATCTGGCCGAGGTCGAACTTCACCACCGACTTGTCGGAATTGTCGATGTTGTATTTGTATTGCCTGAGTTTTTCTTTGATGAAGTGCGTTTCGTAGCGGCGGTCGGTCACCGTTGGCAGCATGGCATCTGAAATGTGGCCGATGCCACCCAGGCGCGCGGCCTCGAGCGCAAGCTCTGCCGTCGAAATATCCACACCCATCCCGCCAATAATGATCGGCACCAGTTCCTGCTTGCCGAATTGCAGGCGGAAATCATCCACACATTTCATTGCTACCCTCGGACTAACGTCAATAGTTGTAACTGGCTTTGACATAAGCGCAAGCCGCCGCCGTATGATTTAGCCTAAGTAGCGAGATTTTACCACCTCCATGAGGGTAGATAACTATTTTCCGTGCGGCAATATTTTGTCATGCGAGGAAAATGGAGGCCGAAAATAATGGATGGCCCTGCATCCGACACCGTATAATTCACGTTGTTAAAAATGAACGTTATTGATTTGTTAGCTATTATTCGAGGGTATGGCACGAGAACATAATGCCCGGCAGGGAGATCAACCCGCGTACGTCCTGCATACCTATCCCTATCGCGAAACCAGTCTGATCGTCGAGGTGTTCAGCCGCGATTTCGGTCGTCTGCCGTTGATGGCGCGCGGGGCGCGCCGGCCTAAGTCCGCCGTGCGCGGGCTGTTGCTTTCCTTCCAGCCGCTTTCCTTGAGCTGGTTTGGCAAGGCCGAGCTGCGCACGCTGCACAGCGCCGAATGGCAGGGTGGGCAGCCGCTGTTGCAGGGTACGGCGCTGATCTGCGGCTTTTACCTGAATGAGCTGTTGCTCAAGCTGTTGCACCGCGACGACCCGCACGAGCAGTTGTTCCTTTATTACCAGGAAACCCTGCAGGAACTCGCGCGGCGCTCGGATTACGCCGCTGTGCTGCGGCGCTTCGAAATGAATCTGCTGAAGGAACTGGGTTATGCCCTGACGCTCGGTCACGATGCCGAATCCGGGGCGGCAATCGAGCCGGATAGGCATTACCGCTATGTTTTCGAGCGTGGCCCGGTGCGGCAAAAAACTGGCCAAAACGGTGTAGAATTGCGGGGTAAGACGCTGTTGGACATGGCCGCCGACGATTACGGCGATCCGGTCACTCTGCAGCAAAGCAAGGCGTTGATGCGGGTGCTGATCAATCACTATCTCGGCGAGGGTGTTCTGCATACCCGCCAGATACTCAAGGACTTACAGGAACTATGATTCATTTGGGCGTCAACATCGACCACGTCGCCACGCTTCGGCAACAGCGCGGAACACGCTATCCCAGCCCGATTCAGGCGGCGCTGATGGCGGAATCGGCTGGGGCGGATTCGATTACCCTGCACTTGCGCGAAGACCGCCGCCACATCCAGGACGCGGACGTGGAAATTCTGCGCCCAGCCTTGCAGACGCGAATGAATCTGGAAATGGCGGTAACGGACGAAATGGTGGGAATCGCGTTGCGCCTGAAACCGGAGGATGTCTGCCTGGTGCCGGAGAAGCGCGAGGAGCGGACCACCGAAGGCGGGCTCGACGTGGTTGCCCATTTCGAGCGCATCAAACAGGCTTGCGCCGCGCTGGGCAACGCGGGCATTCGCGTTTCGCTGTTCGTTGCGCCGGAACAGGCGCAACTCGATGCGGCCAGGGGAGCGGGTGCGCCAGTGGTGGAAATTCACACCGGTCATTTTGCCGATGCCGAAACAGAGACGGCTCAGGCGGCGGAACTTGCACGTATCCGCACTGCGATTGAATATGGCATCAAGCTCGGCCTGCGGATGAACGCGGGCCACGGACTGCACTACCACAACGTGCAGAAAATCGCCGCCATTCCCGGAATTTACGAGCTCAACATCGGTCATGCCATCGTGGCGCAGGCGCTGTTCGTGGGCTGGGAGCGGGCGGTGGCGGAAATGAAAGCACTGATGGTGGCCGCAGCCGGATGATTTACGGCATCGGCACCGACATCATTGCGGTAGGGCGTATCGAGCAAGCCCTGAACCGTCACGGCGACCGGTTTGCGCGGCGTATCCTGGCGGCGGTGGAATGGGACGATTTTGAGATCAGCGTCCACCGCGCCCGCTTTCTCGCCAAACGCTTTGCGGCCAAGGAGGCCTTCGTCAAGGCGCTGGGCACGGGGATGCGCCATCCGGCAACCTGGCATAACATCCACGTAACGCACGATGCGCTTGGCCGACCGGGATTCGGGCTGGAGCCGGAACTGGCGCAAGCCCTGGAGCAGCGTAATATTCGCGGCCATCACCTGTCGATCAGCGATGAGGCGGAGATGGTGGTGGCTTTCTCGGTGCTGGAACAATAATTCTCAAAAATCTTTTTAACCGCAAAGGACGCAAGGGGCGCGAAGGAATTCAAGAGCTTAAACAACTTATTATCTGCTTGCCCGATAGGTGATGCAAAATAACTCATTGTTTCGCCTAGAGGCGCCTACTTTTGGTACCTTGCGAGCCTTGGCGTCCTTTGCGGTGAAATGCTGTTTTTACGATAATTAAAGAAATCAAAAAATGACTCTTGGCCCGGTAATGCTCGATGTTCTCGGTACTGAATTGACCGACGAGGACAGGAAAAGATTGAAGCACCCGCTGGTCGGCGGGGTGATCCTGTTCGGCAGGAATTACACCTCGCCGGCGCAGCTTGCCCGGTTGACCGCCGAAATTCATGCACTGCGCAACCCGCATCTGCTGATTGCCGTGGATCATGAGGGCGGCCGGGTGCAGCGTTTCCGCGATGGCTTCACCCGCCTGCCGCCGATGCGCGAGCTGGGTCATATCTGGAACGAACATCCGAACCGCGCCAAGACTCTGGCGCACCAGACCGGTTGGGTGCTGGCGGCGGAGTTGCGCGTCAGCGGTGTGGACTTCAGCTTCACACCCGTGCTGGACATCGATTTCGAACACAGCGGGGTGATCGGCGACCGAGCCTTCCACCGTGACCCGCAGGCCATCGCTGTTCTTGCGCACAGTCTGATGCTGGGCCTGAAGCAGGGCGGCATGGCCGCAGTGGGCAAGCATTTTCCCGGCCACGGTTTCGTCCGCGCCGACTCTCATCTGGAAATCCCGGTGGACGAGCGCGACTATGCCGATATCGAGATGGACGACCTGATTCCGTTCCGGCAGATGATCAATTTCGGCGTGGCCGGGGTGATGCCGGCGCACGTGATTTATCCCAAGGTGGACAAGTTGCCGGCGGGATTCTCCAAAATCTGGCTGAAGGACATCCTGCGCAAGGAGTTGGGCTTCGATGGCGTGATTTTCAGCGACGATCTTTCCATGGAGGGCGCCAGTGCGGCGGGCGGTGTGGTGCAGCGTGCCGAAGCCGCCCTGCAGGCGGGCTGCGATATGGTGCTGGTGTGCAACAAGCCGGACAGGGCCGACGAACTGTTGGCAGGTCTGAAATGGGAAATGCCGGCACTGGGCATGGCGCGCCTGATTCGCATGCATGGTCGGCCGCACCCGGAAAGCTGGGACAGGTTGCACGAGGACAAGCATTATGTGGCAGCGGTGCATGCTGTCGGCAGTATCGGCGTGAGGAGCGGCGATTTGGCGTTGCAGGTCGAGCCGAATCAGTGCGCAATGAGCGGCAATAAGAAATAAATTCTTCACCACAGAGGCACAGAGACACAGAGAAAACCCGGGGAGATTTCTGATGATTACAATGTTGCAAGCATTTCAGTTTAGGACAAGGAATTCCTCTGTGCCTCTGTGTCTCTGTGGTTAGTAAATGCCAATTTCAAATTTGACGTCCGCCGATCTTCGCCTGACCATCGATCCCGACATGCTCGGTTTCACAGACACTTCCGAACTGCTCAACCTGCCTTTGCCCTGGATCGGCCAGGAACGTGCCGAAACGGCCACCCGTTTCGGCTTGGGGATGGACCAGCCGGACTATAACCTGTTCGTGCTGGGCGAAGTCGGCAGCGGCCGCACTTCCCTGCTCAGGCAGGCAATGCAGGGGTTTGCCGTCGAGCGCTTGGTGCCGCCGGACCTGTGCTATCTGCACAACTTCGATGTCCCGGAAAGGCCGATGGCGTTGCGCTTGCCGGCTGGGCAGGGGCGCCGGCTGCGCCAGCTCCTGCAGCAGATGGCGAAATCCCTGGTGACGGAAATCCCGCAGCAGTTGGCGGGGCAGGATTTCAAGACCGAAAGCGCGCATATCGAAAAAGCCTACAAGGATGAAGAAGCCAAGGCTTATGCCGAACTCTTCGCTTTTGCAGAAGCGCGCAATTTCAGCATCCATCGCGAGGACGGGCGGATGGTGTTCACCTTGCTGGGCGAGGCGGGGCAGCCGCTGGTCGAGGACGAAGTGCTTTCTTTGCCGAAGGATCGCCGGGCAGCAGTCGAGCAGGCGGAGCAGGAACTGCGTGCCGTGATTGCTCTTTATTTCGAGAAAACCCGGCCGCTGGAACGGGTGATGAACGAGGCGCTGGCGGCGCTGCGCCGTCAAGTGGTGAAGCCGCTGCTGGATCGCGGCCTGCAGGAGATCCGCGCCGGGCTGAAGAAGCAGATCAAGGATGCCGCCAAGCTGAATACCTGGCTGGACGACATGGTTCATGACGTGCTCGACAACCTGGCGCTGTTCCAGGCCGCCGATGACGATGAGGAAAACCGGCAGGAAAGCCTGGAAAGGGCGCTGTCCCGCTACCGAGTCAACCTGGTGGTGGATAACGGCGGCCTCTCGGGCGCGCCGGTGATCGTCGAGGACAACCCACTGTTCCGTTCGTTGTTTGGCAGCATCGAGTATCAGTCGGTGAACGACGTGCTGGTGACGGATTTTACCCGCATCCGCGCCGGCAGCTTGCTCAAGGCGCACGGCGGCTTCCTCATGCTGCACTTGCGCGATTTGCTGGCCGATGAGCTGGTGTGGGAAAAGCTGCGGCGCTTCCTGCGCAGCGGCAGATTGCAGATCGAGGAGCCGGGCACGGCATTCACGCCGATTGCGGCGGTTTCTCTCGAACCTGAGGCGGTGGATGTCGAGGTCAAGATCGTTTTGATCGGTTCGCGCGAGCAGTATTACGAAATGCAGGAGGCGGACCCGGAATTCGCTCGCCGTTTCCGGGTGAAGGTGGATTTTGCCGAGAGTTTTTCCGCCAGCGAGGAGACCCGGCGTGCCTCGTCGGTTTTCGTCGCCCATGCCTGCCGCCAGTTGGGGCTGCCCCACTTCTCCGCAGCCGCAGTGGCGCGCCTTCTGGAGGATGCTCACCGCGAGGTTGAAGATCAGGCGCGCCAGAGCGCGATATTCGGTCGTGCCGAGGCGCTGGTGATGGAAAGCGCCGCGCTCTGCCGCGCCCGCAAGGACGGCCTGGTCGAGGCGGTGGACGTGGATGCGGCCCTGCAGGCGCGCGTCTGGAGGCACGATTACCCTGACCAGCGCCTGCGCGAGTCCATTGCCGACGGCGAGATCATGATCGAGCTGCAGGGCGGGAAGATCGGTCAGATCAACGGCCTGACCCAAGTCGATTTGGGCGACTATCGCTTTGGCTTCCCGGTGCGGATAACGGCCCGCACATTTGCCGGTGAGGACGGCCTGTTGAATATCGAGCGCGAGGTGGAATTGTCCGGCCCGATTCACGACAAGGGCGTGTTCATCCTGCAAAACTATCTGGCTGCGTTATTTGCGCATATCGCGCCGCTTTCCCTCAATGCCTCCATCGTTTTCGAGCAGGAATACCATGGCGTGGAAGGGGACTCCGCCTCCTGTGCCGAGCTTTATGCACTGCTTTCGTCCTTGTCCGGCCAGCCTCTCCGGCAGGGCATCGCCGTCACCGGCGCGGTCAACCAGCACGGCGAAGTCCTGCCGGTGGGCGGAATCAATGAAAAAATAGAGGGCTATTTCCGTATTTGTGAAACTGCCGGACTGGACGGTAGCCAGGGGGTGCTGATTCCCCATCGCAACCGGCGCCACCTGATGCTGGGGAGCGAGGTCGTGGACGCCGTCGCCAAGGGGCTTTTCCATATTTATACCGCGGAGCATGCGAACGAAGGCATCGAATTGCTTACCGGCCTTCCCGCCGGCATGGCGAACGAAGCGGGCAGCTATCCTCATGGCAGCGTGCTGGGCCACGCCCAGAAAAATCTACAGCTTTTCCGTCGTGCCTGTCATGCGCCGGAACATCCCAAGGCGGGGCGCAAGCTATTGCGCTGACGGGTGTCTTGATTTGATTGAGATAAGCTGGCGGCCCGTCGGGCTGCAATGCTGAATCAGCAGCGACAGCTCAGAACAATTCCACATCGCCCGTGACCGGTTTCGCTTTGAGCGTATCGATGTAGCTGATTTCTTGCGTGACGATCGTATTGTTATGCAGGGAGCGCAGTCTTTTAACCCGCACCCGGCCGGTGGCCGGAAAATAAACCACCATGCGCGGGAAAATTTCGCCCACGTCCTCAGACGCCACCAGCAGTCCCTCGACTTTGAGGTAATCGCGGATAAACGCGATGTTGCGCTGACCGATATCGGTCATGTTTTTCAGGATGCGCCCGCCGCCGAAGACCTTAACTTCAAGATTCTCGCGTTTGCCCCCGTTGCGCATGATTTCGTTGATCAGGTGTTCCATGGCGTAGTTTCCATAGCGCGTGGCGGAACTTTGGCTGGAGGCTTTCCAGGCATCGGCCTCGGATGATTCTGTGGCCGGGAGCATGAAGTGGTTCATGCCGCCGATGCCCAGCACCTTGTCGCGGATGCAGGCGGAAATGCATGAACCAAGGGTGGTGTAGACGCCTTCGTCATGTCGGGTGACATAGTATTCACCGGGCAAAATGCGGGCCGCATAAGACTGATAGGTTTCGTTCCACGAGCGTCGTACATGCTCGAAGCCGGGCAGTGTCGGAGGCTGCGGTGGCGGTTTTGGAGTGGATGGGATTGCCATGGGCGGGTTACCTGATGGGTATGGCTACTGTTTGTTTAGAAACAGCTTTTCGGCCTCTATGATTTCTTCTTGTGCCTGGCGCACTGCGGGTTCTACCGATTCCTCGGTGAGACCGGTGATTTCCCAGGCTAGCGGATCGATCGGCGAAACATCGTCGGGATCGAGGGTGTCCAGTTCCGCCATCAGCGCAATGATGTTGGCAAGGTGCACCAGTGCAGTCTCTCTGGGAAATTGTGTGGCATTCGCAATGCCATGATGGTGGGCGATGCAATCTTCCAGCAGGGGAGGGAGCTGCCATTGGCGCGCCAGTTCGCCGCCCACTTCGCTGTGATCGAAGCCCATCACTTGTCGCTCGGCTTGGTAGATGGGCACCTCATCCTGGCTGTCCAGCACGATCAACAGCGCTTCCTTGGCCTGTTCAGGCAGGCGGTTGAAGATGACCAGTTCGCCGATGTCATGCAGCAGTCCAGCGGTGAAGAGGGCTTCAGGGTCGCAGCGCCGAGCTTCCTTCGCCAGATGGCGCGATGCCAAGGCGCAAAGCAGGCTGTGGCGCCAGAAGTTTTCCATCGAAATCAGTTCGTTGGGCAAACCGGAGAAACTGTTCGCCACGGACATGGATAGGGCCAGGCTGCGTATCTGCAAGGTGCCTATCAGCGTTACCGCCCTGGAAACGGTGTCGATGGTGGAAGACCGGCCATAAAGCGCGCTGTTGGCTACGCGCAGCAGGCGCACGGTAAAGGAAGGATCCCGGCTGACAACCCTGGCGATATCCTCCGTAGTGCTGTTGGGATCTTCTACCAGTTGGTTGATGCGCAAATAGACATCCGGGAGCGTGACAAGACCACCAATGTCCTTGACCAGATCGCTTGCGCTGATTGCCATGTTCTGCCTTTATGGTTTTTTTGCGAATGGGATGTATCGATAAGCTGGTTGCAGTTTACCGTATTTTGATTGTGGCAAGAATCAAACCGGGCAGGGAAGACCGCTCATTGACGCGCTAAAATGAAAAAACCGCCAAGACTGGCGGTTTTTTCATTTAGCAGCGCGAGCAAGGCGCGTCATTCAGGCGACGCGTTCGCTCTGGCTATCCATCAGGGGCCTTGGCGCTTCTTTTCCTCTTGCTTAATCTTCTTGTCAGCCTTTTTTTCCTTCATTGTTTTAGCGGGTTCCTTCTTTACCGCCTTCTTCGCGTCCTTGCTTTTTGCCATGATAATTTCTCCATAGTTGAAAAATTTGAATTCCGCATCGCCGACCCAGCCCAACAGGGCTTGGCTCATCAATGAACATTACACGAATTGGCCTTGATCTGGCAAAGCATGTTTTCAGGGGCATGGCATTGGTCTGCTCTCGTCCTCATCCGCCCTTGCGCAGCTTGGCCATGGCCGCCGCCATCGCGCCACCAATTTGAGGTGACGGTTCGCGTTTGGCCTGTGTTTTGCGCGAAAGTTCGCTGCGCACGGCAGGCGCAGCCGGGGCGATGTCGTCGCCGAGGCGCATGGTGAGCGCGATGCGGCGGCGGACCGGGTCGATTTCCAGCACCTTGACCCGCACCACGTCGCCCGCCTTGACGATGCTGTGCGGGTCCTTGACGAATTTTTGCGCCAGCGCCGAGATGTGCACCAGGCCGTCCTGGTGCACGCCGATATCGACGAACGCGCCGAAGGCGGCGACGTTGGTCACCACGCCTTCGAGGAGCATGCCGGGCCGCAAGTCCTTGAGTTCTTCCACCCCTTCCTGAAAGGTCGCCGTCCTGAATTCCGGGCGCGGGTCGCGGCCGGGCTTTTCCAGTTCGGCGAGGATGTCCTTCACCGTCGGCAGACCGAATTTTTCGTCGGTGAATTCCGCCGGTGCGAGTCGGCGCAACGTGGCGCTATCGCCGATCAGCCCCTTGATGCCGACCTTGAGTCGGGCGCCGATGCGCTCCACCAGCGGATAGGCTTCCGGGTGGACTGCGGATGCGTCGAGCGGGTTGTCGCCGTTCATGATGCGCAGGAAACCGGCGGCCTGCTCGAAGGTTTTGTCGCCGAGGCGCGGGACTTTCTTCAGCGCCGTGCGGCTGGCAAAGGCTCCGTGCTGGTCGCGGTAGCTGACGATATTCCCGGCGAGCGTGGCATTCAGCCCAGAGATGCGCGCCAGCAGCGGTGCCGAGGCGGTATTCACGTCCACCCCGACCTTGTTGACGCAGTCCTCCACCACCGCGTCCAAGCCGCGCGCCAGCTCGCATTGGTTGACGTCATGCTGGTACTGGCCGACGCCGATGGCTTTGGGGTCGATCTTCACCAGTTCGGCAAGCGGGTCTTGCAGGCGGCGGGCGATG
>CAZLJK010000097.1:0-9309 GCA_964559825.1 uncultured Sulfuricella sp. | reverse complement strand
CAGGGCCGTCAAAGGTAGCAGATTCTCCACTTATCGGCTTGTTCAGATTTCCGGGCCACTTCTAAATAACCGTACGCATGGTAGCGATGCTGGTATAGCCGCGTGCCTTACGTTTGGAGGCCTGAAACAAACCGTTGAGCGCTTCGAGGAAGCCATTCCATTGGTTTGCCGAGTTTGAGCCCATGCCACGATGCCATCGAAATGGTTACGGATCATTTTGGAGACCTCCTTCATCGGCTCAACCTTGGATCGCATTACATTGGTACACCACTGCGCCAGCAAGGCCGAGACGACATTGATTTGTTTGCGTTCAAGGATGTCGCGCAATTGTTCGCGGTAAAGCCAGGCACGGGCGGTACGCTTGGTTGTGATGTGGGTAATCAGGGCATCCAGATCAGCACACTGACTGGCGGACAGGTTTCTTCTGTCCTTGAGCAACGCCCAGCGCATCCCCTTCAGGTCGGGATCAGTCTTTTGCTCGGCACGGCGCATCTTGTCCACCGCCGTGGAGGCATGGGCGATGACGTGGAACTTGTCAAACGTGATGCGGGCATTGGGCAGATGGTTGGAGACCCCCTTGATAAAAGCGGGCGACATATCGATGCTGACAGAATTGATCTGGCTGGCATCGCCGCCATGAGTGGAAAGATGTTCGGCAAAGGCTTTGACGGTCTTGGCATCCTTTCCATCGGTAACGAAAATGACCTTGCGTTGTTCTGCATCGGCGACCAAGGTCAGATAGTCATGCCCGCGCTGACAAGATGTCTTGTCAATGGCGACGGCACGAATATCGGACAAGTCCGCAGCATCCACGGCCAGTTCGACGTACTTGGCACAAATGGCATAGACCCGATATCAGGATTCGCCCACGATCCTCGCGACGGCAGCGAACGGCATCTGCCGGGCCAACATAAGCACCAGCGCCTCGAACAACAGGGTGAAGCCATTCAATTTGCCTGCCCAGTCAGGCTCGACAAGTGCGACCTTGCCGTCCGGCAACTTGACGCGCGGAACACGGACATCGAGATGGCATTCATGCTGGAAGAAATTCAGGTGCCGGTAACGCTTGATCTGAGTATCGTAAGCCGGATGCTCGCCCTCGACATTGGGATAGGCAAAGCGGCTGCCAGCAATGAAGTCGATGTGGATGGGCGTCGAAATCAACGCCCTGGACGTACCAAGGATGGGCAATACCCAGGGCGGATTCAAAGATTTGATTCTGCATTGACGTTCTCACTACAAAATGGAAGCACAATCATGTCGCATCGGGAGCCTGAACTGAAGCATTACCCACTCGAAATTCAAAAGAGGCTCATTTTTTAACCTGGATATTCCATGAGTTACGGGTAACCGCGCTCGGCGGCTCGTTTCAGCCAGACCGCAGCCTCGCCCCGGCTTTCTGGCAATTTCTCCAGCAATTTGCCCAATTCGTACTGGGCACGCGCATAACCAGCATCCGCCGCACGGCGCAACCAGCTGGCGGCGATATTTTTATCTCCTTCGCGTAGCAGGGAAATGCCTAGTCTGAACTGCGCACCCGATTTGCCGGCTTGGGCGGATTCGCGCATCAACTCGGCCGCACGCTGCCGTTCTGCCTTACTGCCCTGAGCGAGCGTCTTGGCCAGCGTATATGTCGCCTCGCCATAGCCGTTTTTTCGTGCCCGCTCCAACCAGTATATTGCCTCCCGGCGCAGCCCCTGTTCGAGCAACTGGGCTGCGAATCGGCATTGCGCATAGGGAACGCCGTGGTGTGCCGCCAAGTGTAGATAGCTTAATTCCCGACTCAGCTGGCGAAAATCCAGGTATTCGAGGAAATCCGGCTGAAGTTTTTGGCCCGCAGCTTGCGCAGCGTCAAGGTCGTAGGCGACGGGACGGCTCCCCGGCTTCTTGCCGAGCCAGTTGAGGATCAGGCTGCGTAGCGATACCGGAATGCTTGCTGGCAGCTCTGGCCGCTCCAGGCAGTGGGCGACGACCCGGTAGTCACGGTCGCGGATGTCGGTGAAATGGTAGGGCAAGCTGCCAGTCAGGGCATATATCGCCAGCCAGCCCAGGGAATAGAAATCGGTGGCGAAATCATGGTCGCCGTAATAGCACTCCGGCGCGACGAAATCCTGTTTGGCGCGGATGGTTTCCGATCTGCCGTTACCGCGTGGTTCCGCGACACCCCAGTCCAGCAGCGTGAACTGGTCGCCGTCCATGAGAATATTGGATGCCTTGATGTCCTTGTGCAGCAGCCCTCTGGCATGGGCGTAAGACAGCACGGCGAGTATCTGCGCGAGGAGCGCCAGCGTTTGATCGAGGGAAAGCGGGCCACTGGAACGGATATGCCGGTCCAGTCTGATCCCGGGCGCAAAACCGGTAACGATGCACAGTTTTCCTTCCTCGTTCCGCCCATAATCGACCAGCGGCGGTGTGCCGGGGCAGCCTTCTAGCGCTTGCAGCACCCGCACTTCCTTCTCGAAGGTGTTGGCGTAAGTGGGGTCATCGAATACCTTGATGGCGTACTCTCCGTCGGGAAACGCGGCATTGCGGCAGCGGTAAGCCTGGGCATAACCGCCGCCGCCCAGGCGCTCCTCTACGGTGTAAAGCCAATTATGAAGAGGCTGGATCATGAAATACCGTCGGCCTCGATACGCTCCCAATAAGGCAGCATCTTGGCGAAGAAGGATGAGACATGCTGGATAGTGTCGATGCGGAACCAGTGCCGGGTGTATTTGAAACGGATGCCGCCCAGGGCGATGGCGGGATTGCGGGCAAAGTAGACCGCATCCTCGCTGTTGACCAGGTGCATCAGCGCCCAAGCCGCCAGGCGCAGTGCCGGCCCGATCTGCCGCGCACGTTCGCTATCGCCCATCTTGAGCGCAAGCTCGTAGGCGCCCAGCAAGCCCTCGCAGCGTGCTCCGTCGGCGTAAGGATAGTCGCCATGGGTGTAATAGAACGCCCCGGCGTAATCGGGATACGGCGCATCCGTCACCTTGTACAAGTTGGCGATCATTTTCTCGGTATCGGAAAACACGAAATCCGCATACAGCGGCCGGCGCATTTCCTCAAAATCCCATAATTCCATGATGCCCATCATCAGCCAGGAGTCGGAGGGTACGGCGGTGTACTGGTCGGCGCGGGTTTCGGGACGAACCTGAATAAGGAACTCCAGCGCCTTGTGCAGTCGGGCGAATATTGCCTGCCGGGTCGCGTCGTCGGCGAGATGTAGATATTTTGCCAGCCCGCACACCGCTTCGCCGGGATAATAAAAGGAAAAATACTGCTGGTTTTCCTCCGCGCTCACCGGTTTGTCCAGATAGATGTTGTAGTAGATGAACTCGCCGCTGGCGGTGATCTGGTTGACCAGATGCCAGGCGATTTTGTTGGCCCATTCCTGATAGCTGCGGTCGCCGGTCAGCAACTGATATTCCGCCAGGAGGTAGAGCGCGATGCCTGATCCGCCCAGCTTGGCTTTCTTCTCGCTGTAGATGTAGGCGCCCACGCGCCCGCCGTAATCCTGCTCCCGTGCCTGGGCGACCAGGTAGTCGATGGCGCGGCGGAGGTTTTCCCAGGTATCACCCCGGCGGGTGTGTTTCTCGTAATAAATGCAGGTCAGCCCGCCTCCGCCGTGGCGCAGGATATTGTAAAACGGGTTTTTTTCCGGGTCGCGTGTGGGGTGCTCGTGATCCCGGCGCGTATCCAGAGCGGCGTCATAATAATAGAGGAATTTGCCGTTTTCCTCCTGGGTGCGCCGGATATGGCCGACCGCCAGATCCACCGCGTGCTCGATTTTTCCTTTGGTCAGTGCGCCCACCAGCGGGTAGCCGCGATATAAGCGCAGCCAGGCATCCGGCCCGGAAAGATAGCTTTCCGAGCGGAAGCGCCTGAATTCGCACTGGCGCAGATATTCCTCGCCATGCACGCCGGTCAGGTAAGCGCGCAACTGGCTCATGGACATGACGGAACGCACGTAGCCGTCGCCGGGTGGAAAGATATGGGTCTTGCCATCCGCCCCGCGTAAGGTCAGACCATCGAGGCCGATTTCAAAGTGGCGCTCGCCCCGGTGTTCCATCCCCACGGCGTAATACTCCACCGGCAGCGGAGGTTCGATCACAAAGTCCATTTGCAGCCGGAACGGCTGCGCCGCCAGTTGCCCCACGCGTGGATGGGCCAGCAGCCGGCGGAAAACGGCAGAAAACCTCAGTTGCCCGCCGCTACCCGCGCGGCTCGCCAGGATGCGCTTGTGACCGGGGGCATACAGCACCAGGATGATCCGCTCGAAACGTTGCGGAAAGCCGGTTTCCTCTAAGCAACGGTCGATTTCCCCCTCGTCGCAGGAAATGTTGCGTATCCCCTCGTTCAGGGTATGCAGAAAAGCGGTATCGGCGGCTGTGGGGTGGAATTGCGGCTCGCGCTTTTCCGGGGAGAAGAGGTGATCCTTGTCGATATTCAAGGGCTAGTCTCCCGAGGGTAAAGCATAGCGTGAGCGGCATACGCCAGCCGCTGCAGGATTTCCTCGTCAACCGCGCCGACCGTTTCTTCGGCGGCGCTTTCCCAGTCCAGCAGGATGAATAATGGCGTGCGCCGTGCCGCCAAGCGCTTGTCCCATGCCGAAAACGACGACGTGGGGACAACGGCGATAATGCGACACGAGGGCGGCAGTATCTCCAGGCTATCTATTGCCCGCAATTCGCTTTCCTGGTCCCTGACCAGCACGATCCACAACGCTGGCTTTACCTGGCCAATGGAGGGAATGTCCCATGCGATGGGATAAAGTGCGATATCCGCCCGCGGCGATGTTCTCGCCAGCGCCAATGTCGTGGACGGCGCATCTCCTTCTCCAGCGCGCGCCTCATCCAGGAAAACAGTTCCCGTAGCTCCCGGAATGGCCGCCCAGAGAGCGCGCAACGCGGCGGCTGTCCCCGCACTGTCATCGCCGGACAAGGCGACCGCAGCGCCGGCGAAGCGCCGACGCGCAGCGCACGCCAGCCGCTCCAAGCCGCGAGCGGGAGCGTCGCACACCAGCACTCCTTGCCAACGCGGCAAACCGGGCGGAACCATGGGCGCGATAACAGTGGCGGCACCGCGCTCGAAGGCGCGCAATATATTCCTTTCGACTTGTTCCAGTCCGGCCAGATCGTCCGGTACGCCGTCGATCACGGCCATGCCGCCGTTTGACGCGCCCTCCGCGCCCCAGGCGATGTCGTTTACGCCCCATCCCCAGCGCGCGCCGTTTACCCAGGTCCCGTCGAATTGGTGCGCTAATTCGGTAGCGCTCCACAAGCTATCCGGCGCCGGCGCATCTTTGCGTGGCTGCCGGTATTCCCGGCACAAACGGCGGCGCAATATTTCATCGGAACTCAACAACGCAATCAGATCACCGGCTGGAGCTTGGGATTGCAGTGCTTCCCATGCCGTTTCCACATTGGCAAACGTCAATATGCGCCAGGCGGGTACACCCCTCTGGTTCAACAGTTCCAGCAGTCCATCAGTCAGGGCGCGGTTCTCGCCCGCCACGCACCAGTAAGGTTTCAGCTTGTCAAATTCCTGGCATAGCGTGCCGACACTTTCGAGAATGTCTCTCTCCGCGGGGAGCACCAGCCATGGCTGCGCACACTGTCCCGCCCCCGCGAATGCCGCCAGGCGGCTGAGGGAAATCCGGTCGCGAAGATCGAGCGAGGCCAGTGCCGGCTGTTGCCCCGGGTAAACCACCAAGGTAGAAAGGTGGGAATGCGCCAGCGCCGCAGCCCGCAACGGGGCTGCCAAGACTTCCGCCGCCACCCCCATGCCAACCAAGGCGGCGCAGGCAAGCATGGCTTCTCTTTGCTGGGCGTATAGGCCATTTTCCGGCTTGGCATCACGAAAAACATCGGCCATTCGGGCGATGGCGCGCTGCTCGTTTCCGCGCCACAGCTTGATCCAGAGATCACCGCCAGCATCCGCTTCGGCAACCACTGCCCAGCCCCCCGCGTGGATGTGCTGCATCAGAGGGGCATCGTCGGCATCGCCTTTTATGCGCCAGATATAGCCAACCTGCCACGCCGGCCGGCGTTGAGCTACCAGACGCAATGCGGCGCTGGAGCCGTCGATCACCACCGCTTCGCAGGCGGCATCCATTGCCAGGCAATGCAGGCGCGCGGCAATATCCGGGATAAAAGCGCTTTCCCCGGCATCGCCGGATGGTGGAAATTCATCGCTGATTACCGTCACGGCGACACGGTCCAGTGATATGCCTTCCAGCGCCAGCGTTCTCAAGGACATTTCCAGCAGGCCAGCATCTGTTTCCGGGGCGGTAAAGGCGCTCACCTCCGGGGAAGGTGCAGCTTCCGTCACTACCTGGTAACCGCACAGCGCCAGAAGATTGGTGCTCCAGCGAGAAATGGCCTGCTTGTTGTAGCGCCCCGTTACCATGACGACCGGGATACGCCCCGGTGAACGCGCCGGCAGACGGGAGCGGATGACATGCCAACTGATGTCGCGCCGTTTTCCTTCCCTGGGATACATGTGCAGATCGACAGCCGGCCCGGCATTGACTTCGACGATGCCGGCGCCATTCTCTTTCCACGACCGGGTGATGTCAGGCGACATGAAATCCACCCCCGCGACATCGAGAAAACAGGCACGGGCAGCGGCCACGGCCACGGCTCTGTTGTCGGGATGCACCAGATCGGTCACGTCTATCGTGGTGGATTCGGGTGATGCCGAACGGCGGAAACGAATGCGTTGCCCCGCCGACGGCACCGTTCCCAGCTGCATGCCCTGCTCTGCAAGCAGGCGGCGTGCTTCGTCATTGACACTGATCGGATCGAACAACACTCCATCCCGGCGTTCGACCTTGTTGATAAGGTCGATCAACTCTTGCAGGTTATGGGCACCATCACCAACCACGCTCGGCGGCGGGCGCTGCACGGCGGCGGTAAATTTCCCGTCCACCACCAGTAGCCTGTAGTCATCGCCCGGTAAATAACGCTCGACCACCGCGCGGGTTTGTATTTCGCTGGCGAGCTTGTAGGCTTCCCTGACCGCGTCCGCGCTTTGCAGGTTGACGCTTACTCCCCGGCCACGATTGGCGCGTAAAGGTTTGAGCACTACGGGATAACCAATTTCTTCCGCTGCCTGTACCGCCTCTTCCACACCATGGGCAGATATTTGCCGGGCCACGGGCAGGCCGCGCTCAACCAGAAAATGGTATGTCAGGCTCTTTTCGCCGGCCAGTTCCCTGCCCAGTTTCGAAGTCGCCACCGTGGCGCCCGCCGCCAGAATCTGCGCGGCTGAGCCCTGGCCGATTCTGACCAGATAGCCAGGCATTCCATAACCTGTTTGGCAGGGCACACCAAGCCGTGCGGCAGTGGTCATCCGGTCATGAGAAAACAGATGCAACAAACCAATCGCCATACGCTTGTGGATACGTGGGCCAATTTTATCCAGTGCTTCCTGCTCCTTCAGCCCCAAAGCCACCTGCGTAAGCGTCAGTGCGAAATCGACGATGTCATTCACTACGGATGAACGCATGAACTCGAATGCAGCCTCGCACCGGTTATCCGCTAGGAGATTCGACTGGCTCCAGAATGCCGGGTAGCGGTGCGCCCTTTGCAACAGCAGGGCGGATTCAAGAAAGACCCCGGCGGGCGTGTCGGACTGGATACACAAGCCGGGATGGATTTCGGCCAACGCTGCGGCCAGCAGCGCTTGCGCTTGCACGCGGAAGGCTTCCCCCAAGCTGTCCAGCGGCGAGATTTCAGAGCCCAGAACCACCCGGACACAGGGGCGCAGCCCCATGATATTGGGGCCGGAATAAATAACTTGGTGCAGGAGGTTCAAGCACCGCTCCCTTTGGTCCTGTCTGCGGGTGTCGAACGGCTATCTGATGGCATGGATTCTGTACATGCCATGCATCGAGACGGGGAAAAGCGACGCTTTTGCATATTTCAAGCCCGGCGTATCCGCCATTGCTGAATTCACCAGATCATAACCTTCCATATCAAGCATCATCTGGTAAATCAGGAATTTGTTCAACCCTTTGATATTATGGTCGGAATAAGTAATGAATAAATTTGCCAAGCCGGTTCTGATTTCGCCGGCAAAGCCAAACGCGCTAATTTTCCCATCGACTAGCACAATCTTTCCGAACAGATCTTTCTTGTCAAAAACCGTATTATCCCTCACGCAATTCCTGGTATATCTCTGATAGGCAATCCGCTCATACTTGCCTTGTTGGATAGCCGCCCATTCGTCCATCAAGGCAAGGCAACTTTCAGCATCCCCTGCGGCGAACATCCTGACTTCCACGTCATTCCTGGCGCGTACCTTGTCGAGGTTGCGCCGTAATTCACGGGTATTTTTCCCTGACAGGGAACGGTATATTCCTGGATTGTAGATGTATTCCCTATTCAAAGGGATAGCCCTCACGCTGGCATTCAGATTGCCCAACATCCTGATGTCTTCTTCGTCCACCCAGCAAATCACGGCCCTTTTGTTGCCGTTGCATTCCCTCACCCTCTCCAGACATTCCTTCAGCACGCGTTCGTTCATCGGCATAGGGAGGAAACACAATCGAAGCTTGAGTCGCTTGCCCTCGAATTTCAGATTGTAAATACAAACCGACCCATCCACTTCGGAAATCAATAAATCTTCGCTGCCATTGACTACATAGAAGAAATACAGGAACGGAAAATATTGCTGCCAGCAGATTCTGTTGGTCTGGTTAATGGCAGTCTTATAGATTTGCAAATCGCTCAACTCAAGCCGCCTCAAGCCGCTCAAGGCGCCTGTCAATTCCAGATTCATACCCACCCTGTCAATAATCCAGAAATCGACACGCAATCACCTGGCACACGTAGTCCATTGTTTTCAGAAGACTGAACCACACCCCACAAAAAACTGGGCGGGATACCCTGAAAAGGTATCCCGCCCGTTCATGCTGGGTGGATTATCTGATTACCACTCGATCTTATCGTCGTGACCGCTGCCGTGACTGTCTTGGTGGCCTGTATTTGCATGACCAGAATCCTTGATTGTTTCCGGAGCCTTTTGATTATGCGCATCCGCCGCATCCGGACTATCAATTTCGGAAGTCCACCCGCCCTGACCGGAAACAGTACCTCCGTCATGCACTTCGATTTCGATCATTTCAGTCCAATTGCCGCCAGTGCTAGCCATATTCACTTGGCTGGACACATCACCCATCTGGAACAGGTCATTGCTCGCATGACTTGTATCATCGCTGCTTTGGTCTTGATTGCGACTGCCACTATTTCCTTGACCAGAGTTCTCGCTGTTCTCGGCATTGTTGTTTGTGCCGGAATTGCCGGGGGCTGACTGGTCGCC
>CAZLJK010000096.1:0-9329 GCA_964559825.1 uncultured Sulfuricella sp. | reverse complement strand
CCCTCAAGGCCAAGCGCACCGAACTCGCCCGCGAGCAGGGCGTGCCGCCCTACGTAATCTTCCACGACAGCACCCTGCTGGAAATCCTCAACCGCCGCCCCGGCAGCCTCAGGGAAATGGGCGAAATCACCGGGGTCGGCCAGGCCAAGCTGGCGAAATACGGCGATGAGTTTTTACAGGTGCTGGAGCATGAGGCGAACCAATCTTAAATGGCGCGTTCAGGGCATGATGGCCAGTTTTAGTATTGTTCGAGCGACATCCCCAATGAACAAGCGCGCCTTTACCCTGGTTGCAATCTTGATTCTTTCAGGCCTCGGCCCAATCGCCCAGGCTGAAACTCTGGCGGGGTGGGTTACCCATATTGCGGGTGGCGACACGATTACCGTCCAGGATTACTCGAACCAGCAACACCAGGTTGGATTACTCGGCATTGACGCACCGGAGAAGTACCAAGCGTTCGGGAATCGCTCACATCAAAATCTAGGGGCTTTACTCAACGGTCGTGACGTAGCGGTTATATGGCAAAAACGCGATCGCCACGGACGAATTATCGGCAAGGTCATGATCGCCCCATCCGGTTCATCCTGCCGCAGCCCGCGTGACTGCCCGAAGACGCTTGATGCCGGCCTGGAGCAAATCAAGGCCGGCCAGGCTTGGTGGGACAGAAGCCAGGCAAAGGAGCAGACCCCGGAAGATCGATCAATGTATGAGCAGGCGGAATTTCAAGCCAAGATTCACCGCAATGGCTTATGGGCAGGTAGTAATCAGCTCCCGCCGTGAAGCTTCCGCCCCCCTCTACCGACAATTGTTGGCGGATTTGATTATTCCGGCACTGTCCATTCCAGACGGATTTTGCCGCTTTTTTCCGCGCCCAGCGCGGCCAGCAGTTCCGGCAATACTTCACCCAGTTGCGTGTCGAGCTTCCAGGGCGGGTTGACGATCGTCATGCCGCTGCCATTGAGTTGAAAATTGTTGAGCGGGGCGAGGTGGATTTCCGCGGTGAGTATCGGCTTGATCCCGCTGGCAGCCAGTTGACGATGAAAGTGGCGCACCGGTTCAGGGCTTTTAATCGGATACCAGATGGCGTAGGTGCCGGTGGGAAAGCGTTTGTGCGCCTCCTTCAGGGCTGACAGCAGGCGGCGGAACTCGTCCGGCTCTTCGTACGGCGGATCGAGCAGCACCAGGGCGCGCCGGCTTTCCGGCGGCAGCTGCGATTTCAGCGCCAGCCCGGCGTCGAGCGACTGGATGCGCACCTGGCGGTCATCGCGAAACAGTCTCTCCAGCGAACTTAGCGCATCCGGGTGGATGTCGGAGAGCAGCAGCTTGTCCTGCGGCCGCAGCAGCGCGCGCGCCAAGCGCGGTGAGCCGGGATAGCTGGTCAGCTGCCCCTCCTTGTCAGGCAAACCCAGGCGGCGTACCAGGTTGAGAAAATCGGCGAGCGCCGGCGACGGATGGGGAAAAGCCAGCGCGCGTAATATCCCCGCTTCCGCCTCGCCCGTCTTGGCGGCCAGCTCGCCGCGCAGGCTGTAGGTCCCATCGCCGGCGTGCGCATCCAGCACGGTAAATCCCTTTTCCTTGAGTTTGAAATGCTCGATCAGCAGCATCAGGATGAGGTGCTTGAATACGTCGCAAAAATTGCCGGCATGGTAGCCGTGGCGGTAATTCATCAGAGGATAGTCCCGGTCATGGAAAGCGCGCTCAAGGTCGCGGGGGAGTTAAAAAAGCAGTCAGGCAGCATGCCTGGAAGGGGAATGGTAAACCACCCCCCAAGGCACACGCAACCAGCACATGCTCGCCGTCTCAGAATAGCTAGAATGTAAAAATAGCTTCTTGAACCGGGAGCGCGAAATGTCCGTGCTTTTCCCTCACCCTCCGCCCGCGCCTTCCGCGCTGCGCGCCGCAGTCGCCGCCGCCCATCTGGCGGACGAGACCGCTTGCGTCGAACGCCTGCTGCGCGAAGCTGCGCTGGATGCGGGAGCCTTGCAGCGGGTGGACGGGATGGCGCGGCAGCTGGTTGCGGCGGTGCGCCGGAAACCCCTGCCCTTTGGCGGCCTCGACGGCTTTCTCCACGAATACGACCTCTCTTCCCAGGAGGGCGTGGTGCTGATGTGCCTGGCGGAAGCCCTGCTGCGCATCCCCGATGCGGCGACCGCCGACCGGCTGATCCACGACAAGCTGCCCGGCGCGAACTGGGAAAAGCATCTGGGACATGGCCGCTCCCTGCTGGTCAACGCCTCCACCTGGGGGCTGATGCTCACCGGCCGGCTGGTTCGCCTCGAAGACGAAACGACGGCGGGACATTTCCTGGAACGCCTGGCCGCCCGCAGCGGGGGCAGGCTGGTGCGTCTGGCGCTGAAACAGGCGATGGGCATACTGGCGAGCCAGTTCGTCATGGGGCGCACCATCGAGGAAGCGTTGCAGCGCAGCCTGAGAGACGAGCCCGATTTTTACCGCTATTCCTTTGACATGCTGGGCGAGGCCGCGCTGTGCCGCGCCGACGCACAGCGCTATTTCGAGGACTATGCCTACGCCCTGCGCGTGATCGCCGTGGCATCCCCCGGCGCCAACGCTGCACAAACTCCCGGCGTCTCGGTGAAGCTTTCCGCTCTCCACCCGCGCTTCGAATACGCCCAGCGCGAGCGGGTGATGGCGGAACTGCTTCCCGCCCTGCTCGACCTGGCAGAACTGGCCGCGGCGGCGGACATCGGCCTCACCGTGGATGCGGAGGAAGCCGAGCGGCTAGAACTGACCCTGGACGTTTTCGAAGCGGTGCTGCGCCACCCCAGGCTCAGCGGCTGGCAAGGTTTCGGCCTCGTCGTGCAGGCCTACCAGAAGCGCGCCCTTCCGCTGCTCGACTATCTGGCCGACCTGGCGCGGCGCAGCGGCACGCGCATCCCGCTGCGCCTGGTCAAGGGCGCCTACTGGGACAGCGAGATCAAGCGCGCCCAGGTGCAGGGGCTCGCGGGCTACCCGGTATTCACCCGCAAGGCGGCCACCGACGTTTCTTACCTGGCCTGCGCCAAAACCCTTCTGACCAACCGCGACGCATTCTATCCCCAGTTCGCCACCCACAATGCCCACACCGTGGCCTGCGTAATGGAACTGGCCGGCACCGGCCGGGACTTCGAGTTCCAGCGCCTTCACGGCATGGGCGACGCCCTGTACGGCGAAATCTCCGCCCCCGGCAAGCTCGGCGTGCCGTGCCGGGTTTACGCACCGGTCGGCGGCCACCACGAACTGCTGCCCTACCTGGTGCGCCGCCTGCTGGAAAACGGCGCCAACACCTCCTTCGTCAACCGCATCGCGGACCAGCGGATGCCGTTCGAAGCCGTGATTGCCGACCCGCGGGAAAGAATGCGCCGCCTCACGACCAAGCCCAACCCACGAATTCCGCTGCCTCGCGACCTGTACGGCGCGTGGCGCAATTCCGCCGGACTCTCTCTGAACGACCCGGCGGCGCTCGCACCCCTGGCGCAAGCCATGACCCAAGCCCTGGCGCAAACCTGGAGTGCCGGACCGCTGGTCGGCGGCGCACTCCTCCCCGGCGAGCCGCGCGCGCTGCCCGACCCGGCCAACCATAGCCGCAGCGCGGGCGAAGTGGCGGAGGCGGACGCAGCGGCGGTGGAAAAAGCCCTGGCGCTGGCAGCACAAGCCGCCCCCGACTGTGACGCCGTGCCGGCGGCAAGCCGTGCGGACTGCCTGGAGCGGGCCGCCGACCTGATCGAGCAGCACCGCGCCGAATTCATGGCGCTGCTGGTGCGGGAAGGGGGTAAATGCATCCCCGACGCCCTGGCGGAGGTGCGCGAAGCGGCCGACTACTGCCGCTACTACGCCAGCCAGGCGCGCCGGGATTTCGGCGAAGCGCTCGCCCTGCCCGGCCCGGCGGGTGAATCCAACCGGATCGGCCTGCACGGGCGCGGGGTGTTCGCCTGCATCAGCCCGTGGAACTTCCCCCTCGCCATTTTCACCGGCCAGGTTGTCGCCGCCCTCGCGACCGGCAACGCGGTCATTGCCAAGCCCGCCAGTCAGACACCCCTGGTGGCGATGCTCGCGGTGCGCCTGCTGCACCGGTCCGGCGTGCCGGGCGATGCGCTGCACCTGCTGCCCGGTGCGGGCAAGCACATCGGCATGCTGCTCGCGGCCGACGCCAGGGTCGCCGGCATCGCCTTCACCGGCTCCACCGCAACGGCACAGACCATCAACCGGGCGCTGGCGGCGCGGGCCGGGGCCATCGTTCCCCTGATCGCGGAAACCGGAGGACAGAACGCCATGGTCGTGGACAGTTCCGCCCTACCCGAGCAGGTGGTCGCAGATGTGCTGCAATCGGCCTTCAACAGCACCGGGCAGCGCTGTTCGGCGCTGCGGGTGCTGTTCGTCCAGGAGGAAATCGCGCCGCGCATCGTTTCGCTACTCCAGGGCGCGATGGCGGAACTCCGGATCGGCGACCCGGCGCTGCTTTCCACCGACATCGGCCCGGTGATCGACGACAACGCCAGGGACACGCTGGAGCGGCACGCCTCGCGCATGGCGCACGAGGCCAGATTGCTGTACCGCGCCGAGCTGCCGGAAGAAGCGCAACACGGCTCGTTCTTCCCGCCCTGCGCATTCGAGATCGACAGCCTGGAGCGGCTGGAGCGAGAGGTATTCGGCCCGGTCCTGCATATCATCCGTTTCTCCGCCGACGGCCTGGATCGGGTGATAGACGCCATCAACCGCACCGGATACGGGCTCACCTTCGGCATCCACAGCCGTATCAACGAAACCGTCGAATATGTGCGGCACCGGGTGCGGGCAGGCAACTTCTACGCCAACCGCAACATGATCGGCGCGGTCGTCGGCGTCCAGCCTTTCGGCGGGGAAGGCCTGTCCGGCACCGGCCCCAAGGCGGGCGGCGCGCATTACCTGCACCGCTTCGCCGTGGAGCGCACGGTGACGATCAACACCGCGGCGGTAGGCGGTAATGCGGCGCTGCTGGGAGAAGGGGAAGATTAGGGACAGGCGCCCCGCACCAGGCTCATGCGCTTTGCCGGTGAATTGCTATGATGAAAAGTCGCCCTGGATACTCCGGCAAGGCCATCGAATCGCGGAACAAGTATCCGGTAATGACCCTCCAAGCTATGTCAGGAGTTGAAGGAGAACATGATGCAACGCGCGCTATGGAAAGGTGCTATCAGTTTCGGCCTGGTCCACATTCCGGTGGAGCTGTTTTCGGCGGAAAAGCATGCCGACCTGGACTTGACCCTGCTCGACCGTCGCGATTTTTCGCGCATCGGCTATAAACGCGTGAACAAGAAAACCGGGGAAGAGGTCGCCTGGGAAAACATCGTCAAGGGTTACGAGTACGAGCACGACCAGTATGTCGTCCTGTCCGACGAAGACCTCCGGCGCGCCAATGTGGAGGCGACCCAGACCATCGACATTCTGGCATTTGTCGATGCCCGCCAGATTCCCCTGACTTATTATGAGCAGCCCTATTACCTGGTTCCCACCAAGCAAGGCGGCAAAGTCTATGCGCTGCTGCGGGAAACCCTGCGCCATGCCGACAAGATCGGCGTGGCGCAAGTGGTGATCCGCACCAAGCAGCATCTGGCCGCGCTGTATGTGATGGGCAATGCCATCGTGCTGGACACCTTGCGCTACGACGACGAAATCCGCTCCATCGACGAGTTCGATTTGCCCAAGACGAACCTCAAGGACGCCGGGATCAGCGAAAAGGAGCTCAAAATGGCGCTCACCCTGGTCGATGGGATGGCGGAGGACTGGAAGCCGTCGGATTACCACGATACTTATCGGGAAGATGTGCTGGCGCTGGTGAAGAAAAAGATCAAGGCGCATCAGACCAAGACCATCACCCTGCCGGAAAAAGCCGAAAGCGTGCCCCAAAAAGCCGAGGTCATCGACCTGATGGCGCTGCTCAAGCGCAGCATTGCCGGCAAGGGAGCCAAACCCGGCAGCGGCCAGGGCAAAGCGACGGGCGGACGCCGCGCACGCGCATGAGCCTGGAAAAATACCGGGAAAAGCGCAATTTCGGGAAAACGCCGGAGCCGCGCGGCAAGGCAGCCAAACCCCGACAGCAGCTGGCATATTTCATCCAGCGCCACGACGCGAGCCACCTGCACTACGACTTTCGACTCGAACTCGAAGGCACCCTGAAGAGCTGGGCAATTCCCAAGGGGCCCAGTCTCGACCCGGCCGACAAGCGGCTCGCGGTGCAGGTGGAAGATCATCCGCTGGATTACGGCACTTTCGAGGGCGAAATCCCCGCCCGTCACTACGGCGCGGGGACCGTGCTGCTGTGGGATCGCGGGACATGGATCCCGGACGGCGACCCGGTCGAGGGATATCGCAAGGGCCGGCTGAAATTCCGCCTGGAAGGACGAAAACTTTCCGGCAGCTGGTCGCTGGTGCGGATGAAGGGCTCGGACGACAAAAAAGAAAACTGGTTGTTGATCAAGGAACGCGACGAAGCCGCGCGCAGCGGCGATGAAGCCGACATCACGGACCTCCGGCCCGAAAGCGTGGGGGAGCATACACCCCAGGGCAAAACCCGATCCTCAGGCGCAAGCAAAACTGCGCGGCATGCCGACGACGATCCGGCCGATCCGCCCCGGCTTGCCGGCGCGGTGGAAACCCGCATGCCCGAGCACATCCGCCCCCAATTGGCGACGCTGATCGAGCAGGCGCCCGAGGGCGACGAGTGGCTATCCGAGGTCAAGTTCGACGGTTACCGGGCGCTGTGCTGCATCGATCAGGCCCACGCCCGCCTGTATACCCGCACCGGCCACGACTGGACCGGCAAGTGGTCGTTCGTTGCCCAGGTCGCGGCCAGATTGCCGGTGGAACAGGCCTGGCTGGACGGCGAAATCGTCGCCGTCGCCGAGGATGGCTCGATCAGCTTCCAGGCCCTGCAGAATGCGGCGCACAAGGGTGCTCCGGCGCGCCTGGCTTATTACGTTTTCGATCTGGTTTATCTGAATGGCTACGACTTGAGCGGCGTGCCGCTGCTCGCGCGCAAAAACACGCTGAAGGCCTTGCTCGCCGTGCTCGATCCCGGCGGGCCGATTTTATACAGCGACCATATTGCCGGCGATGCGCAAAACGTCTTCGAGCATGCCTGCATGCATGGCCTGGAAGGAATCGTCGTCAAGCGCGCCGACGCCCATTATGCTCAAACCCGCGGACGAAGCTGGCTGAAGGTCAAATGCCGCCAGCGGCAGGAGTTCGTGATCGGCGGCTATACCGACCCAGCCGGCTCGCGCGCGGAGTTCGGCGCCCTGCTGCTCGGCGTGTATGACGGCCAACGCCAATTGCGCTATGCAGGCCGGGTCGGCACCGGCTTCGATGCCGATGCGCTGAGATCGGTCGCAAAGAATTTTTCCCGGCTGAGGCAAGCCGTCGCCTCTTACGCCGATCCGCCCACCGGCAGCGAAGCGCGCGGCGTGCATTGGCTAAAACCAGAGCTCGTCGCCGAAATCGAGTTTGCCGAATGGACCGCAGGCGGCGCGGTCCGTCAAGCCTCCTTCATCGGCTTGCGCAGCGACAAACCGGGACGCGAGATCGTACGCGAGAGGCCCCTCGCGCGCAGCGAACTCGCCCAGGTTGGACAGGCCAACGCCGCATCACCGCCAAAAGATACGGATCCGGACCCGGCCGCTCGCCCGGAATCTCCCCCTATTTCCCATGAAGAAGCGCGCGTGGCGGGCATCCCGATTTCACATGCGACACGGGTTCTTTTTCCGGGCGCAGGCTGGACCAAGCTCGATCTTGCGCGCTATTACGAAAGCGTCGCCGACCGGATGCTGCCGCATCTGTGCAAGCGGCCGCTGTCGCTGGTGCGCTGCCCCAAGGGGCGTGAAGAGGAATGTTTTTTCCAGAAGCACGTAAACGAAACCATCTCGTCCGACATCGAGCGGATCGAAGTGCCCGAGGAACACGGCAGCACGACCTACATGATGGCGAACAGCCTGTCCGCCATCATCAGCCTGGTGCAGATCGGCGTGCTGGAGTTCCATACCTGGGGCGCTAGCCAAGGCCACCTGGACAAGCCAGATCGCATGATCTTCGACCTCGATCCGGCACCCGAACTGCCGTGGATGCAGGTGGTTGAAGCCGCCCAGCTGATCCGCGCGCTGCTCGACGATATCGGGCTCAAGAGTTTCGTCAAAACCACCGGCGGCAAAGGGCTGCATGTCGATGTTCCGCTCAAGCCAGAGCGCAGCTGGAACGAGGTCAAGCTATTCAGCAAGGCCATCGCCAGACATCTGGAAAAGACCCTGCCCGGTCGGTTTACGTCCAGCCTGTCCAAATCGAAACGGGTCGGCAAGCTGTTCGTCGATTATTTGCGCAACACGGAAGGCGCCACGGCGGTGGCGGCTTATTCCACCCGCGCCCTTGCCAATGCCCCGATATCGACCCCGATTCGATGGGATGAACTGGATGCGGATATGCATTCGAGCCGCTTCAATCTCGGCAACATCCAGCGGCGCCTGGGCCAACTCAAGGAAGACCCCTGGGGCGAATATTTCCGGGTCGAGCAGCATATTACCGCTGAAATGGGACGGATTTTCGACCTATCCTTTCCTTTACCTATAATCCGTTAGCCCAAAAACAACGTCATGCCCGCGAAAGCGGGAATCCAGTGGGTTGACTCCCAAAACCCGCCGCCTTGGGTTAAGCTACGCATTTCCTCAAGCACCTGACCAAAATCAAAATGGCCCAATACGTAATGTCCATGCTCCGCGTGAGCAAGACCGTCCCTCCCAAGCGTCAGATCATCAAGGATATCTCGCTGAGTTTCTTCCCCGGCGCCAAGATCGGCCTGCTCGGCCTGAACGGCTCGGGCAAGTCCACCGTGCTGCGCATCATGGCGGGCGTGGACAAGGAATACGACGGCGAGGTGCAGCACCAGCCCAACATCCCCATCGGCTACCTGCCGCAGGAACCGCAGCTTGACCCGGCCAAGACCGTGCGCGAGGAAGTCGAATCGGCCCTGGGCGAGGTGATGCAGGCCCAGCAGAAGCTGGAGGAAATCTATGCCGCCTATGCCGAGCCGGATGCCGACTTCGACAAGCTGGCCGAGGAGCAGGGACGCCTGGAATCCATCATCGCCGCCTCCGGTTCCGATGCCGAGCATCAGTTGGAATTGGCCGCCGACGCCCTGCGCCTGCCGCCGTGGGACGCCAAAATCGAACACCTCTCCGGCGGCGAGAAGCGCCGCGTGGCGCTGTGCAAGCTGCTGCTGGAAAAGCCCGACATGCTGCTGCTGGACGAGCCCACCAACCACCTCGACGCCGAATCGGTGGAATGGCTGGAGCAATTCCTGGTGCGCT
>CAZLJK010000095.1:0-9346 GCA_964559825.1 uncultured Sulfuricella sp. | reverse complement strand
TTATCTGCCGGAATGGCACAGCAGGCTGGTATCGCCCTCCCCGCTTTGCGCCATCCGCTCAAGGTTGGCCAGGACATCCATGCTGGATTTCTCCATTTCGGAAATGGCGGCGAAGCCTTTTTCGTATTCACCCTCTTTGAAATGCTTGATCGAGGCGAGCCCGCTGTCGTGGAAGATCTTGTGGGGGTGTTCCATTTCGCGATAGCCCGGCAGTTGGGAAAAGCAGTCCCGCCCCTCGCCTTCGTTGTACCATTTGCCCAGCCGGCAATGCAGGTGGTCGGCAAAATCGCCGACGTTCTTCTGGGACAGGCACATGAAAATTTTGTAGATTTCAAACTTGTAAACCAGGTGGTCGATTTTCGCCACCTCCACGAAGCTGCGCAGGGCGCTTGCGGCGATGGCGCCTTCCATTCGGTGCGACAGTTCGAACAGGCTTCCCATGCTTTGCGTGGCGGCGTTGCCTTCCTGGCTGAAAACCTCCGATTTCTGCGCCCATGATTCCATCTGGTCCTTGGCTTGCCGGGTTTCGTTCTGGATGCAGGTGACCAGGGTGGAAATTTCGTTGGTGGCATTTGCCGTCCGCTCGGCGAGCTTGCGCACCTCGTCCGCCACCACGGCAAAACCCCTGCCCTGCTCTCCGGCGCGGGCGGCCTCGATGGCGGCGTTGAGCGCCAGCAGGTTGGTCTGGTCGGCGATCTCCTTGATCAGCTTGACGATGCCGCCGATCTGGCTGGCGCGGTCGCTGAGCGCTTCCACGTTTTTTGCGGTCGTCTGGGTCTCCCGCGACATGGTTTGCAGGTTGCCGGTGATTTTTTCCATCGCCCCGCGGTTGGTCGCGGATACGGCGGCGGCCTCGATCGCATGCTGCTTTTCCTCTTTCATGCTGCCGGCAATCATCAGCTGGGACTTCTGGATTTCCAGGAATGAATTCCCGAACGCCTGCATGGTCTGGTAAATGCGGGCGCACTTATCCAGTTCGGTCTGCATCTCGGCTACTTGAGCCGACAGCGAATGACTTTTTTGTCGCTCATTCTCGATCTCGGCGCGCAGGCTCTGATTTTCCTGCTCCCCGTCCCTGAGCTGCTCGTTCAGTCTCCGTGCCTCGTTTTTGTGTCTTGCGCCGAACATTCTTGTATCCCCCTGTTATTTTTTTGAAAGCACCGCTCAGGCACTTACTGAAACTTCGTTTTCAGGCCGTCACCTCGAAATGCCTCACCAATACCCGTAATTCCTCGGCGGTTTTGGCCAAGTCTTCCGTGGCCTTCCACGCTTGCTGGGCAGCGGTGGTATTGCTCTCGATCAACCCTGAAATCTGTTCCATGTTCTTGGCCACCTCTTCGGTTGCCACCGACTGTTGCTTGGCGGCGGAAGCGATGTGCTGGGCCATGTCGGTGACCCTCTCGCTGGTGGCGGTAATCTGTCCTAGGCTCGCTCCGCTCTCCTTCATCAGGCCGATGCCTTCCTCCACCTCCCTGACCGCCTGATCCATCGCTTTTACTGCCACTTGGGTGGCGCCCTGGATGTCGCTGACGGTCTTGGTGATATCGGAGGTGCTGTTCGCAGTGCGCTCGGCTAGCTTGCGCACTTCGTCGGCCACTACCGCGAAGCCGCGCCCCTGTTCCCCGGCGCGGGCGGCTTCGATGGCGGCGTTGAGGGCCAGCAGGTTGGTCTGATCGGCGATTTCCTTGATGGTCAGGGTGATATCGCCGATGCGCTGGATCGCCTGACTGAGTTCCGTGATGGTGCCGCTGGATGCCTGGACGGCTACGACGACCCGGCTGGTCGCGTCCAGACTTTTTTCCATCTGGCTGGCGCTGTTCGCGACGATGGATTGCGAGGCAACTGCAGCAAGGGAAGTTTCGCCCGCACTCTCGGCCACCTCCGTCACCGATTGGCTGACCTCCTCCATTGCCGCCGCCACTTCCTGGACGCGGTCGTGCTGATGATCGGAATGCTCCACCACCTCGAACATCTGGCCATTGAGGTGATTGCAGCGCTGCTCGATCTCGGTGGAAGCCACCGTGATTTCGTCCAGCATCACCTTGAGATGGACCTGCATCGCCGCCATGGCGCACAGCAGCTGGCCGATTTCGTTGTGGCCGCCGATGTCGATCTCGTTGCGCAGGTCGCCCTGGGCGACACGGTCGAAGATTTCATTGGCTTGCCGCAATGGGTGGATGATGGCGCGGATCAAGAGCATGGCGGCGATGGCGGCCAGCAGCAAACCGATGATCGTCCCGCCCACCGCCAGGTTGCGGATGGTTTCGTAACGCGCCAAGGCTTGCTCGTACTCTGCCTTGGCCGTGGCCAGGGTCTGTTTCAGCAGGGCATCGGCTTCGGCATTGGCCGCTGCGTAGAGCGGGTTGACCTTGTCGAGCAGGATTTCATTGGCCCTGTTGAAGTCCCCGGACAGAATCGCTTCGCGCGCGGCGACCAATCCTTCGGTCACGTATTGTTTGCGGACGGCGGCATATTTGTCGGCCAGCGCCCGCTCTTCGACGGTCAGGTCGCGTTTGTTGTACTCCTCGACGACACGAGTGATTTCGTCACGGTTCTTGATGATCGCGTCGCTATGCACGGTGATGGGATGGTTGTGCCGCTTCGAAAAAGGATTTTCCGGATTGTGCTGCAACGCCAGCATGACTTGGGCGCGGTTCTCATTCATCAGCAGCATGATCCGGTTGACCATGTTGGAAGGTTCCAGCCGGTCGCGGTAGGTGGCCTCCAACGCCTGGTTGGACATGACGATGCCGGACAGCCCGATGCCGCCGCCTCCCAGCATCATCAAAGCCATGAACACCATGATCGCCGTCAGGCGCGCACGGATCGACAGGCTTTTCAGGAATCCGCCATTCGGAATCGGCGCCTTGGTCTGGTTGAGTTGCCGGTAAAGCGCCTCCGCCCCCTGCACCTGTTCCCGTGCCGGCGCGGTGCGGACGGACATGTAGCCGATAATCCCGTTGTTCTTCCGGACCGGGACGACGAAAGCGTCCACCCAGTAATGATCGCCGTTCTTGCAACGGTTCTTGACGGTGCCGCGCCAGGGCTGCCCTTTCTTGATCGTATCCCATAGCCAGGCGAAAGCCTGCGGCGGCATATCCGGGTGGCGGACGATGTTATGGTTTTTGCCGATCAGTTCTTCCCGGCTGAAGCCGCTGAGTTCGACGAAGGCGTCGTTGGCGTAGGTGGTGATGCCCTTGAGATCGGTTTTGGAAACAATCAGCTTGCCCTTGGGGAAGGGTTTTTCGACTTGCGTGACCGGAAGGTTTGTTTTCATTGCCACTCCATTTTTTATTACTGTTAGAACAATGCATTGGAAAATTTGCCCGGCAAACTTTGTAGATTATATTCCGTGGACTGGTAGTCTACAACACCCCATTCTTGGGGCATATGGATGAACATTTTCTTTTCGCGCGTCGGACACTGGGGGAACGCGTGCGGCTGCAGCGTAGGCTGCTTGGCATTTCCCAGGAAGAACTGGCGTTCCGCGCGGACATCGATCGCACCTATATTTCCCAAATCGAGCGCGGCGTGGGGAATCCTTCCCTGCAAGTATTGCTGCGCCTTGCCGGGGTGTTGCAGATAAAATTTGCAAAACTTGTGGAAGGGATATAGCGGCGCGGATGGGTTTCCGAAGCCCGGCATATGCGGGAACGTGAGAGGCCATTTGGGGAGATGCCGCGAACCGCATCGAGCGGCCGGAAAAGAACGGAGCCAATAGCATTCCTCTACGTCGTTGACGGAATTGAGGCCAAAAAAGCGAGCGACTCAATCGCCCACCTCCCCTTTGCCTGGCAATCCCTCAATCATAGAGCTATCGCCCCTTAGATCGGGTATTTGCGTCCCCGCCTTTCAGTCGGGTAAGCCTTTTTCAGGTTTATTTCACTACTACAAGTGTTCTGCCACTTTTTACCCACAGCCCCACAGGATTCCTGCTTTTCTATCTGCTAAAGCAGATGAAAGATCCTATGGGAGGCCATGGCTATTGCCGCTTTTAAGATGGATGTTATATGTCATTTTAAGATGCAACATATTACATCCTTATTTGTCTGATAAAGCAAGCACAACTATATCTGTTGTTCAACAAGGCGACAGAAAATGGCGAATACTCAAAAAACGGAGAGCTCCCTGACCAGGCGGCTTGGCTGCAACATCGCCGCGCGCCGCAAGGCGCTGCGATTAACACAGGAGCAACTGGCGCACCGACTGGAAGTGGAGCCCGAGACCATTTCACGCATGGAACGCGGCATGACGGCGCCTTCTTTGAAAACATTGGAAAAGCTGGGTGAGATATTGTCCGTGCGAATGGCCGACTTGCTGGATGAGCGATCTCCCGCGCCGCCCGACGATGTGTCGGCGATCGCCGCGTGGATTGCCATGCTTTTAGAGGAGGACAAGGCTTTTGTGATGGACTGCCTGCGCCGGTTGTGTGCACATCTCGCCCACAGGGACAGCGCCCCAAGGCACTGAGCCACGACCGGCCTTGAGCCGTTCGACAAACCACCAACGCGTCAGCACAGGAAAAGCAGCTTTTCTTTTTCATCATTACCCGCGGTATCGCTAGCCATGCACAACTCGAGCCTTACCCGCCGTTGTGCTCTGCCTGGCAATTCCGCAATCATGAAGCTGCCGCTTTTTAGATTGGAACTTTGCGCCCCCGCCTTTCGGACGGGTTGACCTTTATCAGGATATTCAGGTCTGAAGTGTCATATATTATGTTTGTTATGTCAACCTAATGCTGTGCAGGTTTTGCGGGAACGCTTACCTGGCGCTGCCCGCGACTTGGCTCAGCTCGCGGAAGCGCTTCTTGTCGTCCTCGAACCTGGCGCGAATCGCGTCCATTTCCGCGCGCTTCAGCCGGATCATTTCCTGCAGGCGCCGCAGCTCTTTTCCCTTTTCCTCAAGCTCCTGCTGCAAATCGGGCGGCAACGGCCTCTTCTTTGCGACCAGGTCTTCCTTCCGTTTCAGGGCCTGGTCAAGCTGAGGCTGGACCTGCTTGGTGCGCAATTCCATGCTCTGGAGCTGGAGCTCGCCCTGTTGCAGGTTGCGGTCGCGCACCAGGTCGATTTCCTTCTCCGTGGTGTAGGTATTCAGCAGCGCCTTGTCGCGGCGTTTCTGTTCCAGCACCTTCTTCTCGTCCTCTTTTTGCTGCGCCAGCTCATCTTCCTTGGCCTTGCGCTGCTCCGGCGTCAGGGCTGCGTCGGTTTTCTTGACCACCGAGCCTCTCTTGTTGAGCTCGGTGTTGCCCTGTTGAGCATATTGCGGCGGCACGGTATTGCCGTAGTGGGTTTTCCCGTGCTCGTCCACCCAGGAATACAGCTTTCCCGCCAGGGCCGGAAAGCTGACAAGCAGTATCAGCAGAAATGCGTAGCGAATGCGCATGGTGACTCCTTCAGGAAACGCCGTATTGATTCTTGTATTCCAAAACCGCTTGCAGATTTTGCGCCATCTCCGGCTTCTGCCGCAAGTAGCCGATCATGTCGTCCAGCGTGGCGATGCTCACCACCGGAATGCCATAGCTTTGCGTCACCTCCTGGGTCGCGGACAGCGCGCCCGTGCCGCGCTCCTGCCGGTCGAGCGCGATCATCACGCCGCAGGGCTCGGCCCCATTTTCCTTGATCAGGGTCACCGATTCGCGCACCGAGGTGCCGGCCGAAATCACATCGTCCACGATCAGCGCCCGGCCGGCCAGCGGCGCACCGACGATGGCGCCGCCCTCGCCGTGATCCTTGGCTTCCTTGCGGTTGAACGCAAACGGCAGGTTGCGCCCCTGCCCGGCCAGCGCCACCGCAATCGCCGCCACCAGAGGAATGCCCTTGTAGGCCGGGCCGAACAGCATGTCGAACGGGAACGGGGCGGAAAGAATGGCTTTGGCGTAAAATTGCGCCAGCTGCCCCAGGGATGCGCCGTCGTTGAACAGGCCGGTATTGAAGAAGTAGGGGGAAAGCCGCCCGGCCTTGGTCTTGAATTCGCCGAAGCACAGCACATTGCGCTCGATGGCGAAGCGAATAAAATCCTGACGAAAATCCTGCATGGTTCTGCCTTAATTCATGGAGAAATAGATTGCGCATTATAACCCTGAACCTCAATGGAATCCGCTCCGCCGCCAGCAAGGGGCTGTACGAATGGCTGCCCCAGCAGCAGGCCGACATCGTCTGTCTGCAGGAACTCAAGGCGCAGTTGCCCGACCTGACGCCGGAGATGCGCGCGCCACAAGGCTTTCACGGCTACTTCCATGCCGCCGAAAAGAAGGGCTACAGCGGCGTCGGCATCTACTCAAGGAAGCAACCGGATAATATTGTCGAAGGCATGGGCATCGCCGAGATCGACGCCGAAGGCCGCTACCTGCAGGCCGATTTCGGCAAGCTCAGCGTGATCTCGCTCTACCTGCCCTCCGGTTCCAGCGGCGAGGAGCGGCAGGCGGCGAAGTTCCGCTTCATGGACTATTTCGCTCCCCACCTGGTCGCACTGAAGGCAGAAGGACGGGAAGTGGTGCTGTGCGGCGACTGGAACATCGCTCACAAGGAAATCGACCTGAAAAACTGGAAATCCAACCGGAAAAACTCCGGCTTCCTGCCCGAAGAGCGCACCTGGCTGACCAGGGTGTTCGACGAAATCGGCTGGGTCGATGTCTACCGCCAGCTACACCCGGAGGCCACCGGCGAAGCCTATACCTGGTGGTCGAACCGCGGCCAGGCCTGGGCCAAGAATGTCGGCTGGCGTATCGACTACCAGATCGCCACGCCGGGGATTGCCGCGACGGCGAAAGCGGCGACAGTTTATAGGGAGCAGCGCTTCAGCGATCATGCGCCGCTGACGGTGGATTACGACTGGTCTTGGTGATGCGCTCGCTCAGGACAGCGGCAGTCAGTCGCTACTGTTTCTAGCCGCTTGGACCATTTGCGCGACCCCGTCAGTCATGTGTATTGGGATAAGTTCTAACTGTGGATTTCTCCGAGCAAAAACTCTAAATACCTCATCAGCGAAAGCTTGACCGATGGAATCTACATCTTTGAAATCCAGCAACACAGTCTTGAATTTTTCGACCCGGTTCAGTATGCGCTTAGCTTGCGACCTTGATACCAGTCGTTCGCCTTCGTATAGCACCAGTTTCACAGGAACCACTGTCTTATTGAAAGCAAAATCATCTTCCTCGCTGCCCGTAAAGTCAGCGAACACGGAGGTGAGATTTTTATCGCTATTCAATGCGATACGCATCAACACATGTGTGCCTATGTGCTCATTTTCGTTGTGCAACAAATAGTCATTTTTATCGCCGTCATTGTGCGAAAAAATCAGATCGCCAGAGAAGATGACAAATTGGTCGAATGCGCGAGAAGTGAAGAAAATACCCTGCCCGGTGTGATTATCCGGGTCAGTCGTCAATTTTCCTTTGCTGAGCTCCAGTATGGATTCTCTAGGGTCGCTTAAACCCATGATGCGGGCAATGTGATTAAAAATCCCTTCGCCATTGTCCAAAATGCTGATCGTTATGGTCTCAGCAGTTCTATCTACATTTACATAAGCGTCGGTGCCGCAGGAGTGATCGATAGCATTATTCAGCATCTCTGTAAAACCATAGTGGCAAATGTCTTCCAGTTCGCGGGGAAGTCCTTTAAATACGAAGCCGAAATCTCGGTAGTAGACATCGCTTTCTCGCAGCTCTTTTAGCGGAAAGGTTCCACTATGGGACCTCGTGGGGCCGATAATGTACGTACGGGCGCGAGTATTTCCCGCCGCCGCAAGATAGCCTGCCCTGACTAAAACTGTTAAGTGATTGTGGATAGCCTGCCGGGTTAGCCCGAAGGTTTCCATCGCATCGTGAAGAAAGTGCGAATTGCCTGCTTTAATTGAATTCAGCAGGAATCGGCGGATGATTTCAGCGCGCTTTGTTGTGGCGAGTTTCATGGCTTCGTTTGTAAAGGTCTTGTCTTTGCATTGTAAAGATTATTGTTGCTTATTGTAAATATTTTGCCAATATTACGGAGTTTCCATAACATTCGCTCAGCGCACAAAACCCCACTACAAATACTTATCCTCCCCCTCCCGCCAAGGCGCAACCTTGAGCAGCAAAGCCATCCCCGGCAACGCCAGCACCGTGCACAGCAGGAAGAAGGAAAACCAGCCCAATTCCTCGACCAGAAACCCGGTAGAAGCATTGATGAACGCGCGCGGCACGGAAGCCAGGCTGGTGAACAGGGCGAACTGGGTGGCGGTGTAGAGCGGATGGGTGGTGCGGGCGATGAAGGCGACGAAGGCCGCCGTGCCCAAGCCCACGCCCAGGGCTTCGAAGCCGATCACCAGGGCGAGCACGACCTTGTCGTGGCCGACCAGTGACAGCGCGGCGAAACCCAGGATCGACACCACTTGCACCACGCCGAACAGCCATAGCGCGCGGTTGATGCCCAGCCGCATCATCCACACCCCGCCCAGCAGGCCACCGATGACGCTGGGCCACAGGCCGGCGTGTTTGGCGATCAATCCGATGTCGGTCATGGTGAAGCCCATGTCGAGGTAGAACGGCGTTGCCAGGGCGGTGGCCATGCTGTCGCCGAGCTTGTAGAGGAAGATGAAGCCGAGGATCAGCAGTGCGGAGCGCCAGCCCTTGCGGTTGATGAATTCGCGGAACGGCTCGACCACCGCCGCCCGCAGCGTTCTCGGGCCGGACTTGATGAGTTCGGGTTCGCTCACCATCAGCGTCATGACGACGCCGGGCAGCATGAACAGGGCGGTGATCAGGAACACGCTGCTCCACGGCAGATGGTCGGCCAGGATCAGGGACAGCGAGCCCGGCACCAGGCCGGCGAGGCGGTAGGCGTTGACGTGGATGGCGTTGCCCAGCCCGAGCTCGACATCGAACAGGATTTCGCGCCGGAAGGCATCGAGCACGACGTCCTGCGTGGCGGAGAAGAAGGCGACCGCCAGGGCCAGGTAGGCGATGGTCCAAAGGTCCAGTTTCGGCTCCAGCCAGCCGAACAGCGGCACCGAAAGCAGCAGCGCAATCTGGGTAAAGAGCATCCAGCCGCGCCGCCGGCCCATCTTCGGCCAGGCGAAGTGATCGAGCAGCGGCGACCAGAGGAACTTCCAGATATAGGGCAGCTGAATCAGCGCGAACAGGCCGATCACCTTGAGGTCGACCTGCTCGGAGCGCAGCCAGGCGGGCACCAGGCTGATCAGGAAATACAGCGGCAGGCCGGAACTGAAGCCGGTGAAAACGCAGATCAGCATTTTGCGGGTGAAGATCGCCCGCCACAGAGAGGATTTTTCAGACATACCAAGAATAACCATGATCCAGACGCGCCACCTTACCTGAAAAATGTAGGGTGGGCACGACTTTGTGCCCACG
>CAZLJK010000094.1:0-9470 GCA_964559825.1 uncultured Sulfuricella sp. | reverse complement strand
TACATCGCGATGAATGGCGCCAAGCACACCATGCACCAGCAGGCGCAGGTGGCGCACAACCTGGCCAATGCGTCCACCACCGGCTACAAGGCACAGGCCAATTCGTTTCGTGCCTTGCCGGTGCTGGGCGAAGGCGCGCAGACGCGCGCCTTCGTCGTCGATTCGATCGTAGGGGCGGATCTTTCCACGGGGGCGATCCAGAACACCGATCGCGACCTGGATGTGGCGGTGCAGGGCAAGGGTTGGATTGCGGTGCAGTCGGCGGATGGCAGCGAAGCCTACACCCGGAACGGCAGTCTGCTGGTGGGCGCCAACGGCCTGTTGCAAACCCGCAACGGCCTGATGGTAATGGGGGATGGCGGCCCGCTGGCGGTGCCGCCCGATGCGGAAGTGACGATCGCCAAGGATGGCACGGTCTCGATTATTCCGGTGGGGCAAACCCCCAACACCGTTGCGACGGTCGGCAGGGTCAAGCTGGTCAACCCGCCGGAAGCCGATCTGGTGAAGGGCGGCGATGGCCTGTTTCGCCTGAGCAGCGGCCTGCCCGCACCGGCGGACGCCAACGTGGTGTTGGCCCAAAAGTCGCTGGAAACCAGCAATGTCAATGCAATCGACGCACTGGTCAGCATGATCAGCCTGGCGCGTCAGTACGACATGCAGGTGAAGCTGCTGCAAAATGCGGAAGCCAACGCACAAAAAGCCAACCTGATTATGAACCTGAACGCATAAGGATAAACAACCATGATACGCTCCCTGTGGATAGCCAAAACCGGCCTGGATGCCCAGCAGACCAATATCGACGTGATCTCCAACAACCTGGCGAACGTCAGCACCAATGGTTACAAGCGGGCACGGCCGGTGTTCGAGGATTTGCTCTATCAGACCCTGCGTCAGCCGGGCGCTCAGTCTTCGCAGCAGACTCAGCTGCCTACCGGTTTGCAGCTGGGCACCGGCGTGCGTCCTGTGGCCGTGGAAAAAATACACACCCAGGGCAATCTCCAGCAGACCGGTAACGGTCTGGATGTGGCTATCAATGGTAAAGGATTCTTTCAGATACTGATGCCGGATGGAACGACCGCCTACACCCGAGATGGTTCTTTTCAGGTCGACAGCCAGGGGCAGATGGTGACCGCCAGCGGGTATACGGTGCAACCGGCGATCACTATTCCAGCGGATGCACTGACCGTGACCATCGGGAAGGATGGAACGGTGTCGGTGACGCAACCGGGCACGACCGCGACGACGCAGATAGGCACCCTGCAATTGGCGGGCTTTATCAATCCGGCCGGCCTGCAGAGTCTCGGCGAAAATTTGTTTCAGGAAACCGCTGCTTCAGGCGCGCCGTCGGCCAATACGCCCGGCACCAACGGCCTGGGTTTTCTCAACCAGAACTATCTCGAAACTTCCAACGTCAACGTGGTGGAGGAGATGGTCAACATGATCCAGGCGCAGCGCGCTTATGAAATCAATTCCAAGGCGGTTACGGTTTCCGATCAGATGCTGCAGAAACTGGCTCAGTTGTAATGAGAGCAGGCGGGAGGTGAGATCATGAAGGCAATAAAAATTCATTTTGGCGTGATGCTCTTGTCGAGCCTGACGGTCTTGGTTGCCTTGGCGGGGTGTTCCACCGTGCCGTCCACCAATTTGCACCAGCCGATGACGGTTCGGCCGGCGTCAATGCCGGAACGTGCGGGGTCGGGCGGAGCGATCTACCAGGCCAGTTATTCCAGGCCCTTGTTCGAGGATCGGCGCGCCCGCAACGTTGGGGATGTGCTCACCATCAACATCGTCGAATCGACCAGCGCCAGCAAGAATGTCAGTTCTTCCGCGGCGCGCAGTAGTAGCGCCTCCGTAACGGCTGCGACCCCTACGATTTTTGGCTATACCCCCTCGCCGTCGAAACTGGGGGTTGCTGGAATTTTGGGCGGTGCAAATTTCGATACGGGCGTTACGGCGTCTGGCGACCAGTCATTCGAGGGTAAAGGCGATACCTCGCAGAAGAACGCGCTGTTGGGAACGCTCACGGTGACGGTCATTGAAGTGCTGCCGAATGGTAACTTGCTGGTTAGCGGTGAGAAGCAGATGGGGATCAATACGGGAACCGAATATGTGCGGTTCTCGGGCGTAGTGAATCCGAGCACGATTTCGTCTGCGAATATCGTTACTTCGACGCAAGTGGCGGATGCGCGGATCGAGTTCAAGGGCCGGGGTGAGATGGACTCCGCTCAGGCCATGGGTTGGATGACCCGATTCTTCCTGTCAGTGCTGCCTTTCTGATCCATTCGTAACGAGAGCCCTTCGCATTTTTTCCCTCCCGCGCTTGCGGGGGCTTCATCGTTAAGGGGCAAGCCTGCCGCAATGGCGTTTCCAGATAATCTTGCCGCAGGCGGCAATTCTTGCCGCCTGCTTTTCCGTCTTTGCCGTCATTCGATAGGTATCGCCAAGACCCACACATCTTTCAGGCTACAGGTCACCCGCTTTATTTCATCGGGTTGGTTGTTGGCACGCTTCATGCTTGATCTTGATTTAAGATTGAATTGAACAGCGCGCAGCCAGTTGTCGTGCTGCCAGGCGGGGGTTGAAATGAAACTATCTTTAAAAATTATCGCGTTTGCAGCGGCAGCACTTATTGCGCTTCCTGTCCACGCGGAGCGCATCAAGGACTTGGCGTCGATCCAGGGCGTGCGTAACAACCAGTTGATTGGCTACGGCCTGGTAGTGGGGCTGGATGGTAGCGGCGACCAGACGACCCAGACGCCATTCACGGTGCAGAGTGTCGTCAGCATGCTGGGCCAGCTCGGTGTGAACTTGCCGCCGGGAACCAGCCTGCAACTGAAAAACGTGGCAGCGGTAACCGTAACCTCCTCACTTCCTCCTTTCGCCAAGCCGGGTCAGACCCTCGACATCACCGTATCTTCCATCGGTAATGCCAAGAGCCTGCGTGGCGGCACTTTGCTGATGACGCCGCTGAAGGGCGCAGACAGTCAGGTTTATGCCATGGCGCAAGGGAATTTGCTGGTTGGCGGCGTAGGCGCATCGGCGGGGGGGAGTAGCACTCAGGTGAACCAGTTGAGCGTCGGCCGCATTACCGACGGCGCCACGGTGGAGCGCGCCGTGGACATGCCTCTGGGGCAGGGCGACTTCATCACGCTGGAGCTGAAGGATTCCGACTACACTACCGCCAGCCGGGTGGTCACCTCGATAAACCGTTCCTTTGGGGAAGGCGTTGCCAATGCCGAGAACGGACGTGTGATCAGGGTCTTGGCGCCGCGCGACATCAATCAGCGAGTTTCCTTTTTGGCGCGCATGGAAAATCTGACCGTGACTCCGGGCGAATCGCTGGCCAGGGTGATCATGAATGCGCGTACCGGCTCGGTGGTGATGAACAAGTCGGTCATGGTGGAGGCATGCGCCGTCGCGCATGGCAATTTGACCGTGACCATCTCCAGCGAACCCCAGGTGAGCCAGCCAGCGCCTTTGTCCAAGGGGGAGACGGTAGTCACCCAGCAGGCGCAGATCGAAATCGCGTCGGAAAAGGCGGGGCTGGTGATGCTACCGCGCAGCACGTCGCTGAATGGGGTCGTGAAAGCGTTGAACGCAGTCGGCGCGACGCCGCAGGATCTGCTCGCGATTCTTCAGGCGATGAAAGCGGCGGGTGCGTTGCGCGCTGAACTGGAAATCATTTAGGAAAAATCATGATAGGGACTCAGGATATTTCCTCCCGGTTCGCGCTCGACGCCCAGAGTGTGGACAAGCTTCGCTTGCAGGCGAAGCAGGACCCTGATGCGGCGCTAAAATCCGTCGCCCAGCAGTTCGAAAGCATTTTCATGAACATGATGCTGAAGAGCATGCGTGAAGCGACTCCCAAGGACGGGATGCTGGACAGCGAGCAGGGGAATCTTTATACCCAGCTGTTCGACCAGCAGCTGACGCAGAAGCTTTCTTCGGGCAAGGGCCTCGGCGTGGCCGACATGCTGGTCAAGCAGCTGACTCGCTCCGGATTGGTTGCTTCCAGCCTCAATCAGGAAAAAACAGTGCCGCCTGCGATTGTGCCGGATCAGCTCAAGCAAATGGAGTCGCCCCTGCCGCTACAGCAGTGGACTGAGCGTGTGCAAGGCACCGCGCCCGCATTCAAGAACCCCAAGGAGTTCGTCGAAAAGTTGTGGCCTCACGCGGTGGAAGCGAGCAAGGAACTGGGCATTCCGCCCCATTTCTTGCTCGGCCAGGCCGCACTGGAGAGCGGTTGGGGCAAGCGTACCATCCGTGATCGGGATGGGCAGGACAGTCTCAATCTGTTCGGCATCAAGGCCGGAGCGAAATGGAGCGGGGAGGTAGCTGCCGCAGCCACCACCGAATACGTTAATGGCGTGGCGCAGGCCAGGCGTGAAGAGTTTCGTGCCTATGGTTCCTATGCGGATAGCTTTCGCGACTATGCCGCGCTGCTGAAAAGCAACCCGCGCTATCAGGGCGTGCTTGGACAGGATCTTGATGCGGCAGGTTTTGCGCGCGCGATGCAGCAGGCGGGTTATGCAACCGACCCGATGTACGCCAGCAAATTGGCGCGCGTGGTCGGCAGCGAAACCATGCGGCAGGCGTTGGCGGGTTAGTCTCAAGTTTGGATGTTTATTGCCGATAATTAACTAGTGGTTCAACCGGAAAAACCGTTTTCGAGGTGGCCGGGCGGGAAGGAGAGGCAAAATGAGTATTTTCGGTGTAGGAGTGAGTGCATTAAGCGCTGCCCAAGCGGGCCTTACCACTACGAGCCATAACATCAGCAACGTCAATACGCCGGGTTTTCATCGCCAGCAAATTGTTCAAAGCACCAATATCCCACAGTTTTTCGGGATCGGATTTCTGGGCCAGGGCACCCATGTGGACACGGTGAAGCGCCTGTACAACGAGCTGCTGGACAGCCAGGTGATACAGGCACAGGCGCAGTCCAGCCAGCTCGATACCTATTATTCCCGGATTCGGCAGATCGACAATATGCTTGCCGATCCCAACGCAGGGCTGTCCCCGGCGCTGCAGGAATTCTTCAATGGCGTGCAGGATGTGGCGGCGAATCCCGCCTCGGTTCCATCGCGCCAGGCGATGCTGAGCAGCGGTCAGGCGATGGTTTCGCGTTTTCAGGCAATCAACCAGCGTTTCAGCGAAATACGTGATGGCATTAACAGCGAAATCCGCAGCACCATAGGAACCATCAATACCTACGCGCAGCAGATCGCCAGAATGAACCAGCAGATCGGGCTCGCACAGAGTTCTGCGGGAGAACTGCAACCCGCAAACGATCTGCTCGACCAGCGCGGCCAGATGCTGGCGGAACTCAACCAGCTCATCAAGGTGTCGTCGGTCACGCAGAGCGACGGCAGCCTCAGTATCTTTATCGGCAACGGCCAGACGCTGGTGATCAACAATCAGTCGTTCGCCCTGGACGCGGTGCCCTCCCTGGAAGATCCTGAACGTATCGAGGTGGGGCTAAAAACCGCAGGCAACTCGGTTCTTCTCAGCCAAGGAAGCCTGCAGGGCGGTAGCTTGGGCGGGATTCTGGCTTTCCGTAACGAAACTCTGGATGCTGCGCAGAATCAGCTGGGGCGCGTTGCGCTTGGACTGGCGCAAACATTCAATGACCAACACAACCTGGGTATGGATCTGAAGGGGGCGATGGGCGCGAATTTTTTCAATGTCCCCGCTCCCAAGGTGATTCCGAATTCAACCAACCCGGCGGGGCTGGCCAGCCCCACCGTGACATTCAATAATGTCGGGGACGTGACGACCAGCGACTACCGATTGAGCTACAACGGTACAAGCTGGAGCCTGCGGGAAGCCACGACCGGGCAAGCGGTTGCCATGGCGGGTGCGGGTACTGCGGCAAGCCCCTATGTTGCGGACGGCCTGAGTATCGTCGTTCCGACGCCGGCGCCTTCCGGTTCCGCCAGCTTCCTGATCCGGCCCACGATCAATGGGGCGCGGGATGTTAGCGTCAGCCTGACGGACCCGGCGAAAATTGCGGCTGCCGCGCCGATCCGGACCGCCGCCACGCTGGGCAACACCGGGTCCGGCCAGATTAGTGCAGGAACGGTAAATTCCTTCAACGATAAGGTAACGATCAAGTTTAATTCGGCCACAGATTTTGACGTCCTGGATAACACCACTGGCGCCACCCTGGCAAAGAATGTGTCATACACCTCCGGCAATCCAATCAGCTACAACGGTTGGACCGTCAATATTGCGGACGGCACCGGCGCGCCCGTTGGCGGAGATGTCTTCACCATCGACAAGACGGTCACCTCGACCACTTCGTCCACGGCGACCATCGGCAAGGCCACGCTGTTATCCCCGCCGGTCGATCCGAATTTGAGCAACAACATGCGGATTGTTTTCGGCAGTTCGAATACCTACCACCTTGCCGGTACGACCAATAATTTCACAGGCACAAGCACGATTGCAGGTACAAATGTATTTATGTCTGCGGCGGCTCTTGCTGCTGCCGTCACCGCAGGAGGGAGTAATCCCGGCTTCACGGGTGTGGCTGGCGGTACGACCTCCATCGGCACGGCGGGTAGCTTTTATTCCGCGACGAATACAACGACTACCATTTCCGGCGGCAACATTAGCGGGCCGGTAGGAACTGTATATACCATTACAGGCGCAACCTTGACGGTTGGAGATGGGACATCAGCCAACACGACTACAGTTAGCGGATTGACAATCACGGTTGATACGGCTGCCGCTGCCGGTACGGTTACCATTCAAGATCCCGCCTTGGCGACTAACCCGATCGCATCCACCTTTACTTACACGGGCAAGCCTGCAACCGGGAGTTATGTTGCAGGTCAGCCGATTTCCTTCAACGGCTGGACGGCACAGGTTACAGGTGCGCCGACCGCAGGGGATACCTTCACCGTTGGTGCCAATGCCGGCGGTGTGGCCGACAACCGCAACGCGTTGCTGCTGGCGGGGCTGCAAACACAAAACACCCTCGGCGGTGGCAGCGTCTCTTACCAGAGCGCCTACAGCCAGTTGGTCAGCATGGTGGGCAACAAAACCCACGAGCTGGAAGTGACCTCGATAGCACAGGCCAGTCTGGTGGCTCAGACCCAGCAAATCCAGCAGTCGCTGTCAGGCGTCAATCTGGACGAGGAAGCGGCCAACCTGATGCGCTACCAACAGGCTTACCAGGCGGCGGGCAAGATGATGCAGATTGCCGGCACGCTGTTTGACACATTGCTCAGCTTGGGCAACTAAGGGGTAAATCATGCGCATAAGCACAAGCATGCTGTTTGATATGGGTGTCGCCAGCATTCAGCAGCAAACGTCTGATCTGATCAAAACCAATCAGCAGATCGCGTCAGGGCGGCGGATTTTGTCCCCATCCGACGACCCGGTTGCTGCCGCGCGCGTGCTGGAGGTCTCTCAGTCTCAATCGCTTAACAAACAGTTCGACGTCAACACCGGCACGGCAATCAGCCAGCTGGGGCTGGAAGACAGCATCCTGGGGAGCATCGGCAATCTGATCCAGAACGCGCAGACAACGGCGGTTTATGCGGGCAACGCAGCATTGAGCGACACCGATCGTGCCAGCCTGGCGATGGAGTTGCGCTCGAATTATCAGGAACTGCTGGGCCTGGCCAACAGCACCGATGGCAGCGGCCAATACATGTTTTCGGGTTACAAGGGCGCCACGCGGCCATTCGGCGAGATGGCGCCCGGGGTTGTAGCCTACTCGGGGGACGAGGGGCAGCGTCTCATCCAGATCAGCCCGTCAAGGCAGATAGCAGTGAGCGATTCAGGGTCGAGCGTTTTTCAGCAGATCAAGAACGGGAACGGTACCTTTGTCTCAAGAGCGGCGACGGCTAATACCGGGGCTGGAATTGTCGATCCCGGAACGGTCAGCGATCCCACTAAATGGGAGGCGGGCAGCAAGGATTACACCATCCGGTTTGCAGCCAATACCGATGTGAAGGCCGGCTCGAATTCCGGAACTGCTGCGATTGCAGCCACGATTGGCGACGCAACGGCATGGGCCGCCAGCGGCAGCGGCCTGAAGATTGCCGTGGCTGCCGGGGCAGTTGCAAATACCTATGACTACACCATTACGGATTTGGCGGTGCCGCCGCATAGTTTTACCTTCAATTACGACACTGCTCTAGCTCCCGTCACCGTGAATCTGGATGGCACCCTGGGCACCATTAACGCGGGGATTAGTCTTGATCTTACTGGTGTGCCGGTGACCGGAGACGGTTTTCGCATCGCAGCCAATGCCGTTGTTGTCGCCTCGCCGGCGAGCCCCAAGGTCAATGCCGGCACGGCAGCGGTGACGGCAGGGATCGTGGATCAAGCGGCATGGAACGCAGGCGGCAAGAATCTGCTCGTTTCCTTTGCAGGCGCCGGAGCCCCGTTTACCTACACCGTTACGGACACAGTGTCTGGCGCCAGCGTGACCGGAAATTACACGCCTGGAACACCCCTGACCCAGAATTTCGAGGGAGCGGATATCGTTTTCAGCGGTATTCCCGTGGCTGGCGACAGCTTTGCTGTTTCGCCTAGTGCAAAAGCGGGCTGGACTTACGACATCATCGACAACAAAACGAATGCCTCGTTGCTTGGCACGCCGGCAAGTTCTTCAAGTTGGTCATCAAGCTGGCGTACCTACACGAGTGGACAGGCGATATCGTTAACCAATCAGGGAACCGAGCCGGTTTTTGATTTCGGTGTGTCGACCAAGGTGGAAGGCAACCCCGCCGGGGGCGATCAATTCACGGTCAAGGCCAGCCAGAATGAGGATTTGTTTGCGACCCTGCACAACCTGATTACCGCTTTGGAGGCGGGTTCTTCCAACCCCGTGACTGCGGCCCGTTACCAGAATGACCTGAATCTGGCCATGACATCGCTCAGCAATGCCCAGGTCAGCGTTCTGACCGTGCGCGCGGCGGTGGGTTCGCGGTGGAAGGAAGTGGAATCGGTTAAAAGCACGGGCGAAGACTTGCAGTTACAGTACCAGCAAACCATTTCAAGCTTGCAGGATCTGGATTACGCCAAGGCGCTTACTGATCTGACACGCCAGAAGGCCACACTGGAAGCGGCTCAGCAGTCATTCGTCAAAATTCAGGCCCTCTCCCTGTTCAATTACATTTAGGCATTCTGTTCCGGCGAATAGCCTGAGTCGCAGACATGTAGGTCGGGTTACGCGATAAGGCCGCTAACCCCGCTTACATGCCTTCGTGGTTGATTCCTTCCTGCTTCAATCTTCAATCCAGTACGTGCGACACCAGTCCGTCGGCCAGCTTGGGCTCGAACCAGGTGGACTTGGGCGGCATCACCTCGCCCGCATCGGCGACCGCCATCAGGTCTTCCATGCGGGTCGCGAACAGGGCGAAGGCGGCGGCCATTTCGCCGCTGTCGACGCGTTTCTCCAGCTCAGCCAAGCCGCGGATGCCGCCGACGAAGTCGATGCGCTTGTCGCGGCGCGG
>CAZLJK010000093.1:0-9605 GCA_964559825.1 uncultured Sulfuricella sp. | reverse complement strand
TGGAGCGGGAAAAGAGACTCGAACTCTCGACCCCAACCTTGGCAAGGTTGTGCTCTACCAACTGAGCTATTCCCGCATTTAAGAAGCCGCTATTCTAGCGAATTTGGCGCCAATGTCAACACCGACGCCATTCATTTTTCTTTCTGCACCTGCGGCGCAGCTTGCTTTAGATAATAAACCATTGACCATAAAGTTAAAATCGCAGCGATATAAATCAGCCAGGTTCCCCATACATGGGTGTCGATTACCTGAAATACCGGGTCGTGATACAGAAGCAAAAGAATCGCCACCATTTGCGCGGTGGTTTTGAGCTTGCCGATGAAAGAAACCGCCACGCTTTTACCCTGTCCGATCCCGGCCATCCATTCGCGCAATGCGGAGATGGTGATTTCCCGTCCGACGATAACCAGCGCGATCAGAGCCGGCACGCGGTCGAATTTCACCAGGATGATCAAAGCCGCCGCTACCATCAGTTTGTCCGCCACCGGATCGAGAAAGGCACCGAAAGCGGTGGTTTGCTTCAGCACCCTGGCCAGATAACCGTCGAGCCAGTCGGTGACTGCCGCCACGGCGAAAATCAATGTCGCGGTGAGGTTGACCCACTGCGGCTGCAGCCAGCTTGCGGGCAGGTAGAACACGGCCGCAAACACAGGTATCAGAAGGATACGCAGCCAGGTCAACATGTTTGGAATATTCAGTAGCACTAGTGGAGTCCCTGGTAAATTTTTTCCGCCAGCGCCTGGCTAATCCCTTCGACCTGGGCCAATTCATCCACGCTAGCCGCTTGCACGCCTTTCAAGCCACCGAAACGAGCCAGCAATTTCTGACGCCGCTTCGCTCCAACCCCGCCGATGTCCTCCAGCGATGAATGCAGGCGAACCTTGCCGCGCCTCGCCCGATGTCCCGTGATAGCAAAACGATGCGCCTCGTCGCGGATTTGCTGGATCAAATGCAGCCCGATATGATCCGCAGGCAATTGTAACGCCTTTTCGCCGCCCGGAAAAATCAGCTGTTCCAAACCCGCTTTGCGCTCCGCCCCCTTCGCCACGCCAATCAGGCGGACATCGCTCAAACCCACCTCGGCCATCACCTCCTCGGCCACCCCCAATTGCCCCTTGCCGCCGTCGATCAGGATCAGATCGGGCATGGCCCCCTCGCCTGCCGCAATCTTGCGATAGCGGCGCATCAGCGCGTCGCGCATGGCGGCATAATCGTCCCCCGGCGTGATGCCGCTGATGTTGTAGCGCCGGTACTCGCCATTCTGCATGGCATAGTTGTCGTACACCACGCACGACGCCACGGTCGCCTCTCCCATGGTATGGCTGATGTCGAAGCACTCGATGCGCTTGGTACCCTCCGGCAGGTCCAGCGCCTGGACCAGTGCCTGCAGCCGCGCCTCCTGGGTGGATTGCTGGCTGAGCCGCTGGGTGATCGCGATCCGCGCGTTTTCCAGCGCCATCCTCAGCCACACCCGCCGCTCGCCGATGGGATTGGCGCTGATCTGAACCTTGCGCTTGGCTTGCTCGGTCAGCAGTGCCGTCAGCATGGCGTCGTCCAGCTTTTCGCTGACGATGATCAGGGGCGGCACGGAGCGGCCGATGTAGTGCTGCGCCAGGAAAGCGTCCAGCGCGGTGACCGCATCGCAGCCGTCGGCGTTCTTGGGGAAGAAGCTCTTGTCGCCCAGATGCCGGCCGCCGCGGATCATCACCAGATTGACGCAGACCACGCCTTCCTCTGCGACGCAGGCCACCACGTCGGCATCCAGGCCGCTCTCGCCGCTGACGAACTGTTTTTCCTGGATCGTGCGCAAGGCCAGAACCTGATCGCGCAACACCGCCGCCACCTCATAGCGCTGCGCATCCGCCGCCGCCTGCATGGACGCTTCCAGACGTTCCAGCACCTGCTGCTCCTTGCCTTCCAGGAACAGCTCCGCCTCCTTCACATCCTGATGGTAGCCTTCATCCCCGATCAAGCCGACGCAGGGTCCGGTGCAGCGCTTGATCTGGTAGAGCAGGCAGGGGCGGGTACGGTTATTGAAAACGCTGTCCTCGCAGGTGCGCAGCCGGAACACCTTCTGCAGCAGCTGCATGCTCTCCCGCACCGCGCCGGCATTGGGAAACGGACCGAAATAGCGGTTCTTCTTGTCGGGCGTGCCGCGAAAATACCCCAGCCGCGGGTAGCGATGGCCGCTCAGCATGATGTAAGGATAGGACTTGTCGTCGCGGAACAGGACATTGTAGCGCGGCGCCAGCGCCTTGATCAGATTGTTTTCCAGCAGCAGCGCCTCGCTTTCGGTGCGCGTGACGGTGGTCTCGATCAGGGCGATCTGCGACACCATCAGCCCGGTGCGCGGCGCCAGCGCGGTCTTCTGAAAATAGGAGGAAACCCGTTTCTTGAGGTCGAGCGCCTTGCCGACGTAGATCACCTCCCCGCCCGCGTTGAGCATGCGGTACACCCCGGGAAGATGGGGCAGGCCGGCGAGAAAGGGTTTGTGGTCGAACAAGGTCAGTTATCGTCGAGCAGTTCGCCGCCAAACGCCCAGTTTTCGTAGGGCATCTCATCGAAGGAGATGACCGTATAGGACCGGGGCTTGTCGGCGATGCGTTCCAGGGTGTCGGTGACTTCCGCTGCGATTTTCTGCTTCTGCTCGCGGGTGAGCGTACCGGCGATGCGGATATTGACGTAGGGCATGTCAGCTCCTTGGCAAGTTGTTGCGGATATTGGCGAATACAGACTCGAACATTTCCGCGGTCAGGCGTCGGGTCTGGGTATTATAACGGCTGCAATGATAGCTGTCGTACAGAGTCATTCCCCTGGGAAGGGCATGCACTGCGCCATGGCCGAAGGAAAAATCCTTTAGCTTGAGCCCCAGTGCGCGCAACACCGCCTGATGCGCGATCGTGCCTAGCGCCAGGATCGCAGCACCCGCTTCAAGAGCGGCGATCTCCCCGACCAAATAGCCGTTGCACTGCCTGATTTCAGCGGGCTCCGGCTTGTTCTGCGGCGGCAGGCACTTGACCGCATTGGTGATGCGGCAGCCGATCAATTCCAGCCCATCCTCCGCGCTGACCGATTCCGGTGCGCTGGAAAATCCATACTTGTGCAGCGTCCGGTACAGCAACAGCCCCGCAAAATCGCCGGTAAACGGCCGGCCGGTGCGGTTGGCCCCATGCATTCCGGGCGCCAGGCCGACAATCAGTAAATGCGGGGCTTCAGCCCCAAAAGGCGGCACCGGCCTGGCGTGGTATTCGGGATGTTCGCTACGCACCTGCTCCAAAAACCCCGCCAATCTCGGACATTTATTGCAATCCATAGAAAGCACTAAATTATTTATGATTTCCATTCCCTGCATTCATTTCATCTATCCTTAAATTTTCGCGGAAATACCCTGTTAGCCTATTGCTTCGCGTTAAAAATAGGATAAGGATATCGTTTCGAATCATATTTATCATCTTCAGAAAGCCCTCATGGCCAGCGAACCCATCTTGCAAGATCGTTTTGGCAGACGCGTCGAGTATCTGCGCCTGTCGGTTACCGACCGTTGCGACCTGCGCTGCACCTATTGTATCCCGGAAGGATTCAAGGACTTCGAGGAACCCGAACTATGGCTCAGCTTTGATGAAATAGAACGCGTGATCGGCGCTTTTGCCCGCCTCGGTGTCAGCAAGATCCGGCTGACCGGCGGCGAGCCTCTGTTGCGCCGCAATTTGCCTGACCTGGCTCACCGCCTGAGCGCCATCGATGGCGTCAAGGATCTCTCCCTCAGCACCAACGCCACGCAGCTTGCCAAACATGCCGTAGCACTCAAAAAAGCGAAAATTTCCCGCCTCAACATCAGCCTGGATTCACTCAATCCGGAAAACTTCAGCCAGATCGTGCGGCGAGACTGCCTTGATCAAGTTCTGGCCGGATTGATGGCCGCCAAGGAAGCGGGCTTTTCCCCAATCAAGATAAATATGGTCGTCATGGCCGGCGTGAACGACAACGAAATAGACGACATGGTGGCTTTCTGCATCCAGCACGACTTCACTCTGCGCATGATCGAAGCCATGCCGATGGGCGAAACCGGCAGGAACGCGCAATATCTTGACCTTCAGCCCGTCAAGGAACGGCTGCAACAGCGCTTTGGACTGATCGACGGCGTCATGGCCGGCGGCGGTCCGGCGCGCTACCTGAAATCCCCGGACGGCGCCTTCACCGTCGGCTTCATCACCCCGATGTCACAGCATTTCTGCGATACCTGCAACCGTGTCCGCTTATCGGTCGATGGCACTCTGTACATGTGCCTGGGCCAGGACGAAAGCCTGGCATTGCGCCCTCTGCTGCGTGCCGGCATATCCGACGACGAACTGGTTGCGGCAATCCGCGCCGCCATCGAGCTCAAGCCTGAGCGCCACGAATTCCGCGAAAAGCCGGGGCAGGTGGTACGCTTCATGTCACTGACCGGCGGCTGAGCGCTTGTGCCGCGCCCACTGGTCGATTTTCATCTCGGCACCGCGCCGGACGATCATGGCAGGACATTCGACGCCATTCTGGCGCACGACGACGAATGGCTGGAATACACCCATAATTTCATCCAGTGGCTGTTCCCGCTGACCCGCATTAGCGGTGCCAACCCCACCGCACCCACGCTGGACGCCGTACAGATCGCCGAATTCCGCAGCAACCCTGCGCTGCAAAAACAGCTGCTGCGCGCTTTTGACCGCATGCTGGATTTTTACGGCCTGGCCAGAAGCGCAAGCCGCATCGGCAAGGCACCTGGCTGGGCACAGCGCAAATCCCTCTGGTTCACCCACCCCAGCCACAACCATCTGCGCATTACCCGCATACTCAAGTGCCTGAACATGCTGGCGCTGAGGGAAGAAGCTCGTATGCTTTACGACTGCCTGGTGACGTTGAAAGAAACCGAACCGGACTGCGGTATCCCAGCCACGGCATTCGCCCACTGGGCAGGCGCCATTACCCTCCAAAAGAGGGGCGATTAACCACCTATAGCGCCCCCAGGAGTGGATGTATAAGTATGCTGAATCCTGAAGAACAAGCTGAATTCTTGAGCGCAGTGGAAAAAGTCCGGCAGGCGGCGCTCCATCACCTCGAATCCAACCGCACCAAACCGTTCATCATCTCTTTTATTTCGAACCTGCAACGCGGGGTGGACAGCGTTGTTCGCGCTGCAATACATGAAGAACAACTGGACTGTAAAGCGGGCTGCAGCTACTGCTGTCATGTTCGCGTCGAAGCGCTCGAACCGGAGATCTTTCAGATTGCAAACGAGCTCAAGAAACTCTTGCCAGAAAAGCTCGACGAGCTTACTGGACGGCTGCGAAGTCACGCCGCGACCATCAATGGCGTGTCGGTTTTTGACCACCGCATCCCTTGCCCTTTCCTTGAAGACGAGCTGTGTTCGATATACCCAATTCGCCCCGCTGTCTGTCGCAAAGCCCATTCATTTGACGTCGAGAAGTGCAAGTCGCCCGGTTCCGAGATACCGCAAAGCCTCGAGGTTGCGCTGAAGTCGGAGGCATTAATGAAGGGCACCGCCGACGCTTATCACCGAATTAACCTGTCTGCATCAGGTCATGAACTCGGACAAGCCGTCTTTCTCGCCCTCACAGACGAAACGACAGAGTCGCGCTGGGGCGCCGGCGAGGAGGTATTCGGTAGCGCGAACATTGGAGTGGATAGATGATGAGGCCAGTGGATTGACATGACCTCTATAAGTGCTATTTTTAATAAAATGGTTCTTTTTTCTTACACTTGGCGCAAGGGCTGGCGCTCCAGGCAACCGTAGCGCATCCGAACGCAGGCTTCGCCTGCAAGATAAGGCGCTTCCGCCACTCCAAGAGGACGCTGGCATTGGGAGGTCATGATGTTCACCACCAATCCGTTCATTCCTCTGACCGCTTTCGTTTCCCCTGAACTCATGCAAGGCTATATCGTTTTGATGGTACTCGCGGTTGCCATTGGAACCCTTTTCGATCTCCTTCATGACAAAAAGCTTAAATTCTTCCTGCAGGAGAGGCAGCGTACAAAGGCCGCCGCAAAGCAGCAACTCAGCACCGTGGGCTTGGCCGCCATCGCGACCAAAACCCTCGTCAACGACATCGCGACTTTCGGCGAATTCTGCAACACGCAGCGAAGGATTTCCCATGTCCTGATGTTCTATGGTTTCGTGCTCTATCTGGTCACGACCATCACGATGGTATTCATCTATCCGGCAAACACGCATACGCCGGTTGTCCTCCCGATCCTGTGGAACATCGGCGCCCTGATGACGCTCGTCGGCGGTTACTGGTTTTTCTTCTTTCTCAGAGTCAACGTCATTCATGACGGCCATCCGCCCTGGCGGCTGGTGCGTGCCGATCTGTTCATCGTCACGCTCCTCGCCAGCGTAACCTCTGCACTCATTTTCGAATGGGTGGCGATGGCGGAAAACGCCGCTGCGACAAAAATATTCGCCGGCCTCTACCTCTTCTTCACGACGCTGCTTTTCGTTTCCGTTCCCTGGTCCAAGTTCGCCCATATGTTCTACAAGCCCGTAGTGGCCTTCCAGAGAAGGGTCGAGGAGGCAGACGGCTCATCCGATCTGCCGGCGTCAACAACGGCGGGAGGCAAGCAATGCCCACATTCACATACATGACGCGATGCGACGGCTGCGGAGAGTGCGTGGACATCTGCCCTTCCGACATCATGCACATCGACCCGGTCTACCGCAGGTCTTACAACGTCGAGCCCAATTTCTGCTGGGAGTGCTACTCGTGCGTGAAAGCATGTCCGCAGCAAGCGATAGACGTTCGAGGATTCGCGGACTTCGCCCCGCTGGGCCACAGCGTCAGGGTGCTCAGGGAAGAGGCAAATGGGTCCATCTCCTGGAAGATCCGATACCGGGACGGACGGGTGAAGGAGTTCACATTCCCGATCAGGACTACCCCCTGGGGTTCCATCAAGCCGCCAACCGAGTATGAAGCGCCCGACGCAAATGCGCTGAGCTCTCAGCTGCTCGCGAACGAGCCCGCGTCACTCAAGGTGGATGTACTTCCTGCACTGCCGCCTGTCGAACCGCAACACTAACCACCGCCGGGAGATGCTATGAGTCTATTTTCACGCAAAAAAACCAAGTTCGTAGATACTGACATCTTGGTCATCGGAGGCGGTTTCGGCGGCTGCGGCGCGACTTACGAATCCCGGTACTGGGGGCGTAACCTGAAAATCACCCTGGTCGAAAAAGCCAACATCGAGAGGAGCGGCGCCGTTGCCCACGGCCTGTCGGCGATCAATTGCTATATGGGCATGCGCTGGGGCGAGAACCAGCCGGAAGACTTTGTCCGCTACGCACGCGCCGACCTGATGGGGCTGGTGAGGGAGGACCTGATCTTCGACATCGCCCGACACGTCGATGCCACGGTCCACATGTTCGAGGAGTGGGGCCTGCCGATCATGAAGAACCCGGAGACCGGCCGGTATCTGAGAGAAGGGAAATGGCAGATCATGATCCACGGCGAGAGCTACAAGCCGATCATCGCCGAGGCCGCCAGGAAGTCCGCCAGCGAAGTGCACAACCGGATCATGGTGACTCATCTGCTGATGGACAAGGTGCGTCCCAACCGGGTCGCCGGTGCCGTCGGCTTCAACGTCCGGGATGGGAGTTTTTACGTGTTCAGGGCGAAAGCGGTCATCGTCGCCGCCGGCGGCGCTTCGCACATTTTCAAGCCCAGGTCGATTGGCGAAGGCGCGGGAAGGACCTGGTATGCGCCATGGAGCAGCGCTTCGGCCTATGGCCTGGTATTGCGCGCAGGCGCAAAAATGATCCAGATGGAGAACCGGGTCGTGCTCGCCCGCTTCAAGGACGGCTACGGCCCGGTCGGCGCCTGGTTTCTGCTGCTCGGGGCGACCGACACCAACGCCTACGGGGATAATTACATCGCCGCCCGGTTCGAGGAAATGAAAGCCCTGGTCGGCAAATATGCAGAGGCCAAGCCGATGCCGACCTGCCTGCGCAACCATGCCATGCTGCAGGAGATGAAGGCCGGCAAGGGCCCCATCTACATGCACACCCAGCCGGTGCTGGATACCCAGGAGAAGGAGAAGATCGGCTGGGAGGACTTTCTCGACATGACGGTCGGACAGGCCGTCGTCTGGGCATCGCAGAACATCGACCCCAAGGAAAAATCGTCGGAGTTGATCACCTCCGAACCCTACGTCATGGGCTCCCACGCCACCTGTTCCGGCGCCTGGGCCAGCGGGCCGGAGGACTGCGCCCCGGCGGACTACCAGTGGGGGTACAACCGAATGACGACAGTCGAGGGGCTGTTCGGCGCCGGCGACACCATAGGCGGTTCCGCCCACAAGTTTTCGTCCGGTTCATTTACGGAGGGCAGGATAGCGGGGAAAGCAGCGGTCAGGTATGTCATGGAAATGGCCGGGGGTGCGCCGCAGGTGGATGAAACGCAGATCAAGATGCTCCAGGAAGAAATATTCAAGCCGCTGGAAAACTACGAAATCGGCAGGAACGAAATCGTCGCCGGGAGCGTGGCGCCGAGCTACATCTCGCCTCTTCACGGCTTGCAGAGACTGGAGAAGATCATGGATGAGTACGCCGGGGGCATCAGCACCATTTATGTGACCAGCGAACCGATGCTCAACCGGGGCCTGGAGCTGCTGAACATGCTGAAGGAGGATCTCGACCATATCGGCGCCGAGGACCTCCACCAACTCCAGAGGGCATGGGAACTCAACCACCGGGTCTGGACCGCGGAGGCGGTGCTCAGGCACACGCAGTACCGGCAGGAAACCCGATGGCCCGGGTACTATTACCGTGGCGATTATCCGCAGCTGAACGATGCCGATTGGCATGTATTCACCGCATCGCAATACGATGCAAAGACTGGTGAATGGCACATGAGCAAGCTACCAGTGCATCAGATCATTGCGTGAGCGGGGCGATACGATAGAACCCGGGCTATCCATTGGTTTCGTCATTCCCGCGAAAGCGGGAATCCCGTTGTTTGAATGACCCCGCGTAGCGGGACAGATATACTATCCGGCTTCGCCCACTCAATAGAAGCCATCCCCGCATGCGAAAAGAAGTCAAAGAGAAGCCCAAATACGCCGTCGTGGCTGCCGTGCAACGGCCGAACGTGAGCGATGTCGAGTTCGAGTCATCGCTGGCCGAGCTGCGCGATCTGGCCAAGACACTGGGTTTCGAGATCACCGCCACCTTCACGCAGAAGCGCTCCAGCTTCGACACCACGGCCTACCTGGGCGCCGGCAAGCGGCAGGAGATCCGCGAATTCGTGGACAACGCGCCCGAGCCCGTCACCTTCGAGCATACGCCACAGGCCGCCGCCGACCCCAACGCCGGCAGGATCGACGCCGTCTTCGTCGATCACGAGATCTCGCCGTCGCAGGCGCGCAACCTCGAAATTGAGGTCGGCTGCGAAGTGATGGACCGCACCATGGTCATCCTCGAAATCTTCCACCGTCACGCCAGCTCCCGCGCCGCGCGCGCGCAGGTGGAAATCGCCCGCCTCGGCTACATGGCGCCGCGCCTGCGCGAGGCTGCGAAGCTCGCGGGGCCGCAAGGACGGCAGCGCAGCGGCACCGGC
>CAZLJK010000092.1:0-9761 GCA_964559825.1 uncultured Sulfuricella sp. | reverse complement strand
ACGGCGGCTGGGGCGACTGGGGCAACAACCTGACGCTGCCGGTGTCGGAAGGCGGGCAACCTTACGACGAAGCATTTGCCCTGTAATTCCTGAATCCAGCCAGGAGATAATGATGCAATACTCAGTTCGTGGGGGATGCGTAATGGCCGAGTGATTTTTATCATTCAGTCCTCATCCCATTTCTTTAGCGCCGTGCTGTCTTGCTGCTGATATGCACTTCCAACCGGGTGCCAGACTCTATAGTTCGAAATCCAAACCGCCGCCGCGCATGGTGGCATCCACCACTTTTCGCGTCAGCTGCGGCGCAAACAGGTGGATGAACTCGTACACATAGCCGCGCAGGTAGGCGCCGTGGCGCAGGCCGATGCGGGTGGTGCTGGATTCGAACAGGTGGTCCGCGTCCAGCATGCGCAAGCCCTTGTCTCGTTGCGGGTCGAACGCCATCCGGGCGACGATGCCGATGCCGAGGCCGAGTTCCACATAGGTCTTGATTACATCCGAGTCGATGGCGGTCAGCACCACCTTGGGAGCAAGCGCCTTGCGCTCGAACGCGCGATTAATCCGCGAGCGGCCGGCGAATGCCGTGTCGTAGGTGACAATCGGATAACGCGCAATGGCTTCCAGCGAGAGCATTTTCTCCTTCAGCAGCGGGTGCCTGGGCGGGGTAATGATGCCGTGGCTCCACTGGTGGCAGGGCAGGCTCACCAGTTCCTTCACTTCGGCGATGGTTTCTGTGGCGATGGCGATGTCGGCCTCGCCCGACACCACCATCTGGGCCACCTGGGCCGGGTTTCCCTGATGCAGAACGAGATTCACACCGGGGTAAAGCTGTGCAAAGGCCTTGACCGTCTGGGGCAGCGCATAGCGGGCTTGGGTGTGAGTGGTGGCGATCACCAGGCTGCCGTTGTCTTCGTTGCTGAAGTCCTTGCCGGCCTGCCTGAGATTTTCTGCTTCAAGCAGGAGGCGCTCTGCAATGGCGAGTATCGCCTTTCCCGGTGCAGTAATTTCCGCCACCCGCTTGCCGTTGCGGACGAAGATGTCGATTCCCAGTTCGTCTTCCAGCAGCCGGATCTGCTTCGATACGCCGGGCTGGGAGGTGTGCAGCTTTTCCGCGGCCGCCGAGACATTCAATCCCTGTTTCGCTACTTCGCACAGGTAGCGCAACTGCTGCAGCTTCATGATGCGCCTACATATAATTATAAGTTATTTAATAATAGCTTTATATTCTTTTTATTTCAATTCCAGGGTTGCTACCATGCAGTTCAATGTGTTGAATTGAGGAGAATGGACATGGAAAGCGAAACACTGATCAAACCGAATATTGTCGTGGACATGACGGGTCAGGTTTGCCCCCATCCCTTGCTGGGCGCAAAACGGGTGCTGGATGACATAAAAATCGGTGAAGTGTTGCTGTTGAAATCGGATTGTCCAGGCACGCAGGGTGACCTGTTTTCTTGGGCGAAGGCGACGGGAAACGAGGTCATCCACTCCGATAAACAATCTGGTGGCGCGACCGAATATTACGTGCGCAAAGGAAAAAAGGCAGTGACTGTGCCCAACGTAACCCTGGATGTGACGGGACTGATCTGCCCCGGCCCGGTGATCGAAGCGAGAAAGATTTTCAACACCATGTCTCAGGGGCAGATCATGAAACTGGTTAGCACCTGCCCGTCAACCAAGGTCGAGGTCGGCACCTGGTGCATGGCGACTGGCAACGTATTGCTGGAAATCATGGAAACCGAGCCAGGTACATGGACCTTTTTCATCCGCAAGGGATGAAAGGGAGGTGGAGTTGGCGCGATCCATTCCGTCTTGTTGGTACCCTAGGTTCGAAGAACGAGGGTGAGCGCGTGACCGCCTAAGGCTCGCTTTCGGGTTGCGAACAAGCAGGGCCTAGAATAAAGGTCCGACTTTTTTCGTTCAGCATGGGACTCTTGCCAAGCAACCGCAGCATCGTCATGCTTCCGGTTTTGCGCATCAACAGTCATCGGAGGAGACATTATGCTGAAAATTCTGACCCTCGCCTTTGTCCTGCTGTTCGGGAGCTATTCCGCCGGCGCCGCTGACGAGGCCGCTCTCGCGCCCGGCATGGTGAACCCCGGCTACCAAGAGGCGCCGGCCTGGTTCAAGGAATCCTTCCTCGATTTGCGCGACGACGTGAAGGAAGCCGCCCTGGCCGGCCGTCGCGTGATGCTCTATTTCTACCAGGACGGCTGCCCCTATTGCGCCAAGCTCCTGCAAGACAATTTTGGCCAGAAGGCCGTCGCCGACAAGACCCGCCGGCATTTCGACGTCATCGCCATCAATATCTGGGGCGACCGTGAGGTGACCGATATGGCGGGCAAGGCGGCGCCGGAGAAAGCCTTCGCCAAGTCCCTGCGGGTGCAGTTCACGCCGACCTTGCTGATGCTGGATGAAAAGGGCGAGGTGGCGTTGCGCCTCAATGGTTACATTCCGCCGCACAAGTTTATGGCCGCGCTGGACTTCGTCGGTGGGCGCCTGGAGAAGAAGCAGAGTTTTGCCGACTATCTGGCGGCGAACGCAAGAGAGCCAGCCAGCGGCAAACTGCATTCCGAATCCTGGCTGTTGAAATCGCCCCTGAAGCTCGCCGCCAGGAAAGGCGGCAAGCCGCTATTGGTGCTGTTCGAGCAAAAAGAATGTGCCGCCTGTGACGAACTTCATGGGGACGCCTTCCTCCGCACCGATGTCGGGGCCTTGCTGCGGAAATTCCAGGTGGCGCAAATCAACATGGTCTCGCGCGAGCCGGTGCAGACGCCTAGCGGCGAGACCCTGCCGGCCCGCGACTGGGCACGCAGGCTTGGTGTCTTCTACACGCCCAGCCTGGTGTTTTTCGATACGAGCGGACGCGAGGTGTTCCGGGTCGAAGGCTACCTGCGGCCTTTCCATCTCGCATCTTCCCTGGATTACGTTGCCTCCGGTGCCTACCGCAGCCAGCCCGAATTCCAGCGTTTTATCGAGGCGCGGGCAGCGGCGCTGCGGGCCAAAGGGGAGCAGGTGGAGTTGATGAAATAAGCCGGGCCAGGACCGTTACTGGTGGGTGGCGCAGACCAGCCTGATCTCCACCGGTATCGGCTTTTCACCTCCCACCCTTACGATGGCGCGCTCCTGGATGGCGCGTACAGCTTGACCTGCATCGCGAGCGGCATGTCGCCGATTTCGTCGAGGGACAGGGTGCTCTCTGAGCCTGTTCGAAATAGCCTTTTTTCTCCCGGTTGGCGCCGGTGAAGGCGCCTTTTTCGTAGCCGAACAACTCCGCCTCAAGCAGGGATTCGGCCAGCGCGCCGCAGTTGACGGCGATGAAGGGGCGCTTGCTCAGTGGGTCGCGCATGTCATGCAGCGCGCGAGCAACTTTTTCCTTGCCCACGCCGGATTCGCCGGTAATCAGCACTGTTCCTGAGCTGGTTGCAACTCGTGCCAGCATCGCCTCGATTTCGCGCATGGCACTGGAAATGTCAAGTACGAACGCTTCGCCCTGCGGGGTTAGCCCGCGCTGGACTATGGTGTGGATTTTGTTGAGCAGGGCGTTGACCTGGAATGGTTTGGTCGGATAGTCCTCCGCGCGCGGGTTGCAGCGACGATCAGCTGGAACAGGTGCTGCTCGACGGAATCGGACGCAAGCCGTTCAAACACGAATTCCAGGAGCAACCCACGTAAATCGTCCGTTTCATGTCGTCCACTGGGGGTAGCCAGCGCACCACGACAACTGTTACACATCCCTGGTGAAGGTGTGTGCGCAGAGTTTCAAGTCTTCTACCCCGGAGCTTTTTTCAGCCATTAGATTAATGAAACCTCTTTAAATCCCGCAACCAAAAATCTCGGCTGCTCCGCAGACGGGACATTTCATATTCATAACTCCTTAAACGATACGATGAGCGCATCGTCAATAACCGTCAGTTATGAAGCATTGTAAAAATTCTGAAATCTTCTGAAAGCATATTTTGAAATTTTGGACTGTTGATTTGACCGTTCAAATAATTCGTAATTGTAATAATTATGCAATATTTGGAGCCTATATTCGACGCTCGTGGCACCGTTGAATCAATAGTTCAATTTGGATTACAGATAACTCAGGGACCTTATTAGGAGATCACGAATTATGTTTCAGAAAAAAATTCTTGCAACACTGGGTTTGCTCTCCGCATCTTTGATAAGCCAGGGCGCATTTTCCGCAGATGTCGAGGTGGACCCCAATTTGCCAACCTATCAGAAGGCGAGCGGCGTTTCCGGCAACTTCACCAGCATCGGGTCCGATACATTGAACAACCTGATGACCCTGTGGGCCGAGGAATACAAGCGTACTTATCCCAACGTCAATATTCAGATCCAAGGTGCCGGCTCCTCCACTGCGCCGCCCGCGATTGCCGAAGGCACTTCCAACTTCGGTCCCATGAGTCGCCCGATGAACGCCAAGGAAATCGAGGCGTTCGAGAAAAAACATGGCTACAAGCCAACCGCCGTGCCGGTCGCCATCGACGCGCTAGCGGTGTACGTCAACAAGGATAACCCCACCAAGGGACTGACCATGGCGCAGGTGGATGCGATTTTCTCCTCCACGCGCAAATGTGGCGGCCCTGCCGACATCACCAAATGGGGTCAGGGAGGCATGACGGGCGAGTGGGCTGATCGCGCGATTGCGCTCTACGGTCGTAACTCGGTTTCCGGCACTTACGGCTACTTCAAGGAGCACGCCTTGTGCAAGGGTGACTTGAAGAAGAATGTCGCCGAACAGCCTGGTTCCGCATCGGTGGTGCAAAGCGTGACCGGCCAGATTAACGCGGTTGGCTACTCCGGCATCGGCTACAAGACCTCCGGCGTGCGTGCCGTGCCACTGTCGAAGAAGGAAGGTTCGCCCTATGTCGAGGCGGACGCGAAACACGCCATCGACGGCAGCTATCCGCTCGCTCGTGTGCTCTATGTTTATGTGAACAAGAAGCCGAATCAGCCGCTGTCCCCGCTGGAGCGCGAGTTCTTCAAGATGGTGCTGTCCAAGCAGGGCCAGACCGTGGTGGTTAAGGACGGCTTTGTACCGATGCCGGCCAAGATGGCGGCGGATGCCCTGACTGCAATCACCAAGTAAGTATCTCGACGCTCATCAATACGCTGGATTTCGGCCGCTTACCGGCCGGAGTCCATGCGCCTGAATATAGGGGAATTTTATGCAGAACAAATACCTGCGCATCACCTCGCTGATCGTTGCCATGGGTCTTGTTGGCGCGATGGGCGGTTGCGCAACGCAAGGCACCAACGCAAGCGCCGCTGCACCGGCTGCCGAGGTCGAGAAAAAAGTCGTAGCGGAACAATACTTGTTCACGACCTTTCATGAAAATGGTCGGGTTTACGTTCTGGGCGATCCGGCGTTGCAGCGGATTTTCCTGGAGACAGATGAAGTCGCCCTGACGCGCACGCTCATCGGCGAAGGTCCAGATGGCCGCACGCTGATTTTCGGCATGAACAAGGACGACGCCAAGCGCGGCGGTCCGACTGTTGCCGAGATGATGTACGACGGCAAGCAGGCGCCGGCAGGTCCCTTTTACGGCGAAGTCATCAAGGCCGGTCGCTACTATGTCTTCGTCGAATGGAAGGATATGGCGGATTACCTGAAACACAGCGAAGTGCCGCTGACCTATACCGAGATCGGCACCGGCCCGAAAGGCGAGACCGTGATCTATGCACTCAACAAGAATACGGCCAAGCAGGGTAAGCCGGTTGCCGCTATCGAGCGCTTTCACAGGCAGCATCCGGCTGCTACCAAGTAAAGAGGCAATCCGGGCCGGCCATGAGGCTGGCCCGGATTCTTGCTTGTGCATATTTTCATGTCCCCGTGACCTGGCTTTCTCATGAATAACACCAACTCGAATCTGATTACGATAGCGGGCGCCATGCGTCGACGCTTGTTGACCGACAGCCTGTTCAAGTATGTGATGACCTTTGGCGGCATCAGCGTCATCGTTGCCATCAGCCTGATTTTTTTCTATCTGGCGAGTGTGGCGTATCCGCTCGTCAAGCCGGTAGACGTCAGCGGCTGGCAGTCCTACGGCGTGCCCGGCGGGGTGGGTGAGCGCACTGTTTATCTGTCTTCCGAGGAGCAGGCGGAAATCGGTGCGCGCTTTACCGACAAAGGCGTGGTGCACTTCTTCAATCTGCGCGATGGCACGCTACGCGGGGAAGTCAAAATCAAGCTTCCCGAGGGCGCATCCATCACCAGCTTCGCGGCGGGCGATGCGCACGAATACATCGCTGCCTATGGCTTGTCCGACGGTCGAGCCATCGTCGTCAAGCAGGTCTATGGTGTTACGTTCGATGCGGACAATAAGCGCGTAATCCAGCCCAGCATCGAATACCCGCTCGGCGAAGAACCTGTGCTCCTGGACGATGCGCACGCAGCGATCCGAAAGCTCGCCATCCAGAGCAAGGACGATGCCACGACTCTAGCGGCATTGACCCGCGATGGGCGTTTACTGCTGGTCGGATTGACGTCCAAAAAGAATCTTGTCACCGGGGCGGTCGAGATCGATCGTAGCGCCGGCAAGCTCGATGGAGTGGACGGCGAGATTCAGAATCTCATTGTCGAGGTCAAGCAGCGCGAGTTATACATCGGTCACAGCGGCAAGTTCGTCACGCATTTCGATATCACCGACAAATCCCAGCCGCGCCTGATACAGAAACAGCGGGTTGTGGCAGAGGGCGAAAACTTGAGCGCCTTGAACATATTGAGCGGTGGTTTTTCGCTCATCGTGGGCACGGATAAAGGCAACCTCAGCCAGTGGTTCCTGGTGCGGGATGCGCAGAACAATTACACCCTAACCCACATCCGAGACTTCGAACCAATGCCAGGCAAGGTCATCACGCTGGCGCCGGAATATTTCCGCAAGGGTTTTGTGGCGGGCGACAACCAGAGCACGGTCGGACTCTACTACGCCACCTCGCAGAAATTGTTGTGGCGCGACCCGGTGGGCAAGGGCGGGATCGTGGCCGCCGAAACCACGCCACGCGCTAACGGGCTGGTGATTCAGAGTGCCGACGGAAAACTCTATGTCGCCCAGGTGCATAACGAGTTTCCCGAAGTTTCGTTCTCGGCATTGTGGCAAAAGGTGTGGTACGAAAGCTATGACAAGCCGGAATTCATCTGGCAATCGGCAGCGGCCACCAACGATTTCGAACCCAAGTTCAGTCTGGCGCCGTTGACCTTGGGAACGCTCAAGGCGGCTTTCTACGCCATGCTGGTCGCCACCCCGCTGGCTCTGCTGGCCGCGATTTACGCCGCTTACTTCATGGCGCCGAGGATGCGCCGCGTGGCCAAGCCCTCCATCGAAATCATGGAGGCGCTGCCCACGGTGATTCTGGGTTTTCTGGCCGGACTGTGGCTGGCGCCGCTGGTGGAAAACAATCTGGCAGGCACCCTGCTGACCTTCGTGTTCATACCTGTCTCGGTCATGTTGGCGGCGCTGTTCTGGCGTTTTCTGCCGGAGAACCTGACCGTCCGCGTCCGGCCCGGCTGGGAAGCGGCCCTGCTGGTTCCGGTGGTCATGTTGGGCGTCTGGCTGGCGTTCCAGGTTGGACATCCCATCGAAGCATACTTCTTCGGCGGCGATATGCCGCACTGGCTCAGCACCGAGATGGGCATCACCTACGAGCAGCGCAACTCACTGGTGGTGGGCATCGCCATGGGGTTTGCGGTGACGCCGACCATTTTCTCGATTGCCGAAGACGCGATATTCAGTGTGCCCAAGCATCTCTCCACGGGCTCGCTGGCGCTGGGCGCGACACCCTGGCAGACCCTCAAGAACGTCGTGCTGCTCACCGCCAGCCCCGGCATCTTCTCCGCCGTGATGATAGGCATGGGGCGCGCGGTGGGTGAAACCATGATCGTGCTGATGGCGACGGGCAATACCGCGGTGATGGACCTCTCCATCTTTACCGGCTTCCGTACCTTGGCCGCCAACGTCGGCGTTGAAATGCCCGAGGCCGCCGTGGGGACGACCCATTTCCGGCTGTTGTTCGTATCCGCTCTGGTGCTGTTCGTCTTCACCTTTGTCGTGAATACGGTGGCGGAACTGGTCCGCCAGCGCCTGCGTGAAAAATACAGCAGCATTTAATGGAAAAGGAATGACGCATGAAAGAATGGGTTAAATCAGGCGAGCCATGGGTCTGGGGCACGGCCGGGGGGCTCGCGGTGGCGTTGGTGCTGGTATTCGGCGTGCTGTGGCTGACCGCGGCGCGCGGCCTCACCTATTTCTGGCCATCGCAGGTGGTCGAGACGACTTTTGTCGAAAAAGACGGCAGCAAAATCCGTCTCATTGGCGAAATCAAGGATCAAGAAGAAGTCGCCGTGCGGCGCCTGGTCGAGTCTGGATTCAAGATTCCCGGCGACGAGAAGTTCACCACGCGCTATCTACTGAAGCTGGGCAACCGCGATGTGTCGGGTTTCGACTTCAAATGGTATCCCGCGCCCTTGCTGACCGAAATGACTTATCCCAAGGATCTGCTGACCGTCGAGCGACATGAATGGGGCAATTTTTACGGCCACCTCAAAGCGGTCAAGGAAAACGGTAAAGTGGTGGCCGAAGGCGCGACCGCCATGCCGGAGTTGGAGAAGCGTGTCGAACGTGCACGCAAGTTGTTCAAGGAAATCTTTCGCACCGAAAAACAGGACATTGGTGATATCAATTACGAGATTGAGCAACTGCGCCTGAAAGAGCGCAGGTTGCAACTGGAAGGCAAGCTCGACGTTGCCGCCAGGCAGGCTATTGAAAAAGAACGTGAAGCGGCCAACGCCAAGTTCGGTGCAATCCAGGCACGCCTGGAAAAATTGCGCGCCGAAATCGGGCGTGACAGTTTAAGCGCCGAGGTGATGGACGGCAAGGTGGTCGATGTGCCGCTGGCCAAGGTGTCCGAAGTGTATCGCGCCAATGCCATGAACATCGTCGACAAGATCGGATTCTATTTCCACAAGCTGGTTGCATTCGGCACCGAGGACCCGCGCGAAGCCAATACCGAGGGCGGGATATTCCCGGCGATCTTCGGCACGGTGATGATGGTGATCCTGATGTCCATCATGGTCATGCCGCTGGGCGTGATGGCGGCGGTGTACATGCGCGAATATGCCGGACACGGCCTGCTGATCCGCATCATCCGCATCGCGGTGAACAATCTGGCCGGGGTGCCCTCCATCGTGTATGGCGTGTTTGGCCTGGGTTTCTTCGTCTATTTCCTGGGCGGCAACATCGACCAGATGTTTTTCAAAGAGTCGCTTCCGGCGCCCACCTTCGGCAGCCCGGGCATCCTGTGGGCCTCGCTCACCTTGGCCATCCTGACCCTGCCGGTGGTGATCGTGGCCACCGAGGAGGGTTTGGCGCGGGTGCCGCGCAGCCTGCGCGAAGGCAGCCTGGCGCTGGGTGCGACCAAGGCCGAAACCCTGTGGCGCACGGTGCTGCCGATGGCCAGCCCGGCCATGATGACCGGCCTGATCCTGGCGGTGGCGCGAGCCGCCGGGGAAACCGCGCCGCTGATGCTGGTCGGCGTGGTCAAGCTGGCGCCCAGCCTGCCGCTGGACGGGCATTTTCCCTATCTCCACCTGGAGCGGCAATTCATGCACCTGGGTTTCCATATCTACGATGTCGGCTTCCAGAGTCCCAACGTCGAGGCGGCGCGCCCCCTGGTCTATGCCACGGCGTTCCTGCTGGTACTGGTGATCGTGGCGCTCAACCTCGCCGCCGTCTCGCTGCGCAATCGTTTACGGG
>CAZLJK010000091.1:0-10032 GCA_964559825.1 uncultured Sulfuricella sp. | reverse complement strand
TGCCGAAGCGAGGTGCGCATTCTACAGAGTTATCAGGAAACGTCAACAACTCTTTTGCTTCACCTCACTCGTTACCGCGTTGCTTTGCGCTATCGAGAGCGGCGCATTCTACAGGGTTTTAAAGTTTCGTCAAACCCTTATTTCTAGCGCCTTTCCTGCCATCTCGCTTGCTTCTGCGCTACGTCAGGAAGCTGCGCATTATATAGACCCAAGAGCGTTGGTCAAGGGCTTTTGACAGATTTGTTACAAGAAAATCACAAGCCCTTGAAATGCATCAAACTGCGGACATACGTTCAGCTCACCGTGATGCGCGCAAACTTGCGTTTCCCCACCTGAGCCACCACGATTTCGCCGGTTTTTAGTTTGAGCGCCTTGTCGCTCAGCTTCTCGCCATCGAGCTTTACCCCGCCCTGATCGATCATGCGCAACGCATCCGAAGTACTGGCAGAGAGCCCCGCCTGCTTGAGGGCTTGGCTGATCGGCAAGCCCTCCGCCCCGCCGATGAGCGTGACTTCCGGCATTTCATCCGGCATCGCACCTTGCCTGAAGCGCGCGTCGAAATCCGCCAGGGCGGCTTCCGCTGCCGCCTTGCTGTGAAAGCGGGTGACGATTTCCTGGGCGAAAAGTACCTTGATATCGCGCGGGTTGCGCCCATCCTCCGTCTCCATTTTCCACTTGGCCACCTGAGTCAAGGGCTGAAATGAAAGCAACTCTATATAGCGCCACATCAAATCATCCGACACGGACAACAGCTTGCCGAACATTTCGTTCGGCGGTTCATGGATGCCTATATAGTTACCCAACGACTTGGACATCTTCTGCACGCCATCCAACCCCTCCAGGATCGGCATGGTCAAGACAACCTGGGGCGGCTGGCCGTAGTGCTTCTGCAGTTCGCGCCCAACCAGCAGGTTGAATTTCTGGTCAGTGCCGCCCAGCTCCACGTCCGCCTTCATCGCCACCGAATCGTAGCCCTGGATCAGCGGATAAAGGAATTCATGAATAGAGATGGGTTGACCGGAGCTGTAACGCTTATGAAAATCATCGCGCTCCAGCATGCGCGCCACGGTGTGCTTCGCCGCCAGACCAATCAGATCGGTTGCGCTCATTTCGGCCATCCAGCTGGAGTTGAACATCACCAGCGTCTTTTCCGGATCGAGTATCTTGAATATCTGCTGCTCGTAGGTTCGTGCATTCTCGATCACGTCGTCGCGGGTCAACGGCTTGCGCGTCGCGCTCTTGCCGGTAGGGTCGCCGATCATGCCCGTGAAATCGCCGATCAGGAACATCGCCTCGTGCCCCAGCTCCTGAAACTGACGCAGCTTGTTAAGCAGGACGGTATGTCCGAGGTGCAAATCCGGCGCGGTCGGGTCGAATCCCGCCTTGACGCGCAACGACCTGCCCGTGGCCAGCTTTTCAACCAGCTCCTGCTCCACCAGCAATTCATCGCACCCTCTTTTTATAACCTGCAACGCTTCATTAACCTGGGTCATCTATACCGCCTGCTTAAACAATATGTAATCGACTCGACCTTCACTGATCGCCCATCTTCTGGTAAGCTCCCGCCTACATTAAACGCTCAGGGAAGTCATGCAAAACAACGAGATCGGTATTTTAGCGCAAAAGCCGTTTCTGCAAGAACGAAAGTTAGGCCTGCAAGAACGAAAGTTAAGCCTGCGCTGGCTGGTGGCCATTTCCAGCCTGCCCTTATTCGGCATCGTTGCCGCATTCGGTATCGCTCCGGAAACACAAACGCGCCAGATTCCTGTCCACACCGTTATCGAAAACCTGCAACTTCCCAACGCCGCCACATCTTCCGACGCCGCCGGCAATTTCTGGCACGAGGAAAGGATCCAGCGTGGCGACACCATGTCCGCCCTGCTGGATCGCCTTAATGTCAATGATGAGGACATCAGCGGATTCATGCAGAGCGCAAGGGACTCAAAAGCCCTGCGTCTACTGATTCCCGGCCGGATCGTCCGCGCCCAAACCGACTCTGAAGGAAATCTCCTCGCCCTGCAGTACATTAGCAGCGGCGAATCCATGCTGAAGGTAGAGAAGCAAGCCGAAGGGTTCAAGTCCAGCGACGAGGCAGTGCCGCTCGAGGCGCGCCTGATGATGAAATCGGCGGAAATCAAGAGCTCCTTGTTCGGCGCGACCGATGCCGCCAATATTCCGGACAGCATCGCCATGCAAATTGCCGATATTTTTTCGTCGGACATCGATTTCCACAGCGACCTGCAAAAAGGCGACAAAGTCACTGTCGTCTACGAGTCCTTCTACAACAAGGGTGAGCTGATCAAGACCGGTCGCGTGCTGGCTGCGGAATTCATCAATAGCGGCATGAGCTATCGCGCGGTTTATTTTCAGGATCGCGAAGGACGCGGAGGCTATTACACGCCGGAAGGCAAAAACCTGCGCAAGGCATTCCTGCGCTCCCCCCTGGAGTTTTCCCGCATCACCTCGGGATTCACAAAAGCCCGCTTCCACCCGGTGCTTAAGACATGGCGCGCCCATAAAGGCGTCGACTACGGCGCACCAACCGGCACACGCGTGAAAGCGGTAGCGGACGGCACCGTCGCCTTCGTTGGCAAGCAAGGCGGCTATGGCAACCTGATCATACTCCAGCATCAAGGCCAATTCAGCACGGCTTATGGTCATCTTTCCGCCTTTGCCAAGAATCTGCGCAGAGGCAGCAAAGTCAGCCAGGGCGACGTCGTCGGCCAAGTCGGCATGACCGGTGTTGCGACCGGCCCCCATCTCCACTACGAATTCCGCGTCGCCGGGGTGCAGCGTAATCCCCTGAGCATTCCCATGCCGACCGCCTTCCCCATCGCCGCTCAGTACAAGGCCGATTTCAGCATGATCGCCGAGAATTTGGCAATGCGCCTGAATCTGCTGAAGAACACCAATCTGGCATCACTCGAATAACCCGCCCGAATCCTTTCGGCCAGCTGTTTTGAGCCCGCCTCTCAGCACCTACTATGTCGGGCTAATGTCCGGCACCAGTCTCGACGGCATTGATGCAGTTCTGGCCTCCTTCGAAGACAATTTCTGCAAGCTGCTGCACAGCCATTTCACCCCTTTCGACGAAGCACTGCGTGTCGAACTGCTCGCACTAAACAGCGCGGGAGGAAATGAACTTGAGCGTGCCGCTCTGGCGGCTAACAAACTATCGCGCCGCTACGCCACGACAATCCAGACACTGCTGGAAAAAGCAGAAATCCGGGCCGCACAGGTAAGGGCTATCGGCTGCCACGGACAAACCGTGCGCCACCGCCCCGACCTCGGATTCACCATTCAGCTGGCAAACCCGGCGTTGCTGGCCGAACTGACCGGCATCGCCGTGGTCGCCGACTTCAGGAGCCGCGATCTCGCTGCCGGCGGGCAGGGAGCGCCGCTAGTGCCCGCTTTCCATGCCGCTTTGTTCCGCCATCCGGAACGCCACCGCGTCATCGTCAACATCGGCGGCATCAGCAACCTGACCAGTCTGCCGCCCCACGGTACGGTGCTCGGCTTCGACTGCGGCCCAGGCAACCTGTTGCTGGATGCCTGGACCACCCAGCATCTGGACCAGCCCTATGACAAGGATGGCGCATGGGCGGCCGGCGGCCAGCCTATCCCGGAATTGCTGCGGCAGCTCCTCGCTGAACCATTTTTTGCCGCCCCGCCGCCAAAAAGCACCGGCCGCGATCTGTTCAACCTGCCTTGGCTGGCGCATTTCCTGTCACCCGATTTTTCCCCGGTCGATGTTCAGGCCACTTTGCTTGAGCTGACCGTAACAGGGATTGCCGCAGCCATCCAGGATCATTGCAGTACCGCCAGCGAGATCTACCTGTGCGGCGGCGGAGCCCATAACGGGACACTGGTGCGCAGGCTGAAGCAATCCCTGCCCAACAGAATTATCGCGCCAACCGATGATTTAGGCGTGAACGCAGACTGGGTGGAGGCGTTTGCCTTTGCCTGGCTTGCCAGGCAAACACTGAATGGAAAGCCCGGCAACCTGCCGGAGGTGACGGGCGCGAAAGGCGCGCGCATCCTCGGCGCGATCTACCCGGCCTGAAAATGACGAAAGGGGCTTACGCCCCTTTGTCTTGCCTGAATGACAAACCGATTACGCTGAAAAAGACGAACCGCAACCGCAGGTGGTGGTGGCATTCGGATTCTTGATCACAAACTGCGAACCCTGCAACCCTTCCTGATAATCGATTTCGGAGCCAGCCAAATACTGGAAGCTCATCGGATCGATCAAAAGAGCAACGCCGTTCTTCTCCACCGTGGTGTCATCTTCATTGGTCGTCTCATCGAAGGTAAAACCATACTGAAAGCCGGAACACCCCCCGCCGCTAACGAACACGCGCAGCTTCAGGCCCGGAATGCCTTCTTCCTCGATCAACTGCTTCACCTTGGCTGCCGCGCTGTCGGTAAAATTCAGCGGGCTGGGCATTTCAGTCACTGCATTCATGCTATATCTCCTTTAAAAAACTGATACAACTAATTATCCTATAGTTGAGTTTTTTAGTCAATTACTCGGAACCGGCTGAATTTCAATCAGTTGCTCCACATCGCCTTCCTGATGCACCAATTTTCCTTCCACAATCGCTCCGACGTGCATCTCCAGGGTCTTGTAAAACACATCACCTGTGACACGGGATTTCGATTGCAGTTCCACATATTCCTGCGCTTGCACGGGACCCACCACCGTGCCATTGATTACCACGTGCGATACCCGGATCACCCCCTCGATTCGCGCCTGCTCGCTCAGCACCAGCGTACTGGGCTGGTCGCCCGCCTCGCTGACATTCCCCTTGAGGGTTCCGTCCACCCGCAAGCCGCCACTGAAGAATACGTTACCCTCAATTTTCGTGCCGACCCCAATCAATGAATCAATTCGGTTTTGCGGTTTGCTGCGTTTGTTATTTCCGAAAAACATTATCAATCCTTATGATGATAAATTGACGGTTTGCATCAGTCTCGGCTGAACGGCACCGTTTTCGAACACACGTATCTGGACTTTTTTCACCTGCGCGTTGGGCCCGGTATTAAAGACCCCCTCCAGACGCTGATAATACTTGAAGTTCAGATTATAAGCCCGCGCCTCCGCTTCCTTCGCAGAAGGGAGCGTCATCACCAGCTTTTCCTCACCCTGGGTAAAACTGATCAGAAACTGCACCTTGCCCTGAAATTCGCGCTCCCTTTGCCCGCCCTGCAACAGCAGCAACCGGTAACGATATTCGCCCGGCATGATGTTTTCGACCTTGAAGCGGTAGATGCTGAGATCGCCGTCGCTCTTGTCGGAGGACATCTGCTTGCGGAAGAAGGTCAAGCTTTCCTTCAGCTGGGCGTTCTCATCCTGCAACGTCTTGACGGTTTTGGCAAGATCATTCTGAGTCACCTGCTCGATCTGCATCTTGCGCTCGGCCTGAGCCCCCATCGAGCGCAGGCTGACATTTTCCCGCTCCAGTTCCGTCGACCTCTCCCGCAACCGCTGCAACTCCTCGACAGTCGATCCGCGTTCGAACCCGGCGAAACGCATCCCGGCATCGTAGAACCACCAAGACAGCATGACTCCGCCCGCCAGCAAAACAACCGCGAGCGGCAAACGCCAGTACCAAGCCACATGCCGCCGCACCGACAAGGGAGAGGCGGCAATACTGAAGCGACGTTTCAGAACCCGGCGCAGCCTCATGGCAACAGCGGAATTTGCTCCAGGCCCCTGTTTTCCGGAATACCAAACAATATATTCATATTCTGTACCGCCTGTCCCGCGGCACCCTTGGTCAGGTTGTCAATCACCGATAATACAACGGCGACATCGCCCCCCTGCGGTCGGTGCACGGCAATGCGGCAAAAGTTCCCGCCGCGTACCGAGCGTGTTTCGGGATGCGCCCCGGCGGGGAGCACATCGACGAAATATTCATCGGCATAGCGCTTCTCATAAAGCGCCTGCAAATCCACCTCAGCGGTCAAGCGCACATACAAGGTGGCGTGGATGCCGCGAATCAGCGGCGTCAGATGAGGCACAAAAGTCAGTTGCACCGGCTTGCCCGCCACGAGCGCAAGCCCTTGGCTAATCTCCGGCAAATGGCGATGTCCGGCCACGGCATAAGCCTTGAAATTGTCGGCAGCCTCGCTGAACAGGGCTGCCACCTCAGCCTTGCGGCCCGCGCCAGACACTCCCGACTTGCAATCAGCCACCAGATGGCCAAGATCCGCCACACCCGCCTCGATCAGGGGAAGAAAGCCCAGTTGCGCCGCAGTCGGATAACAGCCGGGGTTGGCGATCAGTCGCGCGCTCTTGATTTTTTCGCGGTTGAGCTCAGGCAAGCCGTACACGGCTTCGGCGATCAAGTCGGGGCAGGCATGCTGCATGCCGTACCATTTTTCCCACAACGCCACGTCCTTGATACGGAAGTCTGCAGCCAAGTCGATGACGCGCACGCCGGCGTCGAGCAACTCGCGCGTTTCCTTCATGGCGATGCCGTTAGGGGTCGCAAAAAACACGACATCGCAGGATTTCAGCGGCGCATCGGCCGGGTCGACAAACTTCAGATCCACCCTGCCGCGCAGATTGGGAAACATGTCGCTCACCGCCATCCCCGCTTCCTTGCGCGAGGTAATGGCAACCAGTTCGACATCGGGATGCTGCGCAAGCAGGCGCAGCAATTCCACCCCGGTATATCCCGTACCACCCACGATCCCGACTTTAACCATATCGATCATATATCCCAATGTTGAATTCACCCGTAATAATAACCCTGTTGCCCCTAGACAACAATTACCGATAGGCAACAAAAAAGCCGCCATAAGGCGGCTTTTTTGCGATTGCAGCAGCAATTAACGCTTGGAGAACTGCTTGCGGCGACGCGCTTTGCGCAGACCGACTTTTTTCCGCTCGACTTCGCGTGCATCACGAGTCACCAGGCCTGCAGCACTCAAGGTCGGTTTCAGCGCTGCATCGTAATCGATCAGTGCGCGCGTGATGCCATGACGCACTGCACCCGCCTGGCCGGATTCGCCGCCGCCATGGACGTTGACCATGATGTCGAACGTGCCTTGGTGGCTGGTCAGTTCCAGCGGCTGACGCACAACCATGCGGCCGGTTTCGCGCGAAAAGAAAATATCCACAGGCTTGTCGTTGACGATGATGTCGCCTTTGCCTGGCTTCAGAAACACGCGTGCAACAGAAGACTTGCGCCGTCCCGTGCCGTAGTAGTAGGTGCCGATCATGATAATCCCTTAAATTTCGAGTACTTTGGGTTGCTGCGCGCTGTGCATGTGCTGCGCGCCTTTGTAAACTTTCAGCTTACGGAACATGGCGTAACCCAGCGGGCCTTTCGGCAGCATGCCCTTGACCGCTTTTTCCAAGGGGCGGCCCGGGAAGCGGGCGTGCATCTTGGCGAAAGTGGTGCTGATAATCCCACCGGGATAGCCGGTATGGCGATGGTACACCTTACCTTCGGCCTTATTGCCGGTGACGCGCAGCTTGTCCACGTTGATCACCACGATGTAATCGCCGGTGTCCACGTGCGGCGTGTATTCGGGCTTGTGCTTGCCGCGAAGACGCGATGCGATTTCGCTGGCCAAACGGCCCAAAACTTTGTCGGTGGCATCCACCACGTACCAATCACGTTTTACTTCGTGATCTTTTGCAGAAAAGGTTTTCATGCAGAAATTCCGGTTGCTGTATCAGAGAAAGACGCGCATTTTATGTCAATACCGCAACCGCTGTCAAACGTTTGTCGCGATCCCAGTGCTATAATTTCGCGGCTGACAACCAACAAAAAAGGAAATCTCATGCAGGCAAGGGTCAAATGGGTGGAAGAGGCCAGCTTTCTCGGCATTACCGACAGCAACCACGCCGTCCTGATGGACGGCCCACCCGACGCCGGCGGGCGCAACCTCGGGCCGCGTCCGATGGAAATGCTGCTGCTCGGCGCTGGCGGTTGCACCGCCTTCGACGTCGTGGCGATCCTGAAAAAGAGCCGCCAGGCCGTCAGCGGCTGCGAAGTTTCCATCCAGGCAGAGCGCGCCGACAAGGAACCCAAGGTGTTCACCAAGATGCACTTCCACTTCATGGTGCGCGGCAAGGGCATCAAACCGGAACAAGTAGAGAAAGCCATCAAGCTGTCGGCGGAGAAATACTGCTCGGCATCGATCATGCTGGGGAAAACCGCGGAAATGACGCATGACTTCGAGATCGTGGAGGAGTAAAAACCTTCACCGCAGAGGCGCGGAGGCGCAGAGACAAACGAAACCCTAACGCTTGTCAAAACGACTGGGAGAGTTCAATCCGGTTTTAAAGGGGTTCTCTGCGCCTCCGCGCCTCTGCGGTTAATCTTTAAATCCTGAAAGCAGTTGCCGTCATCATTCGGGCGGAAAGCTTCATCGCCACCTTCACCGGCACGGGCAACTCCGCTCCGCCATGCTCCAAGGCCGTGGTAGCATGCCTGACTTCATCCTCTTTCATCTGTTCGACCACTGCGCGACTTTTTACGTCACTGGCCGGCAGGCGCTGCAAGTGGCCGTCCAGATGGCGGGCCACCTGCCGCTCCGTTTCGGCCAGAAAGCCCAGATTCCATTTATCACCCAACGCGCCGGCCAGCGCGCCGATCGCCAGCGAACCGGCATACCAGGCGGGGTTAAGCAGGCTTTTACGCCCGCCCAGGTCATGGATGCGGCTTTCGCACCAGTTCAGGTGCTCGGTTTCCTCGTTCGCCGCCCGTTTCAGCGCCTGCTGGATTTCGGGCCGACGCGCCGTCAGCGCCTGACCCTGGTAAAGCGCCTGCGCGCAGATCTCGCCGCTGTGGTTCACGCGCATCAGCGCCGCCGCCAGGCGTTTCTCTTCCTCGCCCAATTCGGCTTCGGCCAAGCCCTTTCCCGGCACCGGACGTGCGGTTCTCGCCGGGGCAAGCAAGGTGCGCAAGCCCTGGTCGAATCCCACGATCAAATCATCAATTTTCATCATTCTCAAACCCCATTTGTCGGGCCAGCAAAGTTACCGGGTGAACCACTTCGACTTCGATCCCCGCCGCCTTCAGGCCAGCCGCCAGATGCATTGCGCAGCCGATGTTGGAAGAGGCAAAAATCGACGCGCCGCTGGCCTTTACTGCCTCTATTTTATCAGCCAGCAAGGTTGCCGCCATAGCCGGCTGAGTCAGGAAATAGGTGCCCGCCGCGCCGCAGCACTGGTCATTCCCCGCCAGCGGCACCACCGTCACGCCGGGAATCCGGCGCAGCAGGTCGTAAGGCTGGTCCTGGCAATGCAGCACATTGCGCATCAAGCAGGGCTCATGCACCGCCACCTTTTCCGCCAGCGGCGCGATTCCGGCTTCTTCCCAGCCCCCGGCCTCACTGAGGAATTCGCTGATGTCCCGCACCCTGCCCGCGAAATCCTGCGGATAGTTTTTCAACGCTGCGCCGCAACCGCTAGCGGTCGAGATCACGGTCGCCACATTTACCTCTGCGAATGCCCGGCGATTTTGCTCCTCGAATGCGCGCACCTTCTCCGGCTCGCCCAAGCTTGCATGCATGGCACCGCAGCAGCCCTGCCGGGGCGGCACATGCACGGTGTAGCCCAGGCGGTTAAGCACGAAAATCGCGGCAGAGAGCGTTTCAACGTCGGCCACCCGCGCCACGCAGCCAAGAAACAGCCCCACCTCGCCGCGCACCTTGCCTGCGGCCGGATAAATCGCTTTCCAGACGGGCTGCGGCCTCAGCGACGGCAGCCGTGCCGTGACCCGCACCGGGCCAACCCGCATCAACCAATCTGCCTTGGCCGCCACAGACTGCCAGGCGCGCAGCGCCCCGCCCACCAGGCGCATCACATCCGGCCTTGTCGCCACGCCGTCCATTAGCACGCGCCGCCCCAGCCTCTGCCACACGCTACGGCGGCGAGTTTTTGCCACGATACCCCGCACCCCGTTAATCAAGCGGCCATATTCAACCTTATTCGGGCAGACGCTCTCACAGGCTCGGCAGGCAAGGCACAAATCGATATGCGCCAGAAACCGTTCATTCGCTGGAATTCGG
>CAZLJK010000090.1:0-10155 GCA_964559825.1 uncultured Sulfuricella sp. | reverse complement strand
ACATCAAGGCGGTGGAAGACAAGAACGAATCGGAAAATCTGTCCAAGGTGCTCTATCCGAATGACACCACCGTGATGGGGCGTGAACTGCGCCTCAAGCAGCAATACTTCTTTGTCAGCGCCTCGCTGCAGGACATTCTCTACCGTTTCCGCAAACACCATGAAGCCTTCGAGGAACTGCCGGACAAGGTGGCGATCCAGCTCAATGACACTCATCCCGCCATCGCCATCCCCGAACTGATGCGCCTGTTGCTGGACATTCACCACATGGAATGGGATGCCGCCTGGGAGATCACTACCCGCACTTTTGCCTATACCAACCACACGCTGATGCCGGAAGCGCTGGAAACCTGGCCGGTCAGCCTGTTCGAGGCCGTGCTGCCGCGCCATCTGCAAATCATTTATGAAATCAACCAGCGCTTTCTGCAGGGAGTCATGCACCATTTCCCCGGTGACAACGAACTGCTCAGGCGCATGTCCATCATCGACGAAACGCATGGCCGCCGTGTGCGCATGGCACATCTGGCCATCGTCGGCAGCCATCATGTCAACGGCGTGGCGCAGCTCCATTCCGAACTGATGAAAACCACCATCTTTGCCGATTTCGACCGCTATTACCCGGGCAAGCTCACCAATATCACCAATGGCATTACCCCGCGCCTGTGGCTGAATCAGGCCAACCCGGGATTGGCCGACCTGATCAGCAGCCGCATCGGCAAAGGCTGGATCACCGACTTGTCGAAATTGCGCGAGTTGGCAGAACTGGCCGATGACAAGGGTTTCCAGGCCGAATTCCGCGCCGTGAAACTTGCCAACAAGGAGCGTCTGGCCAGGCTGGCAATGGACCGGCTGGGACTGCAAATCGACCCGCACAGCCTGTTCGATGTGCAGGTCAAGCGCATCCACGAATACAAGCGCCAACTCCTCAACCTGCTCCACGTCGTCACGCTGTACAACCGCATCCGTTCCAACCCGTCGCTGGATGCCGTGCCGCGCACCGTGATTATTGCGGGCAAGGCAGCGCCCGGCTATGCCACCGCCAAACTCGTCATCAAGCTTGCCAACGGCATAGCCGATATCATCAACAACGACCCCGCCGCGCGCGGCCTGCTGAAACTGGCATTCATCCCCAATTACGACGTTTCCACTGCCGGCGTCATCATCCCGGCGGCAGACCTGTCGCAGCAAATCTCCACGGCGGGCACCGAAGCCTCCGGCACCGGCAATATGAAACTCGCCCTCAATGGCGCGCTGACCATCGGCACGCTCGACGGCGCCAACATTGAAATCATGGAGGAAGTGGGCGAGGACAATTTCTTCATCTTCGGGCTCAACGCGCAGGAAGTCGCCACACTGAAGAATTCCGGGTACAACCCGTGGGATCACTACCACGCCAACGCCGAACTGAAACGGGCGCTGGACATGATCGGTTCCGGATACTTCTCGCCTGAACAGGCCGATCGCTTCCGGCCTGTCGTTGACACCCTCACCCAGGGCGGGGACAAATATCTGCTGCTGGCTGACTATGCCGCCTACGTTGCCGCGCAGGAGCGGGTAGAGGCGTTATATCGCGACCCGCAGCAATGGACGCGCCGCGCCATCCTCAACGTGGCCGGCATGGGAAAATTCTCCAGCGACCGCACCATAAATGAATATGCGGAAAAGATCTGGGGGGCCAAGGCGGTGCTTAAGTAGCCATCCCGATCACCACGACGAATATGGTCAGCAGCCCCAGTGCCAGGTTAAGCGCGACCAGTTTGCGGATCCTGCCCAGCCGTTCCTCCGCTTCTTCCCAGCGCTGTCTGGCGACATGCAAACTGAACGGCACATAGCAGGCAAAAAATACATAACCATAGACCGCCATCATCAACAACCCCAGCGCCAGCATGACATGCACGTGGCTTGCGACATGGGTAATGCCGCCGTACTGGTAGATCAGATAAAAACCCGTAATCAATATTGCGCCGATCGCGCCCCCTGCCCAGTTGAAAAAGCGGCGCAACACCGCATTCCACAACCTCATGCGTTCAGGCGGGTCGAGCGCTTCCCCGGCAGCGGGGCGCAAAACCACGTAGGAAAAGAACATGCCGCCGACCCAGACCAGCACGGCAAGCAGATGAATGAGTTTGAAAGGGATCATGATGTATTTGTTGGCCAGTTAATGTCGATAACGCGGAATACGATAACATTAAAATACTATTGCGATCTCTCTGGCCGCGAGATTTTCATCACCCTAAAGCTGAACTTCAGCAAGTAAAGCTATCGACCCGAAGCGGAAATTCAGGCTGTGCGCCCCGACCGTCTCTTCTTCGGCCATTGCGGACGGTGGTGGCTAACTCTAGATGTTATTTCTGGGAGTGTCCGCTCTTACAAGTTTAGATGTTCATAGCGGTGCGTTGAGTCTGCATTGCAAAGCCATTTCATAAGCCGTCTCGAAGTGTGGAGCGAGAGGCCGCTCCATTGCCTGATGCTGCGTGATGACAGTGGGCTTGTCAGAATCCACAAGACGTCCCTTGAATACCAGCCAAGAAAAGAGGTGTGGCGTGGTCTGGGTCAGGGTGTGCCCCGAGCTTTCGGCAAGCTTGCGAGCCTTCATGTCATCGGTAAGGACAGCTTGCCCGATCTTCATCGCGAAGGCAATGGACGATAGCTCTCCCTTTCCGAGTCGCTTTCGGCTTTCAAGAATCTTGATTGCCTGCAAGTCGCCAATCTCGCAAGAGTGGGCAGCAAAACCACCACGGGTTTGTTCTTGAGCTAGGCGACGCATGAGCTCGGCCTCAGCCTTGGTCTGCGATTTTCGCGGCTTGTTCAGGCATTCGTAGCGCACGAAGCTGGTGATACAGAACTCGCAACGTGCCTCTTTGGCTGCGGCGTGCAGCCGGGGCGAGGACAGCACGTTCCACACCGAACAGGTGTCAGCTACATTGATCAAGTGGAACTTCGATGGGTCAATAGCCATGGAGTTTCTGGCCGTAAATGCTCGCGAGTTCAGCAAGCTCTCCATGGCTACACAACAGTGCCTCGGCTAACCGACCAATACTGATCACTCCGGCGCTGTAACCTTCAAAGCATAAGCTGACGTAGAAGTCTGAAAGGCCGAGCTCCAAGAGGTGGGCTTTGCGCTGGCGTTGCGTGGCATTGAGGCTCTCGGGTAGCTCGGGGTCGATCTTTGCCTCGTGTGGCACGCGCAAGTGGCTGATGCGATGATAGGCAGTCTTATCAATGAGCTTGGCCTCTTTGAGTGCAATGGCGAAGGCGATGCAACTTACGCGCAACTCGTTGGCCCATCGCAGAGCGTCAGAATCCGTCCACTGAGATGGAGCTGGAAGTTTTGACAAAAAGGCCGGAGGCATCAGAAAGCACGATGCGAAGCGATTGGCGCGAAGCTCCAATAAGTCCCCTGCGCTGGGACCTTCGAAGCTGACGCTCGCACCTTGCGCTGAGTCGAATATCACATGTGCCATTTCGTGCGCTGCGCTGAACCGCTGGCGATAAATGTCCTCGCTGTAGTTAACCAGTGCGCATTTGCCGGCAATCGGATGCATGATGAAGAGGCCTGAAATGTTGGAGTTCCCCAGCTTGCGGCGGAAGATATGAACGCCAACGCTGCGGAATTCGGCATATACATCGCGCGGTACAGCGTGGTCCTCGTGCCCAAGAACGACCCGTAGGCGCGCAGCGGCAGCCTCGCCGTGGCCCTTGAAGTAGTCGCCAGTCGGGACAAAAGAAAAGTCCTTTGGCGGATATTCAAGCTCTCGCATCAGGAAGTCTTCTGTCTCGCAAAGGTAGAGAAAATCTTGAATGGCCCCGCGATCTTCCTTGGTGAAGTCACCGCCGTGAGCGCGGTAGAGCGTCTCTGTTTGCTCAAACGCAGCGACCCGTTCGTTGGAGATGAAAAACTTAAAATCGCAGCGGAAGTGATCCGCCAAGATCAGCACCTCGTCGCCAGTAGGCTCGGCCTGACCAGCTTCTATGGAGATTAGTCGCGCAGCATCAATGCCGGTCGAAGATGCGACGTCGGCGATGGACTCTTTGAGCTGTCCTCGGTATTTGGCAAGCTTGGAGCCTAGGATTTGCAAGTCGATAGCCATCTGTAATTATCATAGCAGGACTCATGCCGCTTAAGGATCAATTTTCACGGCACTAGGGGCGGTGAAGAGAAATGCAGCCAAGAATATTTTCGTTTAGCAACTATAATTTCGCATAATTCTGTAAGCTGGCTGGAATCGGTATATTCAAATTAACGATGAATGCGACGCTAGGAGGGCGATGATGACATCCGCACTGCACGACTTTCAGCAATTCGTGAACTGGCTTTACGTCCCTGCCCAAGGTGCGTCAGAAGACGTTCGGCGTTTCGCAAAAATTGTCTTGGCGAATTTCGCGACTGTTGCCGCGAGCTCGCTGCAACACAGCCAGCGGTCAGTTGTCCTAACTGACTTGGCTCGCAGGATGCTTCATTCGGCTGACCCAAACCAGCCCCCCCCAAATTTGGCGGTGGCGGATGGTGCATGGGGCTGGCAAAACTTGCGGAGTCTGACCATAGGACCATTCCGAGGTTTTCGCAGCCCAGAGCCATTTGATCTACAAAAGCGGATTGTTATGTTCTACGGGCCGAACGGCAGCGGTAAGACTAGCCTGTGCGAAGCGTTGGAATTTGCTCTACTTGGCACCGTAGAAGAGGGAGAATTGAAGCGGATAGCAGCAGATCGTTACCTCTCCAATGTCCATGAGCGACGCTTTGCGCCGCCTGCCTTGCTTGCCTCAGATCACGAGGGGCAGCCGGTCACTGTAGTTGCAGACGCGGACACATATCGTTTCTGCTTCATCGAAAAGAACCGAATTGATGCATTTTCACGAATTGCTGCAAAACCTGCGGGGCAGAAGACGGAGCTTATCGCCACCCTTTTTGGGATGGATCAATTTAACGATTTCGTAAGCCACTTTAACGATTCGATGGATGGACAGCTCACCTTGCTTGGGCTGAAACAACGAGAATTGGCGGGTAAACGAGCAGCGCTCGTCCAAGACATTACAGTTATTGAGAATGAGCAAATTACCATACAGCAGCTTACCCAAGCGGAGAATAATCTCGCTGCCTCTTACAGAGCAGGCCTCACCTATGCTGGCTTGCTTGCGGAGCTGGGGACCGAACAGGCGCCTGGCAGACTGCAAGAGCTTGAGCAGGCAATAAACCAGCCTACGCCTACAATTTACGGAATTAGTAGTACGGCACTTCTTGAGGCTTACCGAACCGCAGACGAGGCTCAAGCTGTTGTTGACGACCTTGCAACACAACTTGCAGGTCGAAGTAGCCAAGTGTCTTTCAAAGACCTATATACGGCGGTGCTTGGACTCCAGGGAATCGCAGCTGACCACTGTCCAGCATGCGATACCCCCTTACATGGCGAAAACCATGTGTTCCATGATCCGTACACCAAGGCGACCGATGGCTTGGCATCTTTAAGAGAGCTGAGTGAACTTCAGGAACGCCACACGATTGCTTTCTCGAATCGAAATGCGGCATCCCAGACATTATCGGTCCAACTTGCGACTTTCGCCCAGCGCGTTGGCGCAAACGCAGACAGCTCAACTCCACTTCAACGGTACTTGGCGAACCCGCAGGTCGATCAGCGACGGGCGTGGTGGCAAGATGCATATCAGGCTGACAGTAGTGGAAAGTCATTGGCGCAGCAGGCGATAGATTGGATAGTCACTCTTGAAGCAGGTGACGTTGTGGCTCGTCAAGCTATTGCTAACAGACAACTATTGATCCAAGAACGTGATCAACTTAATCAAGCGCGCATTAATGTTGCAACGATGGCCGCAAATCGCCAACAGACTGTGGAAGCCATTGCTGCGGCGAGAGCTCGGATCGCCGCTTTTGATGCCGCTAATAGCACTCTGATACAGGTGGCATCGCGTGAAGCCGAGGACATCGTGCGCGACAGCCGCATCAAGACAACGTACGATCAATTCTTGAGATACCTGCGACGCTATCGGTCAGAACTTCCGGGGACACTCATGGCGGGTCTCAATACACTGGCGATGGAGCTTTACAACGAATTCAACCGCAACGACTTGGATGCAGACAAGCTTGCGGCACTTTACCTGCCAGTGACGGGTGATGGTCGCATAGAACTCGCTTTTCGAGGTGTCCCTACGGTCAGGGTCGACGCCCTACACATTCTCAGCGAGGGACATGTACGATGCTTGGGACTGGCGATCTTGTTGGCGAAAGGTTTGAGCATTCACGCTCCAGTAATTATTTTTGACGATGCGGTCAACGCCATCGACCACGAACACCGAGAAGGCATCCGCGAAACAATCTTTCAAAGCGAACGGTTTGCGTCCACGCAGATCATCGTGACGTGTCACAGCAACGAGTTCATAAAGGACATACAAAACCACGTTCCAACCAATCAGTGGTTGTCTTACTCCTTTAGACGTCACGATGGTAACTACCATCCGCGCGTGCAGGGCAATGTCACCACGCAGAATTATCTTGCTAATGCTCGTGCGGCAGTAAATCAAGGTGATGATCGATCCGCCTTGGGCGCTTCGCGTCAGGCTTTAGAGATGTTGACTGCTAAGGTGTGGACATGGATGCGGCGCTGCGACCAAGGCATGCTTACGCTAAAGATAGCAGGGGCGGGAACTGAACCAGTATTGCGCAATCTTTGTGAGTCGCTAAGAACTAAGCTGCGCGGAGCGACAACTTTCACGCACGACGATAAAACCGCTGTGATTGAAGCACTTGACGTTATATTAGGCATCCCAGAGCAATCGCTTGTTTGGCTTTACCTAAACAAGGGTACTCACGAGGAGGCCAACCGCGACGACTTCGATTCGAGAGTGGTCGAATCAGTGGTGCAAACGCTTGAGTCTCTCGATGCGCTCCAACTTCGCGTACGCTAGACAATTGTGCTTGATCCCACAGAAGCGGACGTTCCAGCAAGCTGAACTGAGAGCATTTTAGTCAACTGCCACAGTCCGCTTAGGCCGGGAGCAGACCATCGCCACAAAGTTCTTGAACTTCCGCTTCTGGCACCGGGCTGCACCCCATGTCGCTTTCCTGACTACCAGAAAGCGGCAGCTTAACAAGCCTGTCGCTTCCGTTGATTCTATCGCTAAAGAGGGAACAAAAGCTCGCGCACCGGCCTGAAACTTCTCCGATGCACTGCCGAAACGCCATGTTCGCGCAACGCGGCAAGGTGGGCGGCATGAATTCCCTTCTTTCTTTCCTTGGGCTACAATCGGAGCCGTCAAAACAGCTTGGGAGGGCAAAAGCCATGACCAACACAATCGCATTGCCGGAAGCCATCTTCAAGCGGCTGGAAAAACTTTCCGCATCGTCGAAGCGCAGCCCGGCGTCGATCGTCAAACAAGCCGTGCAGGATCGCTTGGATTATGAGGAATGGGCGCTCAAGCAGATCGACGCCGGGCTGGCCGACATCAAGGCGGGGCGGACAATCCCGCATAACGAATTCTGGAAGCACATTGAGGCTGTCAATGCCAGAAAAAAAGCAGCTTGAATGGTCGATGCGCTCGCTGCGGAACATCGAGGCGATACGCGACTACATCGCACCGGACAATCCAGCCGCATCGCGGGCGGTGCTCAACGAAATACGCAAGGCCGCGATGGGGCTGCGCGATTCCCCGATGATCGGCCACCCGGGGCGCAGGCCGGGCACAAGGGAACTGGTGCTGAATCGCTACCCGTACACCCTGATTTATCGCCTGACGGCACAGCGGATCGGCATCGTTGCCGTGCTGCACCAGTCGAAGAAATATGACTAGCCGCGCCAGGCACGTTCTGACGGCCTGACCATCTCCCGCACTTTCCGCAGCTCCCGCTCCAGCCGCTTCGCCTCGCGCTCCCAGTACTGCGCAGCCTTCACTATGAAAAACAGATTGTAACTGACCGATACCCGCCCGCAATTCACAACCTGAATTATCGCTTTGATAATAGGATCTCGCGCACCGGCTTGAAACTGCGGCGGTGCACCTCTGACACGCCATGTTCGCGCAACGCAGCAAGGTGGGCGGCGGTGGGATAACCCTTGTGCTCGGCAAAACCGTAAAGCGGATACTGCTGGTGCAGTTGCAGCATCAGTTCGTCGCGCGCAGTTTTCGCCAGAATCGAGGCGGCGGAGATCGCGGCAACCTTGCTGTCGCCCTTGACGACGGCCTGGCTGGGGATGCCGGTCTGCGGGCAATACAAACCATCCACCAGCACCTGCTGCGGCGGCACCGGCAACGCCAGCACGGCGCGGCGCATCGCCAGCAAGGTCGCCTGCAGGATGTTGAGCCGGTCGATCTCTTCCACTTCGGCCCAGGCTACCGCCCACGCCAGCGCGCGTTCACGGATGACGGGAGCGAGTTGGTCACGCTGCCGTTCGGAAAGTTTTTTGGAATCCGCCAGGCCGGCGATGGGATTGGCATCGTCGAGAATCACCGCCGCCGCGCTCACCGGACCGGCCAGCGGGCCGCGCCCGGCCTCGTCGACACCGCAAATGAGTATGATTGATCGGCTAATTTTCCCTCTCCCCTACCCCTCTCCCGGTGCCCTCTCCTCAATCCTCTCCCGCAAGCGGGCGAGAAAGCGAACGAGAAAAGCAATTGTTAATTCCTGCGGGCGAGGGGAATTTATGTAGTTGGCAGGTAAGGCAGGATGGCATCTGCCGCTTTCCGCGCGGTGTTCTGGCGCAATGTCCGGTGCAATTCAAGAAATATTTCTTCGAGCCGCGCCACCGCATCCTTGTCGTTGACCAGATTAAGCAAGGCTTGGGCAAGGTTCTCCGGTGTGGCGTCTTCCTGGATCAGCTCCGGCACAACAAAGCGTTCGCACAGGATGTTGGGTAGGCCGAAATACGGCTGGTAGCGTTTGCGCCTGATCATCCACCATGAGAGCGCCGGCATCCTGTAGGTGATGACCATCGGCCGCTTGAGCAGCGCGCATTCCAGCGTAGCAGTGCCGGAAGCGACCAGCACGCCGTCGGCGGCGATCATCGCATCCTGCGCATGGCCGAACAGCAGAGTGAGCGGCAGTTGTTGCGCGCTGCAATCGTAAAGCGCCTGTTCAAAAATGGCGCGCGTCTCGCGGCTGGCCAGCGGCACGAGGAAGCGCGCATCAGGTATCTGTTGCAGGATCAGCCTGGCGGTCTCGATATAAGTGCGTGCGAGATGTTTGACTTCGCTCTGGCGGCTGCCGGGCAGGAAGGCGAACACCCTGGCTTGCAACGGAATGCGCATCGACTCGCGCATCTCGGCGCGCTTCGGCTGTTCCGGCAACATATCGGCGAGCGGATGCCCGACATAATCGACCGGGACGCCGGCTTCCTTGTACAGTTTCGGTTCATGCGGGAACAGCGCCAGCATGTGCGATACGGCACGCTTGATCTTGTTGATACGCTCGCCGCGCCACGCCCAGATCGACGGGCTGACGTAGTGGATGGCAGGGATGCCGTGCTGTTTGAGAACCAGCTCCAGGTCGAGGTTGAAGTCCGGCGCGTCCACCGCGATGAACAGTTCCGGGCGGTTGCTCAGAAAGTGCTCGCGCAGCCTGCGGCGGATGCCGACGATCTCGCGATAGTGACGCAACACTTCGACGTAGCCGCGCACCGCCAGTTTTTCCATCGGGAACAGCACTTCCATGCCGACGGATTGCATCCGCGGGCCGCCGATACCGACGAACTGCACTTCGGGACGCGCCTCTTTCAGCGCGGCCATTAAATGACTGCCAAGCAGGTCGCCGGAGGCTTCGCCCGCGACGATGCCGATTACGATTCTTTTTTGCTGCATGGGGAAACCTTGTACTTAAAACGGCAATTGGTCCACTAAAAACACGAAAGGCACGAAATGAAACAAAGGGTCGCATCGTTCAGGGAGACAATCCATCGTGGCGTCAATATATCCGGAGCCATTCGGTTTGTTTCGTGTGTTTCGTGCCTTTCGTGGGCATCTGTGTTTTTGGGCTGTGCAACCCATCTAACGAATGATGCCGCGCTTCGAGGCGGTGAGAAAATCCGCCAGCGGCTGCAACTCGGCATGCTCCGCCAATTGAGACTGAATCGCGGCTTTGGCCTCATCGAGATTCAGGCCGGATTTGTACAGCGTCTTGTAGGCGCGCTTGATCGCCATGATCGCCGGGCTG
>CAZLJK010000089.1:0-10311 GCA_964559825.1 uncultured Sulfuricella sp. | reverse complement strand
TGGATGATGGCGCGGGTGTTCCTGCCCGAGCGCGACCCCGGCCTGCTCGTTCCGGCTGGGTGGAGCGCCGCCGAGCGCGCTGCCTCTCCTTTCCTCGTGATCGGTCCCCTGCTGGACTTCACGATTCTGGGTGGGGCGCAGAAGGCGCATCTCAACTACCTGCCCGAACTCGGGCATTTCCTGTTGCAGCCGCTGGTGCAGTCGATGGAGCGGTTCGATTCTGCCGCTGCGGTGTTCGCCGCTTGGGACGAAGTCATCAAGACTCGTGACCGGGTGATGGAAGAGCAGAAACGGGAATGCGGCTGGCAAAAGGAAGTCTCGCGCCGGGAGTTTTTCGCCCGACTGGCGGGAAATCGCTGAACGTCGGTTGAATCTGGATTTTGCGGTTGCGTTACCCGAGATAACGCATGATTTCGGCGGGAGAGTCGATGATGCTCAGCGCCCGCCAGGTTTCCGGTTTGTCGTTTTCCCCCAGATAGCCGTAAGCGGCCACTAGCGCCGGCATGCCGGCGGCACGCGCCGCCTCGATGTCGCGCTCGGCATCTCCCACGTACAGGCAGGATTGCGGCGCCACGCCGATCTCGCGGGCGGCGCACAGCAATGGCTCGGGATGGGGCTTGGGGTGGGGGCAGGTGTCGCCGCTGACGATGCTGGCGGCGCGTTGGGCCAGCCCCAGCAGCTCCAGCAGCGGGTTGGTGAAGCGCGCGGGTTTGTTGGTGACCACGCCCCAGGCGATACCTTTGCCCTCGAGTTCTTCAAGGAGTTCGGCCATGCCCGGGAAGAGGGTGGTGTGCAGGCACAGGTTGGCGGTGTAGAGCGCCAGGTATTCCTCGCGCATGGGCGCGAAGCGCGCATCTTGCGGCGTCAGGCTGAAGCCGATGTCGAACAGGCCGACGGTGCCGTGCGAGGCGTAGGGGCGGATGATTTCCTGCGGCAATGGCGGCAGACCGTGCCGTTCGCGCTGCAGGTTGAGGGCATGGCCGAGATCGGGCGCGGTATCGGCCAGCGTGCCGTCGAGGTCGAACAGAACCGCTTTCATTATTCCTGCCGGCAATGGATCAGGTAGTTGATGCTGGTGTCGGTGCCGAGGGAGTAGGTTTTGCCGAATGGGTCGTAGCTCATGCCGGTAACGCCGGCGACGCCTAGCCCGACGGCGCGGCAGTAGCCGCCCAGTTCGGAAGGCTTGATGAACTTGGCGTATTCGTGGGTGCCTCTGGGCAACAGGTTGAGCACATACTCGGCGCCGATCACGGCGAACAAGTAGGATTTTGGGTTGCGGTTGAGGGTGGAGAAGAATACGTGGCCACCGGGTTTGACCAGTTCCGCGCAGGCTCGCACCACGCTGGCCGGGTCGGGCACGTGCTCGAGCATTTCCATGCAGGTGACGATATCGTACTGGTGCGGCTGTTCCTTGGCCAGTTCTTCCACCGCGATCAGGCGGTAGTCGACTTTCTGGCCGCTTTCCAGCAGGTGCAGCTTGGCGACCTTGAGCGCTTTTTCGCCGAGGTCGATGCCGGTAACCTGGGCGCCGCGTTCTGCCATGCTTTCGGCCAGGATGCCGCCGCCGCAGCCGACGTCGAGCACCTTCTTGCCGGCCAGCCCGGCGGTCTGGTCAACGTAGTCGAGGCGCAGCGGGTTGATGTCGTGGAGCGGTTTGAATTCGCTGTTGGGGTCCCACCAGCGATGGGCGAGCTGGGCGAATTTGTCCAGTTCCTGCGGGTCTGCGTTCAATTTGTCGTTCATGTCAGATGGCTGATTTTTTCGTGCCAGAAGCGGGTTCGGGCATTGAGTTCATGGATGTCGATGGTGGTGAGGCGCCGTTCGTCCAGCACCAGCTTGCCGTTTACCCATACGTGGCTGACGTTTTCCCGTCCGGCGGCATACACCAGGTGCGATGTGACATCATAGCATGGCTGGGTTTCCGGGGCGGACAAGTCCACCGCGGTGATGTCCGCCGCCTTGCCGATGGCGAGCGAGCCGGTCAGGCGGTCGATGCCCAGCGCCTTGGCGGCATGGAGGGTGGCCATGGCCAGCGCCTGGTGGGCGGGCAGTGCGCCAGCATGGCGGCTCTGGCCCTTGGCGAGCAGGGCGGCGAGGCGCATTTCCGTAAACATGTCGAGCCGGTTGTTGCTTGCCGCGCCGTCGGTGCCCAGGCCGACGTTGACCTCATGTTCGAGTTTTTCCACCACCGGGCCGATGCCACTGGCAAGCTTGAGGTTGGAGCTTGGACAGTGAGCCACATGGCAACCGTGCTCGGCGAGCAGGCGGATTTCCTGGGTGTCGATCTGCACCACATGCACCGCGATCAGGTTGGGGCCGAGCAGGCCGAGACGTTGCAGCCGCTCAATCGGCCGCATCTGGTATTGCTTGAGGCTGGCTTCGATCTCGTCGCGGGTTTCGTGCAGGTGGATGTGGATCGGCAGGTCGAGTTGCTCGGCGTAGGTCAATACCTTGGCGAAGGTCTTGTCGCTCACCGTGTAGGGCGCATGGGGGGCGAGCGTGAAGGAGAGCAGCGGCTCGCCGCGGAATTCGTCTCGCACCGCCAGCCCCTTGCTCAGGTAATCGTCGGCATCGGCGGCGTAGGCAGTGGGGAAGTCGACCACGATCATGCCGATGGCGGCGCGCATTCCGGCACCGAGCGCCGTTTGCGCTGCCGCTGCGGGGAAGAAGTACATGTCGTTGAAGCAGGTGACGCCGCCTCTGAGCATTTCTGCGCAGGCGAGGAGGGTGCCGTCGCGGACGAATTCCGGCGACACGAATTTCGCCTCGGCTGGCCAGATGTGGTGGTTGAGCCAGTCCATCAGCGGCAGGTCGTCCGCCAAGCCGCGCAGCAGCGACATGGCGGCGTGGGTGTGGAGGTTGATCAGGCCGGGGATCAGGACATGATCTTCAAGCCGGAAATGCTGCCTGGCGCGGTACTTGGCGTGGGCCTCCCCAGTCGGCAGGATGTCGCGGATCACGCCGTCGGCAATGGCGATGGAATGCCGGGACAGGGTTTGCCGGGCCGGTTCGACGGGGATGATCCAGCGCGCATCGATCAGGGTATCAACAAGGTTATCAGGCATGGGATTCATCGGCAGAATCTAGCATAAAAAAAAGCCCCGCACTAGGCGGGGCTTATTCTGACCGGAGAATCTTACTTCTGGGTCGGAACCTGAATTTCAGGTTCCACTGTGACGCGGCGGTCAGGTTGGAGGCATTCGATCAGTTTCTTGGTTTTTTTCGTGCCCTTGCAATTGTTGACGGTGTCGGCATCGGGATTAGGCATCGCTTCACCCTTGCCTACAGTCTTGACGCGGTCGGCAGCAATGCCCTGATCAACCAGATAGGTCTTGACGGCGGCAGCGCGGCGCTCGGAAAGATTCTGGTTATATTTTTCGGTGCCGATGCGGTCAGCATGGCCGGTGACCAGCAGCAGTTCCACTTCGGGGTGAGCCTTCATGTTTGCGACCACTTTGTCATCCAGCTCTTTTTTTCCTTCCGCACGGACTACAGCCTTGTCGAAATCAAACAGGGTTTCAGCCTTGAATGTCACTTTTACCGCAGGGGCTTCAGGGCCGGCTACGGGCGCAACAGGTGCGGCGGCTTTCGGCTCTTCTATTTTCTTCGGCTCTTCCTTCTTCACCAGATCAGGGTCGCATTCGGCGGTTGCCATGGCCGGAGTCCAGTAGCCGGTGCGCCAGCACTGGTTGTAGCTGTTCTTGGCCGCGTTGCCGCGGGAATCGATCAGATAGCCGGCATTGGCTACATCGTGGGCGAAAGCGGCGCCGGCAACAGAAATTCCAGTTAGTAGGGTGAGGCTCAAAACAAGTTGTTTAGCCAGTGAGATTTTCATTGTTAGTTCTCCTTGAGAAGTTAGCGTTATTGTTGTTGAGGCATGCCTTTAGAAAATCGGGGTCGGACGCATAACCAGTTAATGTTTTTATCATACACCATGGATTTGGAACTGCCAAAGTGAAGGTTGTCCTGCGGATTGGCCTTGGGCTGCGTCGGTATGCTAAAATCACGAACATTTTGTTTTCGTAAGATCAACAAGCAAGTTCACAAGAAACTGAGCATCCATGGAACAATTCGCCAAAGAAACGCTTCCGGTCAGCCTCGAAGAAGAAATGCGCCGTTCCTACCTCGACTACGCCATGAGCGTGATCGTGGGCCGGGCGCTGCCCGATGTGCGCGACGGACTCAAGCCGGTGCACCGGCGCGCGCTGTTCGCCATGCACGAGCTGTCCAACGACTGGAACAAGGCTTACAAGAAATCGGCGCGTATCGTCGGCGACGTGATCGGTAAATACCACCCCCACGGCGACACCGCAGTGTACGACACCATCGTCCGTATGGCGCAGGATTTCAGCCTGCGCTACCCGCTGGTGGACGGCCAGGGCAACTTCGGTTCGGTCGATGGCGATAATGCGGCCGCGATGCGTTATACCGAGATCCGCATGGCGCGCATCGCCCATGAATTGCTCGCCGACCTGGACAAGGAAACCGTGGATTTCGGCCCGAACTACGACGGTTCCGAGCACGAACCGCTGGTGCTGCCGTCGAAGATCCCCAACCTGCTGATCAACGGCAGCTCGGGCATCGCGGTGGGCATGGCGACCAACATTCCGCCGCACAACCTGAACGAAATCGTGGACGCTTGCCTGCTGTTGCTGGAAAACCCGCAGACCGACATCGAAGAGCTGATCGAGATCGTGCCGGCGCCGGATTTCCCGACGGCAGGCATCATCTACGGTACCATCGGCGTCAAGGAAGGCTACCGCACCGGCCGTGGCCGGGTGGTGATGCGCGCCCGCACCCATTTCGAGGATATCGACAAGGTGGGCGGACGCCAGGCGATCATCGTCGACGAGCTGCCCTACCAAGTGAACAAGGCCAACCTGCTGATCAAGATCGGCGAGCTGGTGCGCGAGAAGAAGCTCGAGGGGATTTCCGACCTGCGCGACGAGTCGGACAAGTCCGGCATGCGCATGGTGCTCGAACTGAAGCGCGGCGAAGTGCCGGAAGTGGTGCTGAATAACCTGTACAAGCACACCCAGATGCAGGACACCTTCGGCATGAACATGGTGGCGATTCTGGATGGCCAGCCGCGCCTGCTCAATCTGAAGCAGATGCTCGACGCTTTCTTGCGCCATCGGCGCGAGGTGGTGACGCGGCGCACCGTGTTCGAGCTCAGGAAGGCGCGTGAACGCGGCCATATCCTGGAAGGTCTGGCAGTAGCCTTGTCCAATGTGGACGATGTGATCGCCCTGATCAAGGCGGCGGCCACGCCGTCTGCCGCCAAGCAGGGGCTGATGGGGCAGGTCTGGCGCTCGCCTCTGGTGGAGGAAATGCTGGCGCGGTCCGCTGCCGATGCCTCGCGTCCTGAAGGCTTGGCGCCCGAGTTCGGTTTCTCCGACCAGGGCTACCGCCTTTCCGACGCCCAGGCGCAGGCGATCCTGGAGCTGCGCTTGCAGCGCCTGACCGGCCTGGAACAGGACAAGATCGTGTCCGAGTACAAGGAAGTGATGGAAAAGATCGCCGATCTGCTCGATATCCTCGCCAGGCCTCAACGCATCACCGAAATTATCGTGCTGGAACTGACCGCGATCAAGGCGCAGTTTGGCGACAAGCGCCGCAGCGAGATCGTCGTTCACGCCCAGGATTTGAGCATGGAGGATCTCATAACGCCGCAGGACATGGTGGTAACCCTGTCGCATGGCGGCTACATCAAATCCCAGCCGCTCGAGGACTACAGCGCCCAGAAGCGCGGCGGGCGCGGCAAGCAGGCAACGGCGATGAAGGAAGAGGATTTCATCGAGAAGCTGTTCATCGCGAATACGCACGACTACATTCTGTGCTTCTCCAACCGTGGTCAGGTCTACTGGATCAAGGTTTACGAAGTGCCGCAGGGCAGCCGGGGATCGCGCGGCAAGCCGTTTGTCAATATGTTGCAACTGGGGGAAGGCGAGAAGATCAACGCCATCCTGCCGGTCAAGGAATTCGACGACGGCCATTTCATTCTCATGGCGACCTCCAGCGGCATCGTCAAGAAAACGCCGCTGTCCGACTTCTCCCGCCCGATGAAACGGGGCATCATCGCCATCAATCTGGACGAGGACGACTATCTGGTCGGCGTGGATATCACCGACGGCAAGCATGACGTAATGCTGTTCACCGACGGCGGCAAGGCGGTGCGTTTCGACGAGGCCGCCGTGCGCGCTACGGGCCGCGTTTCGCGCGGCGTGATGGGCGTGCGGCTGGGCAAGGGACAGAAGGTGATTTCCCTGCTGGTGGCGGAAAACGAGACCCAGTCGGTGCTCACCGCTACCGAAAACGGCTACGGCAAGCGCACTTCGATTGCGGAATACACCCGCCACGGCCGCGGCACCCAGGGCATGATCGCGATCCAGACCTCCGAGCGCAACGGCAAGGTGGTGGCGGCGACGCTGGTGAATCCAGAAGACGAGATCATGCTGATCACTACCGGCGGCGTGCTGATCCGCACCCGCGTCAGCGAAATCCGCGAGATGGGCCGCGCCACCCAAGGCGTGACCCTGATCAACCTCGACAAGGGCGAGAAACTGATCGGGCTGGAACGGGTGGTGGAAGCAGACTCGGAAGACTCGGACGCAGAAATATAACCGCGGAGGACGCGGAGGACGCAGAGGAAGAGCTTTAAAAGGTCTAACCTCAGCGTCCTCCGCGTCCGTTGCGGTGAGACAAGGGTTTAAGTGTATGGAAAGAATCTACAATTTTAGCGCCGGTCCCGCCGCCTTGCCGGAGGAAGTCCTGGAGCAGGCGCGCGACGAGATGTTGAACTGGCAGGGCTGCGGCATGTCGGTGATGGAGATGAGCCATCGCGGCAAGGAATTCATGGGCATTGCCGCCCAGGCCGAGTCCGATCTGCGCGAGTTGATGAGTATTCCCGCCAACTACAAGGTGCTGTTCCTGCAGGGCGGCGCTTCCAGCCAGTTCGCTATGGTGCCGATGAATCTGCTGCGCGGCAAAAAAACTGTGGATATCGTCAACACCGGGGTGTGGTCGCAGAAGGCGATTGAGGAGGCGGAAAAATACTGCACGGTGAACGTCGTTGCCAGTTCGGAAGATGCCAAGTTCAGCTATGCCCCCACCCGGGACAAGTGGCGCCTGAACCAGGATGCCGCCTATGTCCACTACACCCCGAATGAGACCATCGGCGGCGTGGAGTTCCACTGGATCCCGGAAACCGGCGGCGTGCCTCTGGTGGCGGACATGTCCTCGAACATCCTGTCCGGCCCGCTGGATGTTTCCCGCTTCGGCCTGATCTACGCCGGCGCGCAGAAGAACATCGGCCCGGCCGGCCTGTGCATCGTGATCGTGCGCGAAGACCTGATCGGCCAGACGCTGCCGGGCACGCCGACAATGTTCGACTACAAGATCCACGCCGACCACGATTCGATGTACAACACCCCGCCCACCTATTCGCTCTACATCGCCGGCCTGGTGTTCAAGTGGCTGAAGCGCCTCGGCGGGCTGGCGGAAATGGACAAGCGCAACAACGCCAAGGCCGCGCTGCTGTACGATTATCTGGATGGCAGCGGTTTCTACCGGTGCCCGGTGGCCAAAGACAGTCGCTCGCGCATGAACGTGCCCTTCACCCTCAAGGATGCGGCGCTGGACGAGGAATTCCTCAAGCAGTCCAAGGCGCGCGGCCTGGCGCAACTGAAGGGGCACCGCCTGCTGGGCGGGATGCGCGCCTCGATCTACAATCCCATGCCGCTGGAAGGGGTGCAAGCCCTGGTGGACTTCATGCGCGAGTTCGAGCAGCAACATGGATAAGGCGCTTTCGCAACACCGCGCCAGCATCGACGCGATCGACAGCCAGATGCTGGCGCTGGTGAATCAGCGCGCCGAGCATGCCAAGGCGATCGGCGACCTGAAAAATGGCGCGGTTTATCGGCCCGAGCGCGAAGCGCAGGTGCTGCGCCGGATCAAGGAAGAAAACCCCGGCCCCCTTTCGGACGAAACCGTGGCACGCCTGTTCCGCGAAATCATGTCGGCCTGCCTGGCGCTGGAGAAGCCTCTCTCGGTGTCGTTCCTCGGGCCGCAAGGCACTTTCACCCAGGCGGCGGCCATCAAGCATTTCGGCCATGCCGCGCTGACCCGTCCCTGCGCCTCGATCGACGAGGTGTTCCGCGAGGTGGAGGCGGGACTGGCGGATTACGGCGTGGTGCCGGTGGAAAACTCCACCGGCGGCGCGGTCGGCACCACGCTGGATCTGCTGTTGCAGACGCCTTTACAGGTCTGTGGCGAAGTCGATTTGCGGGTGCACCAGTTTTTGCTGCGCAAGGCGGGGGCAGCGGGCAAGCCGGAGAAGGTCTATTCGCATGCGCAGTCCCTCGCCCAGTGCCACGAGTGGCTTAACCAGAATCTGTCGGGCGTGGAGCGTGTGGCGGTGGTGAGCAATGCCGAGGCGGCCCGTCTGGCCGCTGCAGATGGCGCGGCGGCAGCGATTGCGGGCGAGGCGGCGGCGGAGCATTACGGGCTGGAAAAGCTGGCGGAAAATATTGAGGACAAGCCAAACAATACCACCCGCTTCCTGGTGATCGGCCGGCATGATGCGGCGCCCTCAGGTCGGGATAAAACTTCTTTGGCGATGTCCGCCAGGAACCGTCCGGGTGCGGTGTACGAACTGCTGACGCCGCTTGCCCGGAATGCCGTGAGCATGACCAAGCTGGAATCCCGGCCTTCCCGCTCGGGGCTTTGGGAGTATGTGTTTTTCGTGGATGTGGAAGGGCATCGCCAGGATGCGAAGGTTGCCCAGGCTTTGGCCGAGCTTGCCGACAAGGCGGCTTTCCTGAAGGTCCTCGGCTCCTACCCCGTGGCGGTCTTATAGAAGACCTGCTTTGAATCCTCGAAGAATCGGCGTATCCTACTCTCTTTTTGCAGCTTAACATCCCGTTTGAAAATGGATTATTCCCAACTCGCTCCTCGCCATGTGCGCGCCATCACGCCGTACCAGCCGGGCAAACCGATTGCCGAACTGGCCCGGGAAATGGGTTTGCCGGAAGGCGATATCGTCAAGCTGGCTTCCAACGAGAATCCGCTCGGCGCCAGCCCGCGCGTGCTGGCGGCGATCGAGAACGTGATCATGGAGATTGCGCGCTATCCGGATGGCAACGGCTTTACGCTGAAAACTGCGCTGGCGGAACGGCATGGCGTCGGTCTTGCGCAGATCGTTCTGGGCAATGGTTCCAACGATGTGCTGGAGCTGGTGGCGCGCACTTTCCTGACGTCGCAGTCCTCTGCAGTGTACAGCCAGCATGCCTTCGCGGTTTATCCGCTGGCGACCCAGGCGGTCGGCGCGCGCGGCATCGAGGCGCCGGCGAAGGATTTCGGCCATGACCCCGAGGCGTTGCTGGCGGCCATCGATGGCGATACCCGTATCCTGTTTATCGCCAATCCCAACAACCCCACGGGCACGTTGCTGAACCCTGCGCAGTTGCTCGGATTGATCGAGCGCGTGCCGGAGAATGTCCTGGTGGTGCTGGACGAGGCCTATACCGAATACTTGCCCGATGCGATGAGAAGCGATAGTGTCGGCTGGCTGAAACGCTTCCAGAACCTGATCGTCACCCGCACCTTCTCCAAGGCTTACGGCCTGGCAGGCTTGCGCGTGGGCTATGCGCTGGCGAGTGAGCCGGTGGCGGACATGATGAACCGGGTACGGCAGCCGTTCAACGTCAGCAGCCTGGCCCAGGCGGCGGCGGTGATGGCGATGCAGGACGACGCTTTTTTAGATGAATGCCTGGAAATCAACCGCGCCGGTATGGTGCAGTTGACGGAGGGCTTCAAGCGCCTGGGGCTGGATTACATTCCTTCCTACGGCAACTTCGTCGCAGTGCGGGTGGGCGATGCCGCCGCTATCAACCTCAGTCTGCTGAAGCAGGGCGTGATTGTGCGGCCGGTTGCCAATTATGGGTTGCCTGAACACCTGCGCATCAGTGTCGGGCTGGAAGGGGAAAACAAGGTATTTTTGCAGGCCCTGGAACGGGCTCTTGAGGAGATGAAGAAATGATTATCGTAATGAGCAGCGATGCAACCGAACAGCAGATCGAAGGCGTCGTCAAAAAAATCAAGGAAGCCGGCCTCGATGCCAATATCTCGCGCGGCACCGAGCGCACCGTAATCGGCGCCATTGGCGACGAGCGCAAGCTGGAGCAGGAGTATTTCGAAGCCCTGCCGGGCGTCGAGCAGGCGATGCACATCGTCAAGCCCTACAAGATCGTCGGGCGGGAATGGCACAAGCAAAATACCGTGATCGATATCAAGGGCGTTCCACTGGGGGGT
>CAZLJK010000088.1:0-10703 GCA_964559825.1 uncultured Sulfuricella sp. | reverse complement strand
TGATCGGCTGACCGCGTGGGCACAAAAACGTGCCCACCCTACAAAAATGCCTAACGTTTCGGATCTCACCTCCCGCCTCTCCTACCTCAAGCCAGAGGACACCGCCCAGATCGAGGCGGCTTTCCGCTTCAGCGAGTCCGCCCACACCGGTCAGTTCAGGGTAAGCGGCGAACCCTACATTTTCCACCCCTTGGCGGTCGCAGAAATCCTGGCGGATTGGCACCTCGACGGCCAGGCACTGATGGCGGGGCTGCTGCACGACGTGATGGAAGACACCGCCATCACCAAGGATGAAATCGGTGAAAAGTTCGGCAAGGCGGTGGCTGAACTGGTGGACGGCGTATCCAAGCTGGACAAGATCGAGTTTCAGACCGAGGTTCACGCCCAGGCAGAAAATTTCCGCAAAATGCTGCTGGCGATGGCGCGCGATGTGCGCGTCATCCTGATCAAGATTGCCGATCGCCTGCACAACATGCGCACCCTTGGCGCGATGGCCCCGGAAAAACGCCAGCGCATCGCGCGCGAGACCCTGGAAATCTACGCGCCGATCGCCAACCGGCTCGGGCTGAACAGCGTTTACGACGAACTGGAGGATTTGAGCTTCCGCCATCTCTACCCCAACCGCTTCGACGTACTGGCCAAGGCCGTCAAGGCCGCGCGCGGGAACCGCCGCGAAGTGGTGGGAAAGGTGCTGGAGGCGATCAAGCAGAAGCTCAAGGATTGCCAGATCGAAGCCGCCATCACCGGGCGCGAAAAGCATCTGTACAGCATTTACAAAAAAATGCAGGGCAAATCCCTGACCTTTTCCGAGGTTTTCGATATTTACGGGTTTCGCGTCATCGTCAAGGACGTCCCCACCTGCTATCTCACCCTGGGCTCCCTGCACCAGCTCTACAAGCCGATCCCGGGAAAGTTCAAGGACTACATCGCGATCCCCAAGGCGAATGGCTACCAGTCCCTGCACACCACCCTGTTCGGGCCTTTTGGCACGCCGATCGAGATCCAGATTCGCAGCCAGGACATGCACAAGATCGCCGAGGCCGGCGTCGCCTCGCATTGGCTGTACAAGAGCGGGGACGCCGAGATCAACGAGATGCAGCAGAAGACCCACCAGTGGCTGCAAAGCCTGCTGGAGATCCAGTCCGAAAGCGGCGATGCCACCGAATTCCTGGAACACATCAAGGTCGACCTGTTCCCCGACGAGGTCTACGTCTTCACCCCCAAGGGCAAGATCATGGCGCTGCCGCGCGGCGCCACCGGGGTGGATTTCGCCTACGCCGTGCATACCGACGTCGGCAACCGCTGCGTCGCGGTGAAAATCAACCAGGAGCTGATGCCGCTGCGGACTGAGCTGAGAAACGGCGACCAGGTGGAAATCGTCACCGCCGCCCATGCCAAGCCCAACCCGACCTGGCTCAATTACGTCATCACCGGCAAGGCACGCTCGCACATCCGGCATTTCCTCAAGACCATGCAGTACGACGAATCCGCCACCCTGGGCGAACGCCTGCTCAACCAGGCGCTGCGCGCGCTGGGCACAGATCCGGCGGAAATTACCGAAGCACAATGGGAAAAGCTGCTACGCGAAAACACCGGGAAAAGCCGGCTGGAAATATTGGCCGACATCGGCCTCGGCAAACGCCTCAGCATCGTTGTCGCACGCCAACTGCTGGCCCTCACCGAAGCAGCCGAAGAGCGCAAGCACGCCCCGATGGGGCCGATCACCATCCGAGGCACCGAGGGCATGGCGGTGCAATATGCCCGTTGCTGCCGGCCGATACCGGGCGACCCGATCATCGGCTTCATCAACAAGGGCCAGGGACTGATCATCCACACCCACGACTGCCCGGCCATCGCCAAAAAAGCCGCCGACCCCGACAAATGGCTAGATGTGGAATGGGATCCGGAAGCGCCAAAAAAAGCCTTCGACGTCAACATCAAGCTAGTCGTCGCCAACCAGCGCGGCGTGCTGGCCAAGGTCGCCGCCGCCATCGCCGACGCCGGATCGAACATCGACAATGTCAGCATGGAAGAAGAAGACGGCAGCGCCTACACCACCATGAATTTCACCCTGCAGGTTGAAAACCGCATCCACCTCGCCAACGTGATGCGCAGTTTGCGCAAGATCATGGAAGTGGTGAGAATTACGCGGGTAAAGGGGTAAATCAGGGCTGAAACTATCCGTTTCAGGCTTTCGGCAAAGTCCTCAAAGCAACGCGCGAACGGCAGGGGCCGAAGGTGGCGAATTTTTCCGACTGGTGTTTGATGCGGTTGAGGAAAGCCACGCCGCGAAAACTTTCCAGATTCGCCTCGACGAACAGCACATCGGTGACGCGCCAGCCGAAGTCCGGGTTGAGATATTTGGCATAGGTTTCCACGATCTTGCGCACGACTCTTTTTCCCAATCCCTTGCCGCGCAAGGGTTCGACGATTTCCAGGCGATTGAGCGTCACCACCACCGTACGGTTTTCCTGCCGGATATGGCAATCCAAATGCAGCGTCGGGTTCGGCTCGGACAGCAGGATCAACATCTGTTCATACGGATCGAGCAGGATGCGGATTTGCAGGGTGACGGCTTCCTGCATGAGCATGGCCGGGGAAAAGACCCATTGCTCCAAACCGGGCACACGAATCTTGCCCGCGGCTTCCGACGCGGTAGTCATGGAATAGGTTGAACTGCGCGATGAATGGACAATTTCTGCGGTTCCGAAGGCAACCACGATTTAGAGCAAAGGTCACGGGGGTTGGTTCAATAAAATGAAGCGGCACCTGAGGATTTTGCCATGTAACCGCAGGGGGCGACCGGAGGGCATGGCCCCGCCTCTCCCAAAAGCACTGACCGATCATCCCGGTGATATACTCGCAGCAGGCCTTTTTCAGCCGACCTTCAACCATATAGAGGAGTTTTCATGAGGATTCCATCCATTGCGTTCGCCATGCTTGTTGGCGCCCTGGGGCTGGCTTCATTCAGCGCATTCGCCGCAGAAACCAATCTGAAGACCGTCGCGGCCCTGAACCTGAACAAGGCCGCCCTTGCCGGACAGACAATCAGCGCCCAAGGCAAGGTGGTGAAGGTCAACAACGGCATCATGGGACGCAACTTTGTCCATGTGCAAGATGGCACGGGCGACGCCAACAGCAACAACCTGGTCGTCACCAGCAAGCAAACCGCCAAGGTCGGCGACCTGGTCACCATTTCCGGCGTGGTCGTGGTGAATCGGGACTTTGGCAGCGGCTACTCCTACCCTCTGCTGATTGAAGAGGCCAGCATCGCTGCCAGGAAATAAGCAGCATCGACGCGCCAATCCGGGGTTTGAATATTATTGACGAATGATCGCGATGGGCGCGCCCCTTTCCAGACTTTTGCAGGCACCGCACCGCTCACCGTCATGCTCGAATGGTGCGCATGGCGAACCCTGCATAACCTTTGTTTAGTAAAATTTGCACAGAAAGGAAACCCCATGGCCAAACAAATTCTCTCCACCCCCAATGCCCCCGCCGCCATTGGCACCTATTCCCAGGGTGTGAAAGTCGGCGACACCGTTTACCTGTCCGGCCAGATCGGGCTGGATGCGCAGACCATGATGCTGGTCGAGGGCATCGAGGCACAGATCCACCAGGTGTTCCTCAACCTGGGCGAGGTTGCCAAGGCCGCCGGCTGCGGCCTCAACCATACCGCCAAGCTCAACGTCTACCTGACCGATCTGACCCACTTCGCCAAGGTCAACGAAATCATGGCGCATTATTTCGACCAGCCTTACCCGGCGCGGGCCGCGGTGGGCGTCAAGGAACTGCCGCGCGGCGCGCTGGTGGAAATGGACGCCATACTCGTCACTGAATGACCGCAGCACCGCCCATCAAGACCAGCAAGGCAATCCAGGCCAAGCTCGACAAGCTCGGCCTGTTCACCGCCCACGACCTGCTGCTGCATCTGCCGCTGCGCTACCAGGACGAAACCCGCATCCACCCCATCGCCCATGCACCGCTGGGACAAGCTGTTCAGGTCGAGGGCGAGATCACCGACACTACCGTCCAGTACCGCCCGCGCCGCACCCTGATATGCCGGGTTGAGGACGGCAGCGGCATGATGACGCTGCGTTTCCTGAACTTCTATCCCAGCCAGATCAAGCAGCTTGCCCCCGGCAAGCGCGTGCGCCTGTTCGGGGAAATGCGCCACGGCTTCGTCGGCATGGAAATGGTGCACCCGCAGTACCGCATGGTCGGTGCGGAAGAGCCGGTGGCCGAGGCGCTGACGCCGATCTATCCCACCACCGCCGGCCTGGGGCAAGCCGCCCTGCGCAAGCTGGTGCAGTCCGCCCTCGCCGAATGCGACCTGGCCGACACCCTGCCCAGCGAGGTGCTGCACCCGCTGGGCTTGCCCGCCTTTGCCGCGAGCATCGCTTACCTGCACCAGCCCCCGCCGGATGCGCCGCTCGAACTGCTGGCCGAGCGCACCCACCCCGCCTGGCAACGGCTCAAGTTCGACGAGCTGCTGGCCCAGCAGCTTTCCATGCACCAGCATTACCGGCGCCGGCGCGCGCAGTCCGCCGCCCCGATGCCACCCCGGCAACGCCTCACCCGCGCCCTGCTGGCGGCGCTGCCGTTCCCGCTCACCCGCGCCCAGCAGCACGTCGTGACGGAAATCACCGGCGACCTGGCCAGGCCGCACCCGATGCAGCGGCTGCTGCAGGGCGACGTCGGCAGCGGCAAGACCGTGGTCGCGGCACTGGCGGCCTTGCAGGCGATAGAAAACGGCTTTCAGGCGGCGATCATGGCCCCCACCGAAATCCTCGCCGAGCAGCATTACCAGAAACTCTCCGCCTGGCTGGAACCGCTCGGCCTCAAGGTCGTCTGGCTGGCGGCCAGCCTGCCGAAAAAGGAAAAGCAGGCCGCGCTGGCGGCGGTCGCGGCAGGGGTAGCCCAGCTCGCGATCGGCACCCACGCCCTGTTTCAGGACCAGGTCGCGTTCCGCAACCTCGGCCTGGCGATCATCGACGAGCAGCACCGCTTCGGCGTGCACCAGCGCCTCGCGCTACGGCAGAAGGGCGCTCAGCCGCACCAACTGATGATGAGCGCCACGCCCATTCCGCGCACCCTGTCGATGAGCTATTACGCCGACCTCGACGTTTCGGTGATCGACGAACTGCCGCCGGGACGCACCCCGGTGGTCACCAAGTTGGTCGGCGACCGCCGCCGCGACGAGGTGGTGGCGCGCGTGCGCGAGGCCTGTTTGAATGGCCGGCAGGCTTACTGGGTGTGCCCGCTGATCGAGGAATCGGAAACGCTGCAGCTCAAGACTGCGATGGAGACTTTCGAAACCCTGACCGCCACCTTCCCGGAACTGAAAGTGGGGCTGGTGCACGGCCGCCTGCACGCACGCGACAAGGCGGCCACCATGGCCGCCTTCAAGGCGGGGGAAATCCAGCTGCTGGTCGCCACCACGGTGATCGAGGTCGGGGTGGACGTGCCCAACGCCTCGCTGATGGTGATCGAACATGCAGAGCGATTCGGGCTATCTCAGCTCCACCAGTTGCGCGGCCGAGTCGGCCGGGGTGCGGCTAAAAGCGCCTGCATCCTGCTTTACCAGACCCCGCTGTCGGAAACGGCGCGCGCACGCCTGAAAATCATCTACGAAAACAGCGACGGCTTCGAAATCGCGCGCCAGGACCTGCTATTGCGCGGACCGGGGGAATTTCTGGGGGCGCGCCAGAGCGGCGTGCCGATGCTGCATATCGCCGATATCGAGTTGGACCAGGAATTACTCGAAGCGGCGCGGCACGCCGCAGAGAAAATTCTCGCCCAGCGGCCGGAGGTGGCGGAACGTCATTTGCAGCGCTGGCTGGCGGGTGCGGAACAATACTTGAAGGTATAATCCTCAAAATAGCAATTCACCGCGGAGGACGCAGAGGACGCGGAGGAATTCAAAGACATAACATGCTATGCAAGCTCGCCAAAATTAGGTGTTCTGTGCAATCGCTTTCTTGTTTTCCTCTGCGTCTTCCGCGTCCTCTGCGGTTCATATAATTTTTGTAGGATAATGCCCGGTAAGATTTGGGGGAATCAGATTTGCAATCCTTGTGGCAAAACCGTTTGTCGGAAAGCTGCGCCCGCTACCGCCCCTGGCTGCTAGACCGTGGCTCGCTCACCCGGCGCATCCAGAAGCGCTGCGCCGCCTTCGGCGTGCGCCATGTGCGGCAGCAGTACGGCATGGCCATGCCTTCCGAACGCCACATGGTCGCGTTGAAGCGCCACTCGCGCGCGCTGCTGCGCGACGTGTTCCTGTACTGCGGAGAAACACCGCTGGTTTTCGCCCACAGCGTGCTGCCCGCCACCAGCCTGCACGGCACTTGGCAAAGCCTGGGGCGGCTCGGCAGCAAGCCGCTGGGCGCGGCGCTATTCGCCAACCCGCGCGTGCGACGCACCCCCCTGCGCTTCAAGAAACTCAACCGGCGCGATGCGCTGTACCGGCGTGCCTGCACCGTCCTGCCGAACGCGCCTGCCAGCCTGTGGGCGCGACGCTCGGTGTTTTACCTGGAAGGCCGGCCTATCCTGGTGACGGAAGTCTTCCTGCCGGACATTCTGGAGCTCCCCCTCTCCCCGGCCCTCTCCCACGATGGGAGAGGGGGACAAAGTCTCGCTTCGCGAGGTTTACATCTATGACACTGGCCGAACGGCTCACCCAATACGAGCGACTAATGCGGCTCGACAAACCGATCGGCATTCTGCTCCTGCTGTGGCCGACGCTGTGGGCGCTGTGGCTATCCTCGAACGGCCAGCCGAACTGGGTCATCCTGTGGATCTTCGTCCTCGGCACAGTGCTGATGCGCTCAGCCGGATGCGTCATCAACGACTTTGCCGACCGCGATTTCGACCCGCATGTCGAGCGCACCAAGAATCGGCCGCTCGCCGCCGGGCTGGTGAGCAAGAAGGAAGCCCTGGTGCTGTTCGCGGTGCTGGTGCTGCTGTCCTTCCTGCTGATCCTGCGCCTCAACACCCTGACCCTCCAGCTCTCGATCGCGGCCGTGTTCCTCGCCGCCAGCTATCCCTTCACCAAGCGCTTCTTCGCCATTCCCCAGGCCTATCTCGGCATCGCCTTCGGCTTCGGCATCCCGATGGGCTTCGCCGCCCAGACCGGCGCCGTGCCCGCGTTGGCGTGGGCGATGCTCGCCGCCAACGTGTTCTGGGCGATCGCCTACGACACCGAATATGCCATGGTGGACCGCGACGACGATCTCCGCATCGGCATCAAGACCTCGGCCATTACCTTCGGCAAGTACGACATCCTGGCGATAATGCTGAGCTATGGCGCAACCCTGTCCATCCTCGCCGGCGTCGGGCTGAAACTCGGTCTGGGCTGGGCCTATTACGCAGGACTGGTTGCCGCTGCCGGCATCGCCGCCTACCACTACACCCTGATTAAAAACCGCGAGCGCGCGGCATGCTTTAAGGCGTTCCTGCACAACAACTGGTTCGGCGCCGCGGTATTCGGCGGCATCGCGCTTAATTACCTTGTCACCTGAACCTTAGCCTTACCGTGTCGATTTCTGGTTCTGTCCATCACACTCATGAATTGGACTACAATACGAAAACCATGAACACTCTCAGCATCCTACGGAGCAAAAGGACCGAAATTCTGGCTCTTGCGGCCAAGCATGGGGCAAGCAATGTTCGCCTGTTCGGCTCGGTTGCTCGTGGCGAAGACCAGGAGGACAGCGACGTGGATTTCCTGGTGGACATGCAGGAAACCCGCAGCCTGTTTGATTTAATCAGCCTGCAACAAGACATCGAGAAAGCAATCGGTAGAAAAGTTGACGTACTGACCTCCAACGGCATCAATCGTTACCTGAAAGACCGCATTCTCAACGAGGCCGCGCCATTGTGACGAAAGACCGCTCCGTCTACATCCGCCACATTTATGACTGTATCTGCTGGATCAAGGAATACGTGGAAGCAGGCAAGGAAGCCTTCTTCCAAGACCGCAAAACCCAAGATGCCGTTATCCGCAACCTCGAAGTCATCGGCCAAGCCGTCAAGGATTTAGGCACCGGCAACCTGGCTTCTTCCCACCCCGAAACACCTTGGCCACAAATCGCCGCCACCCGGATTTTTTTGGCGCACCAATATTTAGGCGTGGATTTGACGCTGATCTGGAACATCGTCGAACAACACTTGCCGCAAATGGAACAACAAATCATCGCAATAGCCCTAGAAGAGGGCATTAACATCAATGCGCCCAATACTCCGAAATTGCCCTAGCATATCGGGCTGAAGCCCAATTTTCTTTGCACAACAACTGGTTCGGCGCTGCGGTGTTCGGCGGCATCCTGCTTGACTACTGGACGGATTTTTCATGAGCGGCTGCTGCGAAAACAAATCCTGCACCCTGAATGCCATGCGCGCCAACCATGGACGCGTGCTCAAGATCGTGCTCGCCGTCAACGTCGTCATGTTCGCGGTGGAAGCCATCGCCGGGATGGCCGCGCATTCCACCTCCCTGCTGGCGGATGCCTCGGACATGCTGGGGGATGCGCTGGTGTATGGCTTCAGCCTGTACGTTCTGAGCCGCGACGAAATATGGCAGGCGCGGGCGGCGCTGCTGAAGGGCCTGATCATGCTCGCCTTCGGCCTGGGCGTGGCGGCGGAGGCGGTTTACAAAACATTCCATCCGATCCTGCCCGACGGCGAAACCATCGGTGTCATCGGCCTGCTGGCGCTGGCCGCCAATACCGGGTGCTTCCTGCTGCTCTATCGCCACCGCGCCGACAACCTCAACATGAGCTCGGTGTGGCTGTGCTCGCGCAACGACCTGTTCGCCAATACGGGGGTGATCGTGGCCGGAATCGCGGTCATCTTCACCCAGTCGCGCTGGCCGGATATTATTATCGGCGGCGCCATCGCCGGCCTGTTTCTCAAATCCGCGTTCTCCGTACTATGGCAATCCATCGCAGCATTACGCACCCAACCCCACTAAGGAGGTTCCATGCGCCACGCCCTGATTTCCCTTGCCCTGCTCTTGCCAACCCCACTGGCGCTGGCGCAGCAACCCGCCCCGCAGGATCACCGCCAGCTGGCTACCATGCCCGAACTGCCCCGTGCCCTGATGCGTGCCGACATGCAGGATCACCTTGTGGCACTGAATGAAATTTTCGGATATCTAGCGGAAAACAAGCTGGATGCAGCAGCGGAAACGGCAGAAAAACGCCTGGGGAAAAGCGCCATGGGCAAGCACGCCGTGATGGCGCGCGGCCAAGGGCCGGGGCGCTTCATGCCGGACGCCATGCGTCAGATGGGGTGGGACATGCACGCTGCGGGCAGCGAATTCGCCCAGGTGGCGAAAGGAGGCGATACGGCCAAGACCTACACCGCACTGCAAAAAGTCATGGCTAGTTGCGTGGCCTGTCACATGTCGTTCCGCACGCGCTGACCTCTGTGGCTTCAACTTTTTCTAGGTTCATCCTGGAAAAATCTTTGAACCGCAGAGGACGCGGAGGAATTCAAATGCTTTACTAAAAAACGCACTCACCTAATGGTTGACTCAGCGTAACCTGGCAATGCCTTGTTTTTGTTTTTTCCTCAGCGTCCTCCGCGTCCTCTGCGGTGAATCGCAGTTTTTAGGATAAATCAGTGTCCGTTCTTGAGGCTGGCGGCAAAAGCGGCCTCCAGGCTCTCCGGGAGCTGGAACTGGGCAAAGGCGCGGTGAATTTCAGCTTCGTTCACGCCGGCGCTACGGCCTTCGAAACGAATGCCGATCCGGCTGCCGTTGGAAGCCAGCGTCGCGAAGGCAAAGCGCCAGCGCTGGACTTCCGCGAGCCGCTCGCGCAACTCGCGCTCGTTGCTGATAACCACACCCGCTTCTTTCAGGGAGTCCAGGAATTCATCAAAGGACTCGTTGCTAAGACTGCCCATCTGCGCCTCCGTTATGAAGTACGGTGGTTACCCACCTGTGAATTCAATAACGTGGCTCACCTATAGCGGTTGACAAACCAACCGGAAAGAAGCGATCAACATGACGAACTGCGCTCTGCGCGGGCAATAGTTGCCTGAGCAAACCCATTCCGCTACTCTGTTCAATTTGAAAATTCACCGGTCACTCCGCGTAGGCCGGGAGGAAAAAACATGACTGACCCGGTCAGCGACACCCACCTCGATTCCGCAAAAACGTTGACCACCGTGGTCTATGCGCTGCAGGCGGCATCTTTCTTCTTCGGCATCACCTACATCGTCGCGATCATCATCAGCTATGTGAAACTGGATGACGTCAAGGGCACATGGCTGGAATCCCACTTCCGCTGGCAGATCCGCACTTTCTGGTTCAGCCTGCTGTGGGGGGCAATCGGCGCCATCACTTTTATCCTCATCATCGGCTGGTTTATCCTGATAGCTGATGGCATCTGGGTGATTTACCGCATCGTCAAAGGCTGGCTGCGCCTCAACGAAGGCAAGGAAATAACGCCATCATCCTAGAAACCTCAGTTGACCGCTTATTTGGAATGCATAGGGCAATGACTCAAATGGCTTTTGTGTTGTTTTACCGTCCCACCGATTGGGTGAGCACGCTACGGGGTAGATTGCACGGTTCTGGCGGCGCAGGGCGGTGTTGCAACTCCTTGGAATGGAATAGCCATTCCGCGTCGTTGCGCCTTGCCCTGCACCCCCATAACCGCACACTCCACCCGCCCAACTGAGGTTTCTAGTGTAGTGCT
>CAZLJK010000087.1:0-11329 GCA_964559825.1 uncultured Sulfuricella sp. | reverse complement strand
CGCCCGTTGATCATGTCCTCCAGCCAGCGGATGGTGTTGATGTCGAGGTTGTTGGTGGGCTCGTCCAGCAGCAGGATGTCGGGATCGGAAAACAGCGCCTGCGCCAGCAGCACGCGCAGCTTGAAGCCAGGCGCGACTTCCCTCATCGGGCCGGTATGCATCTCGACCACAATGCCGACGCCGATCAGCAGTTCGCCAGCGCGCGACTCGGCGGTGTAGCCGTCGAGTTCGCCGAACTGGATTTCCAGTTCGGCAGCGCGCATGTAGTCATCCTCGGTCGCCTCCGGATTGGCGTAGATGGTGTCCTTTTCCAGCTTCACTTTCCACAGTTCGGTGTTGCCCATCATCACCACGTCGAGCACCACGTTGTCCTCGTAGGCGAACTGGTCCTGGCTCAGCTTGCCGAGGCGCTCGCCGGCGTCGATCGAAACGTTGCCCGAGGACGGTTCGAGGTCGCCGCCGAGGATTTTCATGAAGGTCGACTTGCCGCAGCCGTTGGCGCCGATCAGGCCGTAGCGGTTGCCGTCGCCGAATTTGACTGAAACGTTTTCAAATAGGGGCTTTGCCCCGAATTGCATGGTGATGTTGAAGGTGGAGATCAAAGTGGAGCGGCCCTGAATTGTGCTGTAAAAACCAAGCATTATAGCAAATTGCGCGCAAAACAAGCAGTCCTTTCTTGCGCCGGAGCCGGCTCCCCCGGCGACCCGGAGGAACCCTTTAGTTCCTGCCCTTATAGTCCTATGCCTCTGTGGTTAAGCGCTTTTTCCAGGATTAGCGGATAAAGGTGTCTATGGTATATTGCGGTTTTTAATTCCACAGCCGTGCGTCGCGCTCTCGACGAGGACGGTTTTAAATGGATATAGCATTACTCCTGTTTCTCATTCTCCTTAACGGCGTTCTGGCGATGTCGGAAATTGCCGTAGTCTCTTCCCGCAAGGCGCGTCTGCAAAGGCTGTCGGATGATGGCAGCCCCGGCGCCGAATCGGCCCTGGCGCTGCACAACGAGCCGGCCACCTTTCTCTCCACGGTACAAGTTGGCATTACCACGGTGGGCATCCTGAGCGGTGCCATCGGCGAATCTGCGCTGGCCGACCCCCTGACTGCCTGGCTAGCCGGATTCGCGCTCATCGAGCCCTATGCCAGGGGTGTTGCGCTGACCGTCGTCGTCGTGGGGCTAACCTATTTTTCCGTCGTTATCGGAGAGTTGGTTCCAAAGCGGCTGGGGCTGCTGGCTCCGGAGAAAACCGCCTCTTTGATCGCCCCGCCGATGAATATGCTGGCGCGCATCGGACGACCCCTGGTTTGGCTGCTGTCGGCGTCGTCGAGCTTCCTGCTGCGGATGATGGGTGCGGGCAGCAAGGAGGAGCCGCCGGTAACCGATGAGGAGATCAAGGATCTGATGGAGCAGGGTGCCGAGGCCGGGGTGTTTCACGAAAGCGAACAGGCCATCGTTTCCAACGTGCTGCGACTTGACGAGCAGCGCATCGGCGCAATCATGACGCACCGCAATGACATCTATGTGCTCGATCTGGACGAGCCGGAAGCGGTGATTCGCAACCACATCGCCGAAACCCCCTATACGCGCATTGTCGTCTGCCGCGGCGGGCTGGACCATATTGTCGGCGTATTGCGCACCGCCGACCTCCTCAAGGCGGCGCTGGCCGGCGAAGCCATGGAAGTCGAAAAGTTCCTGCGACCGCCGTTGTACGTGCCGGAAGGCGTGACGACCACGCATCTGCTCGAGAACTTCCGCAAGGCCCACCAGCAATGCGCACTGATTGTGGACGAATATGGCGAGCTGCAGGGCCTGGTCACGCTCACCGATGTGCTGACCTCAATCGTCGGGGAACTCCCGTCTTCCGACATACCCGAAGAGCAGGACATGGTCGCTCGCGAGGACGGATCCTGGCTGATGGACGGAAGCGTGACCGTCGAACGGGTAAAAAATGTGCTGGAAATTGACAGTGACTTGCCGGGCGAGGAAGAAAACGCTTTCAATACCCTGGGCGGTTTCGTCATGCACGTACTGGGACGCATCCCGGCGGTGGCCGATCACTTCGAGGTGGCGGGCTGTCGCTTTGAGGTCGTGGACATGGACAAGAATCGCGTAGACAAGATGCTGGTTGCACGCGTCGTCTCGCCCAAGAATCATTTGACCGGGGCCGGTCAATGATGGCGGGTTGGCGATCGGCGCCATGAGGCGGCGCACAACCCCGACAATCGCTTGGGAGCGCAGCGTTCTCCTGCCGGGGTCCTGACGAGCCCGGCCTTATCCGCTACAATCTGGATCAATCCCGAACTTTTCATGGACAGCCATGGTTCCCCATTTAACTACCGCGCTTACCGGCCCCCTGCTTGCCCTGGAGCAGCATATCCTGGACGCGCAGCCGCGCATCGAGCACTGGTTCCGCACCCAATGGCAGGATAGGGCAGCGCCGTTCTACGCCTCGGTGGACTTGCGCAACAGCGGCTTCAAGCTCGCCCCGGTGGATACCAACCTGTTCCCCGGCGGTTTCAACAACCTGAATCGCGATTTCATGCCGCTCTGCGTGCAGGCGGCGATGTCGGCCGTGGAGAAGGTTTGCCCCGTGGCGCAGCGCTTTCTGCTGATCCCGGAAAATCACACCCGAAATACCTTTTACCTGCAGAACGTGGCGGCGCTCGCCGCCATTCTGCGCCATGCCGGTTTGCAGGTGCGCATCGGCACCCTGCTGCCGGAAATCACCGCCCCCACCACGCTCGATCTGCCGGACGGCGCCACCCTGACACTGGAGCCGTTGCGGCGCGAGGGCAATCGCCTGAAGCTGGACGGCTTCGATCCCTGCGCGATCCTGCTCAACAACGACCTTTCGGCGGGAATTCCCGATATCCTGAAAGACCTCGATCAGCCGGTGATTCCACCCTTGGGCGCGGGATGGCATGCAAGGCGAAAATCCAGCCATTTCGGCGCCTACAATCACGTCGCCGAGGAATTCGCCAGGCTGGTGAACATCGACCCCTGGCTGATCAATCCCTTTTTTGCCACCTGCGGCGAGATCAATTTCCAGGAACGGCAGGGCGAGGAATGCCTGGCCGCTCATGTGGACGACATGCTGCAAAACATCCGCGAGAAATACTGCGAATATGGCGTGAATGAGGAGCCCTTCGTCATCGTCAAGGCCGATGCCGGCACTTACGGCATGGGCATCATGACGGTCAAGGACGCCTCCGAGGTGCGCGACCTGAACCGCAAGCAGCGCAACAAGATGGCGGTGGGCAAGGAGGGGCAGGCAGTCAGCAACGTGATCATCCAGGAAGGCGTCTACACCTTTGAAAGCCTTGCCGACGCGGTGGCAGAACCGGTGGTGTACATGATGGATCACTTCGTCATCGGCGGTTTCTACCGCGTTCATACCGGTCGCGGCAAGGACGAGAACCTGAATGCGCCGGGGATGCGCTTCGAACCCCTGGCGTTCGAGACGGCCTGCACCCTGCCGGACTGCGCCGCCGGACCCGACGCCGAACCCAACCGCTTCTACGCCTACGGCGTGGTGGCCCGGCTGGCGCTGCTGGCGGCGGCAATCGAACTGGAGCAGCTGGCGCCATGAAGCTGGCGAGTCGGAACAAGCGCCCTTTCGCGTGTGTTGTTCCGCTTCAGCGGAATACAACCACGGCGAAGACCCTTGCGATCTCACGTTCGCTTCCTCTCCCGTTTACGGGAGAGGATTGAGGTGAGGGCAGCCCACTGGGAGAAAGCTAAGGGAACCTCATGAAACTTGCTATCATCCTCGACCCGCTGGAGTCGATCAAAACCTACAAGGATTCGACCTATGCCGTGATGCGCGCGGCGCATGCGCGCGGCCACGAACTCTACGTCATGGAGCAGCACGAGATGGTGTTGCGCGATGACGCGGTGACCGGCTTCGCCCGCAAGCTGGATCTGGTGGATGACGCGCTGCACTGGTACACGCTGGAGGCGCCGGCCTGGCACAGGCTTTCCGATTTCAACGTCACGCTGATGCGCAAGGATCCGCCGTTCGACATGGAATACATCTACAGCACCTATTTGCTGGAGTTGGCGGAGGCGCAGGGCGCGCAGATCTTCAACCGTCCGGCGGCGATCCGCGACTTTAACGAAAAGCTGTCCACCGCGAAATTTCCCGAATTCACGCCGCCCACGCTGGTCACCCGGCAGGAAGCGCTGATCCGCGAGTTCATCGAACAGCACGGCGACATCATCCTAAAACCGCTGGACGCGATGGGCGGCAGCTCGGTGTTCCGCATCCGGCGCAATGATCCCAACCTGAACGTGATCGTCGAAACCATGACCCAGCTGGGCGCCAGAACCGTGATGGCGCAGCGCTATATCCCGGAGATTTCCCTGGGCGACAAGCGAGTCCTGCTGATCGACGGCGAGCCGGTACCTTATGCGCTGGCGCGTATCCCGAAAACGGGCGAAACCCGCGGCAATCTTGCCGCCGGCGGCAAGGGCGTAGCGCAGCCGCTGTCCGAGCGGGACCGGGAAATTGCCGCCGCGCTGGGGCCGAAGCTCAAGGAGGCCGGGCTGTTCCTGGTCGGCCTCGACGTGATCGGCGACTGGCTCACCGAGATCAACGTCACCAGCCCGACCGGGATGCAGGAAATCGCCAGCCAGACCGGCTTCGACGTAGCGGGGATGTTTGTGGATACGCTGGAGAGGAAATGCACTTGAATTCTTTCACCGCAGAGGCGCGGAGGCGCGGAGAAAACCTTTGGTTAAAATCCCTCCGCGCCTCCGCGCCTCTGCGGTTCAAAATCGTCTTTATTTTTTCCGCGCTTGCGATTCTGACCGGCTGCGCCAGGGAAACCCCCGTCTACCGCGACCAGAGCTTCGTCTTCGGCACGATGGTGGAGGTGACGATTTCCGGCGAGGAAGAGGCGCGCGCCCGGGAGCTGGCGGGCAAGGTGCTGGCGGACTTCGACTATCTGCATCGCACCCTGCATGCCTGGGAACCCGGCTCGCTGTCGCGGATGAATGCGGGGTTCGCGCAAAGCCCGTCCAAATCGGCGGTGGTGCCCGGCCTGGTCCCGATCATCCAGGATGCCGCGCGCCTTTCGGACATCTCGGGCGGCTTGTTCAATCCCGCCATCGGCGGGCTGATCAAGCTGTGGGGGTTCCAGTCCGACGAGTTCAAGCCGCAACTGCCCGACCCGGCGGAAATCCAGGCGCTGGTCCAGGCCAATCCGCGCATGGCCGACATCGTGTTCGAGGGGATACTGTTTTACAGCAAGAACCCGGCCGTCCAGCTCGATCTGGGCGGCTACGCCAAGGGCTATGCGCTCGATCTGGCGGCGGAGTACCTGCGTGCCCAAGGGGTGAAAGGCGCGCTGATCAACATCGGCGGCAATATCATCGCAGTGGGCAGCCGCGGCGGACAGCCCTGGCGCGTCGGCGTGCAGCATCCGCGCAAGGCGGGGGCCATTGCCTCGCTGGAACTGCGTGACGGCGAAGCGATCGGCACTTCGGGAGATTACCAGCGCTACTTCGAGCTCGGCGGCAAGCGCTACTGCCACATCATCGACCCGCGCACCGGTTACCCGGCGCAGGGCGTGCAGGCGGCGACCGTGCTGATTCCCAAGGGAAGCAATGCCGGCACGCTGTCCGATGTGGCCTCCAAGCCGGCTTTCATCGCCGGCGTGAAGGGCTGGCGCGCGGCGGCGAAAGCCATGGGCGCGGAGAGCGCCATGCTGATCGATGAGCGCGGCGAAGTCCACCTGACGACGGCGATGAAAAACCGCCTGGAGTTTCAGGAACAGGGGCTGGTGCTTCATGAAGTTCCCTGATTCTTAAAGACAGGCAAGAGGCGATGGGCTATAGGAAAATCCGCGAAGCGACAATCCTATAGCCCATCGCCCCTCGCCCCTCGCCCTGTACTGAGGTAAAATCACGTTTTTGCTCGCAGCGGGAACGAAGGACACCCAAAAAATGATCGGCATTCTCATCATCTCGCACGGCACCTTGGGCGACAGCTTGATTCACTGCGCCAGTCACGTATTCGGCGGCCCCCAGCCACGGCTGCAAGAGTTCGGGGTGGCAGTCCAGGACGACCCCGGCCGGCTGTTGCCGCAGGTGCGGGAGATGGTAGCGGGCCTTGACGATGGCAGCGGGGTGCTGGTGCTGACCGATATGTATGGCGCCACGCCGAGCAACATCGCCTGCCGCCTGGTCGATCCTGGCCGGGTGGAGTGCGTCGCCGGGGTCAACCTGCCGATGCTGGTGCGGGCGCTCACTTACCGCAACGACTCACTCGAAGCGGTGGCGGAAAAAGCCCTCTCCGGCGGCCACGATGGAGTGGTTCACGTTACTAGTTGTCCATTCCCCCAAAAGGGTAACAAATGATGCGGATGGATTTTTTCGCCAGGCTAGACGCAGACCCGCCGCCGTATGGGGTATACGGCAAGGGGATGCAACGAAGCATGGCGGGAAAAGACGCCGTTTCATGTTATCGTTTTGGGGGAAGGAACAACTAAAGGAAGCCTGCGATGTTACAGCAAGACATAGAGATCGTTAACAAGCTCGGCCTGCACGCACGCGCCTCCGCCAAGCTGACCCAGATGGCGGGCCAGTTCCAGAGCGAAATCTGGATTGCGCGCAACGAGCGGCGCGTCAACGCCAAAAGCATCATGGGCGTGATGATGCTGGCGGCGAACAAGGGCAGCACCATCCACCTCGAGATCGACGGCACCGACGAAGGCGAGGCGATGAACGCCCTGGCGGGCTTGATCGCCGGCCGTTTCGGCGAGGGGGAATGATGACGGGAATGCCCGGCGGGAGCGCGCGATGAGTTTTGCCATGCATGGCGTAGGCGTGTCCGGCGGCATCGCCATCGGCTATGCCCACTTGATCTCCCATGCCGCTATGGAGGTTCCCCTTTACGCCCTGTCATCGGAGCAGGTCCCGAATGAGATCGCCCGTTTCGAGGCGGCGATAGCCACCACCCGTCGCGAACTGGAGGCGCTGCGGGTGAATATCCCCGTTGGCTCCCCGGCGGAATTCGACGCCTTTCTCGATCTGCACCTGCTGATCCTGGCGGACGGCACGCTATCCAAGGTGCCGACCGACCTGATCCAGAACCAGCGCATCAATGCGGAATGGGCGCTGAAGCAGCAGATGGACGCCCTGCTCTCCCAGTTCGAGCAGATTGAGGACGACTACCTGCGCGAGCGCAAGGCCGACGTGGTGCAGGTCGTGGAGCGCGTACTCAAGGAGCTGCTTGGCCATCCCGGATCGGTCAGCCAGCCGGCAAGCACTGATGCGAGCCGGATTCTGGTGGCGCACGACCTGAGCCCGTCCGACATGATGATGTTCAAGCAACAGCGTTTCGCCGCATTCATCACCGATGTCGGCGGCGCCACCTCGCATACCGCGATTGTCGCCCGCAGCCTGAATATCCCCTCTATCGTGGCGCTGCACCATGCGCGCCAGCTGATCCGCGAAAACGAACTGCTGATCGTGGATGGACAGCAGGGCGTGGTGATCGTCAACCCGGACAAGCAGATCCTGGCCGAATACAAGCTGCGCCAGAGCCAGTGGGAAATCGAGAAACAGAAACTCAAGCGCCTCAAATCCACCGCCGCCACCACCCTGGACGGCACGGCGGTGGAGCTGTACGCCAATATCGAATTGCCGCAGGACATCCCGCAGGTGAAGGCGTCCGGCGCCACCGGGATTGGCTTGTTCCGCAGCGAATTCCTGTTCCTCAACCGCGACGAATTGCCGGACGAGGAAGAGCAGTTTGCCGCCTACCGCAAGGTGGCACAGGACATGAAGGGACTGCCGGTGACCATCCGCACCCTGGACCTGGGCGCCGACAAGCAGCTCCGGTTCGCCGACCGCAGCGGCGACAATCCCGCCCTCGGGCTGCGCGCCATTCGGCTGTGCCTGGCCGAGCCGCAGATGTTCCACACCCAGCTGCGGGCGATCCTGCGCGCCTCGCACTATGGCAAGATTCACCTGCTGATTCCGATGCTGAGCAGCCTTTCCGAGCTGCGTCAGACCCTGCACCTGATCGGGCATGCCAAGCAGGAGCTGGCGGCGGAAGGGGTACCTTTCGATAACCGCATCCTGGTCGGCGGCATGATAGAAATCCCGGCGGCGGCGCTATCGGTGCAGGCTTTCGCCAAGCACCTGGATTTCCTCTCCATCGGCACCAACGACCTGATCCAGTACACCCTGGCGATCGACCGTACCGACGACACCGTGGCGCACCTCTACGACCCCCTCCACCCGGCGGTGCTGCAACTGATCGCCATGACCATTGCCGCCGCCGACAAGGCCGGCATCCCGGTTTCGGTGTGCGGCGAAATGGCAGGCGATGCCAGCCTCACCCGCCTGTTGCTCGGCTTCGGGCTGCGCCAGTTCTCGATGCATCCGGCCCACGTCCTCACGGTCAAGCAGCAGATCCTCAAATCCGACCTGCCGCACATCACCGGCGTGGCGCAGAAAATGCTCAAGGCGCACGAACCCGAGAAGCTGCACCAGTTGCTGGCGCGGCTGAATGCATAAGAGGCTAGAGGCGAGAGGCAAGGGGCTATGGGTTTTGTCCGGCGCTGTGCGCTGGAGTATTTCTAGCCTCTAGCCTCTCGCCCCTAGCCTCCAGTATACTTCCCGCCATGCACTCGCAACCCAACTCCGTCGGCATCGTCACGCCGCAGACCGCACACTTCGATACGCCGATTGCCCTGAAAAGCGGTGCGACGCTGGACAGCTACGACCTGGTTTACGAAACCTACGGCACGCTGAACGCGGACAAATCCAACGCCATCCTGGTTTGCCACGCCCTTTCCGGCAATCACCATGTCGCCGGTTTCCATTCCGAACAGGAGAAGCGGCCGGGCTGGTGGGACAACATGATCGGCCCCGGCAAACCGGTCGACACCGAGCGGTTTTTCGTCATCGGCCTCAACAACCTGGGCGGCTGCCACGGCTCGACCGGCCCCTCCAGCCTTGACCCGAAAACCGACAAGCCTTACGGCAAGGCATTCCCGTTCGTGACGGTGGAGGACTGGGTGGAAACCCAGGCGAGGCTGGCCGACCGGCTCGGCATCGAGACCTTCGCCGCGGTGATGGGCGGCAGCCTGGGCGGGATGCAGGCGCTGTCCTGGACCATCCGCCATCCGCAACGTGTGCGCCATGCCCTGGTGATCGCCGCCGCGCCGGGGCTGACCGCGCAAAACATCGCCTTCAACGACGTGGCGCGCCAGGCCATCCTGACCGACCCGGATTTCCACGACGGCGACTATTACGCCCACGGCGTGGTACCCCGGCGCGGCCTGCGCCTGGCGCGCATGCTCGGCCACATCACCTACCTGTCGGACGACGTGATGGGCGAGAAATTCGGCCGCATCCTCAAGAACGACGTATTCCAGTTCGGCTACGGGGTGGAGTTCGAGGTCGAATCCTACCTGCGCTACCAGGGCGACAAGTTCGCCGACAGCTTCGACGCCAACACCTATCTGCTGATGACCAAGGCGCTCGACTACTTCGACCCCACCCATCATCACCGCGTCGGCCTGAGCGCGGCGCTGCAGCCGGCCCAGGCCGATTTTCTGGTGCTGTCCTTTACCAGCGACTGGCGCTTCGCGCCGGGACGCTCGCGCGAAATCGTCAAGGCGCTGCTGGACAACGACCGCCGCGTCAGCTACGCGGAAATCACCGCGGCGCACGGCCACGATGCCTTCCTCATGCCCGACCCGCACTACCACGCCCTGGTGCGCGCCTACATGAATAATGTTTCCCTCTCTCCGGGTCATCTCCCAAGGGGCCGCCCTCACCTCAATCCTCTCCCGCCTGCGGGAGAGGAGGCATACGTGAAGGGCGCTTGATATGATAGCAAGAGCCGATTTTGCCGCCATCGCGCGATGGGTGGAGCCGAATGCCAAGGTGCTCGACCTGGGCTGCGGCGACGGCAGCCTGCTAAAATACCTCAAGGAAGCCCGCAACGCGCACGGCTACGGCATCGAGATCGCCGACGCCAACATCCTCGCCTGCGTAGAAAAAAACGTCAACGTGATCCAGATGGACCTGGAGGCGGGGCTGTCCGGATTCGAATCGCAGTCGTTCGACTTCGTGATTCTGTCGCAGACCCTGCAGGCGATGCGCAACATCGAACTGGTGGTGAAGGAAATCCTGCGCGTCGGCAAGCACGGCATCGTCACCATCCCCAACTTTGGCTACTGGCGCCGCCGCTTTCAGGTGCTGCAAGGACACATGCCGGTGTCGCGGGACCTGCCCTACCAGTGGTACGACACGCCCAACATCCACCTCTGCACCTTCGTCGATTTCGAGGCGTTCTGCCGCGACCATGGCGTGCGCATCCTCGAGCGCCATGTCATGTGCGACGGAGAGGACGTGAGTTTGCTGCCGAATTTGCTGGGGAATTTAGCGGTATATCGGTTCGAGAAAGAGGCTAGAGGCTAGGGGCTAGGGGCTAGAGGCTATGGGCGAGAGGTAGGTGTCCGGCTACGCCGGAATATTTATACGCCGCGCTTGCGCGGCACAACCCCCTCTAGCCCCTCGCCCCTAGCCCCTCGCCTCTAGCCTCCAATCAATCGATACAGCCCCACCACGCCGAAGCCCGCCACCAGCAGCCCGGCGGCGAGACGCACCCCTTTGTGCTGCATGAAGCTTTTCAGTTGACGGGCGAAATAGCCCATCGCCAGCAGGTTGGGCAGAGTGCCAAGACCGAAGGCGAGCATGATCATGCCGCCGCTGGCGGCGCTACCGCTCGCCATCGCGGCGACCAGCAGGCTGTAGACCAGGCCGCAGGGCACCCAGCCCCACAGCGCGCCCAGAGCAAAAGCCTGCGGCACCGTACGCACCGGCAGCAGCTTTTTCGAGTAAGGCTGCAGGCGCTGCCAGATGGCGCCACCAAGGCGCTCAAGTTGCACCACCATGTGGGAAAGTCCGGCCAGATACAGACCCAGGAAAACCAGGAGCAGGTTGGCAACCAGGTACAAGGCCTGTTTGACCGGCAGCATGTCGCTCAGCAGCATGCTGCTCGCCCCGGCCGCCCCCACCAGCACCCCTGCCGCGCCGTAACTGGCGATGCGCCCCAGGCTGTAGGCCAGATGGAAACGCCATTGCGGCACATTGGACGGCATTTGCAGGCTCAACGCGCCGACGATGCCGCCGCACATGCCGACGCAGTGGGTGCCGCCGAGCAGGCCGACAAGCAGCGCCGAGATCAGGCTGACTTCAGGCATGGTTTTAGAGGATTAGAGATCATGGCCGGCCATTTTGACACAGCCCGGTAGGGTGGGCACGTTTTTTGTGCCCACGCGGAAATCCCCCTCTCCCCAACCCTCTCCC
>CAZLJK010000086.1:0-11359 GCA_964559825.1 uncultured Sulfuricella sp. | reverse complement strand
GACCTGGTCGATACCGCCAACACCCTGTGCGAGGCCGCCAGGGCCTTGAAGGAGCACGGTGCGGAAAAAGTGGTGGCGTACTGTACCCACCCGGTTCTGTCCGGCCCGGCGATAGAGCGCATCATGGGTTCGCATCTGGACGAGCTGGTGGTGACCGATACCATCCCGCTGCGCGAAGAAGCCAAAAATTGCAGCCGCATCCGTCAGCTTTCCGTGGCGGAACTGATGGCCGAAACGATGCGCCGGATCAGCAACGAGGATTCGGTCAGCTCGCTGTTCATGGAATAATTTTTTGCAGAGCCGGTTTTATGCCGGTTCTGCGCAAACCGAATGCTGCCTGGTCGCGGGCGGCATTTCACCTTTAGGAGCATCAACATGAAAATCGAAATCAGCGCAACCGCGCGTACGCTACAGGGAACGGGTGCGAGCCGCCGCCTGCGTCGCACGGGCCGCGTCCCGGCAGTAGTTTATGGCGCAGGCAAGGATGCTGCCGCCATCGAACTGGACCACAAGGAAGTGTTCTACAAACTGAAGAACGAGTCCTTTCACGCCACCATCCTGACCTTGAACCTCGACGGCAAGAGCGAGCAGGTGCTGCTGCGCGACTACCAGATGCACCCGTTCCGCCCGGTGGTGATGCACGTGGACTTCCAGCGCGTCAGCGCGAAAGAGAAGATTCACATGAAGGTGCCGCTGCATTTCTCCAATGCTGACATCGCTCCCGGCGTGAAGCTCTCCTCCGGCATCGTCAGCCACATCATCACCGAAGTGGACGTGGCCTGCCTGCCGAAAGACCTGCCCGAGTTCATCGAAGTGGATCTGTCCAACCTGGCTGCCGGTCACTCGCTTCACCTGTCCGAGCTGAAGCTGGCCAAGGGCATCGAACTGATCCCGCTGACCAAAGGCGAAGATCTGGCTGTGGCGACGATCACCATCCCGCGCGGCGCTGTGGAAGCAGCGGCAGCGGCAGCAGAGGCCGAAACCAAGGCGTAAGCGAACTTCGCAGCAGCTAGTAACGAACCCGCCGAGCATACAACCTTCTCGGCGGGTTTTTTCATTGCGGGACGGAAAATGACGACAGGAATCCGCCTGATTGTGGGCTTAGGAAATCCGGGACGGGAATACGAGTCCACCCGGCACAACGCCGGCTTCTGGTGGGTGGATGCCGTGGCGGCGGGGAAATCCGCCAGCTTCAAGCCTGAAAAAAAGTTTCATGGCGAGGCCGCACGGCTGGCCGTCAACAACCGCGAGGTCTGGCTGCTGAAGCCGGAAACCTTCATGAATCTCAGCGGCCGGGCCGTCAGCGCGCTGGCCGGTTTCTACAAGATCACGCCGGATGAGATCCTGGTGGTGCACGACGAGCTCGATTTGCCGCCGGGCACGGTGCGGCTGAAAAAAGGCGGCGGTCACGGCGGCCATAACGGCCTCAAGGACATCATCGCCCAACTCGGCACGCCGGATTTCTGGCGCCTGCGCCTGGGGATCGGCCATCCCGGCGACCGCAACGCGGTGGTGAATTTCGTGCTCAATGCGCCGCAGCGCGCAGAGCAGGCGCTGATCGAGGACGCCGTCGATGCCAGCCTTGCCGGCTTGCCGCAGTTGCTGGCGGGGGATTTTCCCGCCGCGATGCTCAAGCTGCACACCAAACCGAAATCGGAAGGCTCTTGAGTCCCAACCTGGAAAAAACTATTGAACCGCAGAGGACGCGGAGGTCGCAGAGGAGTTCAAATGCTTGAAGTAACCAGCTCACCCACCCAGCGGCTGACTCAGCATAACTTGGTAAGGGCTTGCTCTTCCTCCGCGTCCTTTGCGTCCTCTGCGGTGAAGTGCCGTTTTAAGTTGAGCGCGCCATGAGCAAGCTGACTCTCGACCGCATCCTGCAATCTCAGGGCTTTGGTACCCGCAAGGGTTGCCAGCAACCGATAGCAGCGGGTGAGGTGACGATTGCCGGCGCATGCATTACCAATCCACGCGCCGCATTCGAGACCGATGGCCTGGAATTTACGGTCTACGGCGAATCATGGACCTACCGTAAGCAGGTCTATATTGCGCTGAACAAGCCCGCCAATTTTGAATGTTCCCGGAAGCCCAGCCATCACCCCGGCGTGCTGACCCTGTTGCCGGAACAGTTCACCTGGCGCGATGTGCAGCCGGTGGGCCGCCTCGATCACGACACTACCGGGATCTTGCTGATGTCGGATGACGGCGCCTTTATCCACGCCCAGTCGTCCCCCAAGCGGCACGTCCCCAAGGTTTATGCGGCCACCACGCACGACCCGGTGACGCCCGAACTGGTGGAGCAGCTGCTGGCCGGCGTGAAGCTGCACGATGAGCCCGCGCCGCTGGCAGCGGTGACCTGCCGCAAGTTGGCCGAGCACCAGCTGGAGATCGTGCTGGAGCAGGGCAAGTACCATCAGGTCAAGCGCATGCTGGCTGCCGCCGGCAACCATTGCACCGCGTTGAGCCGCACGGCGATCGGCCAATTGACGCTGGATGCGCTGGGGCTGAAAGAGGGCGAATGGTGTTATCTGGACGAAGCGCAGCGGGCATTGCTGGCACCGGGCGTGTGAGGGGTATAATAGCTATTTGGTTTGCTTGTAAGTGAATTGATAATTAAAGGATTTTCATGAGTTTGAAATGCGGAATCGTCGGACTGCCCAACGTGGGCAAGTCCACCCTGTTCAACGCCATCACCAGCGCCGGAATTGCAGCGGAGAACTATCCCTTCTGCACCATCGAGCCCAACGTCGGCATCGTCGAAGTACCCGACCCGCGCATCGATGCGCTGGTGGAAATCGTCAAGCCGCAGAAGGTCCAGCACGCCATCATGGAGTTCGTCGATATCGCCGGACTGGTGGCCGGGGCGAGCAAGGGGGAAGGGCTGGGCAACAAGTTCCTCGCCAATATCCGCGAGACCGACGCGATTGCCCATGTGGTGCGCTGCTTCGAGAACGACGACGTGGTGCACGTGGCAGGCAAGGTTGACCCGGTATCCGACATCGAGGTGATCAACACCGAACTGGCGCTGGCCGACCTGGAGACGGTAGAAAAGGCCGTGCTGCGCAGCAACAAGCTGGCCAAATCCGGCGATAAGGACGCGGTGCACTTGATGGCGCTGCTGGAGAAGGTGCGCGCCACGCTGGATCAGGGGCAGCCCGCCCGCAGCCTGAAATTGGACGAGGAAGAAGCCGCCCTGCTCAAGCCGCTGTGCCTGATGACCCTGAAACCCACCATGTACATCGCCAACGTCGATGAGGGTGGCTTCAGCAACAACCCCCATCTCGAAAAAGTCGAACAACTGGCCGCCAAGGAAGGCGCCCCGGTAGTCGCGATCTGCGCGGCCATCGAAGGCGAAATCGCCGATCTCGACGAAGCCGACAAGAAGGAATTCCTCGCCGACATGGGCCTCGAAGAACCCGGCCTGAATCGCGTCATTCGCGCTGCTTACAAGCTTCTCGGACTACAGACCTACTTCACCGCCGGCGTCAAGGAAGTGCGCGCCTGGACCATTCATGTCGGCGACACCGCCCCGCAGGCTGCGGGCGTGATCCACACCGATTTCGAACGCGGCTTTATCCGCGCCCAGACTATCGCCTTCGAGGATTTCATTGCCGGTAAGGGCGAACAGGGCGCCAAGGAAGCCGGCAAGATGCGTTCGGAAGGCAAGGAATATGTGGTGCGGGATGGGGACGTTCTGAATTTCCTGTTCAACGTCTGATCGATTCCGGTAAGGGTTTACTTCCTGACCGGATGGGATGCGCAAAGGGCTTTTCCTTATTCGCATCTAGTCAGAATCTGTATTGTGGTTTGTCGCTCCACCCGCTGCGGAACTTCGCTGGAACAGCCGGCGTCAAAAAGACTGTTCCGAATGTTTCCGCAGCGTATCCGGGTAGGGAGTGAAAGCCATGAAAGACGTTCGCCACGACACAAAGCGGGATGCCGCGGTAAATAAGGGACTGGCGGCAGCGCTGCTGGTCGATGTCCCCGCGGGCGTCAAAATCATGAGCGACGGCGGCGTCCCGTCAGAGGTGATTACGCGGGTAATCAATAATCCGCAGCAACGCCGCGCCACAGACTGGAACACTAGCCCGCCAGTTCAGCCCCGCTAGCAACTAATTCTACCGACCTGACCCCGCTGGCGTGTACAGCGCGGGGAATCGCTTGCGCAATTGTTCCAGCTTCGGCTTGTCGTGGATGACGATATAAGGCTGGTCGGGATGCAAGGCCAGATAGTTCTGGTGATATTCCTCGGCGGAATAGAACTGCTGCAGCGGCATGACTTGCGTGACGATGGGCCTGGAAAAAGTGCGCGCTGCGGTGAGTTGCTGGATAGTGCTTTGCACCATTTTCTGCTGGTCGGGACTGGTGTAAAAAATCGCCGAGCGGTATTGGCTGCCGACATCCGGGCCTTGGCGGTTGAGCTGGGTGGGGTCGTGTGCCACGCTGAAGAACACTTGAAGCAGCTGCTGATAGGAAACCTGCTCCGGATTGAACTGGACGCGCACCGCTTCGGCATGTCCGGTATTCCCATTGCTGACCTGTTCGTAACGCGCCGTGGCCGCGCTGCCGCCCGCATAGCCGGACACCACTTCCGACACCCCCTTGACGTGCTTGAACACCGCATCCACGCCCCAGAAACAGCCGCCGGCAAAGACCGCCGTTTGCTCGGCGGGCGCGGCTGAGGCGCTGGATGGCGCAGCCAGGCTGAGCATGAGGCACAGGCTGCCGAGTAAATGTTTGATGGTTGGCATGATGGCGCTCCTTATTAGCTCTGATTAAACATTACAAAGAGGGGCTTGTAGGAGCGACCTCCCGGTCGCGAATTCGGTGGTTCGCGACCGGGAGGTCGCTCCTACAGGCCCTTGTTTCATGCTGTATCCCCGTTAGCCGAAGGTAAACGCATAAGCCTCCAGCCCCGGAGAATCCGAGATGATTTCCAGCACGCCTTTCCCCGGTGTTTTCTGGTCGATCAGTTCGTAGAGGGTGTTGCGCTCGATGGTCACCACGCCGCCGGGGGCGTCCTTGCCGGCATGGGGGCCGACCGCCTCACCATTCAGCCGGATAGTGACATGGGCCGGCTTGCCGGTGGACGTGCCCAGCACCAGGAACACCTTGCGCGCATTGAAGTCGAGGCGCAGCGCCGCGCCCTTTTCGGCCGCAGTGATCTTCTGAGTATCCACTTTCCATTTTCCGCTCAGCGCCCATTCGTCTTTGTCCAGGGAACCTGGAAAACGGTAAGCCTTTTCCACGTCATACCCCACCGGCTCGTCGTTCCCGAAGCTGTCCGCCCGTGCATAGCCGAGATAGGTTTCCGGCGTCTGGTCGGGGTTGTCGGCGGGCGCCTCCGCCTTGACGGGTTCGCCGCCGGTTTTCAGCCCGAGCAGGTAGCGGATGTTGTTTTCCGTGACCTCGTATTTGCCCTCGCCGAAATGCGTGTAGACCACCTTGCCCTCCCGGTCGATGAGGTAGTGCGCAGGCCAGTAGCGGTTATTGAAGTTCAGCCAGGTGGAGAGACGGTTGTCCAGCGCCACCGGGTAGCGGATGCCGTGCTGCGCAATCGCCGCCTTGACGTTGTCGAGCTTCTTCTCGAACTCGAATTCCGGCGAGTGCACGCCGACGATCACCAGCCCCTGGTCGCGATATTTACTGTCCCAATCGGTGATGTAGGGCAGCGTGCGCACGCAGTTGATGCAGGAATAGGTCCAGAAATCGATCAGCACCACCTTGCCTTTCAGGCTCTGCATGGTGAGCGGATTCGAGTTGATCCAGGCCTCGATGCCGGCGAATTCCGGTGCGGCGTAAGGCGTGCCCAAGCCTTCCCGCAGCACCAGCTCGCCGGCAGGCAGCTGTTCGACTTTCGTGCTGCGGGTCGTCAGCAGCGATTCCGCATCCAAGCCGGAGGCGATATAGGCGACGGACAGCAGGATCAGCACGCCGAACCCGCGCCGTACCGCCTCGGCATGGCGGGTGATGAAGCCGAGCTTTTTCATGACTTTTCTTCCGGTCAGGGCAATCATCAGCATCGGCACGCCGGTGCCTATCGCGAACGAAACGATGATCAGGTTGCCGGCGAGCTGGGTCTCCTGGCGGATCACCTGCACCAGCACCGCGGCCAGGATCGGCCCCGCGCAAGGCGTCCACACCAGGCCGATCAGCGCGCCGATGATGACGCCGCTGAGCAGCCCCTCGCCGCCGCGTGACGCAAGCTGGTTGCCGAAATTGGCCGCGCCCTGCGTCAGCGTGCTGAACTTGTCCGACAGCTTCGACGACAGCAGCACCAGGCCGAGCAGGGCGAGCAGCACCAGGGAAGCGTTCTTGATGATATCCAGGTCGACGCCCAGCGCCTGGACGATATGGCGCGAAACCAGCGCAAACAGGCTGAACGCCAGCACGAAACCGATGATGATGCCGTAAGGCCTGCTCTTGCCGCCCTCGACTGATGTCGCCAGCACCAGCGGCAAAACCGGCAGGATGCACGGCGAGACGATCAGCGCCAGGCCTTCGAGAAATGCCAATCCGATATCGATGATCATGATGTTTATCCTAAAAACCAGTTTAACCGCAGAGGACGCGGAGGACGCAGAGGAAGATCAAGCCTTGTCAAGGTATGCCGAGCCGTCCATTGGGTAAGGGGGTTATTTCCGTTACGCCTTTGAATTCCTCCGCGTCCTCTGCGTCCTCCGCGGTGAATCGTTTTTTTCGGTTTTTTTATGCCTTGTCTGCGATAAATTTCAAAGCCACGCCGTTGTTGCAGTACCTCAGCCCGGTTGGCTTTGGCCCGTCATTGAACACGTGGCCGTGGTGGCCGCCGCAGCGCGCGCAGCGATATTCGGTGCGCGGCAGCACCAGCTTGTAGTCGGTTGTGGTCTTGACATGGCCGGGCAGCACATCGTAAAAACTCGGCCAGCCGGTGCCGCTGTCGAACTTGAATTTCGAAGGGAAGAGCGGCAGATCGCAGGCCACGCAAACGTACATGCCGCTGCGTTTTTCCTTGTCGAGCGGGCTGGTGAACGGCGCCTCGGTGCCTTCCCGGCGCAGCACGTCATATTGCGCCGGCGTCAGCAGCTTTTTCCATTCGGCATCGGTTTTGCTGATTTTTGCTATGCGCTCCGCCGCCATTGCCTGAGCCGACAAGAAGAGCTGCGGCAAGGCTAGGATGCCCGCACTGCTGGTCGCCAGTTTGATGAATGTCCGTCTGTCCATGATCTTTCACCTCGCGGAAATTAAGTATAGATAAAGCGATGGCGTGCCACCTTTGCTGAGGTATTCGAGGTGGGGCGGGAAAAGGTTACATCTTCAATGAGGGAATGCCGGGGTGCTCGGTGGCGGTCGATTTATGTGAACTCGTCGAAGTAGGGAAAACCCTATATTAAAGTAGGGATATTACGGGTAATGTATCCATAGCCCCCCGTGTTATATGAATGGGGCATAGCAACTTCGAGAATAGTATCGCCGGTTAACTTGCAGCGTGGTGGCTAGAAGCTGTAGATCGATTCTAACAATAGCGAGGCAGAGCAGATGTTTGACGATTACGCCTATAAGGACACCAGCAAAAGAATCAGCCTACGTTTCGTCCAAAAACGGGACGAACCAATGTATCCATGGGAAATAGCGGCATTCCTAAATCGCTTGAATACCGTCTATTACAAGTTCGAGCTGCTCAATTCAATATGCTCTGCAATTAATCACGGAATTTCACCATCGGATATTTTTATATTCGACAAATCCCTACCGCTATATCAAAGACATGCGGCCATGAATTTATTGAGTGAAACAGTCGCATCAAAGCAGTTTTATCCAATCGGCCTTCCGTATCCACTAATTCCAGACGTAGGTATCTATAGCTACAACCTCCTATATCAAGCATTCAAGACAGTTAATTCATTTCTTTATAAAAACCACGTTCAGACTCTCAGAACAGAATCCATCACCACAGCCTACGAGATTCTCAGGGAGACAGGACTGGATGATGCAGAGGCTTATATCGTAGACCTCGCTCTGAAGCGTACGGAAAAAAGTATAGAAAGTGCGAGAAAGCGGAACGAAATAAAGGAAGAAATAGGCGAAGAGGATATTTGGAAGGCGCTGGATAAATACAAGAGCAGAAAGATCCAGCTTCTAGACGACTTATCCCACATTCAAAATCTTAGTGAAGAGCGACGTAGTGAAGTAATAACTGAGAACAATCGACAGAGTCGAAGATCCACCAATATATTGCTCGCCTTTTTTCGTTACTTCGACAAGACAACACGGCCATTAGTTTGCGCTCGAGTTGCGGATGGGAAATTTCGTGTTCTTGGGCGTTCTCTGATCAATAAGCGAGAACAAATAGGGTTAGAGCTAAAAGAGGCAAAAAGAAATAGTCCTTTTGGCGCCTTGATTCAAGGGGGCGTAGCGATTGTTCAAGCCATCCGGCGAGATGAAAGAGAAGAGGAGCTACATCATCTTGCAGTTCAAAAGGCGGAGATAGAGCTAAAACAGGAAGAAGAAAAGCTTCAAAGAGAGCGCCTAAAGACTAGGGTGCTTGAAATAGATCTCACTCAGAGGCTGAACGACTTCACGCAAGGTACCGATATGAGAGCAATAGATCAGTTGCCAGATTCATTTCTAAAAGAACGAATAACAAAAGCTTATGGGGCAGAGCGGAGAAGTGCAGGAACTCTTCTTTATGAGCAAGACTTGAATTTAGACGAAAGTTCGATAAAGTTGATCGACGAAAAAGCCTGACTTGTTTAAGTCATCGGACCAATTGCGACATGATAATGACCTCAACCCAATGCCCAGATTCATTTCTTCCGGCACGCCATTAGGAAATTAGAGCTCGCGTAGGGCAATCATTATTGCGCCGGATGAAAACATCTCAAATGCGGTGAACCGTATGCGTCTCAAAAGTGACGTTGAGAACCTTTCGGATGGCTGAAAAAACGGCAGTCAGACTTTCCATGGTCGGATTCCCGCGGGCCGAAAGCATGCGATGTATGCTCTTGCTCGGGCGATTGGTTGTTGCGGCAATTTGCTCAAAACCTACGGTCGCATTAACCACGTCGCGAAGCAATAAGCGAGCGGCTTCCGCTTCGCCATTGAGAAACATGTCGGTGGCCTCTCTAAGCAGAGCCTCTGCAAACTCCGGGTCTGATTTTATCCGGGCTTGCACTGTTTCACTGGAATCGACGGTAAGCTGTTTCATGCTTTTATCCTTTCTTCAATCTGGCCTTGCGGGTCTCATATTCATCCCGTAAATCCCTGGCTCGTTTAATATCGGCATTTTGGCCATTCTTGGTGCCGCCGCCCAATAGCACGATCAGTTTGTCGCCGTCCTGGATGAGGTAAATCCGAATCCTGGCCCCCAGTCGATTCGATATTCTTTTAGCGCGCCGTCAACGGGCTTCACATTCCCAAGGCTGCCGGCCATCATGCGGGAACGAGCCGCAGCCACTTTGGAAGCATATTCAACCGGCAAGTCAATGAACCACTCTCTGTAATGATTTTTGCCTTCATGGGTTAAGCTACCTTGATTGCCATGATTAACGGTAACTCATAGGTTACCAGAAAGCCGGTGAGTTTGCGAAATGGGGGGGTCAGTCCGCATAAGGCGCAATAACTATGGTGCATTGCGCCTGTCTTCAATACACACAATGACTATAAGCGACTAATCCGGTAGTTTATCCCGCAGTTCATCCCGGTCAAACCACCACGCATCACCGACGATAGCATTAACCACCTGACTCAGCCGGGGCAGAAATACCTGCGGGTCGCGCAGGCCCAGCTTGTCCATCCATGCATCGAGAGCCTGTTGATCCTGTACGTTGCTGTGGCGTGCGGCAACGCGGGCGATGAGGTTATTTGCCAGCAGGCTCCAGTCCCCGTGCTTTTCATCACCGGCGCGCAGGTCGATCACGTAGCGCGTGGCGACGGCGGCGAGCGCTGCGCCATCCGAATGGGCGGGCGTTTCGGTCACCACATGGTCGAGCATGGCATAGGTGAGTTCGGGCGCAACCGGGAAGGTCACCGCCAGCCAGACGCCCATGCCCAGGGCGGGTATCGAGGCGGCCTGTTCGGTCTGGTAAAGCACGTTGCAGGCTTCCACGGCATCTTGCCAGGATTCGTTTTTCAATGCGGTATCGAAAGCCGGACGCGCCAGGTTCCAGGCTTCTTCCTTGCGCTCCAGCAAAACCAGAAGTTCGGCGATGTCCAGTTGCAGCCGGGCACGTTCCAGCGTGTCGGCGCCTGAATGGCGTGCCAGCTGAAGCTGCTTTTCGTTCAGCTGCTGCCCGAATTCGGCTTTCTCGGTTTCGCTCAAGCCGTCTTGCAGCTCGGCCATGTAGGCGTAGGGGTCGGGATGGTTTTCGCTCATGCTTGCGCTTCGTGCTCGTGTTTGTTTTCGGGAAGGCGTGATTTTAACCCAGATAATCCATGATCCCGAAAACACCGTCATTCCCGCGAAATCATTCGGTTCGCGCTATACATGCACTGATCAAGCGGAAGATTTATAATCTGGCAGTACCTGCAAGTTCAAAGCGAATAATTGAAGCGCTTTACAGAACGAGGCACAATGCGCATCTTACAGATTTTTTACCGCGCACTTCGCTTGCGTCGAAGCGCACGGGTCGATAGATGGCGATGAATTCCGAAGATTTGCAGCTCCTGGTTACCCGCGTCATGCCTTTCGGCAAGTACAAGGGCCACCTGATTGCCGATCTGCCGGGACGTTACCTTAACTGGTTTGCCCGCGAAGGCTTTCCCTCCGGCGAAATTGGCCGGCTGTTGGCGCTGATGCAGGAGCTGGACCACAATGGTTTATCTTCTTTACTGGACCCTTTACGAAAGCGATAATTCACTCAGACATTGAGTGATGATGGGATATGCCGCCATGAATGAACAGCAACCGATTTCCCCTCGCCGTCGCCAGCAAGAGCTTCTGGCCATCCCGGAGCGTCTGCGTACCGATGCCCAGTGGGATGAGCTCAACGAACTGGAGATTGCGCTGGCTTCCGCGAACCGAGCAGAAACCCGTGAGCCAGCCGTGCGCCGGAACGCCCCCGAATCCGGCGATAAGTCCAGAATCGCCAGGCAGCCTAGGCCGGCCGGTCAGCCCAGATCCGGCAGTCAATCACCCGGCGCTGGCGAGCAGGGCAAAAGACCGCCCAAGAAATTTCATAAGCGACCGCCCAAGGAATCCGCACCCTAAAGGGGCTGTCGAGTCGGTCCCCTGACATGCGACTAATTCAAGCACCAATTCAAAGGTGAATTTGTAGGAGCGACCCCCTGGTCGCGATCCGCCGAATGCGACCAGGGGGTCGCTCCAGAAGTGGCCCCATTCGTTTGAACAGCCGCCTGAGTTTTTTAAGTAGATTCTCTG
>CAZLJK010000085.1:0-11371 GCA_964559825.1 uncultured Sulfuricella sp. | reverse complement strand
CGCCCCTTGTGCTGCTCGCGCGGGCCGTACACGTTGAAGTAGCGGAAGCCGACGACCTGCGAGGTTTTGTTCTGCCACATGCGGCGCACATACTGGTCGAAGAGGAACTTGGAATAGCCGTAGACATTCAGCGGCCCCTCATACTCGCGCGACTCGCTGAATACCGTGCCGCCTCCGTAGACGCTGGCCGATGAAGCATACAGCAACGGCACTTCCTCGTTCTGGCAAAAATCCAGCAGCGACACGGTGTAGCGGTAGTTGTTCTCCATCATGTAGCGGCCGTCGGTCTCCATGGTGTCGGAGCAGGCCCCCTCATGGAACACGGCGGCAACATCGCCCTCGAACGCGCCATCGAGCAACAGGTCGAGGAAATCCTCCTTGTCCAGGTAATCGGCGATCTCGCAATCCACCAGATTCTTGAACTTGTCGGCCTTTTTCATGTTGTCCACCGCGATGATGTCGGTGATGCCGCGGTCGTTCAGGCCCTTGACGAGATTGGCGCCGATGAAGCCGGCTGCGCCGGTGACGATGTAATACATGGTGTTTTTCCTTTTATTTGTTCAATTCTGCAATCAATTCTTCGCGGCTCACCACCGCCGTGCCGAGCTTGCCGACCACGATGCCGGCGGCCAGGTTGGCGACGCGCACCGCCTCCGGCATGGCGAAGCCGCCCGCCAGCATCACGCCCAAGGTGGCGATCACGGTATCGCCTGCGCCGCTGACGTCGTAAACTTCACGCGCCAGGGCATGTTCGTGCACCGTGCCCGCTTCGCGGTAGAGCGTCATTCCCTCTTCGCTGCGGGTCACCAGCAGCGCCTGCAAATCGAGGTCATGGCGCAACTGCTGCGCCTTTTTCGCCAGTTCTTCCTCGCTTTTCCAGCTCCCCGCCACCTCGCGAAACTCGCCGCGGTTGGGCGTGAGCAGAGTGGCGCCATGATAGCGCGCGTAATCGTCGCCCTTGGGATCGACCAGCACCGGTTTGCGCATGGCATTGGCCAGCTCGATCATCTGGCGGATATGGGTCAGCCCGCCCTTGCCGTAGTCGGACAGGATCACCACATCGGCATCGGCCAGCATTTTCTCGAAATCCGCCAGCTTGCTGAGCAGCACCTCATGGCTCGGCGTAGTCTCGAAATCGATGCGCAGCAACTGCTGCTGCCGCCCGATCACGCGCAGCTTGATGGTGGTATCGAGTCCTTCATCGCGGTGCAGCACCACGTTGACGCTCTCGTTGTGCAGCAGGCGGGCCAGGCTGTCGCCAGCCTCGTCCTTGCCCGCCACCGACAGCAGGGAAACCTTGGCGCCCAGCGCCGCGGCATTGCGCGCCACGTTGGCGGCGCCGCCCGGTCGCTCCTCGGTGCGACCGACATGCACCACCGGCACCGGCGCCTCGGGCGAGATCCGGCTCACCTCGCCGAACCAGTAACGGTCGAGCATGATGTCGCCGACGACTAATACACGGGCATTTTCAAAGTTGGGTAAATTCATAGCTTAGTAATGAGTTATGGGTGATGGGTGATGGACGGAGGTTTGCATCACCCATCCCTCATCACCCATTACGTTTTTTACAAGCGGCCAATGGCGAAATACTCGATCTCTGCGGCACGCACATCCTTCGGGTCGTACAGGTTGCGGCCGTCGAAGATCACCGGGTTCTTGAGCTTGGCCTTGAGCTCGGCGAAATCCGGCGCGCGGAACACTTGCCACTCGGTGACGATGGCCAGGGCATCCGCGCCTTCCAGCGCCGCCATCTGCGTGTCCACCAGTTTCAGGCGGGGATCGTTGCCGAAAATTCGCGTGGCTTCGTGCATCGCCACCGGGTCGTACGCAGTCACAGTGGCGCCGCGCTCCCACAGCCCCTTGATCAGCACGCGGCTGGGGGCATCGCGCATGTCGTCGGTGTTGGGCTTGAAGGCGAGGCCCCACAGGGCGATGTTCTTTCCGCTGAGATCGTTGCCGAATTTGGCGGTGATCTTGTCGAGCAGCACTTCCTTCTGGCGCTCGTTAGCCACTTCCACGGCATTGAGGATACGCAGTTCGCTGCCGTATTCCTTGGCGGTGCGCTGCATGGCCTGCACGTCCTTGGGGAAGCAGGAGCCGCCATAGCCGCAGCCGGCATAGAGGAAATGGTAGCCGATGCGCGGGTCGGAACCGATGCCGTGGCGCACGTTCTCGATGTCCGCACCCATTTTCTCGGCCAGCAATGCCAGCTCGTTCATGAACGAGATGCGGGTGGCGAGCATGGCGTTGGCGGCGTACTTGGTGAGCTCGGCGGATTTGACGTCCATCACGATCAGGCGGTCGTGGTTGCGGTTGAAGGGCGCATACAGCGAGCGCATCAGCTCCACGGCACGTGCGTCCTCGGCGCCGAGTACAATGCGGTCGGGACGCATGAAATCGTCCACCGCCGCGCCTTCCTTGAGGAATTCCGGATTCGAGGCGATGCTGAATTCGAGCTGGGCACCGCGCTTGCTCAATTCTTCCTGGACTGCGGCGCGAACTTTGTCGGCGGTTCCCACCGGCACCGTGGACTTGTCCACGATCACCTTGTATTCCTGCATGTTCTGGCCGATGGCGCGCGCCGCGGCGACCACGTACTGCAGGTCGGCGGAACCGTCCTCATCCGGCGGCGTGCCCACGGCGATGAACTGGATCGCGCCGTGCCTGGCGCTCTCGGCTACGTCGGTGGTGAAGCGCAGCCGGCCTGCGGCCACGTTGCGCCTGACCATGTCTTCAAGGCCCGGCTCGTAAATCGGGATGCCGCCCTGCTTGAGGATGTTGATCTTGTTCACATCCACATCCAGGCACAATACGTCGTTGCCCACTTCCGCCAGGCAGGTGCCTGTCACCAAGCCGACATAGCCGGTGCCGATCACGCTAACTTTCATAGGTTCACTCCACTAAGTTCAAGATTGATTTGCTGCAGAACCTGCAAGGGATCTGCCGCCTTGGTAATGGGCCGGCCGATCACCAGATAATCCGAGCCGAGGCGGATTGCCTCGGCAGGCGTGACGATGCGTACCTGGTCGTCCTGCGCGGCGTTCGCCGGGCGAATGCCGGGCGTCACCAGGCAAAAATTTGTCCCCAGTGCCTGCCGCAGCGGTTGCGCCTCCTGCGCGGAGCACACCACGCCGTCCAGGCCGCTGGCCTGCGCCAGCTTCGCCAGCCGCAGCACCGTTTCGCGCGGCTCGCCGGGTATCCCCAATTCATTCAGATCCGCCTGACCCATGCTGGTCAGCACGGTCACCGCGATCAGCTTGGGCCGCGAGGGCACACCATCCAGGGCGGCGCGCGCCGCTTCCATCATGCGTCGCCCGCCCAGCGCATGGACATTGACCATCCACACGCCGAGCTGGGCAGCTGCCTTGCAGGCGCTGGCCACGGTGTTGGGAATGTCGTGGAATTTCAGGTCGAGAAAAACCTCGAATCCGCGCCGAACAAGCGTTTCCACCAGCAGCGGACCGCAGGCGGTGAACATTTCCTTGCCGACCTTGAGCCGGCATAGTTGGGGATCGAGCCGGTCAACCAGCACCAGTGCGTCCTTCTGCACGGCGAAATCGAGAGCGACGATGATTTTTGGATTGTTCATGATTACATTAAATCCTGCATGCTGGCCTTGACCAGCACCTCTGTTTCCTCGCTGCGGCGCGGCGGATAGGTTTCCCACTTGCCGCAGGCGGGGCAATGCCAGAAATACTGGCGCGCCCTGAATCCGCAGTTCTCGCAGCGATACAACGCCAGTCCGGCGGAGTGCTGATGAATCAGATTGTGCACCAGCTGCAAATCCTGCCTGCGCTCGGCGGGAGCCTCCATCAACTGCGCCTCCAGCAGCCGGTCGAGGCCGCGCATGCTGGGATTGCGCCGCAATTCATCGCGCGCCAGCTGGTAGGCGACCTGCGGCCCCTCGGTTTCCAGCACTGCCTGGAAGATTACGTTCAGCATGTCCAGCGAGCCGTAGCGAGCCAGGTAACCGCGCAACAGATCCATGCCTTCGGCAAACCGATTGAGCGTGCGATGGCTCGCCAGCAGGCGCTCCGCCACCAGCGCGAGGTGCGCCGGGTTCTGCGTCTCGACCCGTTTCCAGCACTGGATCGCGGCCTCGTGCCGCCCTTCGGAGATTTCAATGTCGCCATGCAGAATGTTGGCGCGCACGCTGTCGCGATTCACCCGCAGCGCTTCATCCAGATGCTCGCGTGCCGCGGCATGGTCGGAATGGGCAATCTCGCTGGCGGCCAGCTCACAATAGTAATGGGCAATCTCGATCTGATAGGAGCGGCTGGATATCTCGCCCAACCGGCGTGCCGCTTCGATCGCCTTGAGCCAATCCTTTTCCAGCACATAGATTTCCAGCAAGTATTTCAGCGCCCCGCCGGAATAACGAGTTTGCTGCAGCTCGCTGAAAACCTGCTCGGCACGATCCAGCAAGCCCGCTTTCAGGTAATCCTGACCCAACTCGTTCGTCGCAGTCAGTTTCTTTTCCTCTTCCAGGTCGCCGCGCTCCAGCAGGCTCTGGTGCATGCGGATGGCGCGCTCCACTTCGCCACGCCGGCGGAACAGGCTGCCAAGTGCAAATTGGAGTTCGACCGTTTCGTTATCTGCCTTGGCGATTTCGATGAAAGCCTCGATCGCCTTGTCGGTCTGCTCGTTGAGAAGGAAATTCAGCCCCTGAAAATAGGAGACGGGCAAGCGCCGCGACTCCGACAGGACGTGCTTGATATCGATCCGCGCCGCCAACCACCCCAGGCTGAAGAACAACGGGAAAGTCAGGAGCCACCAGTATTCGAATTCCATCTTTATGGATTATAGGCTACAGCTAAGAGGCAAAAGGCAGCCATCACTTATTCCTCATTGTTTTTGTCTGCCAGCACCCTGGCCCGTATTTCCCGTTTAAGAGAAAAAATCTCGCGCCGCTGCCGGAATATAAAGCGCAGGCTGGCTGCTACGCCAACCGCAACCCCCGCGAAGAAAAACACCAGGATCACCAGAACCATCGGTGCCTGCCACTGGTATCCCAGATAATAATTGACCATAACGGTGTCGCTGTTCTTCACCGCAAAACCCAAGGCCAGCAGGAACAGAACGAAGCCAAGCAACCAGGACAAGTAGCGCATTATTCCTCAATCATTGAATCTAGAAACAAGAAAAAGGCGGCATGATCTTTCGATTATGCCGCCGTACCTTCCGGTTAGTCAGTAACCCAACTAATCCGATTTAATTGGCGTCAACCCGCTCGCGCAATTCCTTGCCGGCCTTGAAGTGTGGCACGTACTTTTCAGGTACGCTCACCTTGCCGCCGGTTTTGGGATTGCGCCCGACTCTGGGGGGCCGGTAATTCAGGCTAAAACTGCCGAATCCCCGGATCTCGATCCGCTCGCCCTGGGACAAACTATCCCCCATTGCGTCGAGGATCGTCTTCACCGCCAGCTCTGCATCCTTGGTTACCAGTTGCGGGTAACGCATTGCCAGCTTCGAAATCAGCTCCGATTTTGTCATAAGCTTTGACCTTCCGAGGTTGGGTTATTATTGGCCAGTTTGCTTCGTATCCATCTTGGCCTTCAACAACGCCCCAAGGTTGGTGGTGCCGGCAGCACCGGTATCGCTCGCCGACATCTTCTGCATCACATCGGCCTCGTCCGCCATATCCTTGGCCTTGATGGACAGGTTGATATTGCGGTTCTTGCGATCGATATTAATGATCTTGGCTTCGACTTCGTCGCCTTCCTTCAGGTGAGTGCGAATGTCCTCGACACGGTCGCGAGACACTTCGGAAGCGCGCAGGTAGCCTTCAACTTCGCCGTCGAGAGTGATGACGGCACCCTTGGCATCTGCCGATTTGACGATACCCTTGACGATGCTGTTCTTGTCGTTAACGGAAACGTAATTGGTGAACGGATCGCCTTCCATCTGCTTGATGCCCAGGGAGATGCGCTCGCGCTCGGCGTCGATCGCCAACACCATGGCTTCAACTTCGTCGCCCTTCTTGTAGTTGCGCACGGCTTCTTCGCCAGGCATGTTCCAGGACAGGTCGGACAGGTGCACCAGACCGTCGATGCCGCCGGGCAGGCCGATGAACACGCCGAAGTCGGTGATGGACTTGATCTGACCGGAAACTTTGTCACCCTTCTTATGGGTAACAGCAAAGTCATCCCAAGGATTGGATTTGCACTGTTTCATGCCGAGGGAAATGCGGCGGCGCTCTTCGTCGATTTCCAGGATCATGACTTCGACTTCGTCGCCGAGCTGCACCACTTTACCCGGATGCACGTTCTTGTTGGTCCAGTCCATTTCGGAGACGTGCACCAGACCTTCGATGCCCTGCTCGATCTCGACGAACGCGCCGTAGTCGGTCAGGTTGGTGACCTTGCCGAACATGCGGGTGCTTTGCGGGTAGCGGCGGGACAGGTTGACCCACGGATCGTCGCCCAGTTGCTTGACGCCCAGGGAGACACGGTTCTTCTCCTGGTCAAACTTGAGCACCACGGCTTCGACTTCATCACCCACCGCCAGCACTTCGGAAGGATGCTTGACGCGGCGCCAGGCCAGGTCGGTGATGTGCAGCAGACCGTCGACACCGCCCAGATCCACGAATGCGCCGTAGTCGGTGATGTTCTTGACGATACCCTTGACCACCATGCCTTCTTTCAGGTTGCCCAGCAGTGCCTGACGCTCGGCGCCCAGGCTCTGCTCCAGCACGGCCTTGCGCGAAACCACAACGTTGTTGCGCTTGCGGTCCAGCTTGATAACCTTGAATTCCATTTCCTTGTTTTCGTAGGGGGTAGTGTCCTTGACCGGACGAATATCCACCAGCGAACCCGGCAGGAAGGCGCGAATACCATTGACCATCACGGTCAGGCCGCCCTTGACCTTGCCATTGACCATACCGCTGACCAGCGTACCCTCTTCCATGGCGGCTTCCAGATCCAGCCAGGCGGCGACGCGCTTGGCTTTCTCGCGCGACAGCTTGGTCGAACCGTAACCGTCTTCCAGCATTTCGATCGCAACCTTGACGAAATCGCCAGGTTTTACTTCGATTTCGCCCTTGTCGTTCTTGAACTCGTTGGCGTCGATAACGCTTTCGGATTTCAGGCCGGCGTTCACCACCACGCTGTCGTTATCGACACGCACGACCTCGGCGGTAATCACCTCGCCGGCGCGCATTTCCTGGTGGGACAAGCTCTCTGCGAACAGGGAGGCAAAACTTTCGGTATCTAGGGAAGTAGAAGGGGAAGCAGTAGTCATTGTTTAAAAAACCTGAAAAAGCCCGGCTGTTGCCCGGATGGCAAAAGCAACGGGGTTAGTTATCCACCGCCAGAAGCTCCTGAAAAACTGTAGAGAAACATGCCGCGATCGCGAAGAATGTTTCCACCGACAAGATTGCTGGAACTCGAGGCGCCTATCGGACGCAAACCTGCTTGAACTGCGCCAGCACCTCATCCACCGCTTCGACAATGGTCATGGAACTGGTATCCAGCAGACTGGCATCCGCACATTTTTGCAATGGGGCAACGCTCCGTGCGCTGTCGCGCTCATCACGTTGCCTGATGTCATGCAAAATCTGTTTGATATTAGCATGCATTCCTTTTCCCTTCAACTGTTTATACCGGCGATCGGCACGCACCTCGGCGCTGGCGGTCAGGAATATTTTGAGCATCGCGCCCGGGAATACCACCGACCCCATGTCGCGGCCATCCGCGACCAGCCCCGGCGCCTTGTGGAAGGCGCGCTGCAGGTCTAGCAGCGCCGCACGCACACGGGGATAAGCGGCAATACGCGAGGCACCGTTGCCGCATTCCTCGGTGCGAATCGCTTCCCCCACCCGCTCGCCATCCAGCCACACCGCGCTGCCCTCGAAGCGAATATCCAGCTTTTCCGCCAAGCTCGCCAACCCTTCCTCGTCGTCGAACGACACGCCGTGCCGCCCCGCTGCCAAGGCCAGCAACCGGTACAATGCGCCGCTATCGAGATAGTGGAAACCCAGCGCCTGGGCGACGAGTTGCGCTACCGTACCCTTGCCGGATGCGGAGGGGCCATCGATGGCGATAACCGGAATAGAAGTTTCAGTCATGATTTTTTGCAATACCCGCGAGAACGTTGAAATAATCGGGAAAAGTCTTGGCGACGCACTTCGGATCGTTGATGCGCACCGGCACGCCACCCAGTGCCACCAGGGAAAAGCACATCGCCATGCGGTGATCGTCATAGGTGTCGATCGAGGCGAGAGGCACGAGGCGAGAGGCCATGGGCGGGGTGACTTTGATGTAGTCCGCGCCCTCTTCCACCTTTGCGCCGACCTTGCGCAACTCGGTCGCCATCGCGGCGATGCGGTCGGTTTCCTTGACCCGCCAGCTGGCGATGTTGCGCAGGGTGGTTGTGCCGTCGGCGAACAGGGCCGCCACCGCCAGCGTCATCGCGGCATCGGGAATATGGTTGCAGTCGAGGTCGAGTGCCTTGAGTTTCCCGCTTTGGGGTGCGCGCGCCTCGATCCAGTTTTCGCCCATCGTCACTTCGGCGCCCATTTGCGCCAGCGCCTCGGCAAAGCGCACGTCGCCCTGGATGCTGGCTTTGCCCACACCCTCGACCCGCACCGGTCCCTGGCCGATGGCGCCGGCAGCAAGGAAATAAGAGGCTGAAGAAGCATCCCCCTCGACATGGATCACACCGGGGCTGCGATACGTCTGTCCGGCACGGAGGGTGAACGCTTGCCAGCCTAGTCGCTCGACCTCGACGCCGAATCGGCTCATCAGGTTCAGGGTGATCTCGATATAGGGTTTGGAGATCAGCTCGCCGACCACCTCGATGGTCACATCCTGCCGCGCCAGCGGGGCAGCCATCAGCAGCGCCGTGAGGAACTGGCTGGACACATTGCCGCGTATTTTGACAACACCGCGAAGCGGCACATCGTCCCCCTCTCCCGTCTCGCCAGAGCGAGCAGCTTTGCTGCCGCTCTCGGCGGGGACACTCCTTGCGGGTGCAGGGAGAGGGCCGGGGTGAGGGGATACCCACGGCCTGACAAAAAGCGGCGGGTAGCCTTCGGCACCCAGGTAGACGATATCCGCGCCGAGCTGGCGCAGGGCATCGACCAGGTCGCCGATCGGCCGCTCGTGCATGCGCGGCACGCCGCTCAATCGGTATTCGCCGTGAGACAGTGCGAGAGCCGCGGTAAGCGGACGGAAGGCAGTGCCCGCATTGCCCAGGAACAGGTCGGCCAGCTTTACCGGAAACTCCCCGCCCACACCCTCCACCCGGTAATCCCGACTATCGCCGTGCTGTGCCCAGTTGACGCCCAGCTGCTTCAGCGCAGCCAGCATGTGCTGGGTGTCATCGGAGGCAAGCAGGGCCTTGACCTCGGTGACGCCCTCGGCCAGCGCAGCCAGCAGCAGGGTGCGATTGGAAATGCTTTTCGAGCCGGGAAGCAGAACGGTGCCGCTGACGCGAGGAACGGGGGCGAGATCGAGATAGTCCATGAGTTAAGATTTTAAGTAGAAATTCAATTTACCGCAGAGGACGCGGAGGACGCAGAGGAACGGCAAGAACACCCTTAGCTAACCTGAACTCCAGTAGAAGAAGGAGGTTGCTCAAGGCTTAAAGCCTTTCCTCTGCGTCCTCCGCGTCCTCTGCGGTTCAATTATTATTTTTTTCGGCCATCCATTTATTACGTGCCGCACTGGCATGGCTGAAAACCTGTTCCATCGCCGTCCCGTCACCCTTTTCCAGCATGGAGTGCAAACGAGCCAGCTGCGCCTGGTAGACCTCGAGCTCCTTGAGCAGCGCCGAGCGATTGGCGAGGCAAATGTCGCGCCACATCTCCGGCGAGCTGCCGGCAATCCGGGTGAAATCACGAAAACCGCTGGCGGCATAGCTGAACAATTCTTTGCTGTTGCTGCGCGAGGCAATGTCCTCGACCAAGGCAAAAGCCAGCAGGTGCGGCAAATGAGAAACCGCGGCAAAGACCTCATCGTGAGCCTGCGGCGTCATTTCCCTGACCGTCGCCCCGCACGTTTCCCACAGAGCGCGCACCGTGCGCACTGCCGATGGGTCGATTTCGGGCATCGGCGTGACCACCACGTTGCGGCCCCGGTACAGCTCGGAGCTGGCAGCAGCCGCCCCGCTTCTTTCAGCACCGGCAATCGGGTGGGCCGGCACGAAGCGCGCCAGGTGACCCGGCAGATGCTGGCTCGCCAGCGCCACCACATCGCATTTGGTACTGCCGACATCGGTGATCACGGCCTGTGCCGACAGATGCGGCGCAATCGACGCCATCACCGCCGCCAACTGCCCGACCGGGACAGCCAGCATCACCAAATCCGCATCCTGCACCGCGCTGGCCGCATCGGCCGCAATCCGGTCGATCACCCCAAGACGCAGCGCCTCCTCCAGATTTCCCGCAGTACGTCCGACGCCGACGATTTCCCGCACCGCTCCGGCCTCGCGCAGGGCCAGCGCGAAGGAACCGCCGATCAAGCCGACGCCGAAAATGGCAAGTTTGTCGATCAACATCACTTGAAACGCAAAGGCGCGAAGGCGCAAAGAGTTCGCAAAGAAAAATCGCTCAACATTTTGGAATCACCTTTGCGCCTTCGCGCCTTTGCGGTTATCGCTTTAAATCGTCCGCCCGATCGCCCCGGCAATCGCGCCCAGGCTGACCATCAGGTCTTTCAGCTCCTGCGGATTCAGCGCCTGATCCGCATCGCACCAGGCTTCGCAGGGACTGGGGTGCATTTCCACCAGCAGGCCGTCGGCGCCGGCAGCAATGGCCGCGCGCGACAGCGCGGGCACCATCCACGCCTTGCCGCCCGCGTGAGAGGGGTCGACGATCACCGGCAGGTGAGTTTCTTTTTTCAGCACCGGGATCGCGGTCACGTCCAGCACGTTGCGATAGTAGGTTTCGAAGGTGCGGATGCCACGCTCGCAGAAAATGATGTTGTGATTGCCGCCCGCGGCAATGTATTCCGCCGCCATCAACCATTCGGAAATGGTTGCCGACATGCCGCGCTTGAGGATCACCGGCTTGTTGACCCGCCCGACTTCCTTGAGCAGATCGAAATTCTGCATGCTGCGCGTGCCGATCTGGATCACATCGACATCGTATTCCATGAAGGCATCGAGCTGACGCACATCCATCAGCTCGGTGACGATGGGCAGGTTATATTTTTCGGCGGCGGTGCGAAACATCGCCAGGCCTTCCACGCCATGACCCTGGAACGCGTAGGGGCTGGTGCGCGGCTTGAAGGCGCCGCCGCGCATCAGGCGGCACCCTGCGGCATGGACTTCCTTCGCCGCCGCTGCCATCTGCTCAGGCGTTTCCACCGAGCACGGGCCGGCGATGATCTGCACCTGGCCACCCCCCAGCGGAATGCCCTTGATGTCGATG
>CAZLJK010000084.1:0-11778 GCA_964559825.1 uncultured Sulfuricella sp. | reverse complement strand
TGAACGGACTGGGCTTCGCCAACGATGCCCTGGAACGCCCGGTGACGAGCTTCTCCGGCGGCTGGCGCATGCGACTCAACCTCGCCCGCGCGCTGATGCACCGCGCCGATCTGCTGCTGCTCGACGAGCCCACTAACCATCTCGACCTCGAGGCCATTCTCTGGCTCGAACAGTATCTGGCGCGCTATCCCGGCAGCATCCTGCTGGTCTCGCACGATCGGGAATTTCTCAACGCCACCGTCAACCGCATCGCCCACGTCCACGACTGCGTCATCGACGGCTATGCCGGCGACTACGACGACTTCGAGCGCGCCCGCGCCGAAAAAATCGCCCAGCAGAACCAGGCGTTCCAGACGCAGCAGGCGAAAATCGCCCACCTCGAGGATTTCGTTCGCCGCTTCCGCGCCAAGGCCACCAAGGCCAAGCAGGCGCAAAGCCGCGTCAAGGCGCTGGAGAGGCTGACGCGCATCGCCCCGGCCCATGTCACCGACGGCCATTTCGAGCTGGAAATCGAGGCGCCGGAGCGCGGCCCCGATCTGCTGCTGCGCGCGGCAGGCATGAGCTTCGCCTATGGCGACAAAACGCTGTTCCAGAACGTCGATCTGGCGCTGCGTGCCGGCGCGCGCATCGCCTTGCTGGGGCCGAACGGCGCCGGCAAATCCACCCTGATCAAGCTGCTGGTGGGCGAACTCAAGCCTACCTCGGGGGAACTGGAAATCACCCCGGACATCCGCATCGGCTACTTCGCCCAGCATCAACTGGAAAACCTGGACAGCGCGGCCACGCCGCTGCAGCACATGGAACGGCTGGCGCCCAAGGAAACGACCCTAGCGCTGCGCACCTTCCTCGGCCGCTTCGGCTTGGCCGGCGACGGCGAGGATCGTCCGGTCGCCAGCTTTTCCGGCGGCGAAAAAAGCCGCCTGGCGCTGGCCCTGCTGGCTTGGCAAAAACCCCACCTGCTGCTGCTCGACGAGCCCACTAACCATCTCGACCTGGACATGCGCGACGCCCTCACCCTGGCGCTGGAGGAATACACCGGCGCGGTAGTGCTGGTCTCCCACGACCGCAGCCTGATCCGCGCCGTGGCCGACGAATTGTGGCTGGTTGCCGACGGCGAGGCCAAGCTGTTCGATGGCGATCTGGAGGACTACAAAAGCTGGATCGAAACCCGCCGCCCGCGCGAGACGGCGGCAGCGCCGGAAAAACCCCGCCCGGAAGCCGCACCCAGGCCAAAAAGGAAGGCGCTGCTGTCGAAGCAGGCCAAGCTCGAAGCCGAGCTGGCAACCGTCCAGGCGGCGCTCTCCGAAATCAATCGCCAGCTGGCGGACCCGGCCACCTATGCCGATAGCGACGGCGGAAAAATCAGCCATCTGGATGCCCGGCGCGAAAGCCTGGAAGTCAAGGTGGCGGAACTGGAAGAAAGCTGGCTGGAACTGGAGATGGCGCTGGAAGAGGCGGTCGGATAACCCCAAGCGCGCGAATGGCGCATCGGCGGTAAAAAAACAGGGGTCAGTCGGGCTGTTGCAGCAAAGCCATGCTTTCGCGGTAATGCTTGCCGGCTTCGTCGGCACGCCCGATTTTCTCCAGCAAATGCGCCAGCTCCAGGTGCGTCCCGGTGTTGGGTTCAATGCTCAGGCTGGCCTCCAGATAGCTCTGCGCCTTGCCCCACAGCTCCTGCTTTGCGCATAGCCGGCCCAGCGTCTGCAGCAGCGCGGCATCCTGGGGATGCTGCTTCAGCCAGTTTTCGGCGCGTTCGATCTGCTTCAGCGTGTCCTTGCCCAGGCATTCGCCGTACAACCTGACCACGTCGCTGTCCCACTGGCTTTCCAGGCTTTCGGTCAGGATCGCCATCGCAGTCTGGCACTCGCGGAAGGCCAGAAAACCTTGCGCCGCGGCCCGTGCGATCTTGCTGTTGGTCTTGTCGGCAGCGGGAATTTTCTGCCAGTATTCGCGCAGGCTCGCCAAATCCTGCTGCTTGCGTTTCAAATTTGCCTGGTGCGCGCTGATTTTCTGCTGTGCGGCCTGGATCGGGTCAATTGCGTCACGTCTTTCCAGCTGGGCGACCAGCACCAATACCTGATCCCAGTTTTTCGCCTGCGTCTGCGCCTTCAATTCCAGCCGCAATGCCGCGAGGTTTTTGCGCGTGGTGGCCTGCAATTCCTTCAGGCAATGCAGCGCCTGCGGGAAATCGCGCTGATCGAGCAACAGCTCGGCCTGGGTCATCAGCCGTGGCTCCGGCCGCTCCCGCCCAATTCCCTCGGCTTGCGCCAGATAATTGTCGCGGCGGTCGTAAGCCTTCAGTTCGTGGGCGGCGCGTGCGGCCAACAGTGCGTTGGCCAGCGGCGCTTCCTGCGATTCCAGCGCGCTGGCGGCAAACTTCTCGGCCTTGGCGTAGCGACCTTCGTAGAAAGCCAGCAGCGCGTCATCCATCGCCTCGCGCGCCTTGTCGCGCCGCCGCTCCAGGCGGAAGTTGCGCACATAGGCGGGCAGGTTCAAGGTATGCACTGCCAGGCGCACCGCCCCATAGCCGGTGGCAAAAACTGCCAGCAGCAGAGTCACGAATAAATTGAGGGACAGCTCGATCCGGTATGGGGAATAAACCAGCAGCACGTAGCCGGCATTGTGCTTGGCGGCCAGCATCAGCGCCACCGCCGCAGCCAGGATAGCCAGTATCCAGAACAGCGTCTTCACTTGACTCCCGACCTTTCGCGCACCAGTTTATAGTTTCGCACCGCATTCAGGCTGGCGGAAATATCCGGCATCTCGATGCTTAGCGTGCCGCCGGCAAGCTGCTTGAGGACGCCGAGCGCGGTCTGGGTGGGCTTGGCCTTGGCGTCGAAATAACGGCGCAGCCAGGCATCGGCGGCTTTCAGGTCGGCTTTGTAGGTGACCTCGTCGTGCCGCAACAGGGCGATGCGCGCCGACAAGAACCGCAGCCTCAGGTTTTCCCGCAGGAAATAGGCTTGCGGCGGAGAAAGCAGCGGCGCGTCCGGGTTTTCCATGTTCTGGATGCGAACCAGCTGTCTCATGTCCTGCCAGACTTCCCGGCCCAGCCTGGCCATAGGCGTCTCATCGCCGCGCGCCTTCTTCTCCACCCGGTCGGCAGGCAGCTCGCTGCCGATCACCAGCGGCAAGTCGTCCACCATGTTAGCCAGGCTGTCGAGGCGCAGGCTGTAGCCGACCACGTCGATCGCCGGCAGCGCCTGGAGGCGCTCGATATCCGCGACGATCGCCTTGCGCAGGCTGATGAACTGCGGCTTGTCGAGCCGCTGCAAGCGGCTGTCGGCAGTTTGCAGCGCGATCAGTGCGGCCTTGGGATTGCCGGCGAGCTGGAGTTGCTGGCTGGCGATCAGCAGAATCTGCTCGATCTCGGCCAGCACCCACTCGTCGCGATTGCGCGACAGCTCCTGGTAAAGGGATTCCAGCGCCACCTGCTGGTTCTGCGACTCAGCCAGCTTCTGCTCCAGCATGCCGAGCTTGACCATCGCCTGGCGGGATTCCTCCTGCGCCCGTGCCGCGATGATCTGGCTTTCCTTGTTGCGGCCGTCGAATTCGGCCAGGCGGCGACCCAGGTTCTGCTCGAGGGCATTGCCGTGCTGTCGGCTGTCCAGCCACTGCCAGCCGATCAGGATCAACGCCACGACTGCCACCGCCAGCCCGAGATTGAAACGGGATGCCTTCGCCGCTGCCGGCCTGATTTCTGCCGGCACCGGCACTTCCTCTTGCCTGTCCTGTGTATTCTCGCTCATGCCCGCTCTCTACTTTTTCGCCACTCGATCAAACCGCTCAGCAAGCCTTCATCGCCCGCAGGGGTGACATAAACCTGCTCGACCCCCAACTCGCGCGCCACCTCGGCAATATTCTCATGAAACACGAACACCGGCGTCTTTTTCAGCCATTGTTGCCCAAGTTTTCCCACCAGATCAAACAGGTTGCGCATGCTCTCGCCGCTGGTCACGATGATAGCGTCTATTTCACCGCGCACCCACTGCTTGAGCAGCAGGCCGACATCCCCGCCGACGGGCTTGCCGCGCCGGTAGCACTCGACCATGGTCAGCTCGACACCGCGCCGGACCAACTCGTCGCCCAGCAGTTCGCGCCCGCCTTCCCCGCGAAAAATCACCACCCGCTTGCCCGCCATATCCTGCAGCTCGGGCAATGCCAGCAGCGCCTCGCTGTCGAAACGGCCTTGCGGCACGATGACCGCATCGCAGCCGAAACGCTCCAGCGCCTTCGCGCTGCCCTTGCCGACCGCCGCACAACGCAAATCCGGCGGCCAGGTTCGCTTCGCGCGGACATGGTTCATCACCCGGTTGACGGCGTTGGGGCTGATGAAAATCGCCAGATCGAACTGTTCCAGCCGGTCGATCGCTCCGGACAGGGGAGTCATGTCCTGCGCGTCGAAAATCTCCAGGGTGGGAAACCGGATCGCCCTGCCGCCGGCGCGCTCGATCAGCTCGGCCAGGCGTTCCGCCTGATGCGCCGGCCGGGTCACCACCACGCCGACTCCCTTGAGTGGCATCATTTCTTTTTTATCCAAAAAAACTGCGTTTCACCGCAGAGGGCGCGGAGGACGCTGAGGAATTCAACTGCTTGATAAAAAATGAGCTCGCCAAATTGAGTGACTCAGAATAACTTGGTAATGACTCGTTTTTCCTCTGCGTCCTCCGCGTCCTCTGCGGTTAAATTGCTTTTTCAGGCTCACCCCAACTGTTCGAGCTCCGCCAGTATCTTGTCCGCGCCCATCCCGATCAGACGCTGGGCCAGTTCCGTACCGATCTTTTCCGCCTCGCCGGGCTGTCCCGACACTTCGGCGCGCACCACGCGCACGCCATCGACGCTGGACACGAAGCCGCGCAACCGAAGCACGCCGTCGGCAATTTCGGCAAAGCCGCCCAGCGGCACCTGGCAGCTTCCCGCCAAGGCGCGGCTCATCGCCCGCTCCGCCGTGACGCAGGCAGCGGTGTCTGGGTGATTGAGCGGTGCCAGCCGAGCCATCAAATCTTCGCGCCCGGCCCGGCACTCGATGCCGATTGCACCCTGCCCTACCGCGGGCAGGCTCTGCTCGGTGGGCAACAGCGAAGTGATGCGCTCGCCCAGGCCAAGGCGCTTCAGCCCAGCTGCGGCGAGGATGATTGCGGCGTACTGACCTTCATCCAGCTTGCGCAAACGGGTTTGCACGTTGCCGCGCAGCGACTCGATTTTTAATAAGGGAAACCGCGCCTGGATCTGGCACTGGCGGCGCAGACTGGAAGTACCGACCACGCTGCCCGGAGGCAACTCTTCCAGCTTTTTGAACCGGTTGGAAACGAAAGCGTCGCGCGGGTCCTCGCGCTCGCCGATGGCGGCGAGAACGAACCCCTCCGGCATCACCATCGGCACGTCCTTCAACGAGTGCACCGCGATGTCGGCGCGCCCCTCCTGCATCGCCTGCTCCAGCTCCTTGACGAACAAGCCCTTGCCGCCGATCTTCGACAGGGTCTTGTCGAGAATCTGGTCGCCGGTAGTGGTCATACCGAGGATTTTTATCTCGATTTGTGGATATAATGCCTGCAGCTGCTGCCTGATATGGTGAGCTTGCCACATCGCCAGCGCACTTTCGCGCGTTGCAATGGTGACCTGCGTAATACCAGCGTCTGTTTTGTCCGAGTGAGTTTTCAACGAATATCCCAAGGCAAAGATTACATAATGAAAGTTAAGCTGGCCAACGGCCTGTTGGCGATTATTTTAGCATGGTTCACCGCCATCGGTGCGCAAGCACAGGACAAGGTCGAAATCCCGCTGGCGCGCGACTTCACGCTCGACGCGACGGTCGCCAGAACAAAAAACGTGCCGATTCTGGTGATGTTCAGCCGACACAATTGCGCCTTCTGCACCCAGTTGCTGCAGGAGTTCCTGCTGCCGATGCGGCGCAACGCAGAATACGACACCAAGGTAATCATGCGCATGGTCGACGTCGGCAGCTCCGCCCCGCTCCGCCTCTTTTCCGGCAAAGCCACCACCCACGCCCGTTTTTCCCGAGAAAACGGGATCAAGCTGACCCCCACCATCAAGCTGTTCGATGCGCAGGGCCGCGAACTGACCGAACCGCTGATCGGTCTCTCCACGCCGGATTACTATGGTGGCTTTCTCGACCAGCGCATCGATCAGGCCCTCGCCAAGGTGCGCGCGGGGAAATAGTCAGCTCCGCCCGAATTCCTTGACGATGTGCTGCTGCCGCCGGCTGATCGGCAGCCTCTCAACAATCCCGTTCAGCACCACCACCCAGCCGGACTGGGCTTCGCCGGAGTCATCCTGCGCCTGGCGCTCGAAGCCCTCGACATAAGCCCGTGCCACCAGGCAGTTGCGGTGGATGCGCGCGAAACGCGGGGCGAACTCCTGCTCCAGGTGGCTCAAGGACTCCTCCACCAGATACTCGCGTTCCGCCGTCCTGACCGTAACATACTTCAGCTCGGCACGCAGGTAGACGATCTTTTCCACCGGCACCAGAACAATCCGTCCGCGCTCGTATACGCTCAAATTCACCCTGCCCTGCGACGCCAGGCCACGCAACGCCTCCACACTCCCGGCCACCAGCGCCTTCGCCTTGAGGAGCGCCGCCAGCAGGCGCTCGGCACGCGCCGGCTTAAGCAGGTAGTCGATCGCGTTGACCTCGAAAGCCTGGATCGCATGACTATCGTAAGCGGTGACGAAAATGACCGCGGGCGGCCGGGGCAGGCGCTGCATGTGCTGCGCCGCCTCGATGCCGTCCATGCCCGGCATGCGGATGTCGAGCAGCACCACGTCCGCCGCGTTCTGTGCCAGAAATTCCAACGCCTCATTCCCGTTAGCCGCCTCCCCCACCAGTTCCAGCGGCTGGCTGGCGGCGCAATCCTGCAGCAGCTCCCTGAGCCGGCTGCGGGCCGGCGCTTCGTCATCCACGATCAACACGCGCAGGGCTTCAGGCATTTTTTTCGCTCACATAGGGCACGACGATGTGGACCTGGTAGCTGCTGTCGTTCACTTTCGTCATCAGCGTAGCTTCCGCGTCGAAATGCAGCGCCAGGCGCTCGCGGATGTTAGCCAGCGCCATTTTGTTGCCGGCATGGTGGCCACCCTCCCGGCGATAGGGATTGACCAGCACCAGATGCACCTGGTTGCGGGCGCGGTAAATGTTGATCACGATTTCACCCGGTTCGATGCAGGGCTCGATGCCGTGATAAACCGCATTTTCCATCAAGGGCTGCAGCAGCAGCGGCGGGATCAGCGCATCGCCCGGCATTTTCTCCACGTGCCAGGACACTTTCAGCCGCTCCCCCAGGCGCAGATGCTCCAGCTCCAGGTACTGGCGGCACAGCGCCACTTCCTTTTCCAGCGGCGCCAACTGCCGGTTGTCGGCCATCAGCACACGAAACAGGTCGGCCATGTCCTCCAATGCCCGCTCGGCCTGTTTCGGGTCGGAGCGGATCAGGCTGAGCACGGCGTTGATGCTGTTGAACAGGAAATGCGGGCGAATCCGCGCCTGCAACGCCTGCAGCCTGGCCTCGCTGATTGCTGGCGAGAAGGCCCGGCTGCGCAGGTGAAAGTAGCCCAGCAATGCGCCGCTGACCAGCACGGCAAACAGCCAGTGGCGTTCGAGCGCGCCCAGATCGGCATCGAACAGACGCCGTCCGAAACCATGCACGAGCGTCGTCAGCGCCAGTTCCAGCAACAGCACCGCGGCCACGCCGAAACGGTAAGGCAGGCGCGCCAGGACGCCGCGCCCCAGACACAGGGCAAGCAGGGACAGCAGCAGTACCGGCTGCACCAGCGCGGAAAGCTGCATCAGCTCCTGCCACATTCCGTCGTAGGTGGGCGCCTTCAGCAGCGCCGCGACCACGCACATGCCATCCACGATAAACAGGATGCGCAGCATGATGCCGAGATTGCAGAAGTTCGGCAGCGCCACCCCGGCCATGCCGGAGGGGGGTGTTGCTGCCCCTGTGGGAGCAGGCGGATTTTGCTTTATACTTGTCATTTTCGAATTTTGGTCAAGGCGACAACGATATGCAACAAAAACCCTCGGCGACGGGCAAGGCCTGGTCGGGCAGATTCAGCGAGCCGGTAGCGGAACTCGTCAAGCGCTATACCGCTTCGGTGGAATTCGACCAGCGCCTGGCAGAATTCGACATCCAGGGCTCGCTCGCCCACGCCGCCATGCTCGAGTCCTGCGGTATCATCGCCGCGGATGACCTGGCGTCTATCCGCACGGGCCTGGCGCAGATCCTGGACGAAATCCGTGCCGGCCAGTTCGAATGGCTGCTCGACCTGGAAGACGTCCACCTGAATATCGAAAAACGCCTCACCGCCCTGGTCGGCGAAGCCGGCAAGCGGCTGCACACCGCCCGCTCGCGCAACGACCAGGTCGCCACCGACGTTCGCCTGTGGTTGCGCGCCTCCATCGACGAACTGTTAATCCTGATCCAGGGCCTGCAAACGGCCCTGCTCGATCTGGCGGAACAGCATGCCGACACCGTGATGCCCGGCTTCACGCATTTGCAGGTCGCCCAGCCGGTGACGTTCGGCCATCACCTCATGGCCTATTTCGAAATGTTGAAGCGCGATGCCGAGAGAATGCGCGACTGCCGCACGCGCGTCAACCGTCTGCCGCTCGGCGCGGCCGCGCTGGCCGGCACCAGTTTCCCGATTGACCGCGAAAAGGTGGCGCGCGAGCTGGGCTTCGACGGGGTCTGCGAGAACTCGCTCGACGCCGTTTCCGACCGCGACTTCGCCATCGAATTCGCCGCCTGCGCCGCGCTGATCATGACCCACCTGTCGCGCCTGTCGGAAGAGCTGATCCTGTGGATGAGCCCGCGCGTCGGCTTCATCGACATCGCCGACCGCTTCTGCACCGGCTCCTCCATCATGCCGCAGAAGAAGAACCCCGACGTGCCGGAACTGGTGCGCGGCAAGACCGGGCGCGTCAACGGCCATCTGGTCGCGCTGCTCACGCTGATGAAAGGCCAGCCGCTGGCCTACAACAAGGACAACCAGGAAGACAAGGAACCGCTGTTCGACACCGTGGACACCCTCACCGCCACGCTGCGCATCTACGCCGATATGATGGGCGGCATCACGGTGAACAAGGAAGCCATGCGCCAGGCCGCATTCCAGGGCTACGCCACCGCCACCGACCTGGCCGACTACCTGGTGAAAAAAGGACTGCCGTTCCGCGACGCCCACGAAGTCGTCGCCCTCGCCGTGCGCCACGCGGAAGGCCAGCGCTGCGACTTGAGCGAACTTTCCCTGAACCAGCTGCTCGAATTCTCACCTCTGATCGCAGACGACGTCTTCGCCGTGCTCACCCTGGAAGGCTCGCTCAACAGCCGCAACCACATCGGCGGCACCGCGCCGGCACAGGTCAGGGCCGCGATCCAGCGCGGCCGGAAATTTATCGAGAACCTATGACACCCATGGCACAGAAAAAAATCATCCCCATCATCCCCCTCAACGAAGGGCCGGAAATCGCCGATGAAGCCAGCGCCTGCTCCAGCGCCGAACCCTACGCGCTGATGGTGCTGGGCGACAGCATGCTGCCCGAATTCGAGGAAGGCGAAATCATCATCATCGAACCGGAAGGCCTGGCGCACGACGGTTCCTACGTTGTCGCCTGGCACAAGGATGAATACATCTTCCGTCAGCTGGTGCAACACGACGACCGCTGGTACCTGAAGCCGCTCAACGACCTGTACCCCACCGACGAAGTGCCGGGGCTGGAGGTGGTGAAGGGGGTGATCACGCAGAAGAAGAAACCGGGCAAGCGGAGCTCGATGAAGTCTTATTAGTGAGTGGGGTTCGTGCGCTTCGCGCACGTTTGATTGCCGGGACAACCCGGTGGCGAGTTATCTTCCTTGCTTCGCCAGGAAAGTGATTTCCACTTTCCCCTAAAGGGTTTGCATGAGCGCCGACATCCGCGCTATTGCCGCTTCCTGCTGCTGCAGTCTGGCGCAAGCCGCTTCCGTTTCTTCTTTCCGTGCTTCCAGGATGGCGATCTGGCCATGGATCATGCGGAGGTCTTCCTCGCGTTTTTCCAGTGCGATTTTTTGCGTCTGGATCTGCTCCTGGACAGGGACCGGCAACTCCCGCAGCCTCCAGTCGGTTTCTGCTTTCAGCTGCGTGAACAGATTGCGTAACGGACCCACGACTTCCATTCCGAATTTCTTGGCCAGGCTGGCCTTATCTGTCATCAGATTGATCGGGCGGCGGCAGAATTCCGCAGTCCTTGCGCCGAGTTGTTCCAGGTTGTGGCGGTAATTTTCCATGCTGGAAAGTTGGGGCGGGGCAAGCTTGAAGCCGGGAAGTTGATTGAACCGGTCATATACCGCATTGACGACGTTCATGATTTGGCGATTCAAGCGCTCGAAATCTTCCAGCAGGGTGGATGCCTCGCCGATCAGGGTTTGCATCGCCTGGGTAAGGGCGCCGGTGGTCGGGCTTTTCAGAATTCCCTTCAGGTTTTTCGCCACCAGGTGTTCGATACGTTCGCTATCGAGATGGCTGAGGAGTATGCCGCCCTGTCGCGCAATGAGTTTGCGTGCGATGTTGAAGCTTTTCCAGGCCTCCTGGCTCTGGTACTGATCGGCTTGCAGACTTTGCTCCAGGCGATCCGCAACCTCGCGGTTCTGGCCGATCAAACGGGTCAAGGTATCTTGTTCGTGAAGCAGTTTGCCATGCCGGCGCTGCACGGCTGCACTGCCGGCTTCCGTAATCAGGGTGATTTGTGCCAAAGCGGCGGCATCCGGCGCTGCGGTTTTCAGGGTTTCCAGCAGTTCATGGGCGCGCAGCAACAACTGCGGGTCGAGCAGCTCGGACGTATCCGGCAAGGTCAGGCAGGCTTCCAGCGCCATGGTCAAATCGTCGTGCGGCAGCGCAGTGTCGGTCATGCCGCGTCCGTTTCGGGCAGCAAGGCTTCCGGCGCAAGAAGCGAACCCTGGATTTCCACCACTTTGCGGCGTGCATGTTCGCCGTGCTTCAGGCTGATCCGGCTGGACGGAACCTTGAATGCCTTGTGCAAAAAATCCAGCAGCCTGGTGTTGGCCTGCCCTTCCACGGCGGCCGCAGCGACCCGGATTTTCAGGGCGTCGCCGTGCAGGCCGATCACTTCGGTGCGCTTGGCGCCGGGCTGCACGTGAACGGTGAGGGTGAGGCGGTCTTCCCTGATCTGGTACCAGTCCGCCATGTCAGCGGCGCACTTAGGCGAGTTGCATGGCGAGGCTTTCCAGCCAAGCCAAAGGCACCATCAGCACCAGCTCGCAGATGATGAACAGCACCAGCGGAGAAAGATCGACATTGGCCAAAAGCGGGACCACCCTGCGCAACGGCAGGAGGAACGGATCGGTAAGCCGGCTAAGCACCGGCGCCAAGGGCGTATGCGGGTTGGTCCAGGACAGGATGGCCTGGATGAAGACCGCGCCGAGCAGGATATAGATGCTGATTTTCAGCAGCTTGACCACGGCCAGGAAGGCGATGGCAAGAAAAACGGACGGCCCGGCCTGCAACAGGAACAGGCCGCCCAGCCAAGAGATGGCGAGCAGCATGACGTATTCCACCAGCCAGGCCAGCACCAGCGAGGCCAGATCCAGACCGAGCAGACCGGGAATGATCCGGCGCAGCGGCTTCACCGCAAAGTCGGTGAGCGCGGCGATGAACTGAGAAACCGGGTTGCGAAATGGTGCGCGTGCCCATTGCAGGTAGAAGCGCAGCAGCACGGCCAGCACGAACAGGCCGAACAGGGTTTCGAGCAGGAATTGCAGGGCTTGG